>NZ_CP040818.1:2262500-2862500 GCF_005887635.2 Paroceanicella profunda | reverse complement strand
CCGGGGGATGCGGCCGGGGCGCGCGCAGCGGCGTGCCCCGGCCCTGTTCAATCAGCTGGCGGCGAGCCAGGCGTTGAAACGCTCGGAGAGCTCGGTGTCCCGGTCAGCCCAGAACTCGAAGTCGTTCACGAGCGCATTGCTCATGTTGGCCTCGGCGGTGGGCATCTGCGGGCCCATCTCGGTCTTGCCGTCCATGAACTTCCCGACGAGCGCCCCGGAGGACTTGCGCGCCGGGCCGTAGGAGATCCAGGAGGCCTGGTCCGCGAGCGGCTTGGTGGAGGTGGCGAACTTCACGAAGTCCATCGCGAGGTCCTTGTTCGGCGCGCCCTTCGGGATCACGAACAGGTCGAAGTCCATGATCTGGCCGTCCCAGACGATCTGGAAGGGTTTGCCCTCGCCCACGGCGGCGTTGAAGATGCGGCCGTTGTAGGCGGTGGTCATCGCCACCTCGCCGTCGGCGAGGAGCTGCGGCGGCTGGGCGCCGGCTTCCCACCACACCACCGAGTCCTTGATGGTGTCGAGCTTGGCGAAGGCGCGGTCCACGCCCTCGTCGGTCTCCAGCAGGTCATAGACCTCGTCGGCCGGCACGCCGTCGGCCATCAGCGCCATCTCGAGGTTGGCCTTGGCCGCCTTGCGCATGCCGCGCTTGCCGGGGAATTTCTCCAGGTCGAAGAAATCCGCCATCGTGGTCGGCGGGCTGTCCGGGAACTTCGTGGTGTCATAGGCATAGACCGTGGACCACACGATGCTCGCCACCGCGCAATCGGTCAGCGCGCCGTCGATGAAGTCCTCGGCGGCCGGGGTGCCGTCCGGTGCCGGCGGCAGGGTGGAGGAGTCGATCTCCTCCAGCAGGCCCTCGTCGCACAGGCGCACGGCGTCGGAGTATTCCACGTCGGCCACGTCGATGGTGACGTTGCCGGCCTCGACCTGCGGCTTGATCGGGGTCGCCGGGTTGTCCGCGTCCACCGAGATCACCTTGTTGCCGGTCTTTTCCATCCAGGGCTTCTGGTAGGCCTCGACCTGGCTCTTGGTGTAGGACCCGCCCCAGGACATCACGGTGACTTCGCCGGCCTGGGCGCTCGCGGCCCCAAGCGCGACGAGCGTCGACGTGGCGAGAAGTTTCTTCAGAAACATGCATTATCTCCCTGTTGTGCGGCCGCGCGGGCAAGCCCCCCGCAGCCCTGAACATGTTCCGGAGCCTGGTGCGGCCCCGGCACCCGACCTCCCCCTCGGGGTGTCAGGTCGACATCGGATCAAGCGCCCGGCAATCCGCCGGGTCCCACCCCACCTTGACCGTGCTGCCTTCGGCGAGGGGCTGGTGCCCCTGCCGGTTGGTCACCTTCACGACGAAGTTGGGGTTTCCCGCCACGCTCATGCGCACGCGGATATGGTCGCCGTGGTAGATGAGTTCCTCGATCCGCCCGTCGATCGCGTCCGGTACCTGCCCGTCCCCGGGCGACATCACCACCCGCTCGGGGCGGATGGAGAGCGTCGTCGGCGCGCCGGCGCCCGCCCCCTGGACATGGGTGGCGTTCACCGTCAGCCCGCCGGGGATCTCCACCGCGCAGGTGCTGCCGGTGACGGCGCGGATCTTGCCGTCGATGCGGTTGTTCTCGCCGATGAACTGGGCGACGAAGGAATTCTCCGGGCGTTCATAGAGCGCCTCGGGGGTGGAGAGCTGCTGGATCCTGCCGTCGTTGAACACCGCGATGCGGTCCGACATGGTCAGCGCCTCGGACTGGTCATGCGTCACGTAGACGACCGTGACACCCAGGCTCTCGTGGATGTGCTTGATCTCGTATTGCATCTGCTCGCGCAGCTGCTTGTCCAGCGCGCCGAGCGGCTCGTCCATCAGCACCAGGTCCGGCTCGAACACCAGGGCGCGGGCCACGGCCACGCGCTGCTGCTGCCCGCCCGAGAGCTGCGCCGGCCGGCGGCCGCCCAGCGCCGAAAGCTCCACCATGTTGAGCGCGCGCTGCACCTTGGCCTGCTGGTCGGCCTTCGACATGCCCCGCACCTGCAGCGGAAAGGCGAGGTTCTCCGCCACCGTCATGTGCGGAAAGAGCGCGTAGTTCTGGAACACCATGCCGATGCCGCGCTTGTGGGGCGCTACGTTGTTGATCGGCTTGCGGTTGAGGTAGATCTCGCCGTTCGTGGCGGTTTCGAAGCCGGCCAGCATCATCAGGCAGGTGGTCTTGCCGGAGCCCGAGGGCCCCAGCATGGTGAGGAACTCACCCTTGCCGATCCGCAGCTGAAGGTCCTTCACCACGAGGCTTTCACCATCGTAGCTCTTCTGCACGTGATCGAACTCGACGAACGCGTCCTGCGCCGAAGTATTGGCCAAATCGATGTCTCCCTGCCGGCTTGAGCCGATCCCTGTGCCGTATGGCGGCCTGTTGGGAGAAGCCTAGCAGGTCGGTTTCATCACGCAACCGCCGAGTGCTCGAAAAACGCGCAACCGCCCCTGACCATGACGCGATGCAACACAATCGCCCCTGTGTCGCCCGGATTTTAAGCACGATGAAAGCGGCGGCGGGTTATTGAACAGAGAATCAGCAACCCGCGCACCGTCCGGGGCAGTGTGCTATTTCGGCGCCATGCGGATGGCCCCGTCCAGCCGGATGACCGCGGCGTTCAGCATGCCGTTCTCGATGAACTGGCGCACCAGCAGCGCGTATTCGGACGGATCGCCCAGCCGGGCCGGGAAGGGCACCTGGGCACCGAGGCTCGCCTGTGCCTCCTCCGGCAGACCCTTGAGCATGGGCGTGAGGAACAGGCCGGGGGCGATGGTGTTCACCCGGATCCCGGCCCGCGACAGGTCGCGCGCCATCGGCAGAGTCATCCCCGCCACGCCGGCCTTGGACGCGGCATAGCCCGCCTGGCCGATCTGCCCGTCGAAGGCCGCGACCGAGGCGGTCATCACGATCAGCCCGCGGCTGCCGTCGCGGTCCACGGGCGCGGCGGCCTGCATGCCGGCGGCGGCCTGGGAGGCGACGTTGAACGTGCCGATGAGGTTGATGCTCACGATCTTCGCGAAGAGGCCCGGGTCATGCGCCTTGCCCTCGCGGTCCACCGTGCGTGCGGCCCAGCCCACGCCGGCGCAGGTCACGCAGACCCGCTCCTGGCCATGGGCGGCGCGGGCGGCGGCAAAGCCCGCGGCGACGCTCTCGTGGTCGGCCACGTCGACCTTCACGAAGCTGCCGCCGATATCGGAGGCCACCGCCTGCCCCGCCTCCTCGTTCATGTCGAAGATCGCGACGCGGGCACCACCCGCCGCCAGCATCCGGGCCGTGGCTTCGCCCAGCCCGCTGGCTCCGCCGGTCACCACGGCGGCGATATCTGCAGACAAGTCCATTTCCTCACCTCATTCGTTGCTTGATGTCCCGGGAAGGCCTGTCCGGCCGGGTGCCGGCCCGCGTCATCCCTCCCGGACGGGATACGCGGCGACGGGGTTCCCCGCCTCCTTCCAGCCCTTGAAGCCGTCGGAGACATGCGCCACGCGCAGCCCCATGTCCTGCGCCACCTTCGCGGAGAGCGCCGAGCGCCAGCCGGAGGCACAGTAGAAGACGAAGCGCCGGTCCTCCCGGAACACGGGCTTCGCGTAGGGGCTTTCGGGGTCGATCCAGAATTCCAGCATGCCGCGCGGGCAGTGGAACGCGCCGGGAATCATGCCGTCACGCTCCAGTTCGCGCACGTCGCGCAGGTCGACCAGGCGCACGCCGGGGTCCTGCAGCAGCGCCGCGGCTTCGGCGGCGGGAATGCAGTCCAGCACCGCATTCGCCTCGGCGACCATGTCTTTCACGTGCTTCATCGGATGTCCCTCCCAGGACCGCCGCCCCCGCGGGCCGGCCTGCCCGGGCCGGCGCGGCGCGGACCCCCTCTCTCGCGGAGGGTGCGGACATCCTGCGCGCCGGCGGGCGGGCGTCAAGTCGCAAGCCGCCGCGGCGCGTGGATGGTGGGGAGGGGGAGGGAAAGGCGGAGGGGGTGGGGGTGAGGCAGGGGCAGAACGCAGGCGCCCCGGCCGTTGCCGGCCGGGGCGGTGTCGCTTGGCCGTCGGATCCCGATGTCAGTCGTCGCGGTAGACGCGCTCCTTGCGCTCATGACGCTCCTGCGCCTCGAGCGAAAGGGTCGCGATCGGCCGCGCGTCAAGACGCTTCAGGCTGATCGGTTCACCGGTTTCCTCACAATACCCGTAGGAGCCGTCCTCGAGGCGCCGCAGGGCGCTGTCGATCTTTGCCACGAGCTTGCGCTGACGGTCGCGCGTACGCAGCTCGAGAGCCCGGTCGGTTTCTTCCGATGCGCGATCCGCGAGATCCGGAATGTTGCGCGTCGAGTTCTGCATTCCCGTCACGGTTTCCTTGGACTCGGCGAGCAGAGAGGCCTTCCAGTCGAGAAGCTTGCGGCGGAAGTATTCCCGCTGCCGAGCATTCATGAAGGGCTCGTCTTCAGCCGGCGTGTATTCCGCACTCAGTACTACTTCAGATTTCATCCCCAGCACCTCACCACCTGACCTTTCTATCGATCTGGCTGCGGTCCCTGCGTCGAGCACTGCAGCAGAGCGATTTCCCTGGCCGCTGGGTTACCTAAAAATCCGTTGATTGTCACGCATTACATGCCTGAACTTGTCACGCGGCTGCAGCCTGATAGGATCGAAGTCCCCGCAATGCAACATAAACGGACAGGGATGGACCGCATGCACTTTTCCGGAACAGCCGACTATGTCGCCACGGGGGATCTCGCAATCGCGGTGAACGCGGCGATTCGCCTGGAGCGGCCCCTGCTTGTCAAAGGCGAGCCCGGAACCGGCAAGACGGAGCTTGCCGTGCAGGTGGCCCGGTCGCTCGGGCTGCCGCTGCTGGAATGGTCGGTGAAATCCACCACCCGGGCCCAGCAGGGCCTCTACGAATACGATGCCGTGAGCCGGCTGCGCGACAGCCAGCTCGGCGACGCGCGGGTGCACGACATCTCGAACTACATCCGCCGCGGCAAGCTGTGGCAGGCCTTCGCGGCGGAGGAGCGCGTGGTGCTGCTGATCGACGAGATCGACAAGGCCGACATCGAGTTCCCCAACGACCTGCTGCAGGAACTCGACCGCATGGAGTTCCACGTCTACGAGACCGGCGAGACCGTGCGTGCCCGCAAGCGCCCCATCGTGATCATCACCTCGAACAACGAGAAGGACCTGCCGGACGCCTTCCTGCGCCGCTGCTTCTTCCACTACATCCGCTTTCCGGACGCGGAGACGCTGGCGCGCATCGTCGACGTGCATTTCCCCGGCATCAAGCCCGAGCTGGTGCGCGCCGCGCTCACCCGCTTCTTCGAGGTGCGCGAGACGCCGGGGCTGAAGAAGAAGCCCTCCACCTCGGAGGTGCTGGACTGGCTGAAGCTGCTCGTGGCGGAGGACCTTGCCCCGGCCGACCTGCAGGCCAGCCCGCGCGACGCCCTGCCCCGCCTGCACGGTGCCCTGCTCAAGAACGAGCAGGACGTGCACCTTTTCGAACGTCTCGCCTTCATGGCGCGGAGGAATGGATGAGCCTTGAGATCCGGCCGCTCGGCCCCGATGACCACGCCGCCTGGCGCGCGCTGTTCACCGATTACCTCACCTTCTACCGCACCACCCGGCCCGAGGAGGTGTTCACCACCACCTGGGCGCGGCTGATGGACCCGGAAGTGCGCATGCACGGCGCGCTCGCGCTCACGCCCGCCGGCCCGGTGGGGCTGGTGCAGTGGCTCTACCACCTGAGCACGTGGGAGATCCCGGCGCGGGCCTATCTCAACGACCTCTACGTGACCGAGGCCGCGCGCGGCACCGGCGCCGGGCGCGCGCTGATCGAGCATGTCTATGCCGATGCGGACGCCTGCGGCGCGGCCACCGTCTACTGGACGACCGAGGAGAACAATCACACCGCGCGCCGTCTCTATGACCGCATCGGCACCCTCACGCCCTTCATCAAGTACGGGCGGTGATCATGCGGCTTCGGCCCTTTCTGCTGGTCGGGATCGCCGCGCTGGCGCTCGCGGGTTGCGCGCGCTCGGTGCCCTACGCGCCGCTGGCCGCGCCGGCGCTGCCCGGCCTGGGCATGGCGCTCACCCCGGGACCGGTGGAGGAGGCGAACCGCGACATCGCCGATGACCTGGTGGACCTGGTGTTCCACCCGGAGAACGGACCGGACCTCGACAGTCTTCTGCGCTTCGAGGAGCCGGTGCGCGTGGCGCTGGTGGGCGACGGGCTGGAGCAGTTCGGCCCGGACCTCGACCGGCTGATCGCCCGGATGCGGGCGGAGGCGGAGCTCGACATCGCCCGCACCGACACCCGGGAGGCCGCGAACATCCGCGTCACTCTCGCGCCCAAGCGCCAGATGCTGGAGGTGTTTCCCGGCGCGCAGTGCTTCATCCTGCCCGGGCTGTTCACCTGGTCGGAATTCGCCATCGCCCTGCGCCGCAACACCCTGCCGCGCTGGGAGGATCTGACATCCCTCACCGGCGCGACCATCTTCATCCCCTCCACCTCCACCCCAAACGAGATCCGCGAGTGTTTCGAGGAGGAGATCGCCCAGGCCATGGGCCCGGCGAACGACCTGTTCCGCCTGCCCGAGACGGTGTTCAACGACGACAACGTCTATGCCACGCTCACCCGCTTCGACCTGCTGATCCTGCGCGTGCTCTATGACCCCTCGCTGCACTCGGGCATGAGCCGCGAGGAGACCCGCGCCGCCGCGCTGAAGGTGCTCGACACCGTCAACCCCGATGGCCGCCGCCTGCCCCGCCGGCACTCCATGGCGCCGGAGCCGGACTGGACGATCCTGATCAACTCGCTCTTCGAGGGCGGGATGAGCCGCGACATGAAGCGCTACACCCTGCGCGCGGCGCTGAAGCTCGCCGTCGACTTCCCCCAGCCCGACCACCGGCTGGCCTACACGCTCGACCTGCTCGCCTCGCTGGAATATCCGGACCGCCCGGCGCTGGCCGACGGGCTGTTGCAACGCGCACTGGAGAGCCTGGAGGAGCACTTCCCCGAGGGGGATCTGCGCACTGCGACCATCCGCCTCTACCTCGCGCAGACCCGCCTCACCCTGGACCATCCGGACGAGGCGCTGGCGCTGGTGGACGCCGCCCTGCCCGTGTTTTCGGCCTATGCCATCCCGCTCAACATCTCGCACGCGCTGCATGTGCGCGCCGGGGCGCTCACCGCCCTGGGACGTTCGGACGAGGCGGTCACGAATGCCATCGACTCGGTGCGTTGGGCCCGCTATGCGCAAGGGGCCGACTACAGCAATCTCGACGCGCTCCAGCAGCGTCTGGAAAACATGAGACCGCCCGGCCCCCCCGGCTGAGCGGCGGAGGAGACGCACCGATGATCCTGCCCGCAGCCTTCGTCCTGGGCTTCCTCTTCGGCTGGATGCGCGCCGCGCGGCGTGGCGGCAACCGCATGGACCGGGCGCAATACGGCTTCGGGCATGGTATGGTGCTGATGCTGGTCACCCTCGTGGCCACCATCGTGATCGAATCGTTCCTCACAGGCTGAGCCATGTTCATCCCCTTCTTCCTCGCCCTGCGGGAGGTTCGCGTTCCCGTCTCGCTGCGGGAATTCCTCGCGCTGCTGGAGGCGATGCAGGCGGAAGTGGTGATGTATGACGTGGAGGGGTTCTACCACCTCTCCCGCGCCATCCTGGTGAAGGACGAGCGCCACATCGACCGGTTCGATCGCGCCTTCGCCGAGGCCTTCCGCGGCCTGGAGGCGATCACCGCCGAGGACCTGATCTCCGGCCACGCCATCCCCGAGGACTGGCTGCGCAAGCTGGTGGAGAAGCACCTCACCGAGGAGGAGAAGGCTGAGATCGCCGGGCTGGGCGGGTTCGATGCACTCATGGACACCCTGCGCCGGCGCCTCGCGGAGCAGACGGAGCGCCACCAGGGCGGCAACAAGTGGGTGGGCACCGGCGGCACCTCGCCCTTCGGCGCGCATGGCTACAACCCCGAGGGCGTGCGCATCGGCCAGGACGAGAGCCGCCACCAGCGCGCCGTGAAGGTCTGGGACCGGCGCGAATTCCGCAACCTCGACGACACGGTGGAGCTGGGCACCCGCAACATCAAGGTGGCCCTGAAGCGCCTGCGCCGCTGGGCCCGCGACAGCGCCCATGAGGAGCTGGACCTCGACGGCACCATCACCTCCACCGCCCGGCAGGGCTGGCTGGACGTGCGCACCCGCCCGGAGCGGCGCAACGCGGTGAAGGTGCTGCTGTTCCTTGACGCCGGCGGCTCGATGGACCCGCATGTGAAGGTGGTGGAGGAGCTGTTCTCCGCCGCCCGCAGCGCCTTCAGCCATTTCGAGCACTACTATTTCCACAACTGCCTCTACGAGGGCGTGTGGAAGGACAACCGCCGCCGCTGGACCGAGCAGACCGCCACGCTGGACCTGCTGCGCCGCTTCCCGAAGGACTACAGGTGCGTCTTCGTGGGCGACGCCTCCATGAGCCCCTACGAGATCGCGGTGAAGGGCGGCGCCTCCGAGCACTGGAACGAGGAGGCCGGTCGCGTCTGGCTCACCCGCGCGCGGGAGGCCTGGCCCGCCTCGATCTGGGTGAACCCGGTGCCGGAGCGGCTCTGGGGCTACACCCAGTCCATCGGGATGATCCGCGAGATCTTCGCCGGCCGGATGTTTCCGATGACCCTCTCCGGCCTGGAGGCCGGCATGAAGGAACTGAGCCGCTGACCGCCGGGGGCTGACCGCGCGAACCCCGCTTGCCGCCTGATCGGGCACCTCCGCCCCCCGCCTTCCAGCGAGGAGACTTTCCCCCGGATGCTGCGTTTCCTTCCCGTCCTGCTGGCCCTCGCGATGGCCTGGATCTGGTGGCAGGGCTCCTCCTGGCACACCCGGCGCACGCTGCTGCGCAAGTCCACCCCGCTGTCGGACCCGGTGCTCTCCGCCCATGTCGCCTGCATGGCCGAGACGCTGGGCACCGGCCCGGTGGAGGTGCGCGTCTACGATCACTCCGCCATCAACGGGCTCGCCAGCCCCGACGGCCGGGTCTACGTGACCAGCGGCCTGATCCGGCGCTACCGGGAGGGCGAGATCGCCTCGGCCGAGGTCGCCTCGGTGATCGCCCACGAGATCGGCCACCTCGCCCTGGGCCATGCCCCGCGCCGCCGGCTGGACTTCCTGGGCCAGAACGCGGTGCGCCTGATCCTCGGGCTGGTGATCGGCCGGTTCATCCCGTTCATCGGCCCGATCATCGCCACCCGGGCCGCGGCCCTGCTGGCCTCGCTACTCGCCGCGCGCCTGTCGCGCCGCGACGAGTTCGAGGCCGATGCCTATGGCGCCGCGCTCATGCACCGCATCGGCCTCGGCCACGCCCCGCAGGTCGCCCTGCTGCGCAAGCTCGACGAAAGCACGGGCCGCCGCGGCCCCGGCGTGGTGGCATGGCTGGCAAGCCACCCCCCGGTCCCCGACCGCGTGGCCGCCATCGAGGCCCTCGCCCGCGACTGGCCGGCGCCGCGCTCCACGGGCTGACCCTCCCCGGGGCGGAGCCGCATCCGCACGCCCGCGCCGCCACGCCCGAACCCGGACGCTCCATCCATATCCACACCCGCGCGCCCGCGCGCCATGCCCCGCCCACATCCGGACGCCCCATCCACGTCCACACCCGCGCGCCACGCCGCGCCACACCCGCACGCCCGGCCTGCGCCGCTTGCCCCCACGCGCCCCGGCCTGGCAGGCCAAGCCCACACGCCGCCCAAACCCCGGACGCCGGAGCAACGGCCCCACGCCTGGTTCGCACGCTGCATCCACGCGCCCTGGCCCGGCAGGCCACGCCCACACTCCGCCCAAACCCCGGACGCCGCAGCAACGGCCCCAAGCCCGGTTCGCACGCTGCGCCCACGCCTCCACGCCGCGCCGGCCCGATTCGCGCCATGACCCGTCGCGCCACGTCTCGCGCGCGGTCAGGCGTCCGGGCACCGGCCGGCCCCGGGAACCGCCCGGGCCATCGGCGTCACGGCCGTCACCTGCCTCCGGCGCGAGCAGAGGCGCGCGCGGCCGGCGCACCCTGTCCCGCCCCGCGCGCCGGGCGGGGCAGCCGCGCACGGCCCGAGGGGGCTCGATGCCCCCGAGGGACGTGTCCCGCCCCCCCGGCCGGGCGCCCGGCAGACACCTTGCCTTCACGACTGTGCGGGTAGCATCGCCTGCACGCATGCGCCATGATCGCACCAACTGACCGGAAGGACCCTATTCCGATGCACCGCTACTCGGCCTTTGTGGCACTGTGTCTCGCCACGCTTCTCACGCTTGCGCTCATCCCGGTCTGGGACGGCTTCGCCATCATCGCGCTCCTGTGCCTCGTGCTCAGCCTGGTCGGGATCCATGACCTGATCCAGCCGCGCCACTCGGTGCTGCGCAACTACCCGGTCATCGGCCATATCCGCTGGATCTTCGAGAGCATCCGCCCCGAGCTGCGCCAGTACCTCATCGAGAGCGACCATGACGAGGAGCCGTTCAGCCGCGAGGTCCGCTCGCTCGTCTACCAGCGCGCCAAGGGCGAGGAGGACAAGCGCCCCTTCGGCACCCGAAAGCATGTGTATGACGCCGGCTTCTCCTGGCTCACCCATTCCATGGTCCCCTCCCATGTCGAGGACTGGGACTTCCGGGTCCGAATCGGCGGGCCGGACTGCACGCAGCCCTATGACGCCTCGCTCTACAACATCTCCGCCATGAGCTTCGGCGCGCTCAGCGCCAACGCCATCCTGGCGCTGAACACCGGCGCCCGGCTGGGCGGCTTCGCGCAGGACACCGGCGAGGGCGGCATCTCGCGCTACCACCGCGCCGGCAAGGGAGACCTGATCTACGAGATCGGCACCGGCTATTTCGGCTGCCGCGCCCCCGACGGCAGCTTCGACGCGGAGGCCTTCGCCCGCCAGGCGCAGGACCCCCAGGTGAAGATGGTCGAGGTGAAGCTCTCCCAGGGCGCGAAGCCCGGCCATGGCGGCGTGCTGCCCGCCGCCAAGATCACCCCGGAGATCGCCGAGGCCCGCGGCATCCCGATGGGCGAGGACTGCGTCTCCCCCGCCGGGCACTCCGCCTTCTCCACCCCGCGGGAGTTCGTCGAATTCCTGGGCGAGCTGCGCCGGCTCTCGGGCGGCAAGCCCGTCGGCTTCAAGCTGTGCATCGGCCACCGGCGGGAATTCATGTGCGCGGTCAAGGCCATGGTCGAAACCGGCATCGTGCCGGACTTCATCGTGGTCGACGGCAAGGAGGGCGGCACCGGCGCCGCCCCGCTGGAATTCACCAACCACATCGGCATGCCGCTGGTCGAGGGCCTCACCTTCGTGGACAATACCCTGCGCGGCGCCGGCCTGCGCGACCGGGTGCGCATCGGCGCGGCGGGCAAGCTCGTCACCGCCTTCGACATCGCCCGCACCTGCGCGCTGGGGGCGGACTGGTGCAACTCGGCCCGCGGTTTCATGTTCTCCATCGGCTGCATCCAGGGCCAGGCCTGCCACACCAACCGCTGCCCCAGCGGCGTCGCCACCCAGGACCCGCTGCGCCAGCGCGCCCTCGACGTGCCCGACAAGTCGACCCGCGTCGCCACCTTCCACCGCAACACCCTGCGCGCCGTGGCCGACATGGTCGGCGCCGCCGGCCTGTCCGCCCCGGCGGAGTTCAGCCCGCGCCACTTCAACATCCGCCAGAAGAACGGCGAGACGGTGACCGGCGATGTCGCCTACCCCCGCATCCCCGCGGGCTCGCTCATCGCCGGCACCTGCCAGGACCCGAACTACGCCAACCGCTGGCGCCGCGCCTCCGCCGAGAGCTTCGCCGCCCCGGACTGACCGCGCCGCCCCCGCCTGCCGCCTGTCTGCCGCCTGTCTGCCGCCTGCTTCCCGGCCGGCGCCCCGCCCACGCCCACGCCCACTCCGTCCCTTCCGTCCCTTCCGTCCCTTCCGTCCCTTCCGTCCCTTCCGTCCCTTCCGTCCCTTCCGTCCCTTCCGTCCCTTCCGTCCCTTCCGTCCCTTCCGTCCCTTCCGTCCGATGACGGCCTCACTCCTTGCCGAACATGTCGAGACCCAATGTGCTTTCGCCTGATGTCACTCTGGATTGTCCGCAGCGTGGCCGTCTGCCCCGCCTGCCGCCCCGTGCGCCAGTGCCCACCGGGTTCGCGAGCTCTCATCATGATCCCGGCGGCCTCCGCCCTCACCGAGCCACCCCGAACCCCCGAGGCCCGAGATGCCCAGCCGTGGTTTTTCCCCCGAGGACTATGCCGTCCGCACCGCGCGGGCCCAGTCGGCCATGGCCCTGGCCGGGCTGGACGCCCTGCTGCTCACATCCGAGCCGGACATCCGCTATTTCACCGGCTTCCTCACCCGGTTCTGGGAAAGCCCGACCCGGCCGTGGTTCCTCGTGGTGCCGGCCGGCGGCGCGCCGGTCGCGGTGATCCCGTCGATCGGCGAGGCGCTGATGCGCCGGACTTGGATCCGCGACATCCGCACCTGGGCCTCCCCCGCGCCGGAGGATGACGGGGTGAGCCTGCTTGCCGACACGCTGGGCGCCCTGGCCGGGCCGCGCGGCCACATCGGCCTGCCGATGGGCGCGGAGACCGTGCTGCGCATGCCGCTCGCGGACTATGCCCGCTTGCGCTCCGCCCTGCCGGACGCCCGCTTCCGCGACGCGACAGCGGTGCTGCACAGCCTGCAGCAGGTGAAATCGGAGGCGGAGATCGCCCGCATCGCCACCGCCTGCGCCATCGCCGGGCGGGCCTTCGCCCGCGTGCCAGAGATCGCACGGGCCGGCACGCCGCTCGCCGAGGTGTTCCGCCGCTTCCAGATGCTGTTGCTGGAGGAGGGCGCGGACTGGGTGCCCTATCTCGCCGGCGGCGCGGGGCCGGGCGGCTACGGCGATGTCATCTCACCCGCGGACGAGCGCCCGCTGGCGCGCGGCGACGTGCTCATGCTCGACACGGGGGCTGTGTTCGACGGCTATTTCTGCGACTATGACCGGAACTTCTCCCTCGGCCCGCCGGCGGCGGACACCGTGACGGCTCAGGACGTGCTCTTCGAGGCCACCGAGGCCGGCCGCGCCGCTGCCCGCCCCGGCGCCACCGCGGCCGACCTGCACGACGCCATGCAGGCGGTGATCGCGGCGGCCGGAGACCTGGGCGCCGGGGGCCGGCTGGGCCACGGGCTGGGCATGCGCCTCACCGAATGGCCCTCGCTCACCGCGACGGACCGCACGCCGCTGGTGCCCGGCATGGTGCTCACCCTGGAGCCGGCGCTGGAGATCGGCCCCGGGCGCATGCTGGTGCATGAGGAGAACATCGTCATCCGCGAGGGAGCGGCCGAGCTTCTCTCGCCCCGCGCGCCGCGCGCCCTGCCCGAACTGGAGTAGCCCATGCCCGCCCTGCCCTACCGCCTCGACGCGCCCATCGGGCACCGGGCCTGCCTCGGCCTCGTCGTCCTGCAATCCGACGAGACCATCGAACCCGAATTCCGGCGCCTCATCCCGGCCGAGGGCACCGCGCTCTACGCCAGCCGCATCCCCAGCGCGGCGGAGGTGAGCGCGGAGACCCTGGCGCAGATGGAGGCCCACCTGCCGGCCGCCGCCGCCCTGCTGCCCCCCTCGATCGCCTTCGACGTGGTCGGCTATGGCTGCACCTCCGGCGCCACGGTGATCGGGCCGGCGCGGGTGGCCGAACTGGTGCGCGGGGCCAGCACGGCGCGCCAGGTCACCAACCCGATCAGCGCGGTGATGACGGCCTGCGACGCGCTGGGCGTGCGCCGCCTGGGCTTCGTCACCCCCTATGTCGCCGAGGTGTCGGCGGCGATGCGCGGCGCGCTGGAGGACCACGGGCTGGCCATCGGCGGCTTCGGCTCCTTCGAGGAGGCGGAGGAGGCGAAAGTGGCCCGCATCCACCCCGCCTCCATCCTGGAAGCGGCCATCGCCACCGGGCGGCAGGCACCTTGCGACGCGGTCTTCCTCTCCTGCACGAACCTGCGCACCATCGACATCATCGCCGCGGCGGAAGCCGCGCTGGGCGTGCCGGTGATCAGCTCGAACCAGGCCCTGGCCTGGCACATGGCCCGGCTGGCGGGGCTGGACACCAGCGCCGCGGCCGGCTTCGGCCAGCTGATGCGCGCGGGGCTCCCCCCTTCGGCCTGACGGCGCAATCCGTCTTCCCGGCGCGAAAACCCTGCGCGAGGCGCTTCCGGGACGAGCTGGACGTCGTGCCCGGACAGCGGCTGGCGCGGCGCCCGGCCGGGTCGGCCACCGGCCTTCCGGCCCGGCCCGCGCGCTCCCCGCGTCGGCTTCCGAGCTTGAAATGCCGGGCGCGATGACCCAAACGGGGTACCGGCCCCGGCGGGGCCCGCGCGGGCGGGGCCGACTTTCCCTTCCCGCGTCACCGAAATGCGAGGGGAGCCCGACCGCGCAATGTTCCTGTCGAAACTCATGCGCGCCCTGCGCGAGGCCCTCTACCTGCTCGGCCGCCCGGCCCGCCGTGCCCGGGCCCGGCGCGGCCTGGTGATCCAGGCCTATCGCGGCTGCGGCACGCAGGAGCGGGCGCTGCTCATCGGCCGGGTGTTCCGGCAATCCTCCGGGCGCACGGCACGCGGCAGCTGGGACCTGTGGGGCAACATCCGCGACGTGGCCCGCCGCCTGATGCGCCGCTCGGTGGCCGGCGCCCGGGTGCGCGGCAGCTTCCACGGCACGCGCACCACGGTGGAAACCGATGCCGACGGCTATTTCCACCTCGAGATCTCGCCCGCCAGCCCCCTGCCGCCGGGCCGGCTCTGGCACACGATCGACCTCGCGCTCGAGGGCCCGGAGGGGGCGGAGGCGGTGGCCGACGTGTTCATCCCCCCGGCGCAGGCCCGCTTCGCGATCATCTCCGACATCGACGACACGGTGATGCACACCGGCGTGGCCAACAAGGTGGCGATGATGTGGCGGCTCTTCGTGCAGGACGCCGAGAGCCGCACCGCCTTTCCCGGCGTCTCGGTGCTCTACCGCGCCTTCCATGCCGGCCCCTCCGGACAGGAGGCAAACCCGATGCTCTACGTCTCGCGCGCGCCCTGGGGCATCTACGACATCCTGGACACCTTCTTCCGCCGTCACCGCATCCCCGTGGGGCCGATCCTGTTCCTGCGCGAATGGGGCATCACCTGGAAGAACCCGTTGCCGCGCCGCGCCGAGGACCACAAGCGCGACGTGATCGAGCGCATGATGGGCCTCTACGGCGACCTGCCCTTCATCCTGATCGGCGACAGCGGGCAGCATGACCCGGAAGTCTATGCCGAGGTGGTCTCCCGGCACCGCGATCGGGTGCTGGCCGTCTACATCCGCGATGTCTCGCCGCGCCGGCCGATGCGGGCCAGCGAGATCGGCCGCATCGGCGAGGAGATCCGCGCCGCCGGATCACACCTGGTGCTCGCCCCGGACACGGTGACGATGGCCGAACACGCCTGCGCGCGCGGCTGGGTGTCCGATGACACCGTGGAGGCAGTGCGCCGGCGCATCGCCAGCCTGCCGCACCGCGGCAGCCGCCTGCCGGAGGACCATCCCGGCCCGATGTCCGACACCGCCGCCCGCCAGCCCGGCCAGCGCGAATATGACCGCACGGCGGTGCCCGAAGACCACATCTGAGCAGCCAGGGGGCCGCAAGACATTGACACAAGGCCCCCGCGCCCCGATCTCGCAAGGCAGGCCCGCCCTCCGCCCCGGAGCGTGGGCGGAACCTGGAAGGTCCGGTCATGCAAGACCTGTTCTCGGCGCTGGCCCGGCTTCTCGACGGAATCCTTGCGGTGACGTCCTTCGTGTTCGGCCTGCTCGCGGCCATCGCCTCGCCGGTCACGGCGGCGAACGCGGTGCTGGACTGGACGGGACGCCACGCGGCGGCCGCCGGCCTGGCCGTGGTGGCGCTCACGGGCCTGGCCGTCCTGCTCCTGCGCCGGCGGCGGGCCCGCAAGGCTCGGACCTCCGGCAACAGACCACGGCTCCAGCCGTAGACGCTGTTTCCCGGCGGGGCCGGACCGCACGGGCTCACCCCCTCGCCGCCGCTGACCGCCTCCGCCCGCTCGCGGCCTTCCGCCCCCTTCCACGAGACTGCTGACGCCCAGCGCGGTGCCGCGGCCCGGCAGGCAGATGGCCGAAGGGACGCCGAACGAGCGCGCCTGCCGACCGAACACCGCGACACCGATCGGCCCGTCGCTCCGCGTCCCGCCAGTGAGCACACCGAAATCCCGCGTCCCGGTGAGCACGCTGTCGCTGGCCGAAACACTGCGTGCGAGACCAGGCGCGCAGCACTTGCGGGCCTGACGGGTGGCGCTGCCCGAAGGGCTCTCCTCGTGCTGCAAGCAGAGTGCGCCGCCGCAGAGAACGTTGTGCAGGTTCGAATTCCACAGCAGATCCTTGTCGGCGGTCTCGATCAGGCCGGTCTCGGGGCTGTTCAAGTCAGCGTCCGGTGCGGTGCAGGAGTATCCGGTTACCAGGATGGGCGCAGGGTGGTGCCCTCAGCGACATCGAGCTCCGGCGCGGCGTCCCTGCCGTGCTGATGGTGGCGATATCGCGCCTGACGGTGGTCGGCTCCGGCACATTGACCGCGAAGGCCTGCTTCTGGTCGCCGGCAATGGATCCCGGCATGCCCTCCGGGCAGTCCCGCGCGCCGGCGAACCCGGCCTGAAAGGCGCGGGACGGCAACGTGCGGAAGGTAGAAAGGAGCTCGCCATTGCTGGCGTCGTCGACACGGAAGGTCGCGGTGCCGATACCCGGCGTGGCACCGAAGACCCTGGCCTTCTGAAGGCAGCCCGCGAGATCGATCTGCCGCGCCGCATCGACCCGCAGGTCACGCACTACAGACACCTGTGCCCCGACCAGAAGCAGCAGACGAGACGCGAACCTCCGGCGATGAACATCCATGGTCCCCCATGCGGTTTTCCCCGCGCGGGTCGAGGCACCTTGCTTGCCCGCCTCCAAGCCTCATGACACGATGCCGGCAAAGCGCCTTCTGTCCCGGCTCGGAGTGGTGTTCTCCGGACCATTCCAAAGGCCCGCCCGGAACCTCTCCACGCAGAGCCGGGCTCCGACAACTGCCAAAGGACTGCCTCGCATGCGTGACCGCAAAGCCCCCCTCGCCTCATCGCTCGTCGCCTCCCTCCTGCTCGCCGCATGTTCAGACGGGAACACGCCCGACATGAGCCCTCCCAAGGTTCCGGCGACCCTGGCCATGACATTCGCCTGTGCGGACGGGGTAAAACGGCACGTGCGTTTCGAAACCGGGCCGAACATCGCCTGGCTGCGCCTGCCCGACGGCGGAGAGGCCCGGCTCGAGGGTCAGCGCGTGGCATCCGGCATCCACTACGCCGGGAGCGGCCATGACCTTCGCGGCAAAGGCGACGATGCCATATTCACCGCAGGCCGGGGCCGGCCCGTGCGCTGTCGCGCCGTCCGGAGCTGAGATGTACCATCCAGGCTCACGCCGAAAGCTGTCTTACAACCAGTTCGCAAGTGGAGCATTCATGCACCCGATGCGATATACGGTTCAAATTCGACCCGAACCCGGTCGCCAATCAGGCTCGATTTAAACCTGATCAGGCCCACGGCAGCAGAATCACGCCTCGCACCAAAGGTGATCCACCGGATGGTCCCGAGGGATTGCGGCTCGACACGTTTCGCAAGCCGGTCCTCTCCTCAGGCAGGCAAGCCATGCACACAACAGGGCTTGATCGGCGAACTTTCAGCCTTTCGCTTGAAGAACAATGCAGTCTTGACGAAACCTCTCCTGCAATCTGCACTCGATCTTCAGGCTGCGCGAGAGCGCCCGGATGGCGCCCCCTCCGTGACGGAGAAATACGTCATCAAGTTGACCAGTTCATCCGCGTCGGCGCCCAGGCTGCGCGCGTTGGCGGCACTCTGTTCTGCCAGAGCCGAATTCTGCTGCGTCAGCGAATCGAGATGCGTGACGGTCGTGGTGATTTCCTCAACGCCGGATGCCTGTTCACTGGCGGCAGAACTGATGTCCGCCACGCGTGACGCCACGGTTTCGATGGCGTCGCGGATCTCGACAAGCGCATCACCGGCCTCGCGGACCAGTCTGGCACCGTCAGCCACTTGTCCGGTGCTGTCCCGGATCAGGTCGGCGATGTCCTTCGCGGCCTCGGCCGCGCGTTGCGCGAGGGTTCGCACTTCGGAAGCGACGACTGCGAAGCCCTTGCCCGCCTCGCCGGCACGCGCGGCCTCAACCGCGGCATTGAGCGCAAGCAGGTTGGTCTGGAAAGCAATGGCATCAATGGCGCCGATGATGTTCGTCACCTTTGCCGAGCTTTCCTCGATGCGCCCCATCGCCTGCACCGCGTCAGAAACCACGCCGCTGCCACGCCGCGCGCGTTCGGAGGCGTCCAACGCCGCCGATCTCACCTGCTGGGCACTTTCGGCCGTGGTCTTCACGCTGGCGGACATCTGCTCCATCGTCGCAGCGGTTTCTTCCAGAGAAGACGCCTGACTTTCGGCGCGGCCGGAAAGCTCCTGCGCGCTGTCGACGATCGCCGTCGTCGACCCCATCATGGAGGCGCTGGATGCCTTGATGCGGCCGACCGTATCCTCAAGGCGTTCCATTGTCTGGTTGAACGCCAGGCGCATGGCGTCATAGGCCGGATCGATGCTGCCGATCCGGACCGTGAGATCGCCCCCGGAGAGGCCGTCCAGCCCCGCGGCGAATGTCTCGAGCGCAGCCTTGGTAATGGCTGCGGATTTTTCCCGTGCCGCTTCCTGCTGTCGGCGCTCCTCCTCCTGTTGAAGTCTCTGGGCGTCTGCCGCTTCCCTGCCGGCACGGGCCTCGGCTTCGGCCTCGGTGCGGGCACGGGCATTTTCCTGAAACACGATGAGCGAGCGCGCCATCTCGCCGAGCTGATGCTGGTGTTCCGCGCCCTGAACCTCCACATCGGTGTTGCCTTCGGCGATCTCGCGCATGGTGTTGGCCATGTTGCCGACCGAGCGTGAGATCCAGCGTCCGATCACCCAGGACAATGCCAGGGAGCCGGCCAGAACGGCGATCGTGATGATCGTGACCTGATTTCCCGTAGCGCTCGCGGTGTCGACGGTCTCCTGGCCGAGCGCCTCCTGCGACTGTCGAAGCCGGTGGTCGATGTCCTGAAACTGTGCGCTCAGGCCGGGAGCCAGCGTGTCGAGCACGCGGGCGCGCGCGGCGACTTCCTTTTCCATGAGCGCGCGGGCCTCGCTCACCCTGGCGCGGTAATTCTCCATCAGCGCCTCGGCGATGGCGACCCGCCCGCGCTGCAGATCGGATGATACCTGGGCTTTCAACGTCTCGATGGCAGCCGCGGCCTCGTCGATACGCGCCTGCGCCTCGGTTTCCGCCGAGAGGTCCTCGGCGCGCAGGAACCGCTCGACCAGGGCCAGCGACCGGTTCAGGAGGGTGTTCACCTCCCCGGCGGTGAGCATGGCGTCAAGGTTGCCACCGCGATAGGAGGTCCTGATGATGTCCTGAAGTGCCACACTGGTCCAGGGGCCGAAATCCAGCGCCTTGTCACGCACGGCGGCCTTCTGGCCGTCGAGAGCCACGAAGCTCGAGAAGCCGGTGGCGTAATCGTTCACCAGACTTTCGAGCACCGCCGCACGTTCGGTGAGCTTCTCCTCCATATCGCGCATGCAGGCGACATTGGTGCGGAAGTCCTCCACGTAATTGGGCGTGCGCCGCCGATCGAAGAGCAGGACGGCGACGTTGGCATCGGTCAGACAATCCCCCATGCGCGAGAGTTCGAGCTGATCCCCCGCCGCATTCAGGTAGGTGGTGGTTGCGGTGGTGATGCTCGAGACCCCGTTGTAGGCGACGAGCGACAGGACCAGCATCATCATAAGGGGCGGAACGAAGCCGATGGCGATGCGCGCCTGCATGCCCAGACGGTTCAGCATGACGGATGTCCTTTCAAAGAAGCGCTTCGCTCAGTTCCGGGGGTCATAGCGGTCAATGTTCGCGGCGGTAACGAGCTCGAACGGCACATAGATGATCGGCTTCACCTCCTCGCCCGCGACCAGGCGCCGGGCGGTGTCGACGGCGGCGTCGCCCTGGGCGGTGGCATTCTGCAGCACCGTCACCGCGAGACTGCCTGCCCGCATCGCCGCGAGCGCGGGGCCGGTGGCATCGATCCCGGCGACGATCACCGGATGGGCCGGAGCTTGCCGGTCCTGCAGGGCGGCGATGGCACCGAGCGCCATCTCGTCGTTGTTGGCGATGACCGCGTCGAGAGACAGGTCCGCCGCCAGCCACTCCCGCATGATCGTCTCACCATGCGTGCGTGACCAGAGGCCTGACTGCTGTTCCACCAGCTCGAGCCCCTTGCACTCGGGGGTGGCAATGACGTCCTGCACGTCCACCGTGCGCTGGCGGGCAGCGAAATGCGTGAGTTCGCCGGTCATGATGCCGATGCGCCCCTTCCCGCCCAGCATCCGGCACACTTCCCGCGCCTGCAGGGTTCCGGAATCCCGCTCGTCGGAGCCGACGTAGATCTGGTTGGCGGGAAGCTCGTTGATATTGGCCGGCTCGCTGTTGACGAAGACAACGGGCGTGTTGCGCGCCTGCGCGAGACTGGTGACACGCGGGCCCACGTCACTGTCCGTCAGCACGACGATGAGCACGTCGACATTGGCGGCGAGATGACCCTCCACCTGGCGGAGCAGGCGGTCCGAGTCGCGCTCGGCATTGGTGACGGTGACGGCGGCATCCATGCGGCCCGCGGCGCTGCTGACCCCGTCCGCGACCTTCGACTGGAACGCGTCGATGTTGCCCATGGCCAGGCCGATGGACATGCGGGCCTGCGCCGCCGGCGGCGCCAGCGCAACGAGCAGGAGCAAACATGGGGCGAGCAACCTGAACACGGGAATCTCCTGACGTTCCGGGGCAGAGTGCGAACAGATATGCAACTCCGGTTCTGAAAATTTCCCTAATCAGCGCTCCGTCGGCCTGCGACGGAGATCCGGCGGCCCGGTTGGCGGGAGGGGGACGGCCCGCCCTGCGCACCCGCCGGCTGAGGTCGCACCCACGTCCCGGGAACGTGATCAGCAACTTTCGCCGGCACGCGCTATTCTCGCCCGATGACGCGCTCTTCGCCCTGGTTGTGGTTCCTGCTGCTGGCTGCTGTCCTCTCGTGGACGGGCATGGCCGGGGGTGTGCAAGCCCTTGGAACGGATGAGTGTTGCCCGGGGGAGAGCGCGGCGTTCCATGCGGCGGAGGCCGATCCGGCAGGGCATGCGCCGCGCATGTCACGGGCCTGCCTGATGCACTGCCTGGTGGCCGAGCCGGCGGACGTGACGGCGTGGTTCGGGTGGGCAAGGGGCGCGGGGCGCCCTGTGGAGGTTTTGCCGGGGGCCGACATCCTCTGGTCCCGCCCCGTCGTTCCGGAGAGACGGCCGCCGCGCGGGTGAGCTCCAGGGGCCACGGGCCCGCCAGAGCATCCCGATCCTCTTCCGGAGACCTTCCATGACCACTTTCTCCCGCCGCGGCTTCCTGTCCGCCTCCGTCGGCCTGTCCGCCAGCCTGATGCTGTCCGGGCGCGCCGGCGCCGCCCCCCGCCCGCTCCCGCTCACCGCCGAGACCCGGGTCATCGACATCCGCGGACGCGCCGCCACCGTGCCCGGCCTGACGAATGCCCTGGGGGGACAGGGGCTGATCCTCGACCCGGACCAGCCCTTCCGCGTGGACCTGCGCAACGCCCTCGCCGAGGACACCATCATCCACTGGCACGGCCAGATCCCCCCCAACGACCAGGATGGCGCGCCGAACACCACCCCCATGCTGCGCCCGGGCGAGCTGCGCGCCTATGACTTCACCCCGCGCCCCGGGACGTTCTGGATGCACAGCCATGTGCCGCAGCAGGAAATCGCCCTGCTGGCCGCGCCGCTGATCGTCCGGCGACCGGAGGACCTGACGGAGGATCGCCAGGAGGTGGTGATGTTCCTGCATGATTTCAGCTTCCGCCCCGCCGGCGAGGTGCTGGCCGCCATCACCGGCATGTCTGGGCAGGCGCACCCGATGGCCCACGCCATGGCGCCGGACAGTGCGCCACGGGCCGGGGCCGCACCGATGTCGATGCCGATGCCGATGCCGATGCAGCACGGGGGAGCGGGGCACGGCATGAACATGGCCGGAATGGCCATGGATCTCAATGACTTCGACTTCGATGCCTATCTCGCCAATGACCGCACGCTGGATGACCCGGACGTGGTGCGGGTGGAGCGTGGCGGCCGCGTCCACCTGCGCATCATCAACGCCGCCTCCATGACCAGTTTCCGGGTCGACACCGGCAGGGTGCAGGGCCGGCTGATCGCGGTGGACGGCGATCCGGTGGTGCCGCACACGGCCTCCCGCTTCCCCATCTCCTCCGGTCAGCGGCTGGAGATCGTGCTCGACCTGCCGCAGGACGGGGAGCCGCTGCCGGTGCTCGCCCTGCGCGAAGGCACGCGGGACCGTGCGGGGATCGTGCTCGCTCCGGCGGGCCGCCCGGTCGGGAAGATCTCCGCGCAAGGGGAGCAGGCCGCGGCGCCCGTCTCCGGAGACATGTCGCTGGAACTGGCGCTGCAGGCACGGGCGCCGCTGCCCGCGCGCAGGCCCACCCGCCGGCACATGGTGATGCTCAACGGCGCGATGGACCCCTATGTCTGGACCATCAACGGCGAGACCTGGAGCCGGCACACGCCGATCCCGGCCACCCGGGGCGAGCGGGTGGAGCTGATGTTCCACAACATGTCGGCAATGGCGCACCCGATGCACCTGCACGGGCATGTCTTCCAGGTGGTCGCTGTCGGAGACCGGCCGATCGCCGGCGCGGTGCGCGACACGGTTCTCGTGCCGCCGATGGGCTCGGTGACCGTGGCGCTCGATGCCGGGGAGCCCGCGCCCTGGATGCTGCATTGCCACCACATGGCGCATCTCGCCACCGGGATGATGACGGAGTTCGCCGTGCTGCCGGAGGGCTGATCCCGCGCCGCCGCGGCCCCCGGGTACGCCCCGGGGGCCGCAGCCGATCTCCGGAGTGCGCCGGGGGCCGCAGCCGAGCACGGGAAGGCCTCGGAAGAGATGCCCGTGAGGGTGGCGGACAGCGCCCTGGCGCGCCCGGGAGCCGTTGCGCAGCCCTCCGGGCGGGAGGGGAGCGCATCGGTTCGACGGCTGCTGGCCGAGGCCCCGCCCGGCGCCTCACTCCGCCAGGGCGGCGGTGATCCAGTCCCGCGTGCGCCGAAGGATCTCGTCCGAGAGGGCCGCGTCATCGACGGAGCGCGCCAGGATCACCGCGCCGACCATCGCGGACCACGTGCCGATCGCGGCGGTGCGGGTGTCCGGCACACCCTTCTCCTCCAGCGAGGTTGCAAGCCGGGCGACATGCCGCTCGAGCCCTGCGGACATCGCCGCGCGGGCCTCGGGCGCCTGGCGGCGCGCGTCCGAGGCGAATGCCGCGGTCGGACAGCCCGCGCCCGGCGCGTCACGATGCGCGGGCGACAGGTAGGAGGCAAGCGCCGCGTCGAAGCCATCCTTGTCCGTTTCCGCGTCGGCGAGGGCATGCGCCATGGTCTGCGCGATCAGATCATCCTTCGACGCGAAATGGCCGTAGAAACCGCCATGCGTGAGGCCCGCGGCCTTCATCACCTCGGCCACGGACACCCCGTCGAACCCCTTGTCGCGAAACAGCCGCGCGGCCTGCGCCAGGATGCGGCCGCGATTTTCGGCCATCTGCTCTTTCGACACTTTCATCGGCGGACCTTTCCTCGTCTCCCGGGCTTGACACATTCATGATGATCATCATATTCGAGCTTCATTGATGACGCTCATCATGAATGTAGCCACAAGATTCCCGGAGAGCAATGCCATGCCCACGAAGACCCTCATCACCGGCGCCTCGACAGGCATCGGCGCCACCTACGCGGACCGTTTCGCCCGGCGGGGGCACGACCTCGTGCTCGTCGCCCGTGACACCGCGCGGATGGACGCCCTGGCCACCAGGCTGCGCGCGGACACCGGCGTTGCCATCGACATCCTGCCCGCCGACCTGACCGAGGCGGCAGACATCGCCCGGGTCGAGGCACGGCTGCGCGAGGACGCGGATATCGGGATCCTGGTGAACAATGCCGGGGCCGGGCTGCTCGGCAGTTTCGCCGAGCAGGACAGCGCCGACCTCGCCCGGCTGATCACGCTGAACGTGACCAGCCTGACGCAGCTCGCCAACGCCGCCGCCTCCCGCTTCGCGCGCGAGGGCCGCGGGTCGATCATCAACATCGCCTCGGTGGTGGGGCTGATGCCGGAGTTCGGCATGACGGTCTACGGCGCCACGAAGGCCTTCGTGATCTTCCTGTCGCAGGCGCTGGCCCATGAACTCGGCCCCCGGGGCGTCTACGTGCAGGGCGTGCTTCCGTCAGGCACGCGCACGGAGATCTGGGAGCGCAGCGGGGTCGATCCCGCCAACCTGCCGCCGATGATGGACGTGAACGACCTGGTCGACGCCGCCTTGCAGGGCTTCGACCGCCACGAGGCGATCACCATCCCCGCCCTGCCCGAAGCGGCTCTCTGGGACGCCTACCAGAGCGCGCGCCAGGACATGCTGCCGGGCTTCGGCAACACCCTGCCGGCAGAGCGCTATCGCGGCTGATCCCCCTTCGCGCCCCATCTCGCGAAAGGCCGCCCGATTCCCCGGCCCCGCTCTTCGCCGCACCCGCGCCTGGCCCGCGGCGGCGACAGCGCCGGAGCGTCATGGCCCGCTCACCTTGAACCGGGCCGCGCCCCGGCCACATGCCACCGAATACAATGCCCGGCGGGCCGGCGCCGGGCTGATCATGACCGCGGCGACGCGGATTTCCCCGCAAGCGCAGGGGTTGGGGGCATGCCGGGCACCTGCACGCCGGAGCAGATTGCCGGCTGGAAGGCGGCAACCGATGCCGCCCCACGCCGGGGGCCGGCGCGTCGTCCTGCAGCCCTCGCGCGCAGGTCCTGTCTGGACACTGTTCGCGCCGCGCGCCTCTGGCGGTCACTGAAGTGTGGGTGCGTTTGTCCCCACGTCCGGGAGACCGGCGACCATGTGGAGGTTCCGACCATGCCGCACCTCCAGCGCAGCATAGACGGGCCCGCTGCCGGCGCCACGCCCCTTTCTTCGCCGCCTTCGGCTGGCCTTTCGCTGCTGCGGCTTTGGACGACGGATGCGAATCTGGCCTGAGGACGCCCGGCTTTCCCGGCACGCGGCCCACGGCGTTTGCCCGGCCGCCGACAGGCTCCTGGCTGAAGCCGGATGCTCCGAGCTTGAAATCGCCTCACTGCCCGAACCTGCCGATCCGCGCACATCCGGCATCTGTTCACGGAGCGCCAACAGGCCGTGGCTTGCGAGCTCCGCCATGGCGAAAACGGGGCCCTTCAGCGCGCGACCTGAGCCACAGGTGTGGATCCATGGTCCACTGTTCCCAATTGCACGGCAGTTTCAATGGCTTATTCTCTCGATGGTAGGCCCGGAGGGATTCGAACCCCCAGCCAAGCCGTTATGAGCGGCCAGCATGTCGCGTAACCTGATGAAATCCTGCGCGGGAAGCGGGCTGTAGATCGGCTTTTTGCGCAGGATATCGCCCCTCAGGGGTTCACACAGGTTCAATGAACCTCCGAGCACTCCGTTAGGCATTGCCTACTGACCACACTCAGACCATCTCTTGAGCTATGTCCTTCACCCGCCAGCGCACGCCCCCTCAGCATGTCGGCGATACCGAATTGTGGACCATCCGCCACGACGGCAAGGCAATCGCCTACATCCGCCAGCAGCCGCAGCTCCCGTTCGAAATCCGGCACCTCTGGTGGGTGTCCCCACAGTGGTATCCGCCGGCACCGCGACCATCCTGCGAGACCCTCGATGAGGCGCTGGCCGAGGTGAAGCGGCTGTACTTGGAGGCGCTGGAGGCAGGGCCGGTGAAGCTCACGCCTGACCGGCCGCAGTGGAACAAGGACGGTCCGTGGTGAGCTGCAATGACGCAGTTGAGGCACTCTAGTCTCAGTGGAAGAGTCCGACAGCCGCTAGGACCACGCCCACGACTCCAGCGCCGGCCGCGATGTAAAGCACACATCTGTCCCTTGACTGAGCTCTTCGTGATTTCGAAGCTTGGTCTGATAGCCAGTCTTCAACGAAGGATCGCGGCGGAGGGCGAGAAGTCCCGCCCTCATCGACACGCATAAAATGCACTGAAGATGAACGAGTGCCACCAATGTGCTTGTCCGTATTCAACCGGATCAGCACCTGCTCTGCACCCATTTTTTCGAGCATTTCCGTCCACTTTTCCTGCGTTTCTTGTGTCGGCGGACCTGACTTTATCGGCATATGCTTAATGCTCCTCCTGTAGTGAATTCACCAGAACATAGGTGAAGCCCATAATACAAAAAGCCCCGCTGGCGTGAACCGGCTGGGCCTCGTGGTTATGGACCAGCGCCGCAAAGGGCCGGGAGGATCGGCGCCGCGTTGAGGTCACAGGGCCGCAACGCCCACCTCACCTCAAATACTCCACGGCGAACCCCTCCCGCACCAGCCAGTCGTTCACGCTCTCCCCACCCTCATAGAGCGTCACAAGATACCGCCCGAATGACCCCGTCGCCTCCCGGTCGAGGCGCTTCATCTGGTGAGTACAGATGTAGAGGCTCTTTCCCTCCACCCTAGCCCGCAGCGCTTCCTCCGCCTCATCGTAACCAGCTTCGCCGCGCTCCGGCGCCTGCACCTGGTAGAGCCGGAGGTGCTCGTTGTGGAGCCAGACGTCGAAACCGAGATCCACGTTCGCGACCACTGTGTCGCCGTCGATCACCCGGGTGATGTCGGCGCGGTAGGCATACAGCCCGCAGTCCGGGAGGTCGTCTCCACACGCGCTTGAGGCCGCCGCGAGCGAAAGCGTCGCGGCCACCAGATATGCCCGGGAACGCATCTCAGAGCAGCCCCAGAAGTGCATAGAGGTAATGTCTACCGGGTGAATTGCGATCACTCATCGTGGCGTCTCCAGAAACCCCGAGCCTTCTACCTCACGGATAATGGCAGGTTAACGAGCGCGTTTCACCTCGCCAGATGAAACGCGAAATCGCCCCTCAAACACAAAGAGCCCCGCCTGCGGGAACCGGCGGGGCCTCGTGCTTATGGACAAGCGGCGCCTAGAGGCTGCCGCGCGATCCACCGCCTTGGAATAGTGGCTAGTGATAAGCGCCGCGCGCTAACTTTTGCGCATTTATTTACACACAAAGGCTTGCGCAACCTTGCGCAAGTGTGTATATAATTGCGCATGGAGAAGAATTCAAAGGCGATCATCGCCCGGCTCCAGAAGGAAGGCTTCACCGTGGTTTCGCAGAGGGGATCGCACGTGAAGCTGAGGAAAGGAGACCGGACGGTTATCGTCCCCCACCCGAAGCGGGATCTGCCAACAGGCACAGCCCGCAACATAGCGAAGCAGGCGGGCTGGATTTAATCCAGCCCGTCGGCACCCCGCCAAGGGTGGGCAGAAACGGAGAAGGATGGAGCAAGCATGATCTACTGGGCCATTGTCCACCACGACCCGGGAAGCGCCTACGGCGTTTCCTTCCCGGATGTGCCGGACTGCTTTGCAGCAGCCGACGAAGAAGAGGATCTGATGGCCAATGCCATCGCGGCTCTCGACGACTACTTCGCCGACGGCCATGTGATGCCCGCAGCCAGCGGCCTCGAGCAGGTGCGCGCGGCTGTCGCCGAGGATCTCGCCGAGGGCGCATTCCTCGTCCAGGTTCCGGCGATCCGCCGCCTCACCAAGACGGTGCGAGCGAATATCAGCATGGAGCAAGGCCTGCTCGAAGCCATCGATGAAGCAGCGGAGCAGCTCGACATGAACCGCTCCGCCTTCCTGGCGCAGGCGGCCAGAAACGAGATCCACCGCACGAAAGCGGCCTGAAACAGAAAAGCCCCGCCGGCGCTAACCGGCGGAGCCCTTTGATCTCCACTCTGCCGGGAATGTGGCGATCAAAGATCCACCACCGGTTCATCTCGCGGCCAGCTATCGGAAATCTGGTCAGCCATCGGGACGTGCTTGGCCACCCATACTTCGTAGCACGTTGGACACAAGACCCTTGGCGACTGACCCTGCCGAACAATCGTAGCTCGAAAGCTGTGGCCAATTGGGCACCTGAAGAGAGCTTCGTACTTGATTTCGTGCATTCGACCTCCGAATGTCCAGACGACACCAAAAGATTCTACTTTCGACAGTTGTGTAAAAAGGGGGAGATTGAGATGCGGACGCCCGAAGCCATGGAGCATGACCGCTCGCGAAAGCCCAGCCTTGCGGATCAGCTTAACCACACTGTCGTTAGAATAACCTCCGGCAAAACCATTGACTATATGCCGCAATCATCCGGAACTGGATTCTTCTATGGCATGAAGATTGACAACATAGTCATAGCTCTAATTATTACAAATAAACACGTTATATCGGACGCACTCTGGTTACGTTTTGATTTTGCGCGAATGAATGAACAAAAAAGGCGTGTTCTTGAACCTTCAAGGCCATACACTCTCCCCATTAGTGACGCTATACTTTTTCCCCACCCGGATCCGGACGTCGATATAGTGGGCATTGCACTCAATCCCATGAAGGAACATCTTCTCAAAGATGGATACAATATTGCGGAACGATTGCTATCCGCTGAAAATTTTCCGCCAGTATATCTCATTCCACAAATTCAAGCATCCCAGCCAGTCCTAATGTCCGGCTTTCCAAACAGCCTTCGTGACGAGGCCAACAATCTCCCCATCCTAAGGCGCGGTATACTTTCAACAAATTTATCTACAAACTACAAGGGAAAGCAAAATATTGTTGTAGATATAGCTGTATATCCTGGCTCTTCTGGATCTCCCATATTCGCATACTTTGATCAACTTCGGCCCTCTAAAGAATTCTCAATCGCATTGTTCGAGTCACCAATCGCATATCTTATTGGAATTCTCCATTCAGGTCCGACGACCAATGCGCGAGGACGCCTTGTCACCGCTCCGGCCCCTACCGAATACCCTCGCACAGAAACAACCATCATGATGCACTTGGGCTATGCCGCCAAGGCGCACCTGATTGAAGATCTCAGGCCGCAAATTGAACAGAGAATCAAGGACGAGGGGGCCGCGTCGCCCTCATAAGTCACTCTCGCCCCGACACGCCCTGACCTCCGCCCGCATCACGCCGTAGTCATCCAGGAACCGCGGCAGCACCGAGCCGGGCGGCAGGCCGCGCAGCTCGCGCAACGCCTGTTCCTGCACCTCCGGGCTGTAGGGCACCAGCGAGGGGCAGACGGGCTCAGAACCGCTTTTCCCGCAGGAGCTCATCAGCACCGTCGCCCCGAGCAGCATCGCCAGCTTCGCGCATTGCGTGATCCGTTTCATATGCCTTCTCCAGTGCTTCTTGCTTGGCTTCAGCCTTCCCGGCGGACTTGCCGGACCAGCGCACCCCAATGAGCCCGAGGACCGCTGCCACGGCCGTCCCGAGGGCAACCCACACCTCCGCGGGGATCAGCCCCAGCAGCGCGCTCACAGCTTCTCACCGGTGGCGAGATCGTCGTGCAGCTGCTCCCAGCCATCCCCGGCGGCCACCAAGCACGCCTTTCCGCTCGGCATCGTGATGATGATCGTGAAGGTGCCGGTGGCGTCGGAGGCGTAGACCTCCAGCACCCCGGCATCGCGTTGCAGCCCAATGCCCCGGCGGGCCTCGCCGTACTTCTCCGCGAGGCGCTGCACGATGGCCGTGCGATCGCCACATGCCATGCCCTGCGCCAGCGTCGGGCCGGGCATCAGGGATAGCCCCAGGGCGAGGAGAAGCGCCGAGGTGGCAACCACCTTTCGCGTGATGACCACCCGGCGCTTCGGGTTCATCCGCTCGCGGTAGGCAAGCGCCCCGGTGAACAGCGGCAGGATTGCCATGACCGTGTCGGCCAAACGGTTCGCATCGAGCTCCGTCTGGAAGAAGGTCCGGGCCAGCACCGCGGCGAGCGTGGCGACGGCATACCAGAAGGACCGGGTCTGCCAGATGGGGATAGGGGGAAGCGTGTCAGCCATTGCGACCTCCGAACAGCTTTGCGATTGCGGAAATGAGAGCGGCCCACGGGCCCTGTGCTGGCTCAGGAGCGGCAGGCTCCGGCGCGGGGGGCTCCACCGCCACGGGCTCGCGGCAAGCCTTCAGGGCCTCCAGCACGCTCTCGGGTGACGTGAGGGCCTTGTTCAGCCCGTCGCCGGCATAATAGGACTGCCCCCGCTCCACCCATCGTGACCCGCCCTGCTGCGCGAACTGCACCGGGAGGGAGGCCCACTCACGCGAGAGCGCATCCGCGAAGCTCACATCGGAGAGCGCGCCGGCGCACCACGCGTCCCAGCCGCGGCCGCGGAGCAGCTGCACCCCCAGGCGGTCTTGCCCGGCCACGTCGAACAGGTCGGTCGGCACCATCCCTGCCCGCGGGTATGTGGCCTCCAGCGTCCGGCGGATGATCTGGTATTTCCCCGCCGCGCTGGACCGGGACCCGGCGCGCACCGCAGCCACCTGCCACGCGATCACGTCGCGGAGCGTCATGGTGGTGATGGGCCGGCCCGGGCGCGCGGACGCGGGGACACCGCCGAACACGATGTCGTAGTCCCCACCGCTCTCGTGCCGAGCGATGAGGTTGAGGATCGGCTGCGGGGTCATCCCGGCCTCCTGTCTGTGGGAATGGGTGCCGCTCAGGCGCGCGGCTGGATGTTGAAGAACATGGGCCCGATGCGCAGGTCGGGTGCGCGCGGACAGTCGAGCCAGTTCACCGAGATCGTCGCCCGGCCCCGGCCGACCTCCACGCCCTCATCACCGGGGATCGTGGCGGAGAACCGGATCGACTGATCCCGGTCCGGGATGGTTGGGGCCGACAGCGCTATCCCGGTGTCCTGGTTGACGATGCTGACGCTCCGGAACATGTGCGTGCGCCCGCCGCCGTTCGTGAAGGAGACGGAAAGCTGCGGCTGATCGCACGCCCGGTATTTCCGGAACGTGAGGTCGAACACCGCGCGGTCGCCGATCCGGGTGTCCGTGACGCTTGCCTCGGACACCGACGCCACAGGGTCGGAAGACAGTGCCTCGCTGGCCTCCAGCGATGCGATCTTCAGGTTCTGCGCCGTGAGGGCGGTGGCAAGATCGTCTATCGAGCTCTTCAGGATTGCCCGGCTGGCCTGCGCGCTGGCCCGGCTCTCCTCCAGGCTGCGCGAGTACAGCTCGATCTGCTGGCTGTAGCCGCGCAGTTCGCCGGCCACGGCGGACACGGCAACCGTCGCCGTCCAGTCCCGCGCCTTCGACTCGAAGTACATCCCCAGCGGCACGAGAACGGCCGCGAGGGCCATGAACGCGGCGACGAGGTTGCGAATGAATGAGCCGAGCCACTCCACGCCCTCGGCCCATGCGGGCTTTTTCAGAACCACCGAAACACCTCGCTCCATGCGAACCAGCCGATAGCGGTCAAGGCCAAGGCGTTTCGGGCCAGTTCGAATGTTCTCACGCTCATGTTGCTCTTCTCCACGGCCCTCGATGGCGGCTATCCGATCACGCGATCACCGCGCCCTTCCGGCCGGTGACCCACTCGGAGTATCGATCAGGGTCAAACGACCACGCTGCGCGCCTGCATCGCCTTCGCCATGAACGCCATGTGCTTCAGCTGCGCGGCGGTGTCGTAGAAGGTCTCGTAGATCGCCACCATGTGCATGCGACCGAGCGGGTTTGCCGCGCTGCGGGCCACCTGATGCCCCCAGATCCCGAACTCAATGGTCCCATAGTCGGTGGTGCCGTCCAGGAAGGTGCCGATTGCCGCGTTGGTGCTGAACCGGGTGTCACCGCTCTGCACGTTCATCTCGATGCGCGGGGCCGCGCCGTCGTAGGAGAACGAGGCAAGCGACGGCTCGCCGAAGGTTGGAGGCGCGGAGTACTTCACGGTGGTGGCGCCCAGGATGTCCAGCGCGAGGTCGTAGACGTCGTAGATGCCGGAGGCTCCGATGCCGTAGTAGCGCAGCGCCGGGAACGGGGCGTTGGTGTGGTTGTCGGTCGGGAGCGCCATGCCGCCATTGCCGGAGGCGCCGAACAGGTAGCTGTAGACGCTCGCCTCATTGCCGGGCAGCAGCGGCGTCTGGACCATGTACATGGTCCGCTTGCGGCCAGACGGATTGGTGGGGATCGGCGTCCGGAACACCGTGCCGTGCGGCCCGGCCACCTCCAGCCCGTAATCCCGCTGGATCGGGGCCGTCCATCCGCTGCGCAGGGTAGCGGTATTGCCGTTGCCGCTGATGTCGGCCAGCGAGGACACGGGCGCGCCGATCTCCGCCTCGTCCATCATGTACAGCCCGAGCAGGCCAGCCTTGGGGATGCCCCGGATCAGTTCGGTGGCCGTCCCGAGGCCGGCACCGGCGAACGATACGTCTTTGAGCGTGATGATCATGGATCAGAACTCCGAATAGGTCATGGGATAGCTGAAGGCGACGCACCAGTTCGCGAGGGAATAAGGCTTGTCGATGAGGGCCGGGATGTTCTCGGCAGGATCCATCCCGCGCTCGGGGATGTACTCGTAGCGGTCATAGGCCACCTCGGGATCGCTGTCGCAGAGGTTGCCGTTGCCGTCGTGGAAGGTGCTGTCTGCGTACCAGACGAGGTCGGTCTGCGAGATCGTGTCCCGGCAGGCGATCTCGATGACCGTGTCGGCCACGATCTCCACGCTCTGGATCGGGTTCACGGCGATGCCGAGCGCATCGGTGACAAGGAACCCGCGATCCACGGGGAACGTGGCCTGCATGCCCTCGCCCCAGGGGGCGTCGAACCGCAGCGGGCCGACCGGCACGTGGAAGTTGACCACCACCCGGTTGTCCCGGTACCGAATCTCGATGGGGCGCAGCGGCTGCCAGTCCTCGCCATTTTCCAGGACCCTCCTGGAGACCTTGGCGAGATTGTGCCCCTGGTGGCGCGATCCGTTGCTGGAGTAGTGGGTGGACTTGTCGTTGTACGGATAGCTCGGGCCAGCCATGAACGTGTTGGCCCGCTCCAGGCAGGTTTCCAGCTGCGCCATCGGCACCGGCAGACCAGGCTCCCCTCCCACGGCAAAATCCCCGAAGCCGCCCTTGGCCCGGGTCTGGTAGCTGACGATGATCGGCGGCAGGGTCTGGCCGCGCGCGCCGAACCGGCTCATCACATCCGCATCAATGTCATCGAAAAGCTGCCACTCCCGAGCCTTGTAGTAGGTCTTGCCCGTATCGCCCGGCAGGATCACAGAGTTGCGCAGGTTCCCCTCCCCCTGCATGAACCCCACGGTCGATACGCAGATGGTGCTGGCTCCAGTAAGCGCCAGCGCCTTGTCCATCCCGTCCAGCATGATGCCGTAGATATCCAACGCGCCCGGCGTCTCCGGAACCTTTGATATTTCGTCGAGGGTCTTGCTGCCGATGGACGGGTTGATGGCGATGATCTTCGGGCCGGCCGAGGCCGAGAAGAATTTCCGGTTCAGGAAATTCTTGATCCCCCTCACCATGCCGATGACCGGAGGCTCGCCGACCAGGCTACTGTCGGCCGAGAGCGCGGCCTCGCCCGCTCCGTCCAGAATGGTTGCTCCGGAGTTGGTCTGCGCCACAAGCGGGTTGAGCACGGTCGGGCCGATCACGACATAGGCGCCGTCACCGCCGTTCTGGTTGACCGTGTTGCCGATCATGTAGGTGTCGGGTAGCGCATCCTTGCTGATTGAGGGGTTGGTCTGCACCCCGCGCGCGAGGGACTGCCCCCAGACGAACGTCAGCATGTATTCGCACCACGGGATCTGGAACCCACTCAGGTTCGCATCACGCAGCCGCCGCGAGAAGTCCTTGTTGCGCGCGTCCTGCCGGGCGATCTCGGAAGGGGAAAGCGGGTGATAAGGCTCATGCCAGATGCCATCCTTGATGCCTAAGCCGACATTGCCCTGCTCATCCTGAACGCCGAAGCTCCAGTCGCTCTGCCCGCCGAGCTTCGATCCGCCGGGGACTTCCATCTTCGGCGAGCTTTCACGCGTCAGGCCGAACCCGATGAAGCCGTCGAAGCCCCGGACGACGAAGGAATATTCCGCCGTGTCGCTGTACTCGATGGTGTAGTTGCCGCTGGAGACCGAGCCCTTCAGACTGGTCGGCCCGCTGACGCTGAACTCTCCCAGAACGCGGTGGATCATCGAGTAGAGAACGCCGAGATCGTCAGTGCCCACGAACACCCCGCCTTCCGCAGTCTGATAGGTGTTCGACAGGGTCTTGCCGTCGAGCTCCGGGTGCGGACTGCTGATCACCACCGATGCATCATTTCGGCCGTTGATGCTCTCGGTGCGCTCGTCGAGGATCTTGCGCAGCGCCGCCTCCACGGCCACGGCGAGCTTGGTTTGCTCGATATCGACCCGCTCTGCAGCGGTGAGGATCTTGCCGTCTTCCGTCTCCGCAATCTGATCCGTGGTCGCGACGGAAAAGTCACCGGCTGCTTCGAGTGGGCTTGCAATTCTTGCCATATCAGGAGACCTCCACCGGGACGGATCCGGTCAGTTTGAGTGGGGAGCGGAACACGTTGTAGTTGGCGGTATGGCCCGCCGCAGTGGTCACCGAGACCAGAGTCCCGACCGGATCCTCATCAAACCCGAAGAGCTTGTAGGTTGACGGCGCACCGAAGGCGGCCGGATAGGCCACGTAGACGTAGCTGTCGGCGGTGGTGACCGTCCTGGACAGCGCCTTGCTGCCCTGGAGGCCGCTGCCGGCCAGGCCGATAACCCCCGAGGACGTCAGGACGTCCGATGCCGACGCCCCCCAGAACACCCGGGGCTGGAAGGTCACAGACACTTGCGCCTCGTCAGCGCGGTTCAACGTGTCCACGATCCTCAGCGTGTAGGTGGTGCTGGCGGTGATCGCCGCCGGGGCGACATAGCTGACCGCATCCGTAGCGATGGCGAGACCGTCGACCCGCACCACGGAAAGGCTGCCCTCGCCGGCATAGGTCCATGTGAGCGTCGGCGTGACGCTGGTGCCCAGCTCCTGCACCCCGGACGGCGTCACCGTGAGCGTGGTGATGGAGAGGGTCTCCAGCGCCGCCAGCCGGGCCTGGATGGACTGGATGGCCGGGCCGAACAGCTCGTCCGTCACGTCGCGCCACGCCATGAACGCAATTCCGGTTTCGACGTCGAAACCGTAGGTGCGGACCAGCGGTGTCCCGTACCGGGTGGATACCGGCGGCACATAGTCGATGCCGTCGATGGAAGCATCCCGGCTCAGGTAGAGGGTGACCACCTGCAAGCGGTCCTCCACCAGCGGGTTGAGCCAGGTGGCAAGCTTGACCAGGGACACCGCCGACTTGTTCAGGTTGAGGTTTTGCCAGAACACCTCCACCGCATCGCCATCCGGGTCCACCGAATCCGACAGGCGCTTGATGCCGATGCGGAGTTGGTAGACCCGGCCGGTCTGCTCCATCGCAAATGCCCGCCGCCACGCGATGATGCCGGAGTCAGGCATGGACCAGATTGCGCCAAGTTCGGCGTCTACGACACGCTCGCCCGTCGCCAGCGGCCCGCGCGTGACCGGATCTCCCGTATAGTCGTGCGAGAACTGCTGTGGAGCCTCGCCGGGGCGCGAGACGTCGGTAACGCTCAGCGACGACATGTTGTCGTCAATCCGGATGATCTCCGCTTCTGCGCCGTCGATGCGCACGCCCAACGCAGTGTCGGCAGATGCGCGATCAGTTGCTTCAGCCGCCAGTGCCGCTGCTCTGTCGGCCGTTTCCTGTGCCAGATTCGCTGCGGCGTCCGCCGCAACGTCATTGACGGACGCCGAAAGCACATCATCCGCGGCCTGCCTGGCAGTGGCTTCGGCAGTTACTGCCGCTGCTCTGTCGGCGGCCTCCGTGGCGATGGCTGCAGCCGATGCCGCCGTCCCGGCGTTCAGAGCGTCCTGCAAGTCCGATATCTCTTCTGCGCGGGCTTCGGCCTCCCCGGACACCGCCGCTATTCTATCGGCCACCTCTGCGGCCAGAGCAGCCTCCGTATCCGCCTCCAGGGTGTTGATCGCCTCCTGCAGAGCCTCATCTGCCGTGGTCCGCGAGGTCTCCTCATCGTCAAGTGCCGCCTGAAGCGCGGTGTCTGCCGCCGCGCGGGCCGAGGCCTCCGCGCTGACGGCCGCCGCACGCGCCGCGGTCTCTGCCGCTGTTGCCACCGCCGCCGTGGCCTCCGCATCCTCGATCGCGCCCTGAAGAGCGGCATCCGCCGATGCGCGGTTGGTCTCCTCGCCGTCAAGCGCCGTCTGGAGCGCGTTGTCTGCCGCCGCGCGGGCCGAGGCCTCCGCGCTGACGGCCGCCGCACGCGCCGCGGCCTCTGCGCTGATACCGGCAGCGCGGGCAGACGCCTCCGCGTCAATGGCGCTCGACAGTCCTGCCGCGATCTCTGCGACGTGACGGCGCTCCTCGGTCACATCCTTCGCGTCAAGCAGGCCGATATCGGTGGTGGTCGTCGCGTCGAACACGCGGTCGAACACCTTGAAGTAGGCGGCACCGGCCGGCGGGGCCCAGGCGTCGGGCTGACCGTGGTAGATGTCCGCCTCCCACTGCAGGATGCCGTCAGAGAACTCGATATCCTGCCCGCGAATGCTCGCGCCGTCGCCGAGGGAGGCCTTGGTCTCATCGTAGTAGCGCACCCGGAACTGCACAGCGGCATCGCCGACCGAGCTGTTGATGGCGCGGCGGAAGCGAGTGCGCACGCGCCAGATGCTGTCCGGCAGCAGCCGGCAATACGTCGCGATGGCCACCTGCGCGCTGTCGCTGGCGAAAGCGAACTCGGGCTGGCGCACCCGGATGACGGAGCCGCCCATCTCCGAGCGGACCACCAGCGCATCCGGCGGGATCGGCGCCGCCTCATCGAGATCGCTCAGGTTCTGCCGGTAGCCGTCAACGCTCTCGATGCCCTCCAGGTCGCCCGCGAAGGCCGTGGCGACGGCGATGGCCGGGAAGCGCGCCTCCGTATCGTCGATGCGACCAGCAAGGGCGGTGTCGGCGGCATCACGCGTTGCCGCCTCCGACGCCGTTGCCGCTGCTGCGGTATTCGCAGCGGCGGTGATGTTCGCCTGAAGGATCGCATCGTTTTCGGCGCGATAGGTGTTCGCGTTGTCGATCCGGATGTTCAGGGCGTCATCGGCATTGGACCGGGCCGTGTTCGCGGCCGTGATGTTGGCCTGCAGAGCCGCGTCGGCCGAAATGCGATCCGCGGCCTCCGACGCGATGGCGGACAGCGCATCGGCGATGTTCGCCTCGATCTCGGTGATGTCGCTGCGCGGCGTGCCGATCAGGCGGTAGGAGTCAGGCCCCGCGCCCAGGGACATGAGCATGACCACTTCCCCGGCGACGATATCGCCCGGATCCAGATCCGCGCTGCCGCGCTTGAGGATGACGGTCGATGTTCCGTTCACATAGTTCGCGCCATCGTAGCGCCGGATCCGGATGTACGTCCCGCCGCCCACGTTGGTGTGCGCGGCGACGAACAGGTAGTGCCCGCGCAACGGCATCGCATCGAGCGTGAACGTCGCCGGGATATCGTAGACCAGCGAGTTGGGCCCGCCCTGAGGATTGGTAAGCCGGTAGGTCAGAGTGGCTTCGATGGCGGAGGCACGGCCGGCAAGCTCCGCGGCCGCGACCGCATCGGCGTTCACGGCGATGATCGCCGCGCGGATCGCGTCCAGCCCGGCGATGAAGGGCACCTGGTCGACAGGCGCGCCGTCCTGCACGAGATCCGAGCCACTCGGGATGCCCGATACGTCTGCCATGTCTTACCTCTTGTGATGGTTCGGAAGGGGCGCTCGCGCGCCTCAGTCGCCGCCGCCGGTGGTGACGGTGACGCGGATCTGGGCGGAGGCGCCGGAGAGATCGCCGAGGGTGTTCCGCGCCCGGGCGGTGTAGCTGTAGACGCCCGCGCCGAGGGCCTCGCTGAAGGTCACCCGGTCGCCCGGCGCGGCCGTGATCTCCTCGAGGAGCCCGGAGCCCACCCGGTAGATGTTGAGCCCGGCCGCGTTGGGCGGCACGATGAAGCTCACCGCCGCGGTGCCTGCGCCGCCATGCTCATCGCGCCCGCCATAGGGCGGCGAGAGGGTGGCGGCCTCGGGCGTGACGGTGACGGCGCCGGTGTTCGCCCAGGGCGAGGCGCCCACGTCCGACACCGCGCGGGCGCCGGTCTCGTAGGTAAAGCCCAGCGTGGCCGGCAGGATCACCTCCAGCACGCCGCCCTCGAACTCCACCGCCTCCACCTCGAGGACCACGCGCCAGCGCCCGCCCAGCTCACGCTGGCGGATCTGGTAATGGTCCACGAAGGGCGCGGGGCTGGCGGTGAGCTGCAGCGCGAGCACCGGGTCGTCGATGGCCGTGCCCCCGGTCTCCACCTTGCGGAACACCGGCGCCGCGGCGACGCCCGGCGGCGAGACGGTGATCGCCACCGAAGCGGTGCCCGCCGCGACTTGATATGGCATTTCGTCGGTGACCGGATCCCAGGCGAACACCGCCTCGGCGGTCTCGCCCAGTTCCAAATCGACCGCGATCATCGCCGAACCCTGGTCGTTGCGGATCACGCGCGGGCGCTTGGAGAGCACCCGGTAGATCCCGTTCGCGATCTCGAAGCCGGGAATGGCGAGGGTCACGAAGTCGCCCACCCGCAGCGGCAGGGCCGAGGCCGGGAACATCGCCCCGGAGAGCTTCCCCTGCCGCAGGCTCGCACGCTGCGCGATCTGCTGCAGCCGCTCCACCTGCCGCCAGTCGGTGACCAGCTCGAACTCCAGCCGGTCACGGTCATCGCCCGCGCCGGTGACATAGTCCGGCACCTGGTCGGCGACGAAGCCGAGGTCCGCCGAGACGAAGGTCGACACCACTCCGGAGGAGAGCGCATAGGCCGGGCCCTGCTCGGTGAACTCGAAACTGCCGCCCAGCGGCTCGGTGAGGGTCATCACCGGGGCGCGCCAGCGGGCCACCCGGAGCCGGTGCACGCCGCCCTCGCGCGACAGCTGGCCGCCGCAGGCCCGGAGCACCGGGTCGAGCAGCGTGTACTCCCGCGTCTCCAGCATGATGACCCCGTTCACGCGATACTCCAGCCCGGCGACCTCACAGTCATCGGCCGCCGTCGCGAAGTCCGCCCAGTCGATCAGGAAGGCCTCCCGGCCGAGGGCGCGCCGGTGGCGCAGCAGGTCGAGGGCGACCAGCGCCGGGTTGTCCGACCAGCCCCAGGTGGCGGCGTCGTCGGGGTCGTGCGCCGGGTCGCGGGGGTCATGCACCAGCGACCAGTAGCCGAACACCCGGAGGGCCGGGAAGCGTCCCTTCCAGAGCCGCGAGGCGGTGGTGGCCCCGCCGTAGCGCAGGCGCACGAACATCAGCGTCATGCCGGCCCAGACATCCGTCGCCGCGATGGCGTCGGGGATCTCCGCGCGCCACTGCGCCGGCGGGCCGGTGTGGTCGCCGCGCGAGAACCACACCTTGATCGGCCCGTCGCCGTTCTGCGCGCCGTACTTGCCGGTGGCGACCAGCCCGCCCGCGTCGAAGTCATAGGGGTCCGCCCCGCCGGCGGCGCCGAGGGTCTGCACCTCGTCGTTCACCTTGAGCACGAAGCCGCCCTCGGAGGGCCGGGAGTTGAGCAGGTAGACCCCGTAGTAGGTCGCGCCGTCGACATGCCGGAAGATCTGCACCGGCACCACGTCGCAGGCGCCATAGGCGAAGCGCAGGCTCGGGTTGGTGACCGCCGCCTCGCCCGACACCTTGGTCTGCGGCACCTGGCTTCCCGCGTCCTCGGCGAGGGCGGTGGCCGCCAACCCGCCGGCGACGGAGACCGCCGCCGCGGCAAGCGCCCCGTAGGATATGGTGGCGCCCAGCACCGCGAAGCTTCCCGGGATGAGCACTCCCGCGGCGATGGCCGCGACGGAGGTGATGATCGGAACCGCCTTGCCCATCAGAACACCCGCCAGATCACATCGGGCACCGGCACCGCGACCATGCCGCGCGCGCCCTTCGCCCACCACCGCCGGCCGTCGCAGATCGCGAGCGTGGCTCCGGCACCGATATCGCCCGGCTGCGGGCTGCACACCCGCGGCCAGCCCTGTTCTTTCGCCACGTCGCCGATGAGCGCGGCGAGCCCGCCGGCCCCCACCAGCGCCGCTTCGGCCCACTTGCGGTCATAGCCCAGCCGCCAGAGCGCGGCCGGGTCCGGCAGGCCGAGGGCGCAGAGCACGTCCGCCACCGCAAGGCAGCAATCCGCCTCGCCCCAGGCGAAGCGGCGCGAGAACACCCGGGAGACCGCGCGCTGCACCGCCTCGGGCGAGGGTGCCCCGCTCATTCCGCCACCCCCGGCCATTGCGGCGGATCCTCGGCCAGCGCGGTGAGGTGCTCCCAGCCGGTGTCGGTGCCGGTCACGTCCTGCGGCGTGTGCCGCTGCGAGATCCGCGAGGCCGGGCGCTCGCCGGTGGTGACGGTGACCGCGACCTCGACGGAGAGCCCGTCCTCGGACCGGGCCACAGAGATCCGCCGGCCGTCGAGGTAGCCGTTGAAGGAGAACACCGGCGCCGGGATCGGCAGGTCATCCTCCCCGACCAGGGTCCAGCCGAAGGCGGCGCGGCGGCCGGCGAGATCCTCGCGCACCTGCTCCTCCAGGAAGGAGAGCGGCAAGCCGCGCAGCCGGGCGGTGACGGTCTGCACCGCGTCGGCGTCCGCGTCCTCGGCATATTCGATCTCGCCGAGCCCGCCGGAGCCATCGAACACCCGGCCGGCGAGCGGAAGCTGCCCGAGGCCGGACCAGAGCAGCACCTCGCCCCCCGGCCAGTCGAGATGCGCCAGCTCGACCACGTGGTGATAGGGCCGCTCCAGCGCGTCGACCAGCGCGGGCGCGTAATCGGTCAGGAACACCGGTTCAAACATAGGTCAGGGTCTCCCGCTGTTCCTCGGGATAGGTTTCCCGGAAGGTCATCGACCAGCCGCCGCGCCGGTCCTGGTCATAGTTCGGCACGCTCCAGGAGATCGGTTGGAACAGGCCGATGTCGCCGGGATAGGTCACCGGGGTTCCCACCGGCACCGCGGCGCAGAAATGCGGCGCGACCCGGATCTGCACCGTGCCATCCGCCGCGACCGTGTCGCCGAAGGCGATGACATGGCGGCGAACGCCGATGCGGATCTTCTGGCCCCTCCCGAGCACCGCGCCGGGGTAAAGCCCGGCGAGCCCGATCATCCGGTTGCCCGCCGAGCCACCCGAGACCACCCGCGCGCCTGCCGACCAGCCGAGCAGGTCGCCCGTGCTGGAGCGCCAGTACTGCGGCATGCCGTTGGAGGCGCGCCACGGCGTTTCGCCGGCCCGGGCCAGGCTCTCGGCGTAGCGTGGCGAGTAGCCGTAGAGCGCCCGGTCGAAGTCCGCGAGCAGCGCCAGCGCGCCGCCGCCGTCGAGATCCGCCAGCCAGACCGCCATCGCCGCCGCCTGCGCGGCATTGGCGATCTCGCCGGAGAGCGCCACCTGCGCGCGCTGCGGGCCGCGCCCGCCATAGGGGGCCATGCTGATCGTGCCGGCGGTGGTTACCGGGTCGGGCGCGTCGCGCCACTGGCAGAATTGCAGCGGCACGTCCGCCGGCCACTTGTGGACGTAGCGCATGGCCTCAGCCCCCCGTCATGCGCGGGTTGGTGAAGCGCCGGGTGGCCTCGCGCTGTGCCCGCTGGCGCTCGCGCTGATCGAGCGCCTGGGTGAGCCGGGCCATCATTTCCTCCGCAGAGCCGGTCGGGTTGTTGATCGTGATGGTCACGTTGTCCCCGCCGCGCGGCTGCTGGCCGAAGGCGGCGGCGCTCTCGATGTCCGGGAAGATCGGCTCGCCCACCTTGCCGATGAACGGCACCTCGCCGTGCTTCAGCCCGAGCGTTCCGCCGGTGTGCCAGCGCTCCGCGTCCTCGAAGACGCGCGGGTCGACCCGGGTCGTGCCCGAGGCGCGCACCCCGATCACCGCGCCCGCGTGGCCGGTGGGCAGGATCGCGGTCATGCCGGCGACCGGGGCGGTGTTGGCCGAGACGGCCGGAGCCGCCGAGGTGCCGCCGAAGAGCCCGAGCAGGCCCGAGCCGAGCGCCCCGCCGACGCCGGTCGAGGCGCCGCCCGCGAGCGCGGTGAAGAAGCTCCCCGCGTTCGCGCTCACGATCTGCGCGATCACGTCGAGGATCACGTCGCCGGCGGAGCGGGTCTCGTCGGCGAGGCCGCGCAGGCCATCGGTGAGGGTCGAGACCATGTCCTCGCCGGCCCGGCTGCTGTCGGCATAGGCACCGTCCACCTTGCTGATCGCGCGGGCGAGCACCTCGTTGGCCGCCGCCTCGTCGCCCAGGTACCGGATGAGCGCCGGGCGCAGCGCCTCGATGTCGGCCTTCCGCTGCCCGCGCGTCTCCTCCGGCGTGCGGGTCTCGGCATAGAGCGCCGCGGCGGCCTGCAGGTCATCGAGCCCGGCCTTCGCCTTGCCGTAGGCCTCCGCCTGCGCCTCGAGGACCTCGCGCACCGTCTGCCCGCCGGCGGCGGTGCGCGCGTCGAGGTCGATCCCGGCCGCGCGCGCCTCCGAGAGCAGGCGCACCCGCTCCTCGAGCGCCGCGGTGTCGGTGTCGAGCCGGCGCACCCCCACGCTCTCGTCGCGCAGCGCCGCGATGCGCTCGGCCGAGCCGGCGAGGAGATCGGAGAGGCTCTTCGGCGTGGTGCCTTTCGAGGTGGTCGAGGTGGTCGGCGGGTCGGGTTTGTCGCCACTGCCACCCTTTCCACCGCCGCCATTGTCGCCGTCTCCGTCGCCGCTGTTGCTCGGCGGCAGTGTGGCCAGGTCGGGGAACTGGCCGTTGAGCGCGCGCTCGGCAGTAGCAATTTCCCGGTCCGCTTCCTCTCTTCGGATCTGCAGGCGCAGAAGGCGCTCGCGCATATCCTCGGCGCGGGCGGTGGAACGCCGATTGGCCGGTCGGCTCTCATAGTCGGCCAGGTCCCGTTCGAGATCATCCGCAGCCGCAATGCGTTCTGCCTGCTCGCGCCGCGCGCGCTCCGTCTCGAGGCGCAGCAGCTCGCGCTTGGCATCGTACTCCGCCTTCGTCGCCGCGATGATCTTGCCCGAGGCCTTTACCTGCGCGTCACCGGTGGTGGAGATTGCCTTCTTGTAAGCGTCCTGCGTGTCCTTCAGCGTGCTCACCGCCTGGTCCAGCGTTCCAGTGCTGGTGGTGAGCCGCTCCATGCGCTCGCGCGCACTCTCGGTGTTGGCCGAGAGTGCCGCGATGCCCACCGAGGCGGCGGTGATCGCGAGGCCGACAGGCCCGCCGAAGAAGGCCATCGCCCCGCGCAGGCCGGTCATCACGCCCTGTGCGATGCGCGTGGTGGCCGAGAGGCGCGCGACGGCGGCGGCGTTCGCGGTGGTCGCCCGGCTGGCAGCCTCGGTGGCGCGGGTCAGGCGGGTGCGGGCGTTGGCTGCCGAGCGCTCTGCCTTCTCAAGCTCCTTCGTGCTCTCCTTCGTCGCGTTGGTCGCATTCTGAAGCTGCCGCAGCACCGCCGCCTTCTGCGCTGTCTTCACCACCTGCGCCTCGGCGGCGGCCACTTCGGTCTGCGCGATGCGCACCTGCGCCGCCGTGGCCGTGGTCGCGTCCCGCGCCGCGGCCGCCGAGGCCTTCGTGGCAGCAATCAGGGCGCCGAGGCCCCGGGCACCGGCGAAGGCGCCGATGCCGGCCGCGATCTCGGGGACGTTCTCCTGCAGCGCAGTGAGCGCCTCGGTGAGCCCCTGCACCGCGACGGTGGCGGCCGCGAGCCCGCCGCCCTCGCCGAGCGAGAGCAGCACGCCCTCCCAGGCGGCGGCCAGCGCCTTCAGCTTGCCTTCGAGCCCGGCCATGCGGGCCTCGGCCTGGTCCTGCGCCGACACCTTGGCGATGGAGGCGGCGAGCGTGTCGAAGCCTGCCGCGCCGGCCTCGGCCAGCGTGGCGGCGGTGCGGATCGCGTCGGTGCCGAAGATCGTCTTCAGCGAGACGGTGCGCTGCTGTTCCGACAGCCCGGCGAGCGCGCGGCGCAATTCCTCGGCCACCGCCGACATCGGCCGCAGGGTGCCGGTCGCGTCGTAGAACTCGAGCCCCAGCCGCGCGATCTCGGCGCGGGCCTCCTTCGAGTTGCCCGACAGCGAGGTGACGAAGGTCTTGAAGCTGGTGCCGGCATCGGAGCCCGAGGAGAAGGCCTGCGCGGTGAGCGAGAGCGCGGTGGCGAACTCGCCGAAGTCGAGCCCGCCCTGCGCGGCCACCGCGCCGCCCTGCGCGATGGCGCCCGCGAGGTCGTTGAAGCCGAACTTGGAGTTCACCGCGGCACCGGTGACGATGTCGACCACCTGCGCGAGATCGCGCGCCTTGAGGCCGAACTGCGCCATCACGTCCGTGGCGAGGTCGGCGGCGCTGGCGAGCTGCCCGCCGGTGGCCGCGGCCAGCGTCAGCGAGGCGTCGAGCGCGCCGCCGAGGATCTCCTGCACCGAGACGCCGTTGCGCACCAGCACCTCGGCCGCATCCGCCGCCTCGGAGGCGGAGAAGGCGGTGGTGCGGCCCAGCTCGCGCGCCTTCGCCGCGAGCCTGTCGAGGTCGGCCTGTGCCGCACCGCTCGCCGCGCCGATGCGGTTCATCGCCGCCTCGAAGTCCTTCGCGGCGGTCACGGCGTCCCGCACGAAGCTGCCGATGGAGAAGCTCACCGCCAGCCCCGAGAGCACGCCGCGCACGCCGTGCATCACCCGGGCCGAACGCTCCCAGCGCGCGTCGATCCGGTCGAGCCGCGTGCGCACCGAGCCGTCGAGCTGCGCGAGCCGCCGGTCATACTGCGACGTGGCGCGCAGGAAGCCGGTCACGTCGCCGGTGTAGCGCGTGAGGATCTCGTCATGGGTGGGCATGGGGGGATCAGCCTTGGCGGGAGCCCTGCCGGGCGCGGAGATGGGCGAGATGCGCGTCATGCGCCGCCCAGAACTCCTGCGGGGTCGCCGACCAGAGATCGGCCAGCGACCAGCGCAGGTGCACGGTTGCGAAGGAGGAGACGGCGGTCAGCCAGTCGGATCGGCCGCGCCGGTCTCCTCGAGCCACTTTTTTCGGGCGGTCTCCGGCGACCAGAGCAGCGCGAGGAGGAAGAGGCCGATGGCCTCGCGCAGCGCCGGGTCGGTGATCCGCACCATGAACACCGCCTCGGCCACGTCATCGACGTTGAAGCGCTCGCCCGCCGCCTCGGCGCCGGCCCAGATGATGGTGGCCGCCTCCTCGTACTTCAGCCGGCCGGCGCGGTGCACCTGGCAGAGCTCGGCCAGCGCGAAGTCCGTGCGCCGCTCGATCTCGCGGGCGGCGCCGAAGGTCGGGCGCAGCGCATAGCCGCGCCCCGCGAGCGTGATCGCGATGTCCCCGTGCGCCATCACGGGGCCGGCGTGACGGTCTTCGCCGGCGCACCGTCGAAGGTGACGGTGACCGGCACGTCCACGGTCTCGCCCGAGGTGCCGGAGGCCTCGTCTCCGAGCACGATCATCGCCGTGCCGGTCCACACCTCGCCGCCCGGGCTCTGGTCCGCGATCTTCACCTGCACCAGCTCCCCGGACTCGTGCGCCGCGTAGGCCAGCGACTGGCCGGGGAACAGCGGCCGGGTCTTGGTGAAGGTGGTGGTGAAGCTCATCCCCGCCTCGGTGCGGATCGGGGTCTGGCCGACCTTGTGCTTCTTGCTCGACGCGCTCACGCCGGGCGAGAGCGTGCCCTCGTTCTGCTTCTCCAGCTCCACGAAGCCGGAGCCGTCGTTGATGGACATCCTGCTGTCCTTGCCCTTCACCGCGACTTCATTCGCCATGACTTATCCTCCTGCATGGATGCGGAACCGGCTCACCGCGTGGTGGGTGGCCGGGTTCTGGTCGGGCGCGTCCGAACTGCTCACGTGGTCAACCCCGGTCGCGCCCGGGATGGGTTGCCAATCCTCCAGGGCCGCGAGCGCGAGCCCCTGAATGCGGGTGGCCTCGGCCGCCGGCGTGGTGCCGGGCACGGCCGAGGCGAAGACATGGACCATGAAGCTCTGCACGCTGTCGACCGTGGCCCCCGGCCCGGCCCGGCGGCGGGGCAGGACCGCCCAGCCGTCGACGCGCAGATGCACCGCCGGCCGCTCGGCCGGGGGCGCGGTGTGCACGTAGAGGTCGGTTCCGCCGGGGCCCATCCCGGTCAGCGCGGCGCGCAGCCGCGCGACCACGGCGACCTGCAGCGCCCAGCGGCGCGCGAAGCTCATCGGACCCTCCGGGCGCGCCCGCCGCCGGTGCGTGCGAGCTCGGAGGGCGACGCCCGGCGCATGCGCTGCGCATGGTCCGGGGCCACCTCCTCGATGGCGGTGTCGTGCCAGGGCCGGGCCGCCATCTCCTCGGTGCCGTCATGCACGAAGCGGGCGTAGAAGGCCGCGTCGCGCCCCTTGGCCCCGATGTAGCCCACCAGCCCCTCAAGCGTCCCGCGCCGGAAGGCCTTGCGGTAGTAGCGCCGCAGCCGGCCGGTGCGGCGGGTCACCATCGCGTCGAGGTTGGCGAGGCCCGCCGCGTGCACCTCCCGGACCGTCTCGTTGATGCTGTCGGCGACCTGCTCGTGCAGCGCGGTGGTGAGCCGCTTCACCCGGACCCGCTGTGTCTTGATGCCTTCAACCTTACTCATGTGGGCTCACTCCTCTCCCGGGGCATTCCAGACCACGCCGAACTTGAGGGACGGGACGCCGGGAAGTTTCGGGGAAACAGTGCGGATCTGCATTGCGACCCCCGGCTCGCCGGAGACGATGTCGCGGATGCGCCAATCGTCCCGGACACCAAGCGTGTCCGGCGAGAGGCGTACCGTCACCAGCCCGGCAACCGGTGCCACGACAGCCCCGCCGGACACCCGCTCATGCATCTCGCTCTCCTGAGGCGGAGTCATCGGCGCGATGACTGAGCCCCAGCATCGGAACTTCTCGCTCCAGCCCAGCACGGTGCCTCCGCCGGGCGCCGGGCTGCGCACGGGTGCATCGAAGGCGAGCCGCGCCTTCAGCCTTCCTGCCCGCATGACCTCAGATCCCGCCGACGGCGTGAGGCGCCAGAAGCGAGCGCACAGTGTAAGGGAGCGTGGAGACCATGGTGCCGACCACCGCCGCCTCGCGGTTCTCTGCCCAGTTCTGCGCCAGCAGGAACGCCGCGACGCGGATGCCGCCCGGCACATCTCCCGGCGCACCATACCCGGCTGTCATGATCACGCGGACCGCCCCTTCGCTCTCTTGCGCCGGGACCCGAGGTGCCACACCCTCCAGCCGGAGCCGGGTGCAGCGATTGCGCTCCTCCAGTCGACAGGACGTCGCGCCCGGCTCCGCGCCCGACAGATACGCGTCCGTGCAGAACACCCCCGGCCCCACTGAGGTCAGGGAGCCGGTGTCATAGACAAGCTCGCGGACCGGCGTAGCGCTGTAGGCATCGAGGATGACCTCGGACACATCCGGGAACGGAAGGTCGAGGTATCTCCCTACCATGTTCGAGGTCTCCCATGCCCAGGTCTGGGTCACGAGGCAGCGACCGAGGATCCCGTTCCAGCCGTCGAGCAGATCCGTGGCCGCCGAGATGCAAGCCGCAAACGTTACTGGCTCGAGAATGCTGTCGTGCCGCCCCCACTCCTTCACATCGTCGAGGGTGAGAAGCGGTTCCGCCGGCGCGGCAATGCGGATGGGTCGCAGCATCACTTCGCCTTCCGCTTTCTCGGCTTTGCCGCGGGTTCCTCGGCGCGGATCGCGCCGCTTTCGAGGAGCGGCGCCGCCTCGTGCGGCGCCAGCTCGATCACATCGCCGGGCTGGTGGTAGGCCCCCTGCCCGGCGTAGAGCCGCCGCAAGGCGACATAGCGCTTCACGGCAGCCATGGCCTTACGGCGCCGGCGGGGTGAGCGCGCCGTAGACGAACGACTTCGGCCGGTAGACGGTGAGCGCCAGGCGCTCCTCGGCGAGGATGGTCGCCATGTTCTTGACGAAGTTGTCGCCGTTCTCCGTCGAGACCATCACCGAGGCCTGCTGTCGATCCCAGATCTGGGCGGCGAGGCTGAAGGCACCGACCAGCGCGTTGCCCTCCGCGATCTCGTCGCTCTCCACCACCCGCATGCCCCAGAGGCGCGGCGTCGCCCCGGTGGTCACGGCTGCGTAGAGGTACGCCCCATGCGTGTCCTTCAGCAGTTCCAGCGCCGCCCAGTCCGCCGGATTCAGCACCACGGCATCGGCCGAGTAATAGGACTTGCGCACCTGCAGCTTCATCCAGCGCACCGTGTCGACAATGGTCGGCACGCCGGGGATGCCAGTGTCGTCATAGGCGGTCGCCTGGGGGATGAGGCCGAGCATGTTGGTGCCGGTCCCGTCGCCGTTCAGCAGCTGCGTGTCCTCCTTCTGCATCAGACCCATGCGGAGGCGATTGTCGATGTAGCCCTGCAGGAAGGATGCATCGTCGAGCACCTGCTTGGACGCCGCGATCCAGTGGGCGATGGTCGCGACACGAGCCATCTCCGCCGTGAAGGTGATGCCGCTCTCGGGCTTGGTGGTGTTCTCGGCCACCGGCGCCGCAGCGTTGGTGAAGACGTTCTCCTTCGGGAACTCGATGGTGAGCGAGGTGGTGGTGCCCACCGGCAGCAGGTCGCGCACCATGAGCGGACGGTCGGGCTCGGCGATGATGCCCGGCACGCTCTGCACCGTCTGCAGCGGATTGCGCGCCGCGGGCGAGGCGAGCGAGGTGATCGCCTTCATCTCGACAATCTGCCGGCCGCCGCGCTGGCGCTGCAACTGCTTGTACTCGTCGCTCTCGGTGTAGAGCTGGCCGGCCGACTTGTGTTCGGCACCGCCGCCACCCAGGCCGCCGCGGTTCGCCTTGCGCTCGATCTCGTCGGCGCGATCGCCCGCCTTCTTCAGTTCCTCGGTCAGGTCCTTCAGGCGACCGTCGATGTCGGTCGTGTCGGCCTTCCCTTCGAGCTTCTTCTTGAACTCGTCCATGACCTCGCCCAGGGCGGTGGCCTTTTTGTCCACGTCGGCGTAGGTCTTCTGGACCTCCTGCCGCATCGCGTCCTTGAACTCGGTGATCTGTGCTTCGTCGAACGGAGGCATCGCTCTCATCCTTTCACGCTGTGGAGTGCATCGAGGAAGGCTGCTTTCAGCTCTTCCAGTTCATGCCTGCCGCCAGCGTCCCGCATGGCTTCGAGGCCCTTGTAGCCGTCGGCCATGAAGGCCTCGGCTTCCTTGCGCGTGAGCACGTAGCCAGCGTCCCGCATGGCACTGCGCATCACGTCGCGGAATTCCCGCATCTGGAGATCGACGGCCTTCACCGCATCGATCATGGCGTTCCCGTCGGCCGGAAACACAACCACGCTCACCTCGAACAGATCGATCTGCTTGAGCAGCCGCCCGCCCTCGGCCGTCTCCTTGAACCCGCCGGACGGCACCCGGTAGCCGATCGACATGCCGTCGACATGCCCGGCCTTCAGGCTCGCGTAGGCGTTCTCCGCCTCGGTGTGCCCCGGCGTCAGCTCGCCGGTGACCCGCAGCCCCTTCCCGTCCTCGGCGAGCGAGGTCCACCGCCCGATGAGCACGTCCGGGTTGTGGTTCCAGAGCATCGGGAGCGCCTTGCGGGCCCGGATGCTCTTGGCGTAGGCGCCGGCCAGGATGGTGTCGCCGTAGGTGTCGACCTGGTCGAACACGCTGGCATAGCCGGTGATCGTGCGATCCTTCACCTCGACATCGTCGAGCGCCCGGAACTTGTGCTCCATCTCAGGTCTCCGTGCCTGTCTGCAGGTTGCCGTTGTTCAGCCAGTCGCCATCCTCGACACGGTCCTCGCCCTCGGCGTCCCGCACCTCGTTCTGCGTCATCCAGCCCGGCTTGCCCGGCGCGCCGAGCGCCTTCTCGTAGTAGGCGGCGCGGTCGACGGCGGTGCCGCGCATCAGCCCCTTCACGTTGTGGTAGGCGTAGAGCTCGGGCTCCGGCAGGACCACCCGGTCGAGGGCCTGCTCCCAGCGCTCGAACCATGGCATCAGTGTGTGCACCACATGCGCCTGGAACAGCTGCTCGGCGCTCGCGTAGCTCATGCCGCTCGCCTGCATGATCATCAGCGGCTGGACGCGCAGCGCGCGGGCCACCTCCTCGATCTGGAAGCGCCGGCTCTCCAGGTGCTGCTGGTCGATCTGGCTCACCTGCATCGCGGTGAAGCTCCAGCCCTCGTCCAGCACCGCGACCCCGCCCCGGCCGTCCGGACCGAAGCGCTCGACCCACGCCTCGCGCAAGGCCTCGCGGCTCTCGGGCGAGAGCCTGTCACCCTTGTAGGACAGGATGCCCGAGGGTCTGCCGCCCTGCTCCTGCAGGTCGATCTGCTGTCCTTCGAGCCCGGCGGTGAGGTAGAGCATGTCACGCATCAGCGCCATCACCTCCAGCCCCACGCGCCCGTCCATCGAGGGGCCGCGGAGGTGGAAAACCTCGCTCACCGACAGGTCGAACTGCCGGCCGTCCACCGTGGCGCGGTAGGACAGCACGCCCTTGTCCCAGCTTACCTGCATGTCGCGCGGGTGGATCGGGATCAGTTCGTCGACCTTGCCGCCCACCCGGTTCACCATCGAGAAGGCGTTGCCATAGACCACCGCGTGCACGGTCATGAGCTCGCGCCACTCGAAGGCGGTCATCCACTCGTTGGGTTTGCGGTAGAGCAGATCGTAGACCCGCAGGTCCGTCGCCGGCCGGCGGCGGGTCTGGCCCCCCTCCCGGGTCTGGCGGTAGACCTTGAGCGGCGCCATCGCCACGCCCTCGGAGATCACCCGCACGCCGCAAAGCACCGCGGAGAGCTGCAGGAACCCGTCCGGCCCGAGGCGCCGCATCCTGCGGCTGACATCGATCGGCAGGCTCGCGGTCGTGCTCACGGAGGAGCCGAACCACGACCATGGCCGCCACCAGCTGCCCATCACAGCACCATCAGGCCGGAGGCTTCGAGATACGAGCGTCCGCCGGGGGCATGCGCCTCGGGGTTGGCCGCCATCAGCATCGCGGCGTCTAGCACCGCCATCAGCGGGTCGATCTTCGCCTTGCCGGAGATCTGCTTCGTGATCAGCACCGCGTTTCCTCTCGGTTCCACCCGGGCGTTGCCCACGCACCAGGCCATCATCGGCGAGCCGTCATGCAGGAAGGTCCCGTCATGCAGCTTGCGCTCCAGCCCCCAGATCGCGGCGCAAAGTCGCCAGCCCTGGCTCACGCCCGCGATCACCTCGTCCGGCACATCCTCTTCCGCGATGGCATCCACGATGGCCGCCACCCCGTTCGGATCGAGGCCGACGCCGGCCTTCTCCGGGAGCAACCCGGCCGACCAGATGCGCCCCACCAGGGCCGCGACCTCGACCACGTCCTGCGTGGGGGTCTCGCAGATGGTGAGGTGCCCTGCCCGCTCGAAACCGCGCAGCGTGTCCTCGTTCTCCGGCCGGCGGGTCAGGGCGATGGGGTGTGCCCAGGCATGCGCCCAGGACCGCCAGACCCGGGTCTCGCGGTGGCGGCCGATCACCGCCGCGCCGAGCAGGTCGTCGAGGCCGCCTCCGTCGATGCCCACGGTGCAGACGTCCGAGGTCTCCAGCAGCTCATCGAGGCTGGCCGGCCCCTTGCCAGCGGCGACCCAGTAGTCCGCTCCGACCCAGCGGTCGGTGTGCAGCGCGAGACCGATCTGCACGTTGAGGTGCTGGGAGGCCCAGCGGGCCTCCTCCTCGATGCCCCGATCGATGGCGCCGCGGTACTCCGACACCAGCCGCTCGATCGAGATGGAGCGGCCGAGGTTCGGCAGCACCATCGGCCAGAGCTTCGGATCGCGCCACGGCTTGCGCTCGTCGATCTGGACCGCCTCCGGGAACTCGTAGAGCACCGGCAGCATCCGCACGTCCTCGCGGATCACGCCATCGCGCACGCCCCGCGCGTACTTGAGCTCGGTCTCGAACACTCCGGTCGGCGGGCGGTCCGACTGCGTGGTGATGAACACCAGCAGGCTCTCCGGATTGGCGAGCAGGCCGCCACGGATCTGTCCCACCACCCGCGATGCGAAGGCGCTCGATGCCATGACGTGCAACTCATCGAGGATCACCAGCACCGGCTTGGTGCCGGTCATCACCCGCATGTCGAAGGTCTTCACCCTCAACACCGCCCTCGTGATCCGGCAGGTGATCCGCTTCAGGTGCTCCTGCACGTGGAAGCGCTTGGACAGGTATTCGTCCGGGTCTGCCTCGATCATCCCCTGGATCTGACCGAAGCACAGGTCGGCCACATCCTGCGTCGGGCCCACCACCAGCATTTCCGCGTTCGGGCGCCGGTTCGCGAGCATCGCGACCAGGCCCATTGCTGCCGCGTTGGTGGTCTTCGAGTTCTTCTTCGGTACCAGCGCGAAGATCTCCGCGACCCGCCGCTGCCCGCTCTCGGGGTCGATGGACCCGAAGGCAGCGCGGATGATGTCGCGGAACCAGTCGCCCGCGGCCTCCGCCATCGCAGGTTGGCCCACCACGTCAGGCAGCCGCAGCCGGTCGAAGATCGCCACCGCCTGGTCGGCGGCAGCAGTGTCGAGCGGCAGATGAGGCACGAGAGACCGGCCATCACGCAGCCGGTCTGCCCAGTCCGGGCACGAGAAGTCCCAGCCGTCGAAGGCCATCAGTGCACCTGCGGAAGCACGTCACCCCAGCTGGTCGGCATGTCGCCCGCGTCCCGCTGCGCCTGCGCCTTCTTCCCGAGTGCTGGCTCGCGCGGATCGTTCTTGGGCGGAGGCGGCGCGGCGCGGCCCTGTTCCAGTCGCTCCAGCATCAGGCGCGCCGAGGGAACGTGGCCCTGACGCATCCGGGCCATCACGACCTCGAGCGCCATGCTCTCGATCAGGTCCGCGCCCACGGCGAGCTCACGGGAAAAATGTTTGCGCAGGGTCTTCTCATCGCAGCCCAGATGGGCGGCCACGCGCTTCTGCGACCAGCCATTCCCCACCAGTAGAGCGACAAGCTGTTGATTTTCCTTCGTCTTTGCGAACGATGGCCGACCCCACCGCTCGCGGATCTGCGACACCGGCGCCCCGAACAGGTCAAAGGCCAACGGGTCGTCGGAATTTTGCTCATCCACGGGAAAAAAACTCCGTATGTGGGGAGACGGCGGTTGCCACCCCCTCCTCCGCCGCCAGGTCTGACCCCGGGGGGGGGCTTCGGCCGGGCCGGTCACCACCAGTTCAGGCCGCCAGACCGCTCCCGCTCTTCGACCTCCCGTCGCGCCTTCTCGCCCGAGTGGCACTCGGCGCAGAGGCACTGGAGGTTCTCCGCATCGGTGAAGAGATCCATGTTGCCGCGATGCGGCGTGATGTGGTCCGCCACCATGCGGTGGGAGGCATCGACCCGCCCGCACATCGCGCAGGTGAATTGCGCGGCGACCAGGCACGACCAGCGCAGCCCGTCCGGCTTGCGCCGCCAGATCCTCAGGTCATAGAGCCGGTCCCAGCGCGCCGATGGCGCGGCCGGTGCCGGCGTGCGTTCTGGTGGTGGTGGTTTGGCGATGCCGCTGCGGACGCGAAACATGCGGAGTCGCGCCATGCTCACCTCCAAATGCAAAGCCCCGCACCGGGATCTCCGGGCGGGGCTTCTCTACTGTGCATTTCTGTGCCCTGTTTAGCGGACACCTGTCAAGAGGGTTATGGACGAGTGTCAGAGATCCATGACCGACAGCGCCATCTTGAGGGCCTCCACGGCGTTCCCGCATTCCCACTGGTTCCGCGCAAAGCCGTCCCGAAGGTACCGCCCGTCACAGCACACGTGCTGCACCACGGCGCAGGCGTCGCGCGGGATCTGCCGGGCGAGCCGGGCGTAGCGGTGCTGGGCGTCCAGCAGGATGATCGTGCGCGCATCAGGCCGCGGCGTGCTGTCCACCCGTGGCTGCGAGAGATCGGCCGAAGGCGTGGTCTGGCAGCCCTCCCAGGCATCGGCCAGGGCAAGGCCGGCGGCGCGCTGCTGCTTGTCGAGGATGCCGCGCACGTACATGTCCTCGATCGGGTGCAGCACCCGCCGGCGGCGCCGACCGTTCGCATCCTCCGGCACCGGCTCGGTGATCATCCGCAGCCGCGCCCGGGCGCCGACCTCGCGCTGCTCGGTGTCCCGGGGCACGATCCGGGGCGCGCCCGTCGTCTCGTTCCGCGTGACCTTCACCCGGCACACCGCGCCCCGCGCCACTGGCACCGGCCGTGTCACGCTGGCGCCGGCGTCCCAGTCCGTTCCACCGAGATCCACCTGTGGCAGCGTTGTCACCACTTTGCGCTTGCGCCCGACCCCCATCACAGCCGCGCCGCCTTCGGTCCCATCGCAGCCTGCAGCCGCGAGAACCGCTTGCCCCACTCGGCTGCATCCTTCGATGCCTCTTCGGCCAGCGTGGCCGCCGCGAGTGCATCCTCCTCCGCCTTCCGAGCCTTCGCCGTGATCGTGGCCAGGTCTGCCTCCAGCCTCCGCGCGTCCTCGTTCACCGCCGGCCCGAACTCCTCCTCCCGGATGCTCTCCACCCAGCAGACCGGAACGCCCGCAGACAGGGCAACAGTGTGGTCGGTCTCGCCGCCCACGTAGCCACCGCCGTCCTCGGAATAGGCGTCATCGATGGCCCTGAACACCTTCCGACGATCCGAGCGGCTCATCTCCGCCACGCCCGGCGTCGGGAGCCCTGCCTCTCCTCGCATCTGCACCACCCTGTCCACCACCGGCCCCGCCGTCTTGCCCGCCTCTTTCATCGCCGCCTTCTCCTCGCGCTCCCGCGCCTTGATCGCCCTGAACTTCGACACGCACGCCGGACACGCTGGCTTCTTGCCGGTGAGGCCCGTCCAACCCCGATGAATGAAGAACTTGTGCGCCTCCTCTGGCGGCGCCCGATGCCTGCCACCGCTGGATTGCATCGTGTCGTTCTTCCGGCAGTAATGGCAGCGGGCACGCACCACAGTTCCGCTCTGCTCGAACTCCAGAGCCGAGGGCAGCCTTCTGGACACCTGAGCAAACCTTCCACTCACACCCGACCCTCCGCTGCCTCGCCGCGCACCAGCTGCGCGGCCATCTTCTCGCGCCGGTCCCAGAAGCCCCGGAACCGGGCATCGTCCTCGGAGAGCGCCTGCCCTGCCGCCAGCCGTTCCTCGATGATCACCAGCCGCCGCCGCTCCTCCGCCGCCTGCTCGCGCAGCTGCGCCAGGGCGTACTCGGACGTGGGCGGCGGACCCGGCTTCACCAGCGCCGAGAGCAGCGGACCGGCCCAGCCTTCCGCCTGCGCGCGCCGGCCCACGGCACAGGCCATGAAGCTGGTCACCTTGCGGTCGAAGCCCGGCGGCGGCGCGCTGATCGTGTGCGCGAACTTCACCACCCGCACCTCGCGCGGCCAGCGATCCCCCGCCTTGCCCTCGCCCATCGTCATCAGCCCCTCGGCCAGCGTGGCGAGGTCGGCCCGGTCGAGATAGGCGAGCTTGGCCACGATGCGCTCCAGCTCCGCCCGGTGCGCCTCCACCGTGGTGCCGGTGGGCCGCTGGAAGCCCGCTCCGATCAGCCGGTCGATCACCAGTTCGCGCACGGCGGCCTTGCCCGTGACCGGCTCTGTCGTCTCGCTGTCGGTGGTCATCTGCTCAGCCTCTCTCTGCATGATCCGGAGTTATCCACAGGGCGAAGTGTTTCGGGGTAAGGGGATGTGATGTGTGTGTGTCTGTGTGTGTGTTGTGGGTGCGAAACAGTTTCGCGAAGCAGTTGGAATGCACTCGCGAAACTGTTTCAAAATCAGCCCCCTGACGGCATGCGCCTGATATTGAGATCGGCCACCCTTCTGTCGTTTTCGAACTTCATCTCGGCCTCGCTCATGGCCGCGCGCACATTCTCGATGGTCCACCTGCATTGCTGCAGGCCGAGGATCCGCCGCGTCTCGATCACCAGGTCCTCGCGCTCGGTCATCCGGGCAGTGGCCCCGGCCTTCTGCATGCGGTCGCGCAGGCGCGAGAGCATGGCGCGCTCGGCCCCTTCCTCGTTCACCTTCTGCCGCCGCGCGAGTTTGGCTATGGCGTCGCCCACCATCTCCGTCACGGTCCGGTGCTGCAGGCGCCGCACCATTTCTCCGTCGATCTCGCAAGCGCAGGGAGTCCAGCCGTAGAGCGCGCCTTGGCGCACCCTTCGCCAGCCGTCCAGATCGCGCCCGAAACCGGCCAGCCGCGCGAGCTGCACGTCATCCTCGGGCAGAGTGCCGGCCGGGTCCTGGTCGCAGGCGACGGCCCAGAGGATCACCGCGAAAAAGCCCGCAGCGGGATCAACCTGCGCAACGAACCGGGAATTGAGCAGCCGCCGGAAGTGCAGCGGCACCCAGTCGCCGCGAATTCGTGACCCGCTCGGGACGGGGTACAGGGGAAGATCAGACATTGCGGTATTCGCCTCTCTGCCATGCGGCGCGCAGCTCGGTCACGCGGGCGAGGTCGAGACCGACCATCCGCGCGACGGTGAGCGGCAGCGCGCCGCGCCGCAGTTCTTCGAGCGCCTTCTGTGAGCGTCTGTCGAGGAACTGCTTCGGGTCGGGTTTGAGCTTTGGCTTGGCCTTGTGGACCGTTCCGGGCTCCGAAGGCCGCTTGATGACGTCGCGGTCACACAGGGCGCGCAGGCGGTCCGGGTCGGGGCCGACCGCACGAAGAGCGGCGGTCGTGATGGCGCGCTTGGAGAGCCATCCCGAAATGCTGGTGGCGCCACCGGTCGCGCGGGCGGCCTCCTGGTGGCTCGCGCCGTCCGCGATCATCAGGATCTGCGCCTCGTGCTTGTCATAGGTGGTCGCGGCGATGCTCATTGTGCGGCCGCCGCGCGCCCGAGCGGAGCGATTTCGGCCGCGTCGGTTTCGCGCTTGATGCGATTGAGAAGGGCCAGGGCGCCGGCGCGGGACATGGGCAGCCCCTCGCGCGTCATCTGCTGCGCTATCGCCTTGCCGGTCCAGCCTGCGTCTTGCAGGTCGAGCATGCGCAGCAGTTGCGCGTCGCTGTAGGTGTTCGGGGACTGCCTAGCCATGCGCCACCCTCCTGCGCTGCCCGATGTTCTGCGCCATGCCCTGCGCCAGCTCATCGGCCACCAGTTCGACCAGCGTCGGGCGCAGGCCGGAGAACCGGCCCTCTCCGTGAATCATCGCCCGCGCGTCAGCCATGCTGCAGCCGAGCGAACGCCGTACCGCCGAGATCGCCTCGCCCTTCGCCACACGCCGCCGGGCCGCGATGACACGCGCCGCGCTGGTGCCATCCAGGTAGCCGCTCCGCCGGCCGCGCCGCGGCATGCCGCGCAGATCCAGACCCTTCACGGCACACCAGATGATTTCCCGCGCGAGGCCCGTCTCGGCGGCGACGCAGGCGTAGATCTCCTGTTGCGTCTGGCCGCGGGCTGTCAGAAGCCGCTCGCAAAGCGCCTGGCGGACCCTCGGCGTCAAGGCGGGGTGACAAGCTGCGCTGCTCATTTGCCACCTGCCTCCACCGCGCGCAGGCGGGCCTGCGGCGCACGCCGGGTCTGCACGATGGCGGACAGGCGGTTGAGCGAGAGCTGCGTCTGCACGATGCGCGCATGCACGTCCTCCGCCTCCTCCGGCGTCAGGTCTCCCGGCAACTTCGAGCCCAGGCCGAGGGCCGCCGTCACGCCGGACGCGGTGTCCGCGAACCGCATGGTGAAGTCGCTCGCCGCCGCGGCCACGTCGCCGTCCCCCTCCTCCACCGGCAGGAAGAAGCCGCCGGCGATCCCCGCGAAATGGTGCGCGACGACAGTGGCCGCGGCCGGGAACCGGCGGCACAGGAGATCGAGATCGGGGGCCGGCATGCGACGCCCGTTCTCTTCATCCGGGTCGGTCCAGCGGCTGATCATCGAGAGCGAGCGACCGAGCTCGGCCTCGACATGCTTGCGGCCGCAGGCATCGAGCGCCTCGGCGAGCATCGCGTGGAAGGAATTGGGACGAAGCGGGCGCATGGGAAAACCTCCGGTGCCTATTCCCTGTTCGCCGCACTGCCGCAAAGGCATTGTGCGGTTGCGAACAGGGGTGCCGCGTTGAGAGGGATGGGTGGGGAAAAGCGGGTTTCAGCAGGAGACGCGGGGGCGGGCATTACTCCGCCCCCGCAATTGCCGAGGAGCAGGAGGCAGGAGCCTCCACCGGCACGTACTGCTCGGTCCAGGTTTCGACGGGGACGGCCTTGCCTGTGGCAGCCGAGATACGCGCCGCCAGCTTCATACTGATGCCAGCGGTGTTCCGGCACGCCCGCGAGATGGTGCCCTGCGTGACGCCAACGCGATCAGCGAAGTCCTTCTGGCGGATGCCGTGTTCGGAGAGATAGTCAGCGAGCTTTGTCATGGCATGGGACAATGCCAATTCGGCATAATTATGTCAATATGGTATATGCCAGAATGACCATTGCGCTTCCCTGCGTACATATGTCTGAAGCGCATATGAAAAACCGCATTGCCCAGATCCGGAAGAAGGTGGGGTTCAGCCAGGCTGAGCTCGCCGCCCGCATGGGCGTTGAACAGGGGACAGTTTCTCGCCTCGAGAATGGTCGCCGGCGGCTGACGCTGGAATTTCTTATCGACATCGCAACGGCCCTCGGATGTCGCGTAGCGGATCTAATCGAAGATGACCGCTCCTCAATCGCCGTCGCCGGCCGCGTCGGCGCGGGAGCCCAAGTGCCACTCGTGGACGCCTACGCAAAGGGCGAAGGGCTCTATCAGGTCACCTGCCCGCGCGAACTCTCACCCCACGGTATCGTCGCCGTCGAGGTTGAGGGCGACAGCATGGCGCCGACCTACCAGCCCGGCGACGTGCTGTTCTACCGGCGCGAGACGCACGAGGGCGTGCCCACCGAGGCGATCAACCACATCTGCGTCTGTGAGGGCATGGACGGCAATGCCTGGGTGAAGGTGGTGAAGCAGGGCACAGAGCCCGGGCTGTTCCACCTGATCTCGGTAAACATGTTGGCCGAGAACCAGTTCAACATCGCGTTGAAATGGGCAGCACGCGTGCGCCTGTCGCTTCCGGCTGATTTGGTGGAAAAGGCCTTGTGAGCTGGCTGGCCGATCTCAACTGGATCGGAAATTGGTCCCTGACCATTGGCATGGGCTATGTTCAGTACAGAAGGTGGCGCCACCAAGAGCGACAAACCCGACCAACCATCGAAATAACGATAAAGAACACGACGAAGATGGAGGACGATGGTCAAGGTGGAATGACAAGCACCGAATTACGTCACATCGGGCCCTATCGGGCATACAGCGCTGAACTTTCCATCACCAACAATCAGCCATCAGGCATACGGTTAGACTACATCCGCACCTCGCATCGATGGGCCGAACTGATCTCACCTCTTGTCAAGACTCGCGCCCCCGGAGGGGGGCACATGCTCACACACCCAGAGCCAGAGGGGTTTAAACAGCAGATCTCCGGCGTAGACCTGAACGCGTCATGGATCCCCCCTTCCCAAACTAAAACCTATTCCTTTGTATTTTGCCGTCACATTTCGGTCGACGACCGCCCGGCCTCGAGCGCGGCACGAGAAAGAGCCGCAGTTCTTCGCCTGGCTCTTTCAGAAGCAGACATGCGGCGAAACAAAATTACCATAAAAGCGAGCTGCCCCGCATGAACGAAAGTTAGCGACCACTCTAGAAATGCCCAGAACACTGCGCTCTCTGTAAGATCAGCCGCGAGCTGCAGGACATCTTTCATCCATCCTCCTCAGCCCCGCCTCGCGCGGGGCTTTTTCGTGCGCCCGGGCCATCCGGGCGCCGGAGCAGTGTAGCTGTAGCTTGGCCCTCCCACTAGAAAATATGTCATTTTGACATTTTGTGTTTGACGACCATATGCCGTTTTGCCATATTTATCCCCAATCACCACACGGGAGACGGCAATGCAGACCCACCCTGACCGCATCCGCAGCGAGGCCCGCGCCATCCTCACCGGCACCGGCCCGCACACCCCCTCACTCGCCAGCCTCGCGCTGCTCACCCTGAAGCACGAGGGCCGCCTGCCGGCCCTCCGCATGGTCACCGCGCCCGATGGCACGGCCCGCTACGTCCCCCTCGTTCGGGAGCGCGCGGCATGATCGGCATTTCCCGCAATTGCCTCACCCGCCCCGCCGACCAGCGCCTTGTGCTGGTCGAGGACTTCCGCCGCCGGAAGACCCCCGCCGACCGGCGCGACCTGCTGGACGCCCTCCTGGCCGATGGCGAGGCCAGCCTCGAATGGCCGGGAGGTCTCTGCCGCCTCGGCATGCTCGGTATCGAGGTGCATGCCGAGACCGTCGAGCACGCCCTGCGCCGCTGGTGCATTGCCGCCAGTCAGAGGGCGGCGTGATGATCCACGACAACCACACCACCCTGCCCCCGCGCCCCCGCCCCGCCCGCGCCATTGCCCTGCGCATGGTTGCCCGCGGGCCCTTCCGGGTTGCCCCCACCCTTGTGGATGCGGAGACGGGCCAGCCGCTGGCCGGCGTGGAGCGCGTCGAAATCACCGACACCACGTGGAGCGCCTACTCGGTGCGCGCCACTTTCGCGCTGCACCCGGACATCCCGCCGACGCCCACCCCATCGCGCCGCCCCGTCACCCTCGACATGCAGGAGGTTCGGGGCAAGCGTGCGCTGATGGTGGTGGACCGCGAGACCAGGCAGCCACTCAAGGCGCAGAGCGATCTCGTGGTGAAGCAGCATGCTGGGATCGGCGCCATCGACAAAGTTGTCGTGACGCTCTTCGTGGCCGAGGAGGCGGTGCCCGGGGCAGAGTGCGCCGAGGCTGTCGAGCGTTTGCGGGCGCAGATCGAGGAGAACGAGCGCGCCACGAAAGTCAGCCTGCGCGTGGGGACGATCCTCTCACTTGTGATCGTCCTGATTGCAGGCCTCGCCTGTGGCTTGGCGGCTTTGGGAGCGGGATCATGACCGACCAGAACCAGCTCGCCGTGAGCGGCCACACATTCGAGATGCTGCTCCATCACGTGGTCCGGTTCACGGACGGCGGCCAGATAGAACAAGAGACGTACCGGGTCGACGTTCAGGCCGCCCTCTCCGCGGTCGGCCTGCTCCTCGCCGGCATCCTCTTTTTGCTGGTGCACCTCGGATAACCGCCGCGCGTCCCAGGCACGCTTTCCACCAACCTCGCCCCAGGAGACACCCCAATGACCGAACCCGCCGACACCGGCGCCACCACGTTCTCGGACTTCCTGCAGCTCATCAATCACGGTGACGCGGAAATCACGGCCTCCGAGCGCCTGCGAGAGATGCTCGACACCCTGCGAGCGCACGCCGCCGAGAACCAGGTCAGCGCCAAGGGCTCCATCACCGTCAAGATCGACCTCACCCTCGAGCGCGGGATGCTCAAGGCGAAGGCCGCCATCTCCATCAAGACACCCGCACCGCCGGCCACCGAGGCCACGCTCTTCCTGTCGCGGGAGGGCAACCCCACCGCCCACGATCCGCGGCAAGGCCGGCTGAACTTCGCAACCACCAACGGAGGCGCCGGCGAGACCGCGCCCCGCACCGTCTGAGGAGATCACCGACATGGACACCCACGAGCCCGGCATGGCCGCACTGCTCACCGAGATGCGTGGCGCCTACGAACCCCGCGTGATCGAGGTGCAGGGCGACAGCGTTCGACATGATGCACCCGCCCGCTATCTGCTCACCCCCGGCGCACACGGCACCGTGCAGGCGAAGAACGTCTCCGATGACCTTGAGGCGCTGGCCCTGCATCCCCGACGCATCCGCCGCAAGGCCCGCGCGGAAACCCTGACTGCCTTCGTCGCTATGGTGAAGCACCACCGCGAGAAGCACTCCGCGCTGTTTCTGTCGAGCGGCGATGCGCCCGAGCTGCTGGCGGTGATCGACTATCATGCCCCGAACGGCGGCACCCCGGCCTTCTGCGATCACACCGTGTCCTATCCCTTCCCGCTGGCGCCGGAATGGCACGCGTGGTCGGAACTGAACAAGGCGGCCATGTCGCAGGAGGCTTTCGCCCAGCACCTCACCGACAACGCCATCGACATCATCGATCCGCTGCCCGGCCTCGAGGCTGCGAAGGAGGACGATGTGCCCGAGGACGTGTTGCGGCTGTGGCAATACCGGCAGGCCATTGGCGGCCGGCTCGCCACGCGGGCGCAGATGATGCAGTTCGCCGAGGGGATCGAGATCCGCGCGCATGCCCGGGTGAAGGGCAAGGTGAGCCTGCAGAGCGGACGCGCTGGCATGGCATGGGAAGAGGATCACCTCGACAGCAGCGGGGCGCCACTCGAAATCCCGAGTCTGTTCCTGCTTTCGCTGCCTGTCTTCGAGAACGGCCCGCGCTACGCCATCGCGGCCCACCTGCGCTACCGGGTGCGCGACGGCAAGGTGACGTGGTTCTACGACATGCACCGCGCCGATCTCGCGCGCCGTGACGCCCTCGAGGGCGCCGGCGCCTTCGCCGAGGCAGAGACCGAGCTGCCGCTCTTTTACGGCAACCATCGATAGGCATCCCGAGACCTGCCCGGCCCCTGTCCCTCTCGGGCCACGGCAGCCAGCCCGCCGGCAGACCCCTCCCATCACGCCGGCGGGCACCTTATCCAATCAGGAGCACCAAGATGCAGTTCGGAGAGCATTCCGCCCAGGTGTCGCAGCTCATTTTCGAGGCGAGCGTGCACGCCCATAACGGCGCCGACGATGCCGCGGCCACCGAGCACGACACCCTCACCCGCATGCGTGCCGAGATCGCCCGGCACCGCGCCGACCTGCAGGCGCAGGCATGATGGACATCACCCTCGCCCTGCCCCTGACCTTCGTCGCGATCTGCGGCGTGGCGGCGGGCGCGCTAGCGACCGGCATCTGGGCCGACGCCAACGGCGTCTGCCTGCACGGCCTGCGGCCCTTCCTGCTCGCCGCCACGCTGGGCGGCTTCGGCTGGCTGCTCATTGGCATCGTGCTGCTGTGGTGGTTGTCATGAACGCCCTCCTCCCCTTTGCCCCGCTCCCCGCCGAGCCCGTCGATGACCGCGAGTTGATCACCGACAGCTTCGCCGGCGGCGGCGGTGCCTCCACCGGCATCGAGATGGCGCTCGGTCGCTCTCCAGACTATGCCATCGACCACGACGCCGAGGCGCTGGCCCTGCATGCCGCGAACCACCCGGACACGGTGCACGTGTCCAAGAACATCTGGCAGGTCGATCCGCTGGAGCTGATCGGCCGCCGGCCGGTCGGGCTCTCGTGGTCCAGTCCAGACTGCAAGCACTTCTCGAAGGCCAAGGGCGGCCGCCCGCTCAAGCGCAACATCCGCGATCTCGCGTGGACGGTGGTCCTGTGGGCGAAGCGCGTGCGGCCCAGGGTGATCATCCTGGAGAACGTCGAGGAGTTCCGCACCTGGGGCCCGCTCACGGTTGACGGCAAGCCCTGCCCGCAGCGCCGGGGCGAGACCTTCGCCCGCTGGGTGCGCGAGTTGCAGCGGCTCGGCTACAAGGTCGAGCACCGGGAGCTGCGCGCCTGCGACTACGGCGCCCCGACCATCCGCAAGCGCCTTTTCGTCATCGCCCGCCGCGACGGCAAGCCCATCGTCTGGCCCGAGCCGACGCACGGCGCGCCCGACAGCGCCGAGGTGAAGGCCGGCAAGCTGAAACCATGGCGCACCGCGGCGGAGATCATCGACTGGTCGCTGCCCTGCCCGTCCATCTTCGACACCAGCGAGGAGATCATGGCGAAGCACGGGCTGCGGGCCGTGCGGCCTTTGGCCGAGGCCACCATGCGCCGGATCGCCCGGGGCGTGATGCGCTACGTGCTGGAGGCTGAGCGCCCCTTCCTGATCTCGGTCGCACACGGCTACTCGGGAGGCAGACGCGAATACAGCGTCGATGAGCCTGTAGGCGTGCAGACTGCCGGTGCGGGCAGCCATGCTGTCGTCGTCCCGTCACTGGCCCCCTTCGTGAGCTACGCCCAGCACGGCGGCGCGAACCGCTCGGCAGGGGAGCCGCTGCACACCATCACGGCCAGCCCGAAGGACCAGAACTGCGTGGTGGCGCCGACGCTGGTGCAGACCGGCTACGGCGAGCGCAAGGGGCAGGCCCCGCGCGCCCTCGACATCGAGGCGCCGCTTGGCACGCAGGTGGCCGGGGCCTGCAAGCATGCGCTGGTGGCGGCGTTCCTGACGAAGTTCAACACCGGCTCCACCGGCGCGCCACTGTCGGACCCCGCGCCAACGATCACCGCCAACAGCTTCATCAAGCGCCCCGGTGGCGCGGCCCCCATCGGGATCGCCATGGCGTTCCTCGCCCAGCACAACGGCGGCGTGGTCGGGCGGCGCGCCGATGCGCCGCTCTCCACCCTCACCACCGCCGGCTCGCACCAGCAACTGGTCGCCGCGAGCCTCGCCTCGCTACGCGGCACGGGAACAGCGCACCCGGTGGATGAACCGCTGCGCACCCTCACCGCCGGCGGCCAGCACGCGGGCCTCATCTCTGCCTTCCTCACCAAGTACTACGGCACCGGCGGCGGCGCCGAGCTCGCGGGCCCGATGCACACCGACACCACGAAGGACCGCTTCGGGTTGGTGACGGTCGAGATCGACGTCAACCCCTATGCCATCGCCGACATCGGTATGCGCATGCTCACGCCGCGCGAGCGCTTCCGCGCGCAGGGCTTCCCGGACAGCTACGAGATCGACACCGGCGTGCTCCCGGACGGAAGCACCATCAAGCTCACCGGCACCGCCCAAGGCCGCATGTGCGGCAACAGCGTGTGCCCGCCGCTCGCCGCCGCGCTGGCCCGCGCAAACGTGCCAGAGCTGGCGATGGCGGAGGCCGCGGCATGAGCAGCAGCTACAAGATCGTCAGCCACGAGGACGGCTCTGTCACACTCTACGAGTGCACGCCGCGCGGGTCCTATGACAGCCGCGCAGACGCGGTGCGAGCGATGGGCCGACTGATCCAGGCCGAGCGAGATCGGGAGCGGCCCGAACCCTTTGACAACTGCGCACAATGCGACGCGGAGATCTTCGAAGGCGATCCGTACACCCGCGACAGCGAGTGCGGCTACAATCTCTGCGCTCACTGCTCACCAACATGGGCGGACTTCAACGCGGACCCCGAAGGCTTTTGGGACAATGACGCTGACGCGCCTTTTTCCGAGAGGCGAGCGTCTGAACTCATCGAGGCACACCTCGCCTCGGGCGGCAAGCTCTCCGACAGCATGGCGCAGCCATGATCCTCTCGTGCTGCAAGACGGGACGCTGGTGGCGCGTGGCGAGCGAGCCCGCCGGCGAAGCGCTGGCACGGCGGCTCGGGCTGAAGGATTTCGAGATCGAGCAGCCCTCGCCTCGCGAAGACCTGTTATCGGCCTGGTACGAGCTGCCGCCCGAGAGCCGACCCGACTTCTTCACCTACGCCCATCACCACCGCCGGCCCGAGCCGGTCGGCACACCCCACCCACACAGGAGCAACCCGTGAGAACCCTCACCTTCGGCGCGCTGCGCCAGGCGAACGACACCAGGCAGATGGAGTGGCCTGGCAGTGAGCAGGCGGATGTCGCCTTTCGGGCAGTGGAGGTCGCCGGGGAGTTCGGCGAAGTCTCCGAAGCCGTCAAGAAGCATCTCCGAGCCATTCGCGGGATCAAGGGCAGCACCGCGACGGTTGAGGATATCGCCGACGAGATGGCTGATGCGCTGATTGCGCTCGACCTCCTCGCCTCCGAGCTGGGTATCGACCTGAGCACGGCCATCGCCCGCAAGTTCAACCGGACCTCCGCCGAACACGGGATGCAGACTCGGCTGCCCGAGTAAGCGGACCGCCCCGCTCAGCCACCCTGTCCACGATGCGCCGGCTGCGGCGGCGCGTGGCATCCGCGCTGGGACAACGGCTGCGTGCCCTGCCCGGCGTGCCGGCCGGAGAAGGAGTCCGACTGATGTCAGAGGCCCAACGAACAGGAGAAGCGCTCATGCAGCCATCCCGCCCCTTCACTCCGGATGCCCTGGCCGAGCGCTGGGAGTGCTCATCCACCACGATCCGGGCCATGATCCGCGCCGGGGATCTGCCGGCGTTCCGAGTCGGAAAGCTGTTCCGCATCCCCGCAGATGCAGTCATGGAGTACGAAGCATGCCAGAATGGAAACTCGGAAGGCTCAACGGCCGATGGGTCGTGTCGTGGTGGACGAACGGCCGCCGGAGCCGCTTCCGCCTCGACGCGGATGATCGGAAAGCTGCGGAACGCGAGGCGCTAGACCTCTGGAGGATGGCCCAGGCGCCCACAGGAGGGCTCACGCTTGCGGACATCTGGGCCGCCTATCGCGAAGACCTCGGCGAGCGCAGGGCGGCTCAGGCGATGGGCCACGAAGGGAAGGCCGTGCTGCCGCACTTCGGCCATCTCCGCCCGGATCAGATCACCGTAGAGACCTGTCGGAAGTACGCGACCACCCGGCGCGCCAAAGGGATCTCTGATGGCTCCATCTGGACCGAGCTGGGGCGCGTGCGCAGCGCGTGCAACTGGGCCGTGAAGCGCAAGCTCCTCGACAACTCCCCGCACATCGCGCGGCCGAGCAAGCCGGCGCCGAAAGATCGGTGGTTGAGCGATGCCGAAATCTCGCTCTTGCTCGCGGCCAAGATGGCGCCGCACACCAGACTGGCAATCCTCGTGATGCTCTCCACTGCATGTCGGGTGACGGCCGCACTGGAGCTGACATGGGATCGCGTCGACCTCGAACGCGGCATCCTCGATTTGCGCGCGGATGCCACCGGCCCCAGGAAGGGCCGTGCCGTGGTGCCGATCAACGCCGGCCTGAAGGCGGCCCTGTCAGAAGCTCGACGCGCGGCCCTCACCGATCACGTGATCGAGTGGAACGGCGGACCGGTGCGGGACATCAAGACGGGGTTTCGGGCTGCCGTTGCGGACGCCGGGTTGAAGGATGTCACGCCCCATGTGCTTCGCCACACGGCGGCCGTGCATCTGGCCGCCGGAGGCATGCCGCTGAACCGCATCAGCCAGTTCCTCGGGCACTCATCAACGGCGGTCACGGAGCGGGTCTACGCCCGATTCGCGCCGGACCATCTGCGGGAGGAGGCTGAGCTGCTGGACTTCACACGGATCCGTGCGGTTCGAACCTGAACGGATCAGGTCCAACGAACCTGAAAGCGAACTGTTGAAATACTTCTAAGTCATTGACTTTGTTGGTAGGCCCGGAGGGATTCGAACCCCCAGCCAAGCCGTTATGAGCGGCCTGCTCTGACCGTTGAGCTACGGGCCCACGAGACGGTCTGTTTGGCATCGAAGCCGGGGCGGGTCAATGCCGGGACACGTGGTGCACGCCGCGGGTGTTCCCTTTGCCCCGGCCATGCGATAAAGCGAGCGCCGGATTGCAAGGGGATTGCCGCGATGCCAGAGCAGAAGAATGCCCTCACCTACCGGGACGCCGGTGTCGACATCGACGCCGGGAATGCCCTGGTCGACCGGATCAAGCCCGCCGCCGCCTCGACCGCGCGGCCCGGGGTGATGGACGGGCTGGGCGGCTTCGGCGCCCTGTTCGATCCGCGCGCGGCCGGGTTCACCGACCCGGTTCTGGTGGCCGCGACCGATGGCGTGGGCACCAAGCTGCGCCTCGCCATCGACACCGGGCTGCTGGACACGGTGGGCATCGACCTCGTCGCCATGTGCGTGAACGACCTCGTCTGCCAGGGCGCGGAGCCGCTGTTCTTCCTCGATTATTTCGCCACCGGCAAGCTTTCTGTGGATGAGGCGGCGCGGGTGGTCGAGGGCATCGCCGCCGGCTGCCGCGAGGCCGGCTGCGCGCTGGTCGGCGGGGAGACGGCCGAGATGCCGGGCATGTACGCGCCGGGCGATTTCGACCTCGCCGGCTTTGCGGTGGGCGCGATGGAGCGCGGCACCGCCCTGCCCCGCGAAGTGGCGGAGGGCGACGTGCTGCTCGGCCTCGCCTCCTCCGGAGTGCATTCCAACGGCTATTCGCTGGTGCGCCGCGTGGCCGAGGCCGCCGGGCTGGGCTGGGACGCCCCGTCGCCCTTCGGCGAGGGCACGCTGGGCGCAGCCCTGCTGGCGCCCACGAAGCTCTACGTGAAACCGGCGCTCGCCGCGGTGCGTGCCGGCGGCGTGCACGGGCTGGCGCATATCACCGGCGGCGGGCTCACCGAGAACCTGCCCCGCGTGCTGCCCGAGGGCCTCGGCGCGGCGATCGACCTGAATGCCTGGGACCTGCCGCCCGTGTTCCGCTGGCTCTCCGCGAGCGCGGGGCTGGACGAGGCCGAGATGCTCAAGACCTTCAACTGCGGCATCGGCCTCATCGTGGTGGTCGAGGCTGCCGCGGCCGACACAGTCTCCGGCCTGCTGGAGGCCGCGGGCGAAACCGTGCACCGCATCGGGCATGTCACCGCCGGCACCGGCGTCTCCTACGAGGGCAGCCTCGCGTGAGCCTGCCGCGCGTCGCGATCCTGATCTCGGGCGGCGGGTCGAACATGCTCGCCCTCGTCTCCGCCATGCAGTCCGGCGCCGTGGCCGCGGAGCCGGCGCTGGTGCTGTCGAACCGCCCCGATGCCGGCGGGCTCGCCCGGGCGGCGGCGCTCGGCGTGCCCACCGCGGTGGTCGACCACAAGCCCTTCAAGGGGGACCGCGAGGCTTTCGACGCCGCCGTGCAGGCCGAACTGCGCGCCTGCGGGGCGGATATCGTTTGCCTGGCCGGGTTCATGCGCATCCTCACGCCCGGGTTCATCGCGCCCTGGGAGGGGCGGATGCTCAACATCCACCCCTCGCTGCTGCCGCTGTTTCGCGGGCTGCACACCCATGAGCGCGCGCTCGACGCCGGGATGGCGGTGCATGGCTGCACTGTACACGAGGTGACGGCGGAGCTGGACGGCGGCCCGATCCGCGGCCAGGCGGTGATCGCCGTGACGGCGGAGGACACGCCCGACAGCCTCGCCGCCCGGCTGCTGCCGATGGAGCATCGCCTCTATCCCGCCGTGCTCGCGCAATTCGTGCGCGGAGACCGCACGCCGCTCGCCCTGTTCGGCTGAAGGCCCGGGGTTCGCGCCGGAGCGAAGCGGCCTGGGCGCCACCCGTTCCGGGCTGAGGCTTCGGCTCTGCCGGGCGCGTGAGCCGGGCCTGAGCGTCCGGATCAGCTTCGCGCGGTACATATCTGTACTGAAACGAAAAACGGCCGCCGCCCTGATCCGGGCAGCGGCCGTTTCTCATGTCGCCTGGCCGGTACGGGCACCGGAATGCCCGCACCGGCGGCTGCGGATCAGCCGACCAGTTCGATGCCGGAGAAGAAGAACGCGATCTCTTCCTTCGCGGTCTCGGGGGCGTCGGAGCCATGCACCGAGTTCTCGCCCATCGACAGGGCGAAGGACTTGCGGATGGTGCCCTCGTCGGCATTGGCCGGGTTGGTCGCGCCCATCACTTCGCGGTTCTTCGCGATGGCGCCTTCGCCCTCGAGCACCTGCACCACGACCGGCTCGGCGCTCATCTGCTCGACGAGCTCACCGTAGAACGGGCGCTCCTTGTGCACGGCGTAGAAGGCGCCGGCCTGCGCCGGGGTGAGGTGGATGCGCTTGGACGCGACGACCCGCAGGCCGGCTTCCTCGAACATCGCCACGATCTTGCCGGTCAGGTTGCGGCGGGTGGCGTCGGGTTTGATGATGGAGAGAGTGCGTTCGATGGCCATGTGCGGCTCCCGGAATTTGAATGCGCTGCAGTGCGGCCGGACCGTGATCCGGCCGGCTCGCGCAGGCTCCTAGCATGGAAGCCGAACGCCCGCAAACCTCTCCTGCCAGCGAGCCGATGCCGATCGTCGCACCGCGCGCCGCGCCGACCTCACGAGCGCGTGGCACCGGCCCGGCCGATCCGGGCATGCCGCGCACGTTCCGGCCGCCCGGGGCACGGCACACCGGTTCCGGCGGCTCCGGACAGGGTGCACGCGGCGGCGCCCGGCCGTGCGGGGCATGGCGCGCGCGTTCCATCACAGCCCGGGGCAACAGTTCCGGCCGCCCGGGGTGCGGCACACCGGTTCCGGTGGCTCCGGGCACGGTGCATGCGACGGCGCCCGGCCGTGCGGGGCATGGCGCGAGAGGCCCGGCGTGCGCGCCACGCCGCCGCGGCACGCGGCGGCCAGGCCCAACGGGAGCGCCGCCGCGCGTCGCGGTGGTGGCGACGGGCGGGAGCGCCCCCTCACCGGGAGCGCCTCCGGCATCCGCGCCCGCCCCTTCGCGTCCCCGTGCCTCGGGCGTCAGGCATCGGGCGTCGGGCTCCGGGCCGAGGGCGTCGGGCCGGGAAGCATGGCCGGGAGGACACGGCGGCGCGCAATCGCGTGTTTTTGCGCGGCCGGCGTGCACGCGCCACGTTGCCCATCGCAGTGCAGCAATGCTAGGGACTGCCTCATGTTGAAGATCACGAATCTCACCGTTTCCATCGAGGGCCGCCGGCTGCTCGATTCCGCCTCGGCCACCATCCCGACCGGTCACAAGACCGGGATCGTCGGGCGCAACGGCACGGGCAAGACCACGCTGTTCAAGGTCATCACCGGCGAGCTCGCCTCCGATGGCGGCGACATCGAGGTGCCGCGCGGCTCGCGCATCGGCGGTGTGCGGCAGGAGGCGGAGGCCAGTTCCGTCTCGCTGCTCGACACCGTGCTGTCCGCCGACCTGGAGCGGGCCGCCCTGCTCGCGGAGGCCGAGACCGCCACCGACCCGATGCGGATCGCCGAGATCCAGACCCGTCTGGTGGACATCGACGCCCATTCCGCCGAAGCCCGCGCCGCCTCGATCCTCGACGGGCTCGGCTTCGACTACGAGGCGCAGAAGCGCGCCTGTTCGGAATTCTCCGGCGGCTGGCGGATGCGCGTCGCCCTCGCGTCGGTGCTGTTCTCCAGCCCCGACGTGCTGCTGCTCGACGAGCCGACCAACTACCTCGACCTGGAGGGCGCCGTCTGGCTGGAGAGCTTCATCGCGCGCTATCCGCACACCGCGCTGATCATCTCGCATGACCGCGGGCTGCTGAACCGCGCCGTGCGCTCCATCCTGCATCTGAGCGACCAGAACATCACGCTCTACCAGGGCAATTACGACACGTTCGACCGCGAGCGCCGCGCCCGGCTGGAACAGCAGCTCTCGATGAAGAAGAAGCAGGACATACAGCGCGCGCATATCCAGAGCTTCGTTGACCGGTTCCGCGCCAAGGCCTCGAAGGCCAAGCAGGCCCAGAGCCGGCTGAAGATGCTCGAGCGCCTGCAGCCGATCAACGCCGTGGCCGAAAGCGCCGTGGCCGGGTTCTCCTTCCCCGAGGCGGAGGAGCTCTCGCCCCCCATCATCGCGATGGAGACTGTCTCGACCGGCTATGACGGCACGGTGATCCTGGGCGGGCTGTCGCTGCGCATCGACCCGGACGACCGCATCGCCCTGCTCGGCGCCAACGGCCAGGGCAAGTCGACGCTCTCCAAGCTGATCGCCGGGCGGCTGCCGCCGCTGGGCGGCACGATGACCACCTCCTCCAAGCTGCGCATCGGCTATTTCGCCCAGCACCAGCTCGACGAACTGGTGGCCGAGGACAGCCCGCTCCAGCATCTCGCCCGGCTGCGCCCGCACGAGACCCCGTCGCGGCAGCGGGCCCGGCTGGCAGCCGCCGGCATCGGGCAGGACATCGTGGAGAACGCGGTCTCGCGGCTCTCGGGCGGGCAGAAGGCCCGGCTGGCAATGTTCCTGTGCACCATCGACGCGCCGCACCTGCTGATCCTCGACGAGCCGACCAACCACCTCGACATCGAGAGCCGCGAGGCGCTGATCCACGCGCTGGCCGATTACGCCGGCGCGGTGATCCTGGTGAGCCATGACCCCTGGCTGGTGGAGGCGGTGGCAGACCAGCTCTGGCTGGTGCGCGGCGGCAAGGTGGCGCGGTTCGACGGCGACATGGACGATTACCGCAGCCTGCTGCTCTCCGAGCGCGGGGCCGGCGGCGTGCGGGACGCGGGCGCCCAGGCCGAGCGCAAGGCGAACCGGCCCGCCAAGGCCGAGAAGGCCGCGCAGCGCCGCAACCTCGCGCCCCTGCGCGCCGAGGTGCGCACCTGCGAGGACCGGGTGATCAAGATCGAGGAGATGCGCGAGAAGATCGACCTCATGCTCTCCAACCCGTTGTTCTACGAGAAGAACGAGCCGTCGAAGATCGAGGCGCTGCAGATCAAGCGCGGCGAGATCATCGACGGGCTGGCCCGCGCCGAAGCCCTGTGGCTGGCCGCGCAGGAACGCCTGGAGGCCGCCGAGCGCGGCTGAGTCCGCGGCCGGCCCGGGCCGACAGGCGGAGACGGGGGGCTCCCGCCCGTCGCCATCCCCGCGCGGCGCGGGGACGCTCCCGTTGGGCCGGGCCGCCGTTCCGGCGGCCCTGCGCGTGTGGACCGGTATCGCCCGATCGCGGACGCGCGTGCCGGGGCCGGTTGACGGAGGCAAATTCACCGATGCGTGGGAGCAGCCGGGCGCGACGGGCCGGGCCCGTTCTGCCCATTGCCACCCTTCCACACCCTGTTCCCATGCCTCGGGCGCATGGCGCGGCCGGACGCGCTGCGCGTCAGACGGACAGGTTTTCGGAGGCCGCCCGATCGCCGGATGGCACAGGCTTCCCGCACGCAGCCCGGACGGAACAAGCCACATCCGGTCTCCCGTCTGCCGGGCCTGAACCCTGGGCCACCGCTCGCCCCCCGGCGCCGGGGCGCGCAGTCTGTGGTGCCGGGCCGCGCGTGGGCGACGCCCCCCGCTGGCGAGCGAACGGCCGATCGGCAGGCAAGCCGGTGACCCACGGCCCGAGCAGGCCGCGGCGCGAAGGCCACCGGGCCCGCGGGGCGGGCCTGCTGCGTAATGCGCCGGCGGGCCGGGCTCAGGCGGTGAGGCCGGTGCCTTCGTCGATACCCAGCATCAGGTTGAGGTTCTGCACCGCGGCACCCGAGGCGCCCTTGCCGAGGTTGTCGAGCACGGCGACGAGCACGGCGCAGCCGGTCTCGTCATCGCCATGCACGGAAATCTCCATGCGGTTGGTGCCGGTGGTGCGCTCCGCATCGATGCGCCCCTCGTAGGCGGAGGCCGGCAGGACGCGGACGAACCGCGCACCGTCGTAATGCTCCGCATAGGCGGCGGTGAGACGCGCGATGGTGAGGCCGTTTCCGAGATGCAGCGGCACCTGCACGACCATGCCTTGCGCGAAATCGCCCACCGAGGGCGCGAAGATCGGCCGGCGGGTGAGCCCGCCATACTGCATGATCTCCGGGATGTGCTTGTGGCGCTGGCCCATCGCGTAGGCGAAGGAATGCGGGTGGGAGGGCGCCTCGAATTCCGAGACCATGGCCTTGCCGCCGCCGGTGTAGCCGCTCACCGCGTTGATGCTGAGCGGCGCGTCGGCCGCGACCAGCCCGCGCGACACCAGCGGGTGCAGCAGCGCAATGGCACCGGAGGCATAGCAGCCGGGGTTGGACACCCGCTCCGCCCCGGCCACGGCGGCGCGCGCGCCGGCCGTCAGCTCGGGGAAGCCGAACACCCAGTCCGGGGCGACGCGGTGCGCCGTGCTCGCGTCGATGAGCCGCGTGTCGGTTCCCGCGAGCCGGGGCACGATGTCGAGCACCGCCGCATCGGGCAGGCACAGGATGGCGACATCGGCGGCGGCGAAGGCCTCGAGCCGGGCGGCGGTGTCCTTGCGCGCGTCATCGGCGAGCTGGATCAGCGCGATATCCGCGCGGGCCTCCAGGCGCTCGCGGATCTGCAGCCCCGTGGTGCCTGCTTCGCCATCGATGAATACGTTCCACGCCATGGTCTTCGCCTTCGTGACTGGGGTGTTGCCGGAGGGCGGACATATCAGGTCCGGCCGTTGAGATAAATGGCGCAGTGCGGGGAGACCCCGGCCGGCAGGGGGCCCCGGGCGCGGCTTCGGCCCCGGCACCGAGGCCCGGCGCGCGCCAGCATCCCGGCCACGCTTGCGGCGGTTCGGGACCGCAGTCAGGACCGGCCCGCGCGGCTCCTGCCCCCCGCCCTGGCGCCGGGGCTGCGCCACCTGCTCACGCCCGGGCCGGCTGCGGCACGCCTGCGCCGGCATCCGCTCCGCAGCCGGCTGCACCCATCGCCCGTTTCGCCTCGCCCTGCGCAACGCCGAAACGGCGATTCATCTGATCTGGATCAAGGCGCCGTGGGGCGCGGCGGTGCTACCTCGGTGGCGTGGCCGACAGGCCCTCGTTCAAGGAGTCGCACCGTGACGATTCGCAACATTCTCGTGTCCTACAACGCAACGCCCGCCGCGGATGCCGCCCTCGCGCTGGCCCGCCGCCTGGCCCTGATGCGGGACGGCCACCTCACCGGGGTGCTGTCCTACGGGCCGCAGGAGATCATCACCTCCTATGCCGGCTACATGCCCGCGGGGGTGGCCGAGCAACTGGTGGAGGCCGACCTCACCCGCCGCGACGAGGTGATGGCGCGCTTCGGAACGCTGACATCGGACATGGACCCCTCCCGGGTGCATTTCCGCGACGTGTTCTCCTCCGCCGACAACGGGCTGATGGACGTGGCGCGCTGCTACGACATCATCGTGATGGGCCGCGCCGAGGAAACCGGCGCCTTCCCGCACATGGAGCCGCACCCGGACGTGGTGGCCCGGCATTCGGGCCGCCCGGTGCTGGTGGTGCCGGCCGGATACGCCGGGACAACCTGCGCCACCTCGGCGATGATCGCCTGGGACGGCGGACGCGCCGCCTCCCGCGCCCTCAGCGACGCGCTGCCGCTGCTCACCCCGGAGGCGGTGGTGCGGGTGGTGACCATCGGCCGGCCGGAAGACAGCGCGGCGCTGGACCCGGTGGCAACGCATCTCGCGCGCCACGGCCTCGCGGTGGAGCGCGACATCCGCCAGCGCCGGCCCGGCCGCTCCGTGGCGCAGACCCTGCTTGAAGGCTGCGGCGCCGGGGGCGTCGACCTGCTGATCATGGGCGCCTACGAGCATTCGAAATTCGCGGAGGACCTGTTCGGCGGCGTGACCGACACGGTGCTGCGCAACACGCCCATCCCGGTGCTGCTCAGCCACTGAGCACGCCCCGGGCGGGACACGGCCCGATCCCCGGCCCGGTGGGGCCCCGGACCGGAGCGAAGGCCGTGTGAGGGCCGCCCCTCTCCGCGACGCGAGGGGCGGCCCGATTTTTCGTCACGTGCGGCCCTGCCGCCAGGCGGCTTCGCACTGTGGCCCTGCGGTTTCGCGACGCGGCAGGGTGATTTCGCGATACCTCCCGGCGGTGTCGCGATGTGGCAGGGCGGCATCGCGATGTGGCGCGGCGATTTCGCTATACGTCCCGGCGGTGTCGCGATGTGGCAGGACATTTCGCGATACTGCCCCGCCAGCCGGGGCCGACGTTCAGCCCTGGGCGCCCGAGCTCGCCTTGCGGAGCCAGCGGCCATCTTCCTGCGCCCAGTAGGTGGCCTGCAGCCCGGCCCCGGCCACGCGCTTCCAGTCCTCCCGCGCCCGGGCGACGGCACCGCCGTCGGCACCGTCGAACAGCAGCACGGTCCGGGTGAGCGCGGAAATCTCCTCGGTCGCCGCCTGCGCGCCATCGACCAGGAACAGCACCTCGGCGCCGTTGGGCATCTCCGCGCCGGCGGTGAGGTAGACCGGCTGGCGCTCCGCGTGCGGGCCCTCGGTGCCATGCGGCAGGAACCCGGCCTCGGAATAGCTCCACAGCAGGCCGTCGAGCGCCGGCACCCGCTCCGCCACCCCGCAGCGGACCACGGCGCGCCAGCCGCGCTCGAGCGTGCGCTCGAGCAGGCCGGGCAGCGTGGCCTCCAGCGGGCTGCCGGTCAGGTGGTAGAACAGCACCTCGGCCATGGCGCGGCGCTCACTCCGCCTCGTACTTGTCGCGGATCAACCGGTCGAGCGCCCGCACGCCCCAGCCGGTCGCGCCCTTGGGGGCGAGGTCGGTCTCGGAGGGCGGCAGGGTGACGCCGGCGATGTCGAGATGGCACCAGGGGGTGTCGTCCTTCACGAAGCGGCCGAGGAACTGCGCGGCGGTGATGGAGCCGCCGGCCCGCCCGCCGGTGTTCTTCATGTCGGCGAGGCGCGACTTGATGAGCTTGTCATAGGCCGGGCCCATCGGCATGCGCCAGGCACCCTCGCCCTCGCTGCGCGCGGCGTTGAGGAAGGCCATCGCGAGCGTGTCGTCGTTGGAGAACACCCCGGCATTCTCATGCCCCAGCCCGACGATGATGGCGCCGGTGAGGGTGGCGAGGTTGATCATGCCCACCGGGCTGAACCGCTCCTGCGCGTACCACAGCACGTCGCCGAGCACGAGCCGGCCCTCCGCGTCTGTGTTGATGATCTCCACCGTGTCGCCCTTCATGGACTTCACGATGTCGCCGGGGCGCTGCGCCAGTCCGTCGGGCATGTTCTCGACCAGGCCGACCAGGCCGACCACGTTGGCCTTCGCCCGGCGCAGCGCCAGGGCGCGCATCACGCCGGAGACGACGCCGGCGCCGCCCATGTCCATGGTCATCTCCTCCATGCCGCCGGCCGGCTTGATCGAGATGCCGCCGGTGTCGAACACCACGCCCTTGCCCACGAGGGCGAAGGGGGGCTCGTCGCCGCCGCCCATCCACTTCATCACCACCATCTTGGTGGGGCTGGCGGAGCCCTGCCCGACCCCGAGCAGCATGCGCATGCCCAGTTTCTCGAGATCGGCCTCCTCCAGCACCTCGACCTCCAGCCCGATGGCCTCCATCGCGGCGAGACGGTTGGCGAACTCGGTGGTGGTGAGCACGTTGGAGGGCTCGTTCACCAGGTCGCGGGTGAAGAACACGCCCTCGACCAGCGCCATGTAGGCGGTGGAGGCGGCGGCGGTGGCTTCCGGGTCGCTCACGGCGATGGTCACCTTCGGGCGCGGCTTCTCCTCCTCCGGGGCCTTCTTGTAGACGCGGAAGTCATAGGCGCGCAGGGCGAGGCCGTAGGCGATGTCCTGCGGGATGCGCACGTTGGGCACCACGAGGGAGGCGCCGGTCTCGCTCATGTTCTTCGCCACCCATGCACCGGCCTTGCGCGCGGTGTGCACGGCGGGGTTGCGCCCCAGCTTGACGATGAGGAGCTTTTCCGCGTCCGTGCCCGTGGGCATGGCCAGCACGAGGCCGGTGCCCTCCTCCAGCTTCTCGAAGGACTTGCTGTCGATGGCGCGCTTGAGCGCCCCCTTCACCATCCGGTCGAGCCGGCGCAGCGGCGGGACGAGGGCGCCCTCCGCCGGCACGAAGACCGCGATCGAGCCGGTGACGCCGGCGAGTGCGGAAATGTCGACGGCCTCGAAACTGATCTGGACTGGGTCGGTCATGGTGCTCCTCCGGCAAGGCGATTGTTCAGGCAATCACACGTAGTGCCTTTGCCCGATCTTGACCAGCCGCCGCGAAAAACATACGCGGAGGGGGATACGTGCCCCGTCCGACAGGGGCACCGCTCCCCCCGAGGGGGCACGGAGGGTGCGTGAACCAGCTCGACAGATACATCTTCGGCCAGATCGTCGGACCGTTCGGCTTCTTCGCGCTGATCTTCACCGGCGTGATCTGGCTGAGCCAGAGCCTGCGCATCATCGATCTCGTGGTCAACAACGGCCAGTCCGCGGCGGTGTTCGCGGAATTCACCGCGCTGCTGCTGCCCACGGTGATGTCTGTGGTGATGCCGGTCTCGGCCTTCGCCGCCACGCTGTTCGCGCTGAACCGGCTCTACACGGAATCCGAACTGGTGGTGATGATGGCCGCCGGGCGCAGCTTCGCCGGCATCGCCCGGCCGGTGGCGATGTTCGGGCTGATGATCATGGCGGCGATGATGGTGGTGACGCTCTACCTCATGCCCACCGCGGCGCGCCAGCTGCGCGACCGGATGGCCGACCTGCGCGGCGACGTCGCCAACGTGCTGATCCGCGAGGGCCAGTTCATCCACCCCTCCGACGGCATCACCATCTACGTGGGGGATGCGAGCCGCACCGGCGAGATGGCGGACATCTTCATCCACGACATGCGCAACCCGGTGCAGCCGGTGACCTATTCGGCCAACCGCGCGGCGCTGGTGCGCGCGAATGGCGAGGCCCGGGTGGTGATGTTCGACGGCACCGCCCAGCAATACGACACCCGCACCACCAGCCTCTCCACCCTGCGGTTCGACACCTTCACCTACGACCTCACGGCGCTGATGCAGGATGACGGCGACCGGCGGCGCAAGCCCTCGGAATACTACGTGGACACCCTGGTGAACCCGCCCGCGGACATCCGCGCGCAGCCGGGCTTCCGCGCCGGGGATTTCCTCGCCGAGGGGCATGAGCAGATCGTCGCCCCGCTCTACGCGCTGGTGCTGCCGCTGATCGCGGCGGCCTTCATCCTGCTGGGCGGTTTCCGGCGGCGGGGGTTCGCCACGCAGATCCTGCTCAGCATCGTCGCCGCGCTCACCGTGCGGCTTCTCGGGGTTGCGGCGAAGGCGCTGGTCACCGGGAACGGCGCGCTGTGGCCGGTGATGTACGCGCCGCCGCTGGTGGCGCTGGGGATCATCGTCTGGCTGCTGCTGCGCCGGCGCTCCGGGGCCCGCCGACCGGAGGTGATCTCATGAGCCCGACGCTGTTCCGCTACATCACCCGGCGCTTCCTGGGCACGCTGGCCGGGGCGGTGGCGGTGGTGCTGATCCTCATCGTCCTCATCGACCTGGTGGAGCTGATGCGGCGCAGCTCGGACACCGACGCCACCTTCGGAGACCTGCTGGCGCTGGCGCTGCTGCACGCGCTCTCGGTGGCCAACACCACGTTTCCCTTCGTGTTCATGCTGGCGGCAATGGCCTGTTTCGGCCGGCTGGCGCGCTCCTCGGAACTGGTGGTCACCCGGGCGGCGGGGGTCTCGGTGTGGAAGCTGCTGCTGCCGGTGGTCTTCACCTCCGCCTGCCTCGGCGTGCTGGCCTTCTCGGTGTACAACCCGATCTCCGCCGCCACGCTGAGCCGGTTCGAGACGCTGGAAGCGCGGTATTTCCGCGGCCAGGAGAGCCTGCTCTCCGTCTCGCGCGAGGGGCTGTGGCTGCGCCAGGGCGGGCGCAACGACCAGACGGTCATCCGCGCGCGGCGCTCGAACCCGGAGGGCACCGAGCTCGACCAGGTGACGCTGTTCCGCTTCGGCCCGAACAACGCCCTGCTGTCGCGCATCGAGGCGCAGCGGGCGGACCTGGGCAACCATGTCTGGACGCTGACCGACCTGCACCGCTGGACCTTCGACCCCGCCCACCCGGATGCGAGCCCGGTGCGCGAGGCGGCGGAAACCGCGGAAGTGCCCACCGACCTCACCTCCAGCCATATCCTGGAGAGCTTCGCCTCTCCCGACGCGATCAGCTTCTGGAACCTGCCGGAGTTCATCGAGGCGCTCCGGGCCTCCGGCTTCTCCACCCTGCGCCACGAGATGCATTTCCAGACCGAACTGGCCAAGCCGCTGCTGTTCTCGGCGATGGTGCTGATCGGCGCGGCCTTCTCCATGCGCCACGTGCGCTTCGGCGGCATCGGGCTGATGCTGGTCGGCGCGACGCTTACGGGCTTTGCCCTGTTCTTCGTCTCGGATATCACACAGGCTCTCGGGGCGTCGGGAGCGATTCCGACGCTGATCGCGGCCTGGGTACCACCGGCGGCCGCGATGTTGCTGGCGCTGGGATTGCTGTTCTACCTCGAGGACGGATAATTGCGCGGCGCAGGCGCCCCGGCGTCAAGGGAAGGGATGGGTTTGGCATTCAGGACGGCACGAGGCGGCATCCTCGGTGTTCTCGTGGCAACGGGCGCTCTCATCGCGCCCGGCCCGGGCTTTACGCAGGAGCTCGTCGAGCTTCGCAACGACCTTCCGGTCACCCTCGTCGCGGACGAGGTCACATACGATTCCGTCGGGCGCAAGCTGACGGCCACAGGGTCGGTGGAGGTGTTCTACGGCGACCGCACCCTGACCGCGGACCAGATCATCTACGATCAGCAGACCGACCAGATCACCGCCACGGGGCAGATCGTGGTGCGCAACCCGGACGGCTCCACCCTCTACGCCGGTTACGCCGAGCTGGACCGCGACCTGCAGAACGGCCTGCTGCGCTCCGCCCAGTCGGTGCTCGCGCAGCGCTTCCGCATCGCCGCGGTGGAGGGCGAGCGCGTGGGCGGGCGCTACAACGTGCTGGGCAAGGCGGTATTCTCCAACTGCGAGGTCTGCGCGGAATATCCCGAGCCCTGGTGGCGCATCCGGGCGCGCCGGGTGGTCCATGACCAGCTCGAGCACAAGATCCACTACGAGGACGCCACGTTCGACCTGCTCGGCGTGCCGGTGATGTACCTGCCCTATTTCAGCCATCCGGACCCCACGGTGGAGCGGATGAGCGGCTTCCTGATGCCGGATTTCCGCCAGTCCGACACATTCGGCTACGGCGCGAAGCTGCCCTATTACTGGGTGATCGACGAGCAGAGCGACGCCACCATCACCCCCTTCCTCACCACGGACGCGGGGCTGGTGATGGAGGGCGAGTACCGCCGGATGTTCGAGCGCGGCCGGGTGCGGCTGGGCGGCGCCGTCACCTATGACAACGACGTGAACACCCGCCCCTTCCGCGGCACGTTCAACGGCGACGGCTACTACTACCTCTCCGACGAGGTCTTCGGCCATTTCGACAGCCGGCTGGTCTCCGACGACGCCTTCCTGAGCGATTTCGAGTATTCCGAGGATGACCGGCTGACCAGCGAGGCGGCCATCTCCTCCTTCCGCAAGGACGGTTACTGGGAGATCGGCACCGCCTATTTCCAGAGCCTGCGCGACGACGAGGGCAAGGGCTCCGTTCCCTTCGCGCTGCCGGAATTCGACCTTCAGCAGGTGTGGCAGCCGACTTTCGGCGGCGACCTGGGGCTGACGCTGAACTCCGTGGGCCTGAAGCGCTCCGAGGGGCAGGACACGTTCCGCGCCACCGCGATCCTGGATTACGAGAAGACCTGGATCACCGCCTCCGGTGTCACGCTGCGCGGCTTCGGCTCGGCGCAGTTCGACGCCTTCCGCACCTGGGACAGCGAGGAGGTGCCCAACACCTACGAGCCGCGCTTCACCCCGGAGGTGGGCGTGGACATGCGCTACCCGATGATCCAGTCCACCGAGAACGCGACCCATGTGCTGGAGCCCATCGCCCAGCTGATCTGGTCCGAGCCCAGCAACACCCAGTCGCTGCTGCCCAACGAGGACAGCGCACTGGTGGAATTCGACGAGACCAACCTGTTCGACACCTCCCGCTTCGCCGGTTACGACCGGGTGGAGCCGGGCTTCCGCGCCAACCTGGGCCTGCGCTACGAGCGCTTCGACGCCGATGGCTGGAGCATCGGCACAGTGGTGGGCCGGGTGCTGCGCAACGAGGAGCAGGAGGTGTTCGCGGACACGCCCTCGCTGGAAGGCCGGGCGTCGGACTATGTCGGCGCCGTCACCTTCAAGATCCCGCCCTACCTGAACCTGGTGAACCGGGTGCTGCTGCGCGAGGACCTGGAGTTCGACCGCTACGAGGTGCGGCTGGACAGCGCCTACGGGCCGATGACCCTGTCGGGCTCCTATGTCTACCTCTCGCCGGACCCGCAGGCCCAGGCGTTCGACGAACGGTCCGAGGGCGCTGTCGATGCCTCGTATGTGATCACGCCGAACTGGTCCGTGAGCGGCCGGATGCGGTATGACTTCCAGGAAGAGAGCTTCGTGCGTGCCGGAGCCGGCATCACATATGGAAACGAGTGTTTCGAGGTCGATTTTTCGGTGTATCGCCGGTTTACCAGCTCCGAGTCGGTGGACGCTTCCACGAGTTTCGGGGTACAGGTGCGCCTTGCCGGACTGGGCTCGGACCTCACCCGGGCCCGCCGGGAAGACCGGTGCCGCATGGTCACCCGTTGATAGACGAGAAAAAGGAAATTCCGATGTTCGCGCGTCTGGCCGTTGTGCTGAGCTTCCTCGCCCTCACTCTGCTCCCCGGAGCGGTGCGGGCCCAGGAGGACCCCTTCGCTCCCGCCGTGGTGGTGAACGACTCCCTCGTGACCAATTTCGATGTCGCGCAGCGCCTGCGCATGATGCAGCTGATGGGCGCCTCCCAGGGGGACGACAAGGCCCCCGCCATCGAGAGCCTGATCGACGACAAGCTGCGCGCCCAGGCGGCCAAGCGCACCGGCGTCGAGCTGTCGGACGACCAGGTGAACGCGGCGCTCGACGATTTTGCCAAGCAGCGCGGCTTTGCCTCCGGCGATGAATTCGTGAAGCGCATCGGTGCGGCCGGCGTGTCGCGCCAGGCGGTGGTGGACCTGGTGGCCAATCAGGCCGCCTTCCGCGAGGCCATACGCGTGCGCTACCTGTCGCGCGCCCAGCCGACGGAGGCCGAGGTCGCCGCGGCCACGGCCGAAGGAGCCACCGCCGGTGTGGGCCCCACCTCGGTGAGACTCGCCGAGCTGGTGATCCCCATTCAGGAGCGCGGCGCGGAGCGCACGCAGGAATTCGTCGCGAAGCTGCACGATGAGCTTGCCAATGGCGGAGATTTCGCCGAGGCGGCGCGCAAGTACAGCCGCACCAAGAGCGCGTCCAACGGCGGCGACGTGGGCTGGATGCCGCTGGACCGGATGCCGCCGCAGATCAGCGACGAACTTGCCCTGCTCACCGCGGGCCAGGTGACCCGGCCGATCGCCGTGCCGCAGGCCGTGGTGCTCCTCAAGGTGCTCGACGTGCGGCAGGATGCGGTGGCCTCCGCGCCCGCGGCGGCCTCGAACGTTCAGGTGACGGTGGCACGGCTGATCGTGCCCGTGCGCGAAGGCGCGCCGGAGCCCGATGTCGCCGAGGCCCGCACCGAGGCACAGCAGGTGTCGCGCGACATCTCCAGCTGCTCGGACATCGAGGCGCGCAAGGCGAGCTACGGTCCGCGCTCCGGCCTCGAGGGTCCGGTCTCCCTGGCCAGCCTGGAGCCCGCCGAGCGCGAGGCGATCGCGAACCTGCAGGCCGGCGCCATGGCCAATGCCGTGCGCCTGCGCGACGGCGTGGCCATCGTGATGGTCTGCGCGCGCACCGAGGATGCCGCCTCCGGCACCGATGCCACCAATGACGAGCTGCAGCGCGCCCGCTCTCGCCTGATCAGCCAGCGCATGGAATCCTATGCCGCCGGCTACCTGCAGGAGCTTCGTCGCGACGCGGTCATCGAGTACCGCTGATGCGCCCCATCGCGCTGACCATGGGAGACCCGGCCGGGATCGGGGGCGAGCTGACGCTCGCCGCCTGGGCGGCCCTGCGCACCGAGACGGTGTTCTACCTGATCGGGGATCCGGACTGGATGCGCCACCTCGGCGGGGTGGTGCGCGAGATCGCCTCGCCCTCCGAGGCGACATCCTGCATGTCCGACGCCCTGCCTGTGCTGCCGGAGCGGCTGGAGGTGCCGGTGACCCTGGCCCGCCCAGCGCCGGAGAATGCCGCCCCGGTGGTGCGCTCCATCGAGCGCGCCGTGGCCCAGGCGCTGAGCGGCGAGGCCGCGGCGGTCTGCACCAACCCCATCAACAAGAAGGCTCTGCAGGACGGGGCGAATTTCGCCTTTCCCGGCCATACCGAGTTCCTCGCCCATCTGTGCGACAGCCCGCGCCCGGTGATGATGCTGGCCGGGCCGGACCTGCGCGTGGTGCCGGTGACCATCCACATTCCCCTGTCGCAGGTGCCCGCCGCGTTGACGCCGGAACTGCTGGAGGAGACGCTGCGCGTCACCCATGCCGGCCTGCGGCGCGACTTCGGCCTCGCCTCCCCGCATATCGCGGTGTCGGGGCTGAACCCGCATGCCGGCGAAGGCGGCGCGATGGGGTTCGAGGACATCGACTGCATCACGCCGGTGCTGCGCAAGCTCGCGGCCGAGGGCATGCGCATTTCCGGCCCCTACCCGGCCGACACGATGTTCCACCCGCGTGCCCGCGCCACCTACGACGCGGCCGTGTGCATGTATCACGACCAGGCGCTGATCCCGACCAAGACGCTGAATTTCGACAGCGGCGTGAACGTCACCCTGGGCCTGCCCATCGTGCGCACCTCGCCGGACCACGGCACCGCCTATGACATCGCCGGACGGGGCGTGGCGCGGCCGGACAGCCTGATCGCGGCACTGCGCCTCGCGCGTGACATGGCAGGAGCCCGGGCGTGAACCGCAGCCCGGACGGCCTGCCGCCGCTGCGCGAGGTCATCGCCGAACACGGGCTGGCGCCGCGCAAGTCCCTCGGCCAGAACTTCCTCTTCGACCTGAACCTCACGGCACGCATCGCGCGGAGCGCGGGCAAGCTGGAGGAGTGCGACGTGCTGGAGATCGGGCCCGGGCCCGGCGGCCTCACCCGGGCGCTGCTGATGGAGGGGGCACGGCGCGTGCTCGCCATCGAGCGGGACCCGCGCTGCCTGCCGGCCCTCGCCGAGGTCGCGGCGCATTATCCCGGGCGGCTGGAGGTGATCGAGGGCGACGCGCTGAAGGTCAACCCGCTGGAGAAGCTCTCCGCGCCGATCCGCATCGTGGCGAACCTGCCCTACAACGTGGGCACGGAACTGCTGATCCGCTGGCTCACGCCCGCGGTCTGGCCGCCGTTCTGGAGCAGCATGACGCTGATGTTCCAGAAGGAAGTTGCCGAACGCATCGTGGCGCGCCCGGGCAGCAAGGCCTACGGGCGCCTGTCCCTGCTCGCGCAGTGGCGTTGCGATGCACGGATGGTGTTCGAGGTGCCGCCGAAGGCGTTCACCCCTCCGCCGAAGGTCACCTCGGCGATCGTGCATCTCACATCCCGGCCCGCGCCGCTTTACCCGGCGCGTGCGGATCTCCTGGAACGAGTCGTTGCGGCGGCCTTCGGCCAACGCCGCAAGATGCTTCGAGCAAGCCTGCGCGCCCTGGGGGGCGATGCGGAAGCCCTGCTGGAAGCGGCGGGCATCACGCCCACCCGTCGCGCCGAGACACTCGATCTCGGCGAATTCTGCGCGCTGGCGCGTGCATTGGAAGCGCGGTGACCAGGGGGCGTCAGCCCACCGATGCGGATGCGGCTTCCGGTTCAGCCGAATCGTCAGACTTGGCTTCGGTCTTGCGCGGGGTCCGGCGACGGGGCGCGCGGGTTCGCGGCTTGGGCGCAGCGGCGGCCGCATCTTCCTCGGCGGCGACCGGCTCCGGAGCGCGTTCGCTGCTCTCCGGCGTGTCGACGAGGCCGCTCTCGTTACTGTCCTCTTCGAAGGTCGCCAGGGGGGAATCGTCCCTCGGCTGATCGTCCTGCCCGGAGGAGGCATGCTGCCCGCCCTGGCCATTTTCGGGACGCACGCCCATTTCGCGCTGCGCCTCGCTGAGCATGCGGATGTAGTGCTCCGCGTGCTGCATGAAGTTCTCTGCCGCGACCCTGTCACCGGACGTCTGAGCGTCTCGCGAGAGGGTCGTGTATTTCTCGATGATCTGCTGCGGCGTACCGCGCACCTTGCCTTCGGGACCGGAACTGTCAAACACACGGTTGACGATGTTACCGATACTCTTGCGGCTGCTCTTGTTACGAGAGCGATTCTTGTTCGAAGATCTCATTCGATTTCCTGCACATGGGTGTGCTGCGGGCACTGGCCCAGAGCCGTGCACAAGCGGATTTCCGCCAGTGTAGTCCCGCAATGCCAATTAGTCGGTCCGGCCCCCTGGGAGTGCTGCCTCTCAGTGCAGTCTCAACCGGACAGGATCTTCCTACACTGCGCCGAATGTATGACTCAACCCCTAAACGCTCGTGATAAACAGTTTTCGGCGGAATCTTGCCTATACTGTGTCATCCCTGCACTATCACGACGCGCGGTTGACCGTTCATGTCATGCCGCAAGGAAACCTCGCAAAACCCCGCATTCCGGAAGATTTCCGGAACACTCTCGCCCTGGTCGAATCCGATTTCGAACAGGGCAATTCCACGAGGTGTCAGGATCCTGGCCAGTCCGGTCGCTATCTGCCTGTAGGCGTCAAGGCCATCTCCGCCGGGGGTGAGAGCCATGTCCGGCTCCCAGTCTCGCAATTCCGGGGCAAGCCCCGCCATTGCACTTTGTGAGATATAGGGCGGATTCGCCACAACGCAATCGAATTCCCCGGTGATGCCGTCCAGCCAGTTGCCGTGCTGCAACAGGCTCCGGTCGCAAACCCCTGCCCGTGCGGCATTTTCCCGCGCGATTTCCAGCGCCGGCAAACTTGCGTCCACGCCGAGCCCCCGCGCCTCTGGCCACTCCGCCAGCAGGGTGACCAGCAGGATGCCGGAGCCGGTTCCGAGGTCCAGCACCCGGTGGCGCGGCGGCCCTTCCAGGGCGATCTCGATCAGCGTCTCGGTTTCCGGGCGCGGGTCCAGCACATCGGGCGTCACCCGGAAGTCGCGCCCCCAGAAGGCCCGGCGCCCGAGGATCTGCGACACGGGCTGCCGCGCCAGCCGGGCGGCCAGATAGGCGGAAAACCGCTCATGCTCCTCCGGGCCCGGGGGCGCGGCCAGCTCGGTGGAAAACCGCGCGGCGGACAGGCCGGAGGCCTCGCGCAGCAGCAGGCGCGCGTCCCGCTCCGGCCCCGGAACCCCGGCGTCGCGCAGCGCGGCGATTGCGCGGGCCAGCAGCGCGGCGCGGCTTTCGGCGGTCATGGTTCGAGATGCGCGAGGCGCGCCGCCTGGTCGGCGGAGACCAGCGCGTCCACAACCTCCGCGAGGTCCCCCGCCAGGATCTGTTCGAGGCGATAGAGCGTGAGGTTGATGCGGTGATCGGTCATGCGGCCCTGCGGGAAGTTATAGGTACGGATGCGCTCCGACCTGTCGCCGGAGCCGACCTGCGACCGGCGCTCGGCCGCGCGGCTGTCCGCCGCCTGCTGGCGCTGCCTGTCGTAAAGGCGGGCGCGCAGAACCTCCAGCGCCCGGGCGCGGTTCTGGTGCTGGGATTTCTCCGAACTGGTCACCACGATTCCGGTGGGCAGATGGGTGATCCGCACGGCCGAATCAGTGGTGTTCACGTGCTGGCCGCCGGCGCCGCTGGCCCGCATCGTGTCGATGCGGATGTCGCTCGCGGGGATGTCGACCTCGGTCTCCGCCGCCTCGGGCAGCACGGCCACCGTGGCGGCCGAGGTATGGATGCGCCCGCCGGATTCGGTTTCCGGCACGCGCTGCACCCGGTGTACGCCGGATTCGTATTTCAGCCGCGCGAACACGCCGGGGCCGCGCACGGCGGCCACCACGTCGCGGACGCCGCCCAGCTCTGTCGCGGTCTCGTCGAGGATCTCGAAGGTCCAGCCCTGCGCCTCCGCGAAGCGCTGGTACATGCGCAGGAGGTCGGCGGCGAAGAGCGCGGCCTCCTCCCCCCCCGTGCCGGGCCGGATCTCCAGGATGGCGGGGCGCGTGTCCGCGATGTCGCGCGGCAGCAGGGCAACCCGCATCGCCTGCTCGAGGGCGGGGCGCTGCGCCTCCAGTTCCGCGAGTTCCTCACGCGCGAGGCCGGCCATCTCCGGGTCGTCCAGCAGCGCCCGCGCCGCGGCGGTGTCGTCGAGGAGGGCACGATAGGCGGAAATCTGCTCGGCCACCGGCTTCAGCTCGGCATATTCGCGCGAATAGGACGCGAGATCGGCCGGCGACAGGGCCTCCGAGAGACGGGCTTCGAGATAGGCGAAGCGCTGCGAAATGGTGTCGAGTTTTTCCTGCGGGATCATGCGCAGGAGCATTGGACCGCGGCACCGGAATGGTCAAGCACCCTCGTGGAACCGGCTCCGATGTGATAGCATGGGGTCATGTTGCGAGCGCTCACATGTGCCGTGTTGCTCTGCCCCCTGGCCGTCACGGCGCAGGACCGGGCGCCCGCGCGCCACGTGCCGGACTGCTATTGCACCGACAGCAGCGGCGCCCGCGTGGAACTGGGCGACACCCGCTGCCTGCGGGTGGACGGGCGCAGCTTCCTCGCCCGCTGCGCGATGTCGCTGAACGTGCCGGCCTGGCGGGAAGTGAGCGGCGGCTGCACGGCGGCGCCCACCTCCGGCCTCACGCGGCCGCCGCGCACCGGCTGAGCCGGTCACTCGGCGGCGATGCCGGCCTTCTCCGCCTCATTCTCGGCTTCGATCTGCGCGGCGCGGGCCTCGACCAGTTCCACGATGTGCTCCACCATGCGGGCATTGTCCATCTTGTGGTCCTGCTTGCCGGCCATGTAGACCATGCCCGAGCCCGCGCCGCCGCCGGTGAAGCCGATATCGGTCATCAGCGCCTCGCCGGGGCCGTTCACCACGCAGCCGATGATCGACAGGCTCATCGCGGTCTGGATATGCGCGAGGCGTTCCTCGAGCGCGGAGACGGTCTTGATCACGTCGAAGCCCTGTCGCGCGCAGGACGGACAGGAGATGATCGTCACGCCGCGGTGGCGCAGGCCGAGGGACTTGAGGATCTCGAACCCCACCTTCACCTCCTCCACCGGGTCGGCGGAGAGCGAGACGCGCAGCGTGTCGCCGATGCCCATCCACAGCAGGTTTCCCAGCCCGATGGCGGACTTGATGGTGCCGGAGGTGAGGCCGCCTGCCTCGGTGATGCCGAGGTGGATCGGCGCGTCGCAGGCCTCCGCGAGGCCCTGATAGGCGGCGGCGGCGAGGAAGACGTCCGACGCCTTCACCGAGATCTTGAACTCGTGGAAGTCGTTGTCCTGCAGCAGGCGCATGTGGTGCAGGCCGCTCTCGACCATCGCCTCCGGGCAGGGCTCGCCGTATTTCTCCAGCAGGTGGCGCTCCAGCGAGCCGGCGTTCACGCCGATGCGGATGGAGCAGCCGTGGTCGCGGGCGGCCTTCACCACGTCGCGCACCCGCTCGGCCGAGCCGATGTTGCCCGGGTTGATGCGCAGGCAGGCGGCGCCGGCGACGGCGGATTCGATGGCGCGGCGGTAGTGGAAGTGGATGTCCGCGACGATGGGCACCTCGACCTGGCGGACGATCTCCTTCAGCGCCGCGGAGCTGGCCTCGTCGGGCACGGAGACGCGCACGATGTCCGCGCCGGCCTCGGTGCAGCGGCGGATCTGCTCCACCGTCGCCGCCACGTCCGTGGTGAGGGTGTTGGTCATGGTCTGGACCGAGATCGGGGCATCGCCACCGACGGCGACCGATCCCACGTGGATCTGGCGGCTCTTGCGGCGGTAGATGTCACGCCACGGACGGATGCTGTTGCTCATGTCGGATGCTCTGCTCACGCCGTTGCTGTGCTGCGGGGAAAATAGGCCCGCGGGCCGGCATTGTCACCCCCCGACCGGGCGCGATCACTCGCTGGCGGGCAATGCCGCGTTCTTGGCCACCGGCGTATCGGGGATGGTGCCGACGCTGGCCTGCGGCCAGGAGGCCTGCACGTCGTTCGCGACCAGCGAGACCTGCTTGGCCACGCCCGTGCCCTTGCCCAGCGGCCCGAACACCTTGGCGCCGACGCGCAGGTAGACCGCGCCTGCATTCCCGGCGCGCAGCAGCGGCCCGTCGAGATCGTCCGGCACCTGATAGCTCTCACCGGGGCTGAGGATCTTCTCGAACATTACCGTGCCGTTGGGCAGGTAGACGCGCACCCAGGCATTTTCCCGCGCATAGACCGACACTTCCGGCGCGGCGACCGGCTCCGGTGCAGGGGTCGCGGCTTCGGCCGCGGCCACCACCGTCTCGGGAAGCCCGGGCAGCGGCGGATCGCCGGCATCGGCCAGCGCCCCCGGCATGCCGGGAGCACCGGGCAGGATGTGCGGCGCGAAATGGCCGATGCGATTGGGGTCGATGGCGGCAATGGGGCCGTCACGCGGCTCGATCTTCGGCGCTTCGAGGCGGGGCGCGTAGATTTCGGAGAGGGCGATGTCGCGCTGGCTGGTGGCCGAGGGCGCGCCGGAGGCGCTGTCCACCTGCTCCGGGGCGATGGGGGTGCTCAGCTCGTCCAGCACGTCCGGGGCCTGGGCGATGGGCGCGAAGCCGATGCGCTGGATGTCCTTGAGCAGGTACCAGCCGCCGTATCCGAGCCCGGCAATCAGCAGCGCCAGCATCAGGACGGAGCCGAGGCCGGAGAGCGCGGCAAAGGAAATGTCCGGTGCCACGGGGCGGGCGAACCGGGATTTTCGCAGCATCTCGTCGGAGATCGAGCGCGCGGAGCCGCCGGAGCTTGCAGGGCGGTTTCCGGACATGCCGGCGAGGTCGGAATTCACCCCGCGGAAGCCTGATTCGTCGCGGAAGCGGCAATAGGTCTCTTCGGCGTCGAGCCCGAGGTAGCGCGCATAGGCGCGCACGTATCCGGCGATGAACCCGCGATTCGGGAACACGGATGCGTCGCAATTCTCGATCGCGTCGATATAGGCGGCCTTGATCTTGAGATCGCGCTGCACGTCGAGCAGCGACTTGCCAAGCGAGGCACGCTCTCCCCTGAGCTCATCACCCAGCCGGAGCTCATAGGAGTCAAACCCCTGAAGGGCTATGACGCTCTCGTCCCGCATCCTGCGCTCATCGCCTCGCGCAGGCCCGTAGCCTGCGCCTTTGTTATTCCGGTTGAGAAGCCCTCCATACAGGCTTTCCCGGCTGTTTCGCAACTAAGCTTAGCACAGATCTGGCGAATTTCCGGAACTTTCCCACAAGAGATGGAGATCCCGGACGTATCGGCGAAAAACCGCCGTGACCCGCTGCGAACCGGCGGATTCACGCCCCGCATCCGCCTCCCGATGCCCCGGTGTCCCGCCCCCGGCCCGGGCGTGGGAGGCCGCAGCGCGCGCATGGCCTGCCGCCTTCAGTAGATGTAGCGAATCTGATCGCTCCAGTAGCGCTCGATCCGCTGCATCGCGAGGTTCATTTCCGTCACCGTTCCGCCGTCCAGCCGGCCTTCGCGGAACAGCCCGTCCGCGTGCCGGCCGAAGAGGTCGGAGACCACCTTGCGGATCCGCGCGCCACGTTCGGTGAGCCGCACGCGCACCGCCCGCCGGTCCATGTCACAGCGCTGGTGGTGCATGTAGCCCGCCTCGACCAGCTTCTTGAGATTGTAGGACACATTCGAGCCCTGGTAGTAGCCCCGGCTCTTGAGTTCCCCGGCCGTCACCTCGTTGTCGCTCATGTTGAACAGCAGCAGGGCCTGAACCGCGTTGATGTCGAGCACGCCGAGGCGCTCGAATTCGTCCTTGATCACGTCGAGGAGGAGCCGGTGAAGGCGCTCCACCAGGGACAACATGTCGATGTAGCCCTCCAGCGACACCTTTTCAGGCGTCGTATCCGAGCCCTTGATAGACGACAGGAACGACATTCCGCTTTCTCCCCGCTTGATGCTGACGAGGAAACACTGAGGCAGATCCCGAAATTTTCGGTTAATGACGGAACAAAATGTTCCTATTTTGGTCCCATGCCGTCGCGGATTTCGGCCACGATGCCCGCGTGGGCTTCCGGCACCGGGGCGCGGCCGGTGACCCAGAGGAAAAGGTCCTGGTCGTTCTCCTCCAGCAGGCGCTCGTAGCCGGCGAGGCGCTCGGGCGCGAGGCTGGCGAGACGGGTGTCGGCAAAGCCGCCGAGGATGATGTCCATCTCCTTCATGCCCCGCCGCCAGCTGCGGATCCGCAGGCGCTTGAGGGTGATTTCAGTTGAATCCATAATCCTGCTCCCAGAGCCGGGCCGCGCCACGCACGCCCGAACTGTCTCCATGCAGCGCCTTGCGCAGATTGATCTTCGCGGAATCGGCGAAGACATGCGGCATCATCGCCGCGGGCACCTCGGTATAGAGATGCTCCATGTTCGACAAGCCGCCGCCCAGCACGATCACCTCCGGGTCGATGATGTTCACGATCATCCCCAGCATGCGGGCGAGACGCTGGACATGGCGGTCAAGCGCCGCGCGGGCCTCGGGGTCCCCCGCCTCGGCCAGTTCGACGATCTCGCGCGATTTCGGCGCCTCGCCCTGCGCCAGGGCGCGGGCGAAATCCTGCGCAAGTGCCGGGCCGGACAGCCACATTTCCAGGCAACCGTGCCGCCCGCAGAAGCAGCGCGGGCCGTGCAGTTCCTCCGGCGTGGTGGCGATGAGCGGGATATGCCCCCATTCGCCGCCGATGCCGTTGTAGCCTTCCAGGATCCGGCCATCGATCACCGTGCCGCAGCCGACCCCGGTGCCCAGGATCACGCCGAACACGGATTTCGCACCCTTCGCCACCCCGTCGAGCGCCTCGGAGAGAACGAGGCAGTTCGCATCGTTGGTCACCCGCACCGGGCGGCCGAGCGCGGCGCCGAGGTCCAGGTCGAAAGGGTGTTCGAACAGCCAGGTGGCGTTGCCGTTGCGCACGAAGCCGGTGTGCGGCGAGATCGAGCCCGGGATGCCCACGCCCACCGGCGCACCGGCGGCGCCCGCGGCGGCCTCGACCGCGCGCACCAGCTCCGTCACGGCGCGCACGGAGCCCTGGTAGTCGCCCCGCGGCGTCGGCACGCGCATACGGCCGCGCTCCTCGCCGGTCTCGGTGAGATATACCGCCTCGATCTTGGTGCCGCCGAAATCAACCCCGATGCCCACTCTGCTCTCCCTTCACTCACTGCTCCGCGGCCCGGCCGGCTCCCTGCCGGGGGATGCCCTCCTGCGTCCGGGCGGCGGAGCGGGCCGCGCCCTTCCCGCACACTTGTCGCGCCGGGCGCCGCTGTCCAGATCTGTTGCACCGCGCCGCGCCGTCCGCCGGTCTTGCGCCTGTCAGCCGGGGATCCTGCGCAGCAGCCGCGCAAGCCGCTCGGCCAGGCGGAGCTGCTCGATGCGGATGGCTCGGATCTCCTGCAGCAGCGGGGCCGGAACCCCGTCCGCGCCGTCCGCCTCCACCGAGGGGGCCTCGCCCTCGCCCGTCATCAGCCAGACCAGCGAGACATTCAGCACCCCGGCGAGCATCTGCAGCTTGTTGGCGCGCGGCTCGGAGCGATCGGCCTCCCAGTTCAGGATGGTCTCGGTCTTCACGCCGAGCTGGCGCGAAAGTTGCGCGACGCTCAGCCCCAGGGCCTCGCGCGCGGCGGTCACCCTGTCGCCGAAGGTGGCGGCGCCGTCGGTGTAATCGTCCGTGCCCCAGTCTTCCTCGGAGGTCATTCGCGAACCTTTCTGGTCGTTTCATCCCGGGCGCTCTCCCTAGCATGCGGGGGCGCGGGAAAAAAGCGCCGCTCCCGCACCGCTCCGGCGCGGGGGTGCGATTTTCCCGCCCCGCGCGGCGATTCGCGCCGCCCTTCGGCTTGCCGTCCTGACGTTGCGGCAGTATTGCTGCGCCATTCCTGACCCATCCGGAGCATCCGATGACCTTCCTTTCGCAAAGCCTCGCCCGCGTGAAACCTTCACCGACCGTGGCGGTCACCACCAAGGCGGCGGAGCTGAAGGCCGCCGGCCGCGACGTGATCGGCCTGGGCGCCGGCGAACCCGATTTCGACACGCCCGAGAACATCAAGGACGCCGCCAAGCGCGCGATGGACGAGGGCCGCACCAAGTACACGCCCCCCGACGGCATCACCGAGCTGAAGCAGGCGATCTGCGCCAAGTTCGCGCGCGAGAACGGCCTTACGTACCAGCCCAACCAGGTGACCGTGGGCGTGGGCGGCAAGCACGTGATCTACAACGCGCTGGTGGCCACGCTGAATCCAGGGGACGAGGTGATCATCCCCGCGCCCTACTGGGTGAGCTACCCGGACATGGTGCTGTTGGGCGGCGGCACGCCAGTGATCGTGGAAGCCGGGCTGGATCAGGGCTTCAAGATCACCCCCGAGCAGCTCGAGGCCGCGATCACGCCGAAGACCAAGTGGCTGGTGTTCAACTCGCCCTCCAACCCCACCGGCGCCGGCTACACCCGCTCGGAGGTGAAGGCCCTTACCGAGGTGCTGATGCGCCATCCGCATGTGTGGCTGATGGCCGATGACATGTATGAGCACATCGCCTACCCGCCCTTCGAGTTCTGCACCCCCGCCGAGGTGGAGCCGGGCCTCTACGAGCGCACGCTCACGGTGAACGGTGTCTCCAAGGCCTACGCGATGACCGGCTGGCGCATCGGCTATGCCGCCGGCCCGGTGGAGCTGATCACCGCCATCCGCAAGCTGCAGAGCCAGTCTACCACCAACCCGTCCTCGATCTCGCAATGGGCGGCGGTGGAGGCACTCAACGGCCCGCAGGACTACATCCCGATGAGCCTCGCGCATTTCCAGCGCCGGCGGGACCTCATCGTCGGCCTGCTGAACGACTGCGCGGGCATCGAGTGCCCCACCCCGGAGGGCGCCTTCTACGTCTACCCCTCCATCGCCGGGGTGATCGGCAAGAAGACCCCCGCCGGCAAGGTGATCGCCACGGACGAGGACTTCGTGACCGAGCTGCTCGAGGCCGAGGGCGTGGCGGTCGTCCATGGCGCGGCCTTCGGCCTCAGCCCGAACTTCCGGGTGAGCTACGCGACCTCGGACGAGAACCTCATCGAGGCCGCGCGGCGCATCAAGGCCTTCTGCGCCAGCCTCTCCTGACCCCTTGCGGAGGCAGGCCCCGGCGGCCTGCCTCCCCCCCTCCCGCCCCGCGAAATACCACTTGCGCCCGGCCTCCGGCGCTGTATGTTGCGCGACAAGGCGGGTGTAGCTCAGTTGGTAGAGCATCAGCTTCCCAAGCTGAGGGTCGCCGGTTCGAACCCGGTCGCCCGCTCCAAATATCCAGATATTTCAATGCGTTGCGTGCAAGCCCTTCGGGGCGGCGCGGGCGTGGACGGAACGAACGGGTGCAGGGCTGCAACGGATTGCATGATGCCACCCGCACTCCGCCCACAGTGATCCGTTCGACGATCTCGATTCGTCTTTTCGGCCATTGCATCGCCCTGCACGCGCAAACCCACCCCTTCTCCTTTCGCGGAAGGTCCGGGAGGCGGTGACCCGGGGCGTCGCCCTTCCCCTACCCCGCAACGAACAGATCTCCTCGCCAGCGAGAGCAGACGGGGCCTCGCGCCATTGACACGCGGTGAGGGGGAATGAGATCCGGCACCACAGCATGATCACCCTGCGGCCGGCCGCGCCCTTGGCTTCGCCCCACCCCGCCGTGCTCCGCCGGGAAGCTCAGCCGGACACCGTTCCGCCGGGCAAGTGTGGCAATTGGCTCCCCACTCCGCAGCGTTTGAACTGCCATGTCCCGGCGCACATGCTCCGCCGCCGGGCCCCTCGCGCATCAGCCGGCCAGTCGCGCTCTCCCCACCCTCATGGACGGGGGCCAGGGGCCGCCCGGGCGCACCCGTCGCCGCGCGGTCCGGGCGCTTCATCTGTCCGCCCACCTGTCTCCCATGCCGGTGGCCGACAGGGTGGGAGCGGCGCCCCCCAGGGGACGGCCTGCCGCAACGGCGGCACGAGGCAGGTCCAGCCCGCTTCGCTGTCCACACAACACCCATGGATCGCGCGGTGCGCGGCGGCGGGCCGTCGAGAACGGAAATGTCCCTGCCGGGCGGCAGAGGGCGCGGTGATTGTGTTGCGAATGTCATGTTCCAATGACAGTATTCCGCCATTATGACGGGCCGTATTTCGGGAGACGCCGGGGTTTCATGCACAAGACAGCAGTATTCGCCGGCGCCATAGCGCTGTTTGCCGCCGGCACCGGGGCTGAGGCTTTCGAGGTCGCGCAGTATTCGGGTTTCGTCGACGGCTCTCTGGAGACGATCCGCGCTCACATGGCCGCCGTCGCGCCCGCTGCCACGGTGACGACCGACCGTATCGATTTCAGCGACTACGGCGATGCCGATGGCGAGTTTCCCGAGACGCTGCCGTTCCCGGCGGCGGGCGGCTACACCGGCAATGACGGCGTGAACGACACTTTCGTGCTGCGCGCCACCGGAACCTTCATGACCGAAAGGCCCGGCCGGTTCGTGTTCAAGACCCGCAATGACGATGCCGTCTTCCTGCTGGTGGACGGGCAGCCCGTCATCGCCGATGGCAATTTCCACCCGCCCACCGAGAACTGGGGGGAGATCGCGCTCCGGCCCGGCGCCCACAGCATCGAGCTCTATTTCGTCGAGGTGTCCGGCGGCGGGCTGATCGAGCTGTCGAACGAGCGCCCTGAGGGCGGCTACGATCCGGTGATCGAGGGCGGCATCCTGGCCCCGAAATATCCCGATGCCCCGGCCGGGGCGCCGGCGGTCGCCGGGGCGGATGGCGGCCTGCCCGCTGCGGAGCCAACCTCCGAACAGTCCCCGCAAGAGCCTGTCGCCGCCACGCCCGAACCGGCGGCACAGCCTGAGCAGACCATCGGCATGTGGTTCCAGCGTTTCAAGGTTCAGGGCGGCCTGCTGACGGCCTCCTTCATCTCGTCGCCCGAAGCCGCGCTGCTGTCGCTGTCCAGCGGCGGGGCGGTCAATTGCCATGCCGTGTTTGCTGCGGCCGAACGGTTCGCGCAGATGCGCGAAGACGGCAACGACTGCAATCCGGCCGGCACTTCCTTCGTCATCGACGGGCTGGACGGCGAGGGCAGGCTGGCGATCAGCGGCAGGGTGGGTGACCTGGACCTGACCCTGCCGCTGCCACGCCTGACCGGGCCGGAGGTGACGACCTCGACCATGCCGGCGAGGCCGCTCGACCTTGCGGGCGTGACGCTGGCCCCTCGCCTGGGCGAAATGATGGCCCGGGTCTCCGCCAATTTCACGCCCGCGGGCGATCCTGCGCCGCAAAGCGCAATTCCGAAAGATCCTGTCGCCTCCTACGAACCTCATCCGACCGATCCGGCCTGGACGACCGTCAGCACCAGCCTGGCGGGCCCCTATCTGAGCTTCTCGACGCCGGATGCCGAACCGGATGATCTGCGCGTCTATCCCGAGAACGAGTTCCTCATCCTCAGCCGGGATCCGTCCGGCTTCCAGCCGGACAGCCGGCCCTGGGGCCTGGTGCGTATCTGGATCCCGGTCGAGGCGGACCGGGTGACGGCCGAGACCCTCCATGCCGCGCTGGAGCGGAAATATGGTCCGCCCTCGCGCACCCGGACGCTGGGCGCGGGGCACGGCGGGCGACTGGCCTGGTCCTTCGACACTGCGGGTGGGCGTCTGGATGCGGCAGCGTCCGACCGCTGCAGCAACAAGTATCCCGGTGGGACAGACACAGGCGCGCTCCATTACGCTGAACTGGGCGATCTGGGCGGCAGGCTGCCCGACCTCGAATTCCCGACGCGACAAGGCTGCGGCCTCCAGTTCGTCGTTGGCCATCCCGCCTACAGCCGCCCGACCGACACGCTGGCGGCCGTGAGCTTTGCGCTCTACGATCCGCAGGATGTGCTGGCGCGGCGCTGGTCGGATGAACTGGCGGGCCTGGCCTGGCAGGTGCAAAACGCCCGCGACAGCATCGCCACCGCAACGGCCGAACGTGTTGCCCGTGACGGAAAGCAGCCCGACCTGTAGGCCGGAGCAGCAAAGCCCTGGCCGTACGCGCGTGGCAGTCTGCCGCATGCGCCGCCCGGTTCCGATCCATCCGCGCCTCGGGCCCCTGCTCGATATGTTGCCGAACACGGTGCCGGGCCCGCATGCTGCCACGGTCGTCTCCGGCACCTGCCGTCGGGGACGGCGGGAAGCGCGCGGCAGTGTCAACCGCGCGCGCCTTGCACACCTCGCCCCCCCGACAGGATGGCTGGCCGTCCGCTCGGGGCGCCTGCCGGTCCCTCGGGGCTGGCGAGACGGAGGGCGGGCCCGGCCGCGCCCCGCCCTGACATCATCCGGACCGCTTCTCAGGCCTTGATGATCCCGACCTCGATCATGCTCCGCGCGGCCGCCTCGATCGCATCGGCCGGCGGTCGCGGCTGCCACCCCAGGAGGCGCCTGGCCTTCTCGCTGCTGGCGGACAGATCGATGCCCAGCAGAGGAAGAAGCGCCCGTGCCCTGGGATCGGTTTCGGCAGCGGCCCGCATATCCGCGTCGGGAACCTCCCTGGTCGACACCCTTCGCGCCTGGTCGCCGAGGCGTTCCGTGACGATCCTGGCCACGTCGACGAGCCAGAGCGCGTCGCCCGCGGTCGCGAGGAAGCGTTCGCCGGCCGCGGCCGCAGCGGTCATCGCCCGCAAGTGAAGGTCGGCCACATCGCGCACGTCGACGAAACATGACCGGATCCGCGGCTGGCCGGCCTGCCCTTCGATCATGCCTTTCAGCATCATCAGCGAATGCGACGTGTCCGGCCCCAGTGCCGGCCCGAGGACGGCGGTCGGATTGACCGTCGCAAGTTCCATGGCACCGCCCTCCCTCGCGATGAAATCCCACGCGGCGCGTTCCGCAAGCGTTTTGGATTTCTGATAGGGAGCGATGTTGCCGTTCAGATCGCTCCAGTCCTCCTCGGTGAAGGGGCGGCCGGGGCTGGCCCTGCCCGCGCCGATGGCTCCGAAGGCGGAGGTGAGCACGACACGTTTCACGCCGGCGGCGCGGGCGGCGCGGAGCAGCCGCACATTGCCGTCCACGGCCGGCCGGATCCAGTCATCTTCGCTCGCATAATGCCCCGAGGGGGTCGAGGACGCACTGTGAATGGCATAGGCGCAGCCCTGCGCGGCCTCGGCCCATCCTTCGTCCTTGAGCAGGTCGGTCTCCACGAAGCTCAGTCGGTCTCCCGGCTCGGCACCGCCATGAGCCAGATAGGCGCGAACCTCGTCCGCACGGCCGAGCGAACGGATGGCGGTGCGCACCCGGAAACCGGCGGCGAGCGCGGCGATGATCGTGTGCTGGGCGATAAATCCGGTCGCCCCGGTGATGAGGATGGTGTCGTCTGGCATGGCTGCTCCCGAAGCGCGTTGGTGTCGTCGCTCAGGAGATAGGCAGGACTCTCGGATTCCGAATGCTTGAACGTCCACGAGATGTACGCGACAGTCCGGGATGCCCGCTGATGTTCTGTCCGAAATTCTGCGCCTGGCGACGGTGGAAACGATGGTGACCGGCGGCTTCGACGCTTCGGCACCATGGGCCCTGCGGTTTCCCGCCCCCAATTCGATCAAGTTCTTCGCCCTGACGAAGGGCGCATGCTGGGCCCGGATCGACGGAGAGCCGCCGCTGCGCTTCGAACAGGGTGACGTGGGGCTGCTGACGGCGCGACGGTCCTACACAGTGTCGAGCGACCCGTCGGTGGCACCGCTGGACGCGATGGAGCTGTTTTCCGGGCGCGGCCGCTCGTTCGTGACCTTGGGCGACGGACAGGATTGCAGCTATGTGGGCGGCCACATCCTGCTCGATCCGACCAGTGGAACACTCCTGTCGGAAGCGCTGCCGCCATGGCTGCGCATCGAGGGTGCGCGCGAGCAGGCGGCACGGTTTCGCTGGTTGCTCAGCGAACTGGTGAGCGAACGCAAGCAGCGCCTCCCGGGTGGTGCCCTGGTCGCGTCGCAACTGGCACAGTTGCTGTTCGTGCAGATCCTGCGGGCCCAGTTGGGCGGTGGCGGCCGCATCCCGCCGGGGTGGTTGCGCGCGCTGGGCGATCCGCGCCTGGCGCCGGCCGTTGAGCTCATGCATGACGAGCCGGCGCGCGCGTGGCATCTCGGGGAGCTGGCGCGGGCCTGCGCGATGTCGCGGTCGACCTTCGCCGCGCGCTACACCGCGCAGGCCGGTATCGCGCCGCTCGGCTATCTCGCGCGCTGGCGCATGCACCTCGCCTGCAGGGCGCTGCGCGACGAGGGGCTCTCCGTCGCTTCGGTTGCTGCCCTCACCGGCTATGCGTCGCAAGGGGCGTTCAGCACTGCCTTCAAGCGGATGACCGGGCTTTCGCCCTCGCTGTGGCGCGAACGGCACGCGGGAGGCGACGCCGACTGAGGCCGGATCGCCGCGGGCGTGTCCCCCGCCCGACCGCTCACGAGGTCACCACGACCATCTCCAGGCTGCCGGCCTCGGCCGCTGCCGTCATCGCCCGATCGAGATCGGGCAGCGCAAAGGCCTGCGTGGCGATCGCGTCGAGCGACAGACGACCCGAGCGGACCAGGGCGGCAAGGCGCAGATGCGCATCGGCCGGATGCATGAAATTGCCGAGCACCTCGAGGGTGTTGAACATCATCTGCAGATAATCGAGCGGGAGCGGCGCATGCGCACTTCCCGTCATGACGAGCCGGCCGCCCCGGTGAAGCGCGCCCAGGGCGGCGCGCGTCGACCCTGCGTCGGAGGCGCCCCCGATCATGTCCAGCGCGAGAGGAGCGCCTCCGCCGGCGGCGTCGCGCAGACGCGCGGTGTCGGCTGCCACATCGCCGGTGAGCGCCACCGGCCTGACCAGAGGGCCCGCCGCCTCGGCGAGCCGGCGCAGAACGTCGCCGTTGCGCCCCGCCGCCACGACCCGTGCGGCGCCCATCGCGATGGCAACGAACACCGCCGCCGTTCCATAGGCGCCGGTCGCGCCATTGACGATCACCGTCTCTCCCGCCGCCAGGCGCCCACGGAGCAGCCCGCCATAGGGCACGACCAGCCGTGTCAGCACCGCAAGCCGAACCGGATCAAGATGGTCCAGCCCCTCCAGCGGCGTGGCGAGGTGCGCGGGGACAAGCGCATATTCGGCCAGAGTGCCGTCCTTCCAAGATGCCTGCAGCGCATCTCCGGCTCCGCCCGGAGAGGTCACGCCGAGGAGGATCTGGCCCGGCTTCTGAACATTCTCGCGCGCGACCAGATGCGACGAGAGGATGACCCGCTGTCCCGGTCCCAGATGCCAGACATCGTCCCCCACCGCTTCGATGATGCCGACGCCGTTGCCGCCGGGCGTAAAGCCCTCCGGGGCACGGTAGGCCGGCAACGCGCCTTCCAGATAGGGCCTCAGGTAGGACATCAGCGACTGGGCCTGGAGGCGGACGAGCACGCTGCCGGGGCGCAGCGCGGGCACGGCACGCTCGACAAGGCTGAGCGTGCCGCCGAGGCGGTCTATCCTCCAGGCTTTCATGAGCTTTGCCCCTGTCGACGCGCGGACGCGGCTTCGAAGTACTCGACGACGAGACCGTCGGGATGGCGCGCCAGCAGGTTGGCCCCACCGGTGACGGCACGTGGCGCGCGCAGGATTCCGGCGCCCCTGGCTGTCAGCCAGGCCGCGGCCTCGTCCAGCGCATCGACATAGAAGATCGCAGCGACCGGCCGCGCCGGGGCGAGCTGCTCTTCGGTGCCCGACAGAAGCAGGACTCCCCCGATCCGGGCGACCCTGACGCCGGTCTCCGCAATCGTCAGGCGGCGGGCGCAGGCGACCCCCTGCAGCGCCTCGTAGAAGGCGATGGCTTCGTCAAAATGGTCGGGGTCTGCATGGACCCGAAAGCAGTGTTCCAGAATGCGCATGAACGGTCCTCGTGGTGAAGGTCCCGAGCATTCTTGCGGTTCCGCCCTGCATTTCCATAATGCGGGCACCATGATTCCTATTCAATCGTCCGAACTTCGCGCGTGCGACCCGCTGAGCGACATGCTGGCCCTTCTTGACGTGCGGAGCTTTCTCTCCCGCCGGATCGAGGCATCGGGGCCCTGGGCCCTGCGCTTTCCCGCCTATCGCCACATGAAGTTCGGCGGCGTGATCGAGGGCACGCGCTGGCTGTGGACCGAGAGCGGAGCCGGGATGCTGGAGCTGGAGGCGGGGGATTTCTATCTCCTCACCGATGGTGGGCCGTACTGCTTTGCCAGCGACCGCGACGCGGTGCCGATGGACGGTCTCGGCGTCATGGACAGGCACTTGCAGGCCGATGGCGTGGTGCGTTTCGGCAGCGGCGCGCCGCGAAGCGTCGGGGTTGGCGGCCGTTTCGTGCTGGATGACGAAACCTCTGGCCTGCTTCTGTCGATGCTTCCGCCACTCCTTCATATCCGGGGAAGCGACCCACAGGCGGGGGCACTGCGGGCCGCCCTGGCGCTCATCACCCACGAGACCGAAACGCGACGCCCGGGCACCGCCGCCATCGGCAGCGGGATCTGTGCCATCATTCTGGTCAACATCCTGCGCCTCCACCTCGCCGGCGGCGAGCGGCCGTCCGGCTGGCTGGGTGCGCTGAACGATCGTCGGGTCGGGGCGGCGATCCGGGCGATGCACTGCGACCTCGCCCGGCGCTGGCGGGTGGCGGAGCTCGCGGCAGCCGTCGGCATGTCGCGCACCGCCTTCGCGGACCGGTTCAGGCGGCTCGTCGGCCTCGCACCCCTCGAATATCTGATCCATTGGCGCATGATGAAGGCGCGCGAGGCGCTGAAGCGGGAGAGAGCGCCTCTCGCGGACATTGCCGCAGCCATCGGCTACGAATCGGAAACCGCCTTCAGCCTGGCCTTCAAGCGAAAGTTCGGCGAGAGCCCTGGCCGCTACCGGAAGCGGCAGCAGCAGGTGGTGGCGCCTCAGGTCGACTGAACCGCCACCGGGGCTCCAGGCGCCGGGCCCCGCAGGCCCGGAGAGCGGCCGCGAGCGGCGCCCGGAGCGTCTGGGGTCCCCCTCAGCCGTTGAGGGTGCGGCCGCCGTCGACGACGATCTCCGTGCCGAGCGTCCAGGCGGACTCGTCGGAGGCGAGGTAGAGGATGGCGCTTGCGATCTCCTCCGGCGCGCCGAGACGGCCGAACGGAATCGTCGCAAGGATGTCGGTGTCCACTTGCGCGCGATACGCCTCCGGAATGCCGAGCTTGTCATAGAGCGGCGTGTCCACCGGGCCGGGGCTGACGGCGTTGAATCGGACACCGCGCTCCAGCAGTTCTGTCGACAGCGTTTTGGCCATGTTCAGAAACGCCGCCTTCGTGGCCGCGTAGACGGAGGATCGGGCCGCCCCGACATGGGCGTTGATCGAGGTATTGAGCACAACCGACGCCGGCTTTGCGAAGACCGGCACCAGCGCCTGAACGAGGAAGTAGGGGCCCTTGACGTTGATCGCGAAGGAGCGGTCGAAGGCCTCCTCGGTCCAGTCCTCGATCGGTTGCCAGACGGATACGCCCGCGTTGAGAAACGCGACGTCGAGATGACCGAACTCGGCGGCGACCGTTCGGGCCAGCGCGCGCTGGGCGTCGACGCTGGCCGAATCCGCGCTGAGCACGGTGACATCCGGGCCGAGCTCGGCCTGTGCCTTGGCCAGGGTGTCCGGATTCACTCCGGTAACGATGAGGCGGGCGCCCTCCTCGAGGAAGCGCCGGGCGGTGGCCAGGCCGATGCCGCTCGTGCCGCCAGTGATCAGGACGCGTTTGCCGGAAAGACGTGACATGCGGGTTCTCCTTGGCTCGCGGGACCAGCCAGGGCGGCTGCTCCTCACGGTCCGACAGATGGACCTATACGCTCTCTGGCATAAGCCGGCAGTTTCGCATAATATCAATACAGTGAGTGTATATATCGGAATGCCATGGACCGTTTCCTGCTGATGCAGTGCTTTGCGCGGACCGCGGAGATGGGCAGCTTCTCGGCGGCGGCGCGGGATCTCGGGCTGAGCCAGCCGAACGTCAGCCGATACGTGGCGGCGCTCGAAAGCCATCTTCACCGCCGGCTTCTGCAGCGATCGACCCGAAAGCTGCATCTGACCCCCGAGGGCGAACGCTACTACGCCGAGGCCCGCCGCATACTCGATGCGGTCGCCGAAGCGGAATCCTCCCTCCGGAGCGAAGTCGCACCCGCCGGGCTGCTGCGCGTTGCCTGCCCGACCGCGCTGGCGCATGAGTTCGTGATGCCGCTGGTTCCGTCCTTTCTGCGGGCGAACCCGGATCTCGAACTCGACCTTCAGATCTCCGATCGCTTCGTGAATCTGATCGACGAGGGCGCCGAGCTTGCGCTGCGCATCGGCGAGCTGAGCGACAGCGCATTGCGGGCGCGGCGCATCGGAGTGTTCAAGCGCGTGTGTGTGGCCGAGACGGGTTACATTGCGGCGCGCGGCACACCGCACACGCCTGAGGATCTCGGACAGCACGATTGCATCGTCTACTCCCTCCTTTCCACCGGCGCCGTGTGGCGCTTCTCGAGGATTGAGGTGCCTGTCTCGGGCCGTCTCCGCGTGAACTCTCCCCAGGCCGTGCGAGAAGCCGCTCTGGCAGGGCTCGGCGTCGCCCTCGGGCCGTCCTGGCTTTTCGAAGACGGTCTCAGGACCGGCCGGCTCCGGCGCGTGCTTCGGGGGTATGAGGCGCCGCCGGTTCCCATTCACATGCTCTACGTCGCGAACCGGCTGCTTCCCCGCCGGGCCGTAGCCTTCATGGACTTCATCGCCGATGCCTTCAGCAGGGTGGAGGCGCTGAACGCGACGGCGTAGCCCCTGAGCGCCTCCCCCCGCATTGCGGCCGGCCTGCAGGGGAACCGACCCCGCGTCGGCCGGGGCCGAGGGCACCCGCACGGCAGGAAACGATCCGAAGCCGGCCGCCGGCGCGCATCAATATGGGGAAACGAAACGTCATGTTCCGGCCGGCGACATCGCGGTGGAAGAACACGGCCGCAACCGCGCCATACGGCCAGCAAAGGGCAGCGCCGGCCGGTATCATCCGGGCCCCCTGTCCGACCGGTGTTGCCGGCTTTGCAATGTCTCGCAATCTTCCATGGTCCACGGCGCGCTGACCTGCGGTGCAAACCCGCCTGCAGGCGACCGACCGGCCGATCTCCCGAAGCACAGGATCGGCGCTAGGATCCGCGCGCGTGCCCGGTCGCGGGCCGAAGGCGTCACGATGCGGCGGCCCGGGGGCGCGCCGCCTGATCTGCGTCGCAAGCCCGGACGCCGGCCCCGCACTCGCCTCTGCGGCCGGCCCGGCTGGCGTCTCGAAACGCCCCTTCCCGGCCATTCTGCCCGCCCTGGGCCGGGGTGCGGCCGGGCGGGCCGGCGCGCTGTCGGCTCGGGGGAACCCGCCCTGCCGGCGTCAGAGACCCGCGGAATTCAGCAGGGCCATGTCATCCGCTGTGAGTGACAGGTCCGCGGCGCGCGCGAAGCTCTCCACCTGTGCGGGCGTCGTCGCACTGGCGATGGGCGCCGTCACCCCGGGATGCGCCATCAGCCAGGCGAGGGAGACATCGGCCGGCTGTGCGCCCTGCCGCTCCGCCACGGTGTCGAGCGCGGCGAGCACGCGCAGGCCCTTCTCGTCGAGGTATTTCTCCACCGAACTGCCCCGCGCACTCACGGAGAGGTCCGCCTTCGAGCGGTACTTGCCGGACAGGAAACCGGAGGCGAGGCTGAAATAGGTCACCACTCCGATCTGCCGGGCCACGCAGAGCTCCTGCAGCGCGCCCTCGAACCCTCCGCGGTTGTAGAGGTTCAGCTCCGGCTGCAGCACCTGATAGGCCGGCAGGCCAGCATCGGCGGCGGCCAGCGACGCGGCAAGCTGCCCGGCATCGAAATTCGACGCCCCGATGGCGCGGATCTTTCCGGCCCTCAGCAGCGTGTCATAGGCGCCCAGCGTCTCCTCGGGCGGCGTATCGTCCGGCCAGTGGGAGAAATAGAGATCGATGCTCTCCACCCCGAGCCGGCGCAGCGAATCCTCCACAGCCTGCAGGATCCAGCGCCGCGACAGGCCCTTGCGCTCCGGTGCGCCCATCGCGGAGCCCACCTTGGTGAACAGCACGATCCGCTCGCGCATGCCGGGCCGCGCCTTCAGCCACCTGCCGAGGATGGTCTCGGATTCGCCACCCGAATTGCCCGGAGCCCAGGCGGAATAGACATCGGCGGTGTCGATGGCGTTGAACCCGTGGTCGACGAAAGCGTCGAGCACCTCGAAGCTCCGGGCCTCGTCGGCGGTCCAGCCCAGGACGTTGCCGCCGAAGACCAGCGGGGCAATCTCAAATCCCGTCGTGCCGAGCGCGCGTCTGATCATCGCGGATCTCCCTTCCTCAAACTGTTGCGAGGACAGGCAGATCAGGCCCGGCGCGCGGCGTCAACCATTGCCGGGGCCCGCGGGCACATGCCCCGGCGCCCGGCAGGGGACGGGCTCAGACGCCCTCGATGATGATCAGGTCGCGCTCGGAGGCGCCGCGCGCATGCGACAACGCCTCCTGGTACTCGGGCGAGCGGTAGCAGGCCTCCGCGGCCTCCACCGAGGGAAAGCGCGCCAGCACGTTGCGCGCGCGCGCCTGGCCCTCCAGCGAGACATACCGCCCGCCACGCGCGAGAAATGCGCCGCCGTGCAGCGCGATGGCCGGGCCGGCCAGTTTCGCGTAGCGGCCGTAGGCCTCCTCGTCGGTGACCGCGACATGGGCGATCCAGTATCCTGCAGGCATCAGCGCTTCTCCCCTTCCTGTGATGTCGATCAGCCGGCGAGCACGGCCTCGGCGGCCGCGATGGCCTCCTCGGCGCGGGACACGTCCTCGCCACCGGCCTGGGCCATGTCGGGCCGTCCGCCGCCGCCCTTGCCGCCGAGCACCACGGCCGCCGCCCGCACCAGATCCACCGCCGACACCCGGTCGGTGAGATCCGCGGTCACGCCCGCCGCAACGGCCGGCTTCGCGCCGGTGTCGGCGATCAGCAGCACCGCGCCGGAGCCGAGCTGCGCCTTGTGCTCGTCGATCAGGCCGCGCAGGTCCTTGCCGGTGACCCCCTGCAGCACCCGGCCGATGAAGCGGACGCCGCCGATCTCGCGCGCCTCGGCTTCCTCGCGCGGGCCGCCGGCCAGCGCGAGCTGCTTGCGCAGGTCGGAGACCTCGCCCTGCAGGGCCCGACGCTCCTCCATCAGCGCGCGCACCCGGTCCGCGATCTCCTCCGCCGGCGCCTTCAGCACCGCGGCGGTGCGCGACAGGGCCGCCTCGCGCGCCTCGATCCAGTCCAGCGCCGCGGCACCGGTGAGCGCCTCGACCCGGCGCACCCCCTGCGCGGAGGCGCTTTCCCCCACGATCTTGAACAGCCCGATCTCGCCCAGCCGCGCCACATGGGTGCCGCCGCACAGCTCCAGCGAATAGATCTTGCCGGCAGCACCGGTGTCCCCCGGCGCGCGCGCGCCCATGGAGACCACGCGCACCTCGTCGCCGTATTTCTCACCGAACAGCGCCTGCGCGCCCAGGTCGCGCGCCTCGTCCGGCGTCATCAGCCGGGTCTCCACGCTGCCGTTCTGGCGCACGTAGCGGTTCACCTCGGCCTCCACCGCGGCGATCTCCGCCGGGCTCATCGGGTGATTGTGCGAGAAATCGAAGCGCAGCCGTTCATCGGAGACGAGGCTGCCCCGCTGCGCCACATGCGCGCCAAGGGCGCCGCGCAGCGCCTCGTTCAGCAGGTGGGTGGCGGAATGGTTGGCGCGGATCGCGGAGCGCCGCCCGGCGTCCACCACCAGCTCCGCCCCCTCGCCACGCGTGACCGTGCCTTCGACAACCTCGCCGAAATGCGCGAACACGCCCTGGAACCGCTTCACATCGGTGATCTTCACCAGGCCCGCATCGGTGCGCACCGTGCCACGGTCTCCCACCTGGCCGCCGCTCTCGCCATAGAAGGGCGTCTGGTTCAGCACCAGGATGACGGACGTACCCGTGCCGGCACTGTCGACCTCCGCCCCTTCGGAGAGGATGGCCATGATCTGGCCCTCCGCCTGCTCCGCATCATAGCCGAGGAACTCGGTGGAGCCGAACCGGTCCGCCAGATCGAACCAGATCCCGTCGGACGCGGCTTCGCCGGAGCCGGACCAGGCCGCGCGGGCCATCGCCTTCTGCGCCTTCATCGCGGTCTCGAACCCCTCGGTGTCCACCGTGCGGCCCTTCTCGCGCAGCGCGTCCTGCGTGAGATCGAGCGGGAAGCCATAGGTGTCATAGAGCTTGAAGGCCGCCTCGCCGTGCAACGCGGCGCCCTCCGGCAGGGCGTCGAGTTCCTCGTCGAGGATGCGCAGGCCGCGGTCCAGCGTCTTGCGGAACCGGGTTTCCTCCAGCCGCAGCGTCTCCTCGATCATCGCCTGCCCGCGCGAGAGCTCCGGGAAGGCCTGGCCCATCTCGCGCACCAGCGAGGGCACGAGGCGGTGCATGATCGGGTCCTGCGCGCCCAGCAGGTGGGCATGGCGCATGGCGCGGCGCATGATGCGGCGCAGCACGTAGCCGCGGCCCTCGTTCGAGGGCAGCACCCCATCGGCGATCAGGAAGGAGGTGGAGCGCAGGTGGTCGGCGATCACCCGGTGATGCACCTTCTGCGGCCCGTCCGGGTCCACCCCGGTGAGCTGGGCCGAGGCCATGATCAGTGCGCGCAGCAGGTCGGTATCGTAATTGTCGTGCTTGCCCTGCAGGATGGCACCGACACGTTCCAGCCCCATGCCGGTGTCGATCGAGGGGCGCGGCAGGGCCGAACGCGTGCCGTCCTCGAATTGCTCGAACTGCATGAACACGAGGTTCCAGATCTCGATGAACCGGTCACCGTCCTCATCCGGGCTGCCCGGAGGGCCGCCGGGGATATGGTCGCCGTGGTCGTAGAAGATCTCCGAACAGGGGCCGCAGGGGCCGGTGGCGCCCATGGTCCAGAAATTGTCGGAGGTGGCGATGCGGATGATCCGGTCATCGGAAAGCCCGGCGTATTTCTTCCAGATCGACACCGCCTCCTCGTCGTCGTGATAGACGGTGACGAGAAGCTTTTCCTTCGGCAGGCCGAATTCCTTCGTCACAAGGTCCCAGGCCAGCGGAATCGCCTGCTCCTTGAAGTAGTCGCCGAAGGAGAAGTTGCCCAGCATCTCGAAGAAGGTGTGGTGGCGGGCGGTGTAGCCCACATTGTCGAGATCGTTGTGCTTGCCGCCGGCGCGCACGCATTTCTGGCTGGTGGTGGCGCGGGCGTAGTCGCGCTTCTCCACTCCGGTGAACACGTTCTTGAACTGCACCATGCCCGCGTTGGTGAACATCAGCGTCGGGTCGTTGCGCGGCACGAGCGGCGAGCTGGCCACGACCTCGTGCCCGGCCTTGGCGAAGTATTCAAGGAAGGTGCTGCGAATGTCGTTCAGGCTGGCCATGTGCGTGTCCTCGGGGTCTGTTCTCCGGGCGATGGCCCGGAAATCGGCACATGGTCATATCTTGGCACCGGCAGGCTGTCCACCATCGCGCGGGGGTGGAAGGCACGGATCCGGTGCGGGCGCGCCCGGCCGCGGGGGCCGGGCGCGGATCTCAGGCCTCGAGCACGTCGGTATCGCCACCGCTGCTGTCGTCATCGCCGGACATGGCGAAGTCGAGCCCATGCGCGGCGCGGATCTTGTCCTCGATCTCCAGCGAGACGGTGGCGTTCTCGCGCAGGAAGGTCTTGGCGTTCTCACGCCCCTGCCCGATGCGCTGGTCGCCGTAGGAGTACCAGGAGCCGGACTTGTTCACCACGCCGGCCTTCACGCCAAGGTCGATGATCTCGCCCAGCTTGGAGATGCCCTCGCCGTACATGATGTCGAATTCCACCTGCTTGAACGGCGGCGCGACCTTGTTCTTCACCACCTTGACCCGGGTGGCGTTGCCCACCGTCTCCTCCCGGTCCTTGATGGAGCCGATGCGGCGGATGTCCAGCCGGACGGAGGCGTAGAACTTCAGCGCGTTGCCGCCCGAGGTGGTTTCCGGGCTGCCGAACATCACGCCGATCTTCATGCGGATCTGGTTGATGAAGATCACCATGCAGTTCGAGCGCGAGATCGACCCGGTGAGCTTGCGCATGGCCTGGCTCATCAGCCGGGCCTGGGCGCCGACCTGGTGATCACCCATTTCGCCCTCGAGCTCGGACTTCGGCGTGAGCGCCGCGACCGAGTCCACCACGATCACCGACACCGCGCCGGAGCGGATCAGCGTGTCGGTGATCTCCAGCGCCTGCTCGCCGGCATCGGGCTGGGAGATCAGCAGTTCGTCGAGGTTCACGCCCAGCTTGCGGGCGTAGGACGGGTCGAGGGCATGCTCCGCGTCGACGAAGGCGCAGACGCCGCCGTTCTTCTGCTCCTCCGCGATCACGTGCAGCGCGAGGGTGGTCTTGCCGGAGCTTTCCGGGCCGTAGATCTCGATGATGCGGCCCTTGGGCAGGCCGCCGATGCCGAGCGCGATGTCGAGGCCGATCGATCCGGTGGAGATCGCCTTCACGTCCATCACCGCGTTGCGCTGGCCGAGCTTCATGATCGAGCCCTTGCCGAAGTTGCGCTCGATCTGCGCCATCGCCGATTCCAGCGCCTTCTGCTTGTCCATGCCCCGCCTCTCGTTCAGATCCAGGAGTGTCTGTGCCATTTGAGCGTACCCCTTATTTCACGATTTGCCGAGCACGGCAAATCCAGTTTGTTCGCCTGATGTTCGACACAGTACGACAGGAACACATAGCGAACAAGCCCCTTCGGTATCTGTTTGTTGACTCATTTTAGCGTCAATGGTTTAGGAATGATGAACCACGGAGCACACTCTGCATGCTGATTTCCGTCCGCCACCGGACCGCCTATCTCGCGATGCCGAAGACCGGGTCCACCTCTGTGGAAACGGTGCTGCGCGGGCAGTGCGAATTCCGGGTCGGCGGGCAGCCGAAGTTCAAGCACATGAACTTCGCGCGGTATGAGAAGTTCTTCGAGCAGATGCTTGAAAGCTATAACATTTCCGATGTCGAATCCGTGTGCCTGTTCCGCGAGCCGATCGACTGGCTGATGAGTTGGTACCGGTACCGCTCCCGCGATGAGCTGGCCGGAACCGGGCGCGGCACCCAGGGAATGAGCTTCGAGGAATTCATCGACGGCATCCTCGTCGGCGGCCAGGTGAAGATGGCCAATGTCGGCAGCCAGGCCGCCTTCGTGCGCGCCGCGGACGGGTCCGTCGGGGTGGATCACGTTTTCCGTTACGAGAATTTCGAGGCGTTCCGCGCCTTCCTCTGCGCGCGCTTCGGCACGGAGCTCGCCTTCCCGCGGCTCAATTCCTCGCCCCGCGCGCCGGCGGAGCTCTCCGCCGCACTGCGCGCCCGGCTGGAGGACGCGCTGAGCGCGGATCTCGCGATCTACCACGACATCGCCCGGTGAGCAGCGCCCCCCTTCACACAGGAGACCCCGCCGCATGATGATCTGCCCTCAGGCCCGGCTCGCCTTCTTCTCCATGCCCAAGACCGGCAGTTCCGCCGTGCTGCTGGCGCTGCGCCCGCATGCGCCGATCCAGTTCAGTGCCCCGCCGCAGGTCAAGCACATGACGCTGGTGCAATACGAGCGCCATGTGGCCCCCCTGCTGCGCGACTGCGGCCAACCGCAGATGGAGACGGTCTGCCTGGTGCGCGAGCCGGTGGACTGGCTGAGGAGCTGGTATGCCTTCCGCAGCCGCGACGTGCTGCGCAACACCGGGCGCTCCACCGCCGGGATAAGCTTCGCCCAATTCGTGGAGGATTTCATCGCTCCGGTGCGCCCCCCCCATGCGGTCCTGCCGCCGCAGAGCGAGATCGCGCGGCGGGCGGATGGCCGGGTCGGGATCGATCACATCTTCCGATACGACACTTTCGGCAATTTCGCGGAATGGCTGTCGGACCGGCTGGGCGAGAAACTCGAATTCGAGCGCCGCAATGTCTCCCCCGTGGTCGAGGACCGGGAGCTGCCGGCGGCCCTGCGGGCCCGGCTGGAACAGGCGCTGGCCGCCGATTTCAGCCTCTACGCCGACCACGCACGCTGAGGCGCAGGCCCGGCCCGTGCGCCGGACGCGCCCTGGCCAAAGCCGCGCCCTCTCTCCGATGCGTGCGGCGGCCGCGGTGCCGGGGCGCGGGAGCGCGGAAAGGACCGGGCGTCAGGAGGGCGACGGCGCCGGTGGAGCACGGCGGCGCCTGTCGCAGCCCCAGGGGCGCTGGCTGCGCCCGGTTCAGGAGAGGAGCTTGCGCACGTATCCCGGCAGGGCGAAGGCGGCGTGGTGGACTTCGGGGGAGTAGTAGCGCGTCTCGAAACCCGCGGCGCGGAAACGCTCGTCCAGTTCCTCGATCGAAGCGGCGCGCGAGGTGCCGTCCGAGCCCCAGCCCATCGCCATCGGCCCGCCGGCATAGGTGGGAATGGTCGCGAGATAGCAGGTCGCGTCGCGGAACAGGGTCCGGAAGGCGCGCATAGTGTGGGTGAGTTCCTCGCCCTGCATGAAGGGCACGCCGTTCTGGGTGACGAGGATGCCCCCCTCGGACAGGCAACGCTTCGCCCGGCCGTAGAACGTGTCGGTGAACAGCACCTCGCCCGGGCCGATCGGGTCCGTGCTGTCGACGATGATCACGTCGAAGACATCGGTGGTCTCGGCCACGAAGGCGGCGCCGTCGGCGATCACCAGCTCCAGGCGCGGGTCCTCGAAGGCACCGGCGGAGATGTTGGCGAGGTATTTCTTCGAGAACTCCACCACCCCGGCGTCGATCTCGACCATGGTGACCTTCTCGACCTCGGTATGGCGCAGCGCCTCGCGGGCCATGCCGCCGTCACCGCCGCCGATGATCAGCACCCGGCGCGCCGCGCCATGGGCGAAGATCGGCACATGGGCCATCATCTCGTGGTAGATGAACTCGTCGCCCTCGGTCACCTGCACCACGCCGTCCAGCGTCATGATGCGCCCGAAGCGCGGGTTCTCGAACACCTGCAGCCGCTGGTGGGCGGTCTCGCTGTCATAGATCATGGTCTCGATGCGCAGCGCCTGACGGTGGTCGGCGTGCAGCGCCTCGACGGACCAGGCGAAGGGCGGCATGTCGGTCATGGATCCATGTCCTTTGAGTGTGGGGGTGTAAAGGGGGCGGCACGCGCCCCGGAAACGCTTGCGGCGCGGGCTGCGGGCCGGGGACGCTCCCTGCCCGGCCCGCGCCGCTGGTCGTGTCGCCTGTCAGGCGCCTGCGCAGATACCGTCGCCGCGCAGCAGCTCGCGCACCCGGACTTCGCCGGCGTCGAAGGCCGCGCGCAGCACCTCGACCGATTTCCACGGCTGCGCGTCGCCGCACATGAACACGTCGAAGGCGCCGTAGCCGATTTCCGGCCAGGTGTGCACCGAGATGTGGCTCTCCGCCAGCACCGCCACGCCCGACACGCCCTGCGGCGAGAACTTGTGGGTGTGGATGTGCAGCAGGGTTGCGCCGCATTCCGTCACGCAGTCGCGGAACGCCTTCTGGATCCGGGCTTCCTCGTCGAGGCCCGAGCCTTCGATCACCTCGATGATGAGGTGTGTGCCGGCAAACACCTTGCCGTCGCGCCGGATGAAATGATCGTCGCGAGACGGGTCCATCACGTCCCGGTCAACCGGAGCCGTGTTGGTTTCGGTGTCACCGACAACGGCCAGATGGCCGCGATGAATCGCTTCCTCGTGGGTGGCGCCTGTCTCCAGGTCCATCCCCAGTCGGAAGAGGTTTGCGTTTTCCATGACGCGCCTCCCCTACCAGCAGATGAGATCCCAGCGGTCCCTTAGCGCCCCCCCGAGGCCGGGGTTGGGATCGGTGACCCTGAATGAGCCCGCTATCTAGGGGGCCCGGCGATTCATATCAACAGATTTTTCGTGAAGATTTCGCAGCTGCGAGACGGGCGGCGCGCTTTGCGGCCCGGATGTGACATATTGCCATTCCGTGCTAATCTCGTTCTCGTGAACTAAGAGAAGGGACAGATGCACTCATGACAGACACAGACTCGGATCCGAATCTGATCCAGACAGACTACGAAATCGGGCAGGACAATATCGTCACCAGGATCGGTCCCTTCGGGCTTGATATTCACAACCCGGTCTTCCTGATCTCGGGTCTTTCGATATTCGCGTTCGTAATTGGCACGCTGATCTTCAAGGATGCCGCCGCCGACGCGTTCCCCGCCCTGCGGGACTGGCTCACCGCGCGCTTCGACTGGGTGTTCCTGACCGCCGGAAACATTTTCGTAATCTTCTGCATCGCGCTGATCTTCACCCCCTACGGCTCCATCCGCCTGGGCGGGCCGGACGCGGAGCCGGACTACAGCTACTCCGGCTGGTTCGCGATGCTCTTCGCCGCGGGCATGGGCATCGGGCTGATGTTCTACGGCGTGTCCGAGCCGATCACCCACTACTCCACCTCCGTGGCCGGGGACGCCGGTTCGGCGGCAAGCTGGGCGCCTCTCGCCGGCGCGCCGGGCGACCAGGCCACCTCTGCCGCGCTCGGCATGGCGGCCACCATCTTCCACTGGGGCCTGCACCCCTGGGCGATGTATGCCGTGGTGGCGCTGGCACTGGCGCTCTTCAGCTACAACAAGGGCCTGCCGCTCACCATCCGCTCGTGCTTCTACCCGCTGCTGGGCGAGAAGGTCTGGGGCTGGTGGGGCCATGTCATCGACATCCTCGCCGTCTTCGCCACGCTGTTCGGCCTCGCCACCTCGCTGGGTTTCGGCGCCGAGCAGGCCACGGCCGGGCTGCAGGCGGTCTTCGGCCTGCCGGCCACGGAAACGGTGAAGATCGTGCTCATCCTGTGCATCACCGGCGTGGCGACCATGTCGGTGCTGGCGGGGCTCGATTCCGGGGTGAAGCGCATCTCGGAGATCAACATGATCCTGGCCGCGCTGCTGCTCATCTTCGTGCTCTTCGTGGGGCCGACGGGCGAGATCATCTCCGGCTTCTTCTCCAGCCTGCTGGCCTATCTGGGCTACCTGCCCGAACTGGCGAACCCCTTCGGCCGCGCGGATGACAACTTCCGCGATGGCTGGACGGCCTTCTACTGGGCGTGGTGGATCTCCTGGTCGCCGTTCGTGGGCATGTTCATCGCCCGTGTCTCGCGCGGGCGGACGGTGCGGGAGTTCATCATCTGCGTGCTGCTCATCCCCAGTCTGGTCTGCGTGCTGTGGATGACGGTGTTCGGCGGCACGGCCATCCACCAGATGATCAATGACGGGGTCACCTCCGTCTCCGACGCGGCGCTGGAGCTGAAGCTGTTCCGGATGCTGGAGCTGCTGCCGCTCTCCTCCATCACCTCCTTCATCGGCATCGTGCTGGTGATCGTGTTCTTCGTCACCTCCTCGGACAGCGGCTCGCTGGTGATCGACACGGTGACATCCGGCGGCAAGACCGAGGGCCCGGTGCCGCAGCGCGTGTTCTGGTGCGTGTTCGAGGGGCTGGTGGCCATCGCGCTGCTGATCGGCGGCGGGCTGGGGGCGCTCCAGGCGATGGCGGTCTCCACCGGCTTCCCCTTCACCTTCGTGCTGCTGGCCATGTGCTGGTGCATCTTCCAGGGCCTGCGCACCGAAACCCGCTGAGCGGCGCGGTCAAGAAGAGGGGCGTGGCCGCCGGCCGCGCCCCTTTTTCCTGCCTGGCGAGACAGGGCAGCGGCCGCATGCGCCGACATGGTGATGCGGGAGGAAGACCCTGGCAAACCCGGCCCTGGCCTGAACAGCGCGCCGCCTCGCGGCGCCGGTGCCGTTCCTCTCGGGCCTCAGTGTCACACGGATGGCGGATGTCCAGGATGCGCTGGTCTGGCCCGCCTCCGGGGCGTCGCGTTTCGAGCGGCACAAGGAGACCCTGGGCCGGATAGAGGCTCCGGCCCGTTGGTGCGGCATTTCGCACCACCCGGATGACCTCACGCGCCTGCCCGACCCATGGCGCGGCTCCGCGGGCCGCTCCGGGTCCTTCCGGCGCGTCGGGCAGTGCCTCAGGGCCCTCGAAGCGGCCGCGCCCCCGTCCTGAACGGCGACGGCCTGCAGCAGGTCTGGCGGGGAGAGTCCGGCGACCGGTTCTGCGCGCTACGCTTCCGGACCATTCGCGAGGTTGACGCCTGGGCCCGCGGGTGCGCATGCACCTTCGGCCTGGTCCGCGCCTCCGACGACACGGGCATCGGCATGTTCCGCAAAGGGTGCAACAACCGAGGCCCCGCCCCGATGACGGCCCGGCCTGCCCGGGTGTTCCGGCCCCGGGAAGGACCACGGCTTCACCGGCGCCTCGCCCCGGGCAAGGGCCCGGCTTCTCTGGCGCTCCGCCCCGGAAGAAGCCCCGGCCCGCCGACGCCCTGCCGCGGGGAAGCGCCACGGCCTCGCTCACGCCCCGCCTCGGTGGAAGGCCCGGCTTCTCTGACGCTCGACCTCGGGGAAGGACCACGGCGTCACTGATGCTCCGTCCGGATGGAAGGCTCGGGCTTCGCTGACACCTCGTCCGGATGGAAGGCCCCGGCTTCGCTGACGCTCCGCCTCAGTGGAAGTCCCGGCTTCGGGGCAGGATGCGCACGTTGCGCGGGTGGCTGGCGCGCGCGGGGTGGCGGCTGCCGGGTTCGGGGCGCTTCACCTCGTCGGCCCGCGCGAGGGTGTCGGGCATGTCCCCGGTCTCCGAGAGCAGGGAGAGCTCGTCGCTCAGGTCATCGATGCGCCCGGCGATCACGTGGATGACCTCCCCCGCCCGCTGCACAACGCCGGACACCCGCACCAGCCGCGCCGTCATCACCGCGCGGCGGAACCGGGCCAGCACCGCCTTCCAGATCACGATGTTCACCGTGCCGGTCTCGTCCTCGATGGTCATGAACACCACGCCCTGCGCGGTGCCCGGCCGCTGGCGCACCAGCACCACGCCGGAGACCTGCACCCGCTGGTTCTGCACCGTCTCGCCCAGCGCCTGCGCCGGGCGGATGCCGCGCGCGGCGTGGCGCGCGCGCAGGAAGCTCATCGGGTGCGCCTTCAGCGACAGCCGCTGGGTCTGATAATCGGCCACCACCTCCTCGGAGAGGCGCATGGCCGGCAGGCGCACCTCCGGATCGGCACCGCTGCCGGTCTGGCCCGCGGCCTCGAACAGCGGCAGGCCGGTATCGGCGCCCATGCCCCGCACCGCCCAGAGCCCCTGCCGCCGGTCCAGCCCCAGCCCGCCCAGCGCATCCGCCGAGGCCAGCCGCTCCAGCAGGGCCTGGCTGAGCCCCGTCGTCACCCGGAAGGCGTCGAGCCCGCCGAGCCAGTCCGGCACCGCGGTGAGCCGCGCCTCCGGCAGCGCAGCGCTCCCGGCGGCCTCCCGGAACCGGGCGTTCTCCGCGCCGCCCGGCAGGGCCGGGGCACCCACATCACCCTCCGCGCCCCCCGGCAGGGCCGGGGGGGCCACACTACACCCATCGCCGCCCGGCAGGGCCGGGGGGACCACATCACACCCATCGCCGCCCGGCATGGCAGGGGCGCCCACATCACACCCATCGCCGCCCGGCATGGCAGGGGCGCCCACGTCACACCCGTCGCCGCCCGGCAAGACCGGGGGACCTACATCACACCCGTCACCGCCCGGAAGGACCGAAGGACCCACATCACACCCGCCGCCCCCGGGCGCGGCTCCCCCGTCCGCCACCACCGCGGGCCCGCCCGAAGGCCCGGACGGCACCGCGGCGCCAGCCGTCTCCGAGGGCGGCGCCTCCGTCCCGTCTCGGGGCGCCCTCGCCCCCCCTCCTCCGGCAACCGGATGCGCCCAACCCGCCGGCGCGGCCTCCCCCCGCCCAGCCGGGCGGGAGCGCTGCACCATGGACCTGCCCGCGCCATGAGCCTGCGGAGGCGGGGTGCCGCTGGCCAGGGCCACCCCGCCCGGCGGCATGGGCGCCGCCCTCCCGGCAGCGCCCGCGGCCCGCAGCGTGGAGACGGCAGAGCCTCGGGCCTGCGCGACAGCGCCGCTGTTGGCCCGGTGCGCCGCGCCCGGTGGCGCGCCCCGCGCCCTGTCAGCCGAGGCCGCGCCGTCCGCAGTGAAAGCCGCAGGGCCAGGGATCTGCGGGCCCGTGTGGGGGGCGGCCATGTCCGTGCCGCCGGGTGGCGCGGCCACCTCGCTCCCCACGGCTTCCGCGCCTTGCATCGTGGAGGTCGCGGGGTCAGAGACCTGCGAACCGGGGCGGGTGGCGGCCAGGGTCGTGCTGCCGGATGGCACAGCCACCTCGCTCCCCGCGGTTTCCGCGCCTTGCACAGTGGAGGTCGCGGGGCCGGAGACCTGCGGGGCGAGGTGAGGGGCGGCCAGGGCCATCCCGCCGGGTGGCGCGGCCGCCTCCCTTCCAACGGCTTCCGTGCCTTGTTCGGTGGATGTCGCGGGGCCGCGGGCCTGCGGGCCGGTGTGGGGGGCGGCCGGGTGTGCGCTGTCCTCCCCCCCGGCCGCGCCCGGACCTTGCGGCGAGGCGGCAGCGCGGGCGCGGGCCGGCGGGACGGGGCTGCCGGCGGCCGGATGTGCCGTACGCGGCGATGCGGTCGCCTCCCCCCCGGCGGGGGCCGTGCCGCCTGCGTTCGGGGCGGTGTCGCGCCGGGCGGTCGGTCCGGGGGCGGCGGCCATGAGCGCGGCGCGGCGGGTGATGAAGGCGCGCATCTCGGCCTCGGGAAGCCCGTCGACCATGCGGAACCCCAGCCGCACGGCGGAGCCCTCCTCCCCCGGCTCCAGCGTGCAGTCCCAGTCCGAGGCGAGGACATCCACCGGGCGCACCTCCACCCCGTGGCCGCGCGCGTCGCGCACCAGCTGGGCCGGGGCGTAGAAGCCCATGGGCTGGGAGTTCAGCAGCGCCGCGCAGAAGATCGCCGGGTGGTGGCACTTCACCCAGGCCGAGGCGTAGACGAGGATGGCAAAGCTCGCCGCGTGGCTCTCCGGGAAGCCGTACTGGCCGAAGCCCTTGATCTGCTCGAAGCAGCGGGAGGCGAAATCGGCCGTATAGCCGCGGGCGATCATCCGCCCCACCATGCGCTCCTCCAGCGCGTGGATGGTGCCGGGGTTGCGGAAGGTGGCCATGGCGCGGCGCAGCTCGTTGGCCTCGTCGCCGGTGAACTCGGCCGCGGTGATGGCGATCTGCATCGCCTGTTCCTGGAACAGCGGCACGCCCAGGGTGCGGTCCAGCACCCGGCGCAGCTCCTGCGGGTCGCCATGCTCGGGCGCGGGCGAGGGATAGTGCACCGTCTCCAGCCCGTCGCGCCTTCGCAGGTAGGGGTGGACCATGTCGCCCTGGATCGGCCCGGGCCGCACGATGGCCACCTCGATGACGAGGTCGTAGAACACCTTCGGGCGCAGGCGCGGCAGCATGTTGAGCTGGGCGCGGCTCTCCACCTGGAACACGCCGATCGCATCCGCCGCCGAGAGCATGTCGTAGACGCGCGGGTCATCCGGAGGGATGGAGGCGAGGTCGTGGCCGACCCCCTCCCAGGCGCGCAGCATGCCGAAGGCCCGGGCGAGGCAGCTCAGCATGCCCAGCGCCAGCACGTCCACCTTCAGGATACCCAGCGCCTCGATGTCGTCCTTGTCCCACTCGATGAAGGTGCGGTCCGCCATCGCGGCATTGCCGATGGGCACGATCTCCTCCAGCGGGTCCTCGGTGAGCACGAACCCGCCCACGTGCTGGGAGAGGTGGCGCGGGAAGCCCAGCAGCTCGGTGGTGAGCGCCACGGTGCGCGCCAGCAGCGGGTCCGAGAGGTCGAGGCCGGCGGCGCGGATCTCCTCCGCCGGCAACTCGTCCCCCCAGGAGCCCCAGACCGTGGAGGCGAGCGCCGCCGTCACGTCCTCGGTGAGGCCCATGGCCCGGCCCACGTCGCGCACCGCGCTGCGCGGGCGGTAGGAGATCACGGTGGCCGCGAGGGCGGCGCGGTGGCGGCCGTAGCGGGCGTAGACATGCTGGATCACCTCCTCGCGGCGCTCATGCTCGAAATCCACGTCGATGTCCGGCGGCTCCTTGCGGGCGCGGGAGATGAAGCGCTCGAACAGCAGTTCGCTCTTCGCCGGGTCCACCGCGGTGATGCCGAGGCAGTAGCACACCGCCGAGTTCGCCGCCGAGCCCCGCCCCTGGCACAGGATGCCGCGGCTGCGCGCGAAGGCCACCATGTCGTGCACGGTGAGGAAGTAGGGCGCGTAACCCAGCTCGCCGATCAGCGCGATCTCCTTCTCCAGCAGCGCGGTGACCTTCGAGGGCACCGCCCCGCGGTAGCGCGCCGCGGCCCCGGCGCGGGCCAGCGCCTCGAGATGCGCCTGGGGCGTGGTGCCCTTCGGCACCGGCTCGGAGGGGTAGTTGTAGGCCAGTTCGTCGAGCGAGAACCGGCACAGGGCCAGGATGTCGCCGATGGCCGCCAGCGCCCCCGGCCAGGCGGCGAAGAGCCGGGCCATCTCGGCCGCCGGCTTCAGGTGGCGCTCGGCATTGGCGGCGAGGCGGAAGCCGGCCTCGGCCACCGTCACCCCCTCGCGGATGCAGGTGAGCACGTCCTGCAACGGGCGGCGGGCGGGGTCATGGTAATGCACGTCGTTATGGGCAACCAGCGGCAGGCCCGCGCGCGCCGCCAGCGCCGCGAGCCGGGCCATCCGGGCCCGGTCATCCCCGCCCTGCCGATGCGCGAGCCCGAGCCACACCCGCCCCGGCGCCGCCTGCCCCAGCGCGGCGAGATGCAGCGCGAAATCCGCCTCGCGCGCAGCCGCCGCGGGAGGCAGCGCGATGAACACCTGGCCCTGCGCATGGGCCAGCAGGTCATCCAGGCCGAAATCGCACTCCCCCTTGGGCGCGGCGCGCTTACCGGCGGTGAGCAGGCGCGACAGCCGGCCATAGGCGGCCCGGTCGGTGGGGTAGCACAGGGTCTCGAACCCCTCGCGGCTCACCAGCCGGGCGCCGACCAGCAGCCGCAGCCCGGCCGCCTTCGCCGCCACATGGGCGCGGACCACCCCGGCGAGCGTGTTCCTGTCCGCCACCCCGAGGGCGACATGGCCCAGCTCCACCGCCCGCGCCACCAGTTCCCGGGCATGCGAGGCGCCGCGCAGGAAGGAGAAATTCGTGGTGCAGGCCAGCTCGCCGTAGGCCGGCGGCCCACCCGGCGGCCCCCGCCGGCGCTTCCCGCTGCGCGGGCGGAACGGCAGCAGGTCCGCCGCCCCCGCCGGGGCAGGCCCATGCCCGGCACCAGCCGCGCCATCCCCGACGCCGGTCGCTCCAGACCAGACGTCGGTCGCCACATGCCCGATACCAGCCGCTCCATGCCCGGTACCGGCCGCGTCATCCCCGGCGCCGGTCCCCCCATCCCCGGTGCCGGTCCCCCTATGCCCGGTGCCGGTCGCCCCATGCCCGACGCCGACCGCTCCATGCCCGACGCCGACCGCTCCATGCCCGGCGCCGGTCCCCTCATGCCGGACGCCGGCCGCCTTCGTCGCGGCCCGGGGACAAGCTCTCGCGGACCCGGCAGCGGAGCTGCCCGGCCCGGGCGCCCGAGCAATGTGGGTCTGCGCACGCCCGGCGGGGCGGCGGACCTGCGTGGGGGCACCGGCGGCACTGGCCGCCCCGGGCATGGCAACAGGCCCGACCGGCGTAAGCCCTGCGGTGCCGCGGCCCGGCATGAGCGGGCCATCCGCGCCGCGCGCACCGGGCATGACAGCGGCACCGGCCTGCGCCAGCCCGGCGGTGCCGCGAACCTGCGAAGTCGTGACAGCGGCATCGGCCACGCTGCGCCCCCCGGTGAAACCGGTCTGCGCGGGCCCGACAGAGGCCCGGACCGGCACGGCATCGGCACTGCCCGCTTCGAGCGCCGCAGCGGCATCGGGCTGCGCAGGCCGGGTAATCCTGCAGGCCGGCGCGGGAGGGGCACTGTCCGCGTCGGGCATGGCAACGGGACCAGTCGGCGCCGGTCCGGCAGGGGCCCGGGCCGGCACGGGGGTGTCAGCGATCCTGCCCGCTCCGGGCGCCGCAGCGGCACCGGGCTGTGCAGGCCCCGCGGTCGCGTGGACCGGTGTGGGAGGCGCGGCGGGCGCGGCACGGGCCGGGCCGGGGATGGCAGGGGCGCCGGCTTGTGCGGTGCGACGGGTGTCGAGGGCTGGCGTGAGAGTGTCCGGCAAGGGCGCGTCGGGCACGGCAGGCCGGTGCAGGCTCTCCCGGCGGGGCATGGAGAGCGTGTTCGCCGGCGCGGGAGGCCGGGACGGCTGGAAAGAGGTCGGCCGGCGGATCATGCGAAGAGCCCGTGCAGATACCATTCCCCCCGGCCGGCCGCCGGGCCGCCGGGGGCAAGGGCGCGGCACAGCCAGTACTGGCAGCCCTCGCGATCCTCGACATGGTAATAGTCGCGCACCGCGGTGCCACGGGCGTCCGGGTGCCACCATTCCGGGGCGATCCGCTCCGGCCCGGCAGCGCGGAGCACCACCCGCCGCACCCGCCGCCAGACGAACTGCAGCGGAGGGCCGTCGGGCAGCGCGGCGGTCACCTCCACCGGTTCGGGCCGGGGAAGCAGGCGCAGCGGCCGCAGCGGGGCGGCTTCGGGCCAGGGGCCGGGATCGGCGCTCCGCACAGCCGCGCCGCCGCCCCCGGAGGCGCCGACCGCCACCCGGCGCATCGCCCGCTCCGGCAGGTGGCTCGCCACCGGGGCAAGCTGGTAGACGCGCCGCCCGCCCAGCCGGTTGGCCAGCGTGTCGACCAGGGTGAACATCGCGCCTGGCAGGCCCGGCTCCAGACCAGCCCCGTCACGTTTCCCGATGCCCGGCCCGGAACCCGCTCCGCCAGCGCCCCTTCCCGGGCCCGCCGCGGCACCTGCCCCGCCAGTCATCCCGACGCCCGGCCCCGGGCCTGCTCCGCGCGCCAGCCCGGAGCCCCTTCCCGGATCCGAGACGGTGCACGGGCTGTCAGCCCTGCCCATGACCGGGCCGCCGGCCGATGACGCGGGCATCCCGCGGCATCTTTCGGGGGCCGATACCCTGTCCGCCCCGGGGCCCGCTTCAACGGCAGTGCCGGGGGGCGCCTCGGGGCCCGGCCCGGCGCCTGTGCCGGTCACCAGTCCCATGCCCGGCCCGGAACCCGCTCCGCCAGCGCCGCTTCCAGGGCCACCTGCCCCGCCAGCCGGCCCGACGCCCGGCCCGGAGCTTGCTCCGCGCGCCAACCCGGAGCCCCTTCCCGGACCCGAAACAATGCGCGGGCTGTCAGAAATGCCCATGACCGGGCTGCTGCCCGCTCCAGAGGGCATCCCTTGGCGCCTCATCGGGTCCGATCCCGTGCCCGGCGCGGGTGCCACTCGCACGGCCGGTCCGGGGCCAGTTCCGGCGTGCCTTCCGGGGTTTGCCCCGCCGGAGACGCCGGTGCGCCCGTCCATGCCGGGCAGGGCGTCAGGCCGCCCACGCGCGGGGGGCGGAGCGACGAAGCTGTCCTGCCGGGCGTCGAGCGCCTCGACCCCGGAGGCCGAGAGCACGAAGGCGTCGATGCCGAAGCCGCTGTCGATCTCCTCCAGCCGGCCGGCGAACAGCCGCCCGATCCGCGCCGCATCCCGCGCGGGCCGCGCCAGGCGCACGCGCACCTCGCTCATGCCGCCATCGGCGCGAAAGGCGCTGAGGGTGAGGAGCCGCGCGCCGCGCCCGTCGCGCTCCAGCAGCCCGGCGAGGCGCAGCAGCAGGTGGTCGAGCACCATGGAGGCCGCGCTCACGTCGATCACCGGCTCGGGCAGCACCTGCTGCACCCGGTAGAGCGGCGGCGGCGAGAGCGGGGCGAGCGGCTCGTCCACCGCACCGGTGATCTGGTCGAGGCGCAGCCGCACCGAGAGCGCCGCCTCCCGGCTGCGGAAGCGCCGCTCCAGCGCCACCCGCGGCAGGGCGCGCAGCCGGCCCACGGTGGTCAGGCCCAGCCGGCGCAGCAGCACCACCCGCTCGGGCGCAAGGCGCAGCGCCTCCACCGGCAGCCGGTCGATCCGCTCCGCCATCTCCGCCGGCAGGACAATCTCGCGCCCGGCCCCGAAGCCCGAGAGCGCCCGGGCCAGCGCGGGCGTGGGCGCCAGCCCGGCGCGCACCGTCAGCCCGGCCCGGGCCAGCCCGTCGAGACAATCGGCCAGCAGCGCCGCCTCGCCGCCGAAGAGATGCGCGCAGCCCGTGGTGTCGAGCAGCAGCCCGTCCGGCCCGTCCATCGCCACGATCGGGGCATGGCGCTGCGCCCGGCGGGCGAGATGCTCCAGCAGCGCCCGATCGGCCTCCGGCGCGGCCTGCAGCACCCGCAGCCCCGGGCAGGCGGCCCGGGCATCGGCAAGGCTCTGCCCCGGCCGCGCCCCGGCCCGCAACGCCTCCGGCGCGGCGGCGGTGATGCGCGTGCCCTGCCCCGTGCGTTCGACGAGCACCAGCGGCCCGGCGGCCTCAGGCCTGCCGGGAGCGGTCTCCTCCGGCCAGTCCTGCCGGCTCCGGCTCCGGGCCGCCTCGTCCCGGAACACGCGCTCCACCGGCAGGAACGGGAAGCGGAGCGAAAGAATGCGTCGTTTCATTCCAGGTTACCTTCCAGCTGCCGGGCCGGCCGGCCCGGGCCCGCTCCAGCGCCACGGACCAGCCGGGCTGGCCCGGTGCCGCGGGATCATCGGGATGCGGCAGGCCCGGCGCCGGGCCCAGCCGCCAGCGCGTGGCCGCCACGGAGGGCCCCTGCTCCGCGCCGAGGCCGAGGAACAGGCAGGGCACCCCGCTCTCCTCGGCGCGCAGCGCCAGGCGCCGCGTGGCGGTGAAGGAGAGCGGCGGCCCCTCGCCCACCACCGCGGCCAGCGCCGGCACGCCGAGCGCCTCCTCCAGCACGAAGGACATCTCCGCGGGCTTGCGCAGAGACACGAAGACCACCCGTTCGGGCGCAAGCCCCGCGCCGCGGAAGGCCGCAATTCCCGGGGCGCCGTATTCGCGCAGGGCGAAATCCGTCTGGCACCACAGCAGCGGCCCGGGCCGGGGCAGGCGCACCAGCAGCCGCAGCGCGAAGGCCGCGACCCCCGGCGCATGCGCCGCCGCGCGCGGGGTGAAATCATGCAGCGCGCCGGTCTCGAGCCCGGGCGGCCCCAGGGCCGCGTCCGGCCCCGGGGCGCCGAGGGTCCAGCCCGGTGGCCCCGCCTCTCCCGCGGCCTCCCCCGGCTCCAGGCGCCCGGCCCGGCCCTCCATCCGGGCGATCATCCCTCTCAGTTCATCCAGGTCCATTGTCGGCTTCCTTCCGTCTCCCCGTCCTGCCGGCGCGGGTGAGCGCCAATTATGTTCGCTTTTTGTTCCGACTGCGAGTCGCTTTTTCGCCTCCGGGCCCGTCCCGGCCCTCCTCCGCGACCGGGGCGGCGCCCGCCGCAATCGGGGCTGGACAGGGTGCCCCGAGCGAGGCGAAACAGGGCGTTGCCGCCGCTCTCCCGCCCGAATGCCCGTCCCGCTCTCCCGTGCCGAAGGCCCCGCATGACCCAGGACACCGAGACCCTCGCCCGCGCCGTGACCTCCGGAGACCGCCGCGCGCTGTCCCGCGCGATCACCCTCGCCGAATCAACCCGGCCCGATCATCGCGCCGCCGCCCGCGCCCTGCTGCGGGTGCTTGCGACCGCGGAGCGCGACGCGATGCGCATCGGCCTCTCCGGCACGCCGGGCGTGGGCAAGAGCACCTTCACCGAGGCCTTCGGCATGCGGCTGGTGGAGGCGGGCAAGCGCGTGGCGGTGCTGGCGGTGGACCCGTCCTCGGCGCGCTCCGGCGGCTCGATCCTGGGCGACAAGACCCGCATGGAGCGGCTCTCGCGGGCGCCGGAGGCCTTCATCCGCCCCTCGCCGGCGCGCAGCTCGCTCGGCGGCGTGGCCCGGCGCACGCGCGACGCGATCCTGATCTGCGAGGCGGCGGGCTTCGACGTGATCCTGGTGGAGACGGTGGGCGTGGGCCAGTCCGAGACCATGGTGGCGGACATGACCGACCTCTTCCTGCTGCTGCTCGCCCCCGCGGGGGGCGACGAGCTGCAGGGCGTGAAGCGCGGCATCATGGAGATCGCCGACCTCATCCTGGTGAACAAGGCAGACGGCGACCTGGCCGCCACCGCCACCCGCACCTGCGCCGATTACGCCGGCGCCCTGCGCCTGCTGCGCCGCCGCCCGCAGGACCCCGAGGGCTTTCCCGCGGCGATGACCTGCTCGGCGGTCACCGGCGCGGGGCTGGAGCAGGCCTGGGAGGCGATGTGCCGGCTCGACGCCTGGCGGCGCGAGGGCGGCCACCTCACCGCGCGGCGCCGCGCCCAGGCCATGGCGGCGCTGGACCAGGAGATTCGCGAGGGGCTGCTCACCCGGTTCCGCGCCGCGCCGGCCGTGACCGCGCGCCTCCCCGCCCTTGCCGAAGGCGTGCGAAACGGGCATCTTACCCCCGAGGATGCCGCCGAACAGGCCCTCGATCTGTTCGTTGCCGGTGAAAAACCCCTCCCCCGGCCTTGACGCTCCGGCAGAGGCCCAGTATGAACGCGGCTCGAAATTCAGGCCGCCCCGCCGGGGAGGGGCCGGACCGTTTTTACACTTTCCCGCCTGGCCCGGACATTCCGGCAGCCCCGGCCGGGACCAGAAACCGAGGACAAACCTATGTCTCGTCGCTGCGAACTGACCGGCAAGGCAGTGCTGACCGGCAACAACGTCAGCCACTCCAACATCAAGACCCGCCGCCGCTACCTGCCGAACCTCAACGAGGTTTCCCTGCAGAGCGACGCGCTCGGCCGGTCCTTCCGCTTCCGCATCGCCGCTTCGGCCCTGCGGTCGGTCGACCACCGTGGCGGGCTTGACGCCTTCCTCGCCAAGGCCGCCGACGCCGAGCTGTCGCCGCGCGCGCTGAAGGTGAAGAAAGACATCGAGAAGGCCCAGGCCGCCGCCTGAGCCCCGCACCTCCCCGCTTCGGGGAGGACCTGAGCGTCCCGAAACGCCCCGCCGGAAACGGCCGGGGCGTTTTCGTGCATGCGCCCTGTTCCGCTTCAGCGGGTCCGCCCTTTCCCTTGCCCGCCGGCGCGCGCGCCCCGATACTGCCGGGCGAGCAGGCCGCAACCGGCCGCCACACCCCGGGGAGGAAACCGGACATGACACACAGCTTCGTCCGCGGCGCCCTTGCGGCGCTCGTCGCACTGGCCGCCCTGCCCGCGCTGGCCGACGGGCTGGCGGTGGAGGGGGCCTATGCCGTCCGCTCCAACCCGATGTCGGGCGCAGCCTACATGACCCTGCGCAACGCGGGCCCGGGGGATGACCGCCTGCTCTCGCTCGACAGCCCGGCCGCACAGCGCACGGAGCTGCACAGCAACGAGATCACCGACGGCGTGGCGCGCATGCGCCCGATGCCCGAGGGCCTGCCCCTGCCCGCCGGCGGCACGGCGGTGCTGGAGCGCGGCGGCCTGCACGTGATGTTCATGGGCCTGACGGCACCGCTGGAGGACGGCGAGATCGTGCCGCTCACCCTGCATTTCGAAAGCGGCCGCACGATCACGGTGGCGCTGCGCGTGACACCGCAACATGCCGGCGAGATCCCGCCTCCCGACGGCGACAAGCCCTGAGCCCGGGGGGCGTCCCCGGGGGCCCTCAGCCCCCGAGCATCTCCGCCACCCAGGCCGGAACGAGTTCGGTGGCCGGGCCCCTGCGCGCCGCGTCGAACAGGCTCGCGCCGTCGGAAGGGTCCAGGTTCAGCTCCAGCGTCCGCGCGCCGGCCCGCGCCGCCTCCTGCACGAAGCCCGCCGCGGGGTAGACACTGCCGGACGTGCCGATGGACACGAAGAGATCCGCCGCGCCGAGCGCCGCCCCGATCTCCTTCATGTGATAGGGATATTCGCCGAACCACACCACGTCGGGGCGCACGGCGGCGGCGGCGCAGGCGGGGCAGCGGTCCGCCGCGTGCATCGGCCCGGCGGAGGGCCAGCGCCGGCCGCAGGCCGCGCAGAGACAGGCCATCAATTCACCGTGCATGTGCACAAGCCGCCGGGTGCCGGCCCGCTCATGCAGGTCGTCGATGTTCTGGGTGACCAGCAGCAGCCCGCCGGGCCAGGCGCTCTCCAGTTCGGCCAGCGCGCGATGGGCCGCGTTCGGGCTGGCGGTGCGGCAGTTCTCCCGGCGGGCGGAGTAGAACTCCAGCACCAGCCCGGGGTCCCGCGCGAAGCCCTCGGGCGTCGCCACATCCTCCAGCGCATAGCGGGTCCAGAGCCCGCCCGCGTCGCGAAAGGTGCCGAGCCCGGATTCCGCCGAGACCCCGGCACCGGTGAGGATCACGATGTTCTCGACCATCCGCCTGCCTCCCGCTAGCCTGCGACGACGCTAGCCGCCGGAGCCCGCCATGACCACACGCATCCTCTTCGTCTGCCTGGGAAACATCTGCCGCTCGCCGGCCGCGCAGGGCGTGATGGACGCCCTTCTGGCGCCGGGCGCGGCGGAGATCGACAGCGCGGGCATCGGCGGCTGGCATGCGGGAGACCCGCCGGACCCGCGCATGTGCGCCGCCGCCGCGGCCCGGGGCATCGACCTCTCCGCGCAGCGCGCCCGCAAGGTGCTGCCGGAGGATTTCGCCCGCTTCGACCTCATCCTGGCCATGGACGCGGACAATCTCGCCGCTCTCGAGGCCCTGCGCCCGGCCGGCAGTGCCGCCGAACTGCACCGCCTTCTCGACCTGCTGCCCGACCAGCCGCGCCGCGACGTGCCCGACCCCTATTACGGCGGCGCTTCCGGCTTCGACACGGTGCTCGACCTGGTGGACGCCGCCTGCCGCGCCCTGGCCACGGCCCGCCACCTGCCGCTGCGCCGGGCCGCCGCGGGGCCCTGACGTTCTACCCCTCGGTTTCGCCTGAATCTTCTTGTTTACCAAATGGTTAATACAAGAGCTGAAAGTTTTTTCCGCCCCCGCAACAAAACGTCTTGCGCGAGTCGGGGAATTGCCCCATATCCGCCGAACGACGCCAACGCACGCGCCTCTGGCCTGGGCAAGATCCAGTGTTTACGTAGCGACGGTAACGTCTCTTTTGGAACGGGTGGTCCGCAAGGCGGGCCAGGTCTGATGGAGATGACCATGAACGCGAACGTAGCCTGGGCGGCTTCGGCCCCCGTGTGCCTGTCTGCACCCCGACGAGTGGAAGAGTTCATCTCGGTGTCGAGCTTTGATCGCCCGACCCTGGTGCTGGACATCGACGCCGTCGAAACCCAGTACCACGCGCTGAAGGCCGGCCTCGGCGAGGCCGCCATCCACTATGCGGTGAAGGCGAACCCGACCCGCGAGATCGTCGAGCGCCTGGTGGCCTCCGGCTCGCATTTCGACGCCGCCTCCCGTGGCGAGATCGAGCTCTGCCTCGGCCTCGGCGCCCGGCCGGAGCACATCTCCTTCGGCAACACGGTGAAGAAGGTCTCCGACATCGCCTTCGCCCATGCCGCCGGCATCACCCTCTTCGCCGCCGACGCGGAAGAAGAGCTGGAGAAGATCGCCGAGCACGCCCCGGGCGCGGAGGTCTACATCCGCATCCTCATCGAGGAATCCCAGGCTGACTGGCCGCTGTCGCGCAAGTTCGGCTGCGGCGGCGACGAGGCGATCCGCCTGATGGGCGTGGCGCGCGACCTCGGCCTGGCGCCGGTCGGCATCAGCTTCCACGTCGGCTCGCAGACCCGTGACCCGGCGATGTGGTGCACCCCGCTCGACGCGGTTTCCCGCATCTGGCAGCGCGCCCGCGCCGCCGGCTTCGCGCTCGACCTGCTGAACATCGGCGGCGGCTTCCCGGCCTTCTACGGTGAGGACATTCCGGCCCCGACCACCTACGCCACCGAGGTGATGCGCCACGTGCACGCCCGCTTCGGCGCCGTGGGCCGCATCATGGCGGAGCCGGGCCGCGGCCTGGTCGCCGAAGCCGGCGCCATCGCCTGCGAAGTGCTGCTCACGTCGAAGAAGCGCGAGGACGACCTGGTGCGCTGGGTCTACCTCGACATCGGCAAGTTCTCGGGCCTCGCCGAGACCATGGACGAGGCGATCCGCTACCAGTTCGTCACCCCGCATGACGGCGAGGCGACCTCGGCCTGCATCCTGGCCGGCCCGTCCTGCGACAGCGCCGACGTGCTCTACGAAAAGCGCCCGGTGCAGCTTCCCGTCGGCCTGCGCGCCGGCGACAAGGTGATCATCCGCAACTGCGGCGCCTACACTTCCAGCTACTCCTCCGTGGGGTTCAACGGCTTCCCCCCGCTCGAAGTGATGTGCATCTGACACGAGGCGGCTGAGGCCTGCCTCCGGCGCCGCGCGGGCCATTGGCCTTGCGCGGCGCTGTCGTTTCTGCTGGAGTGATCCCGCGTGCGGGCCTGCCGCGCGCAGTCCCCCACGCACGCAGCCACCCCGTTGCACGGCAGCCGGCGTGCTTTCCGCACAGGTGCCGGCCCATGCCCCTCCCCTCGCTTCTCGTCTTCGCGCTCGCCTATCTCGCGGTGCTGATCGTCCCCGGCCCGGGGGTGACGGCGCTGGTCTCCCGCGTGCTGGTGCGGGGCCCGCGCGGCACGCCGGCCTTCATCGGCGGCTTCCTCACCGGCGCGCTGTGCTGGCTGACCCTGGCAGTCACCGGGCTCGCGGCGCTGGCGGCCGCGCTGGGCCCGGTCTTCACCGTGGTCCGCTGGGCGGGTGCCGCCTACCTGCTGTGGCTCGCGTGGAAACTCTGGCGCGCCGCCCCCGGGCTGCGCAGCGCTGCCCCCGCCCCGGCCGAGCGCGGCTGGCGCCTGTTCCTCACCGGCCTGTCGATCAACCTCGGGAACCCGAAGGCGATGGTGTTCTTCCTCGCCCTGCTGCCCAGCGTGGTGGATGTGGAGGCGATCACCCTCGCGGGATATGCCGAGCTGGCGCTCACGGTCGCCCTCGCGCTCACGGCGGTGATGGGAGGCTACGCGCTGCTCGCCGCCCGGGCGCGCCGGCTGTTCACCACGCCGCGCGCGGCGCGGGCGGTGAACCGGGGCAGCAGCGTGGCGATGGCCGGCGCCGCGGTGGCGCTTGTGACGCGCTGAGCCCGATCCGGGCCGGCGCCGGTGCCGCCGGGCCGGCTCAGCGACGCGGCGCGCCCATGAGCAGCAGGATGGCCACCGCCGCCACCAGGGCCGCGGCCACGGCCACCATGCCGTAGCCCGCGCCGAGCCCGATCAGCCCGCCGCCGAGCGCCGCACCCCCGGCATTGCCGAGGTTGAAGGCGCTCTGGTTGAAGGTGCCGCCCAACCGGGGTGCGGCGGCGGCGGCCTGCATGGCGAAGCTCTGCAGCGGCGCCGTGGCACCGAAGCCGAAGACCGCGATGAGGAACACGCCCGCCACCGCGGCCAGCGCAGTGTCCATGAACAGCGCGAAGCCGAGGAAGGCCACCACCAGCGCCCCGAGCAGAATGAGCAGCGCCCGGCGCGCCGAGCGATCCGCCATCCAGCCGGCGAGGGCGAGGCCGCAGGTCGCCCCCACGCCCATGAGCGTGAGCACCGGCCCCACCCATTCGGGCGCGAGGCCCGAGCGCTCGGTGAGGATCGGCGCGATGTAGGTGAAGAGCGTGAACACGCCGCCGAAGCCGAACACGGTGATGGCGAGGGCGCGCAGCACCTCGCGGTCGCGCAGCACCGAGAGTTCGCCCAGCATGCGCACCCCCGGCCGGGCCACGCCCCGCGGCACCGCGAGGCGGATGCCCACCAGTGCCACCGTGCCGATCAGCGCCACCACGCCGAAGACCGCCCGCCAGTCGGCCCATTGCCCCAGCATGGTGCCCAGCGGCACGCCCGCCACGTTGGCCAGCGTCACGCCGGAGAAGACCAGCGCGATGGCCCGGCCCTCGCGCCCCGGCCGGGCCAGGCCGCCCGCCACGGTGAGCGCCGCGCCGAAGAAGGCGCCGTGCACCGTGGCGGTGATGCAGCGCGCCACCAGCAGCGACCAGTAATCCGGCGCCAGCGCGCAGGCGATGTTGCCGACCACGAACACCCCCACCAGCAGCGTGAGCGTGCGCTTGTCGGCCATCCGCCCGGTGAGGATGGCGAGCGGCGGGCCGCCCAGCACCACGCCGAGGGCATAGCCCGTCACCAGCATCCCCGCCGCCGGAATCGACACCGAGAGGTCCGCGGCCATGTCGGGCAGCAGACCCATTACCACGAATTCCGCCGTGCCGATGGCGAAGGCCGCCAGCACCAGCACCGCCAGCGCCAGGCTGCGCCTGAGATCGGGGGAGCGGGGGACGTCCTGAAGGGTCATCGTCATCTGGGAAGGTCCTTGTGCCACACGCTTTTCCGAATGCACCTGCTGCGCTGCGGCGTCAATTGCCGCGCTGCAATAGCGGCTATGCATGGCGCGCGCAGGTGACACGGCGCCGGCCGCCCCCGTGCCGGGTGCCCTCCGGAGAGGGGTGAGAACCGCTGCGCGCCGGCCGGGTCGTGGCGCCTTCAGGAGGCCGGGCAGGGACGCGCCCGGAGGGCCCGCCCGGCGAAGCGTCCCCCGCCCGAGGCCGGGGGCACTTCGCACCTGCAACCGCCCGGGCGGCCGCACCGCTGGAAACACCGGGCGGCAATGGTTACCTTCGGCGCATCTCTTTCCGGCAGGATGGCCTCCGCGCATGAAGTTTCGCCCGCCCCAGAACCCGTGGATCGCCATCACCGCCACCGTGGCCCTCAGCGGATTGCTGTATTCCTGGGTGATCTACGGGTCTCCCGTCCTCGGGGCGGTCTATGCCACCGTCATGTGCCTGCCGATCATCGCGCTGGAGCGGGGCGTGATCCTGCGGCGGCTGCGGCGGCGCATCCTGGAACTGCCCACCCTCGCCTACCTGCTGGTGGAGACGATCGCCTACGGGCTGATGCTCTCCGCGTCCTTCTGCGTCGTCGGCAGCCTGATGTGGGCGGCGGGCCTGGCGAACGAGAGCTGGCGGGTGGCGGCGCTGCCCGGCATCTCCGGCATCATCTACGGCCTTGCGACCTGCACCCTGGTGACCGCCACGCTGCGGGTGCGCGACCTCATCGGCCACCACCGGTTCAAGAGCCTGATGATCGGCCGATACCGCCGCCCGGTGCGCGAGGAACGGATCTTCCTGTTCATCGATCTCGCGGGCTCCTCCGCCTATGCCGAGCGGCACGGCGACCTGAAGGTCATGGAACTGCTCTCGGCGCTGTTCTCGGCCATGGAGGAGCCGGTGCGCGACAACCACGGCTCGGTGGAGGACCTCATCGGCGACGCCGCGATCATCAGCTGGACGATGGCGGAGGGCCTGCACCGGGCGCAATGCCTCACCTGCCTGCGCGACATCCTGGCCGCGGTATCGTCGCGGGCGGACTGGTGGCAGGCCCGTTTCGGCACGGTTCCGGTGCTGCGCGCCGCGCTGCACGGCGGGCCGGTCATCGTGGCCGAGGTCGGGGTGGAACACCACAAGATCACCTATTTCGGCGACACGGTGAACACCACGGCGCGCATCGAGGAGATGTGCCGGGTGCTGGACGAGCCGACCCTGGTCTCCGCCGAAATCGCCGCACGGCTCACGCCGCCCGAAGGCCTCACCCTGCGCGCCCTGGGGCAGCACCCGCTGCGCGGACGCGGCCAGGACATCGGCCTCTGCGCCGTGGATATCGGCCCGGCGCCCGGGCGCAAGCCGCTTGCGCTGCGCCTGCGGCGACCCGCCACGCTGCGCCGCCGCCGCGCCCCGGCGGAGCCCGCGAACCCCGCTTGACGCGTCGCACAAACGGCCTCATAAGCCGGTCCCATGACCGAGCTCTCGAAAATCCGCAACTTCTCGATCGTCGCCCATATCGACCATGGGAAATCGACGCTCGCCGACCGTCTGATCCAGTCCACCGGCGCGCTCACCGACCGTGAGATGAAGGCGCAGGTGCTCGACTCCATGGACCTGGAGCGGGAGCGCGGCATCACCATCAAGGCGCAGACCGTGCGCCTGGAATACACGGCGAAGGACGGCGAGCACTACACGCTCAACCTGATCGACACGCCCGGCCACGTGGACTTCGCCTACGAGGTCTCCCGCTCCATGCGCGCGGTCGAGGGCTCGCTGCTGGTGGTCGACGCCTCCCAGGGTGTGGAGGCGCAGACGCTCGCCAACGTCTACCAGGCCATCGACGCGGACCATGAGATCGTCCCGGTGCTGAACAAGGTGGACCTGCCGGCCGCCGAGCCCGAGCGCGTGCGCGAGCAGATCGAGGACGTGATCGGCATCGACGCCTCGCAGGCGGTGATGATCTCGGCCAAGACCGGCCTGGGCATTCCGGACGTGCTGGAGGCCATCGTCACCCGCCTGCCCGCGCCCAAGGGCGACCGCGACGCGCCGCTGAAGGCCATGCTGGTCGACAGCTGGTACGATTCCTACCTCGGCGTGGTGGTGCTGGTGCGCATCATCGACGGCGTGCTGCGCAAGAACGACAAGGTCCGCATGATGCAGACCAAGGCGACCTACCAGCTTGACCGGATCGGCGTGTTCTGCCCGGCGATGCTGACGGTCGAGGAACTGGGCCCGGGCGAGATCGGCTTCCTCACCGCCTCGATCAAGCAGGTGCGCGACACCCGCGTGGGCGACACCATCACCCATGAACGCCGCCAGTGCGAAACGCCCCTGCCCGGCTTCAAGCCCGCGCAGCCGGTGGTGTTCTGCGGCCTGTTCCCGGTGGACACCAACGATTTCGACGACATGCGCGACGCGATCGAGAAGCTCGCGCTCAACGACGCTTCCTTCAGCTACGAGATGGAAACCTCCGCGGCTCTCGGCTTCGGCTTCCGCTGCGGCTTCCTCGGGCTCTTGCACCTCGAGGTGATCCGTGACCGGCTGGAGCGCGAGTACGACATCGACCTGATCACCACCGCGCCCTCGGTGGTCTATCACCTGCACCTGATCGACGGCACGATGTCGGAGCTGCACAACCCGGCCGACCTGCCGGAGGTCACCCAGATCGACCGTATCGAGGAGCCCTGGATCAAGGCCACCATCATGGTGCCGGACGAGTTCCTCGGCGACGTCCTGAAGCTCTGCCAGGACCGGCGCGGCGTGCAGCTCGACCTCACCTACGCCGGCGCCCGCGCCATGGTGGTCTACGAGCTGCCGCTCAACGAGGTGGTGTTCGACTTCTACGACCGGCTGAAATCGGTCACCAAGGGCTATGCGAGCTTCGACTACGCCATCTCCGGCTACAAGCAGGAGCAGCTCGTCAAGATGTCGATCCTGGTGAACGACGAGCCGGTGGACGCGCTCTCGATCATCGTGCACCGCTCCAAGGCCGAGGCCCGCGGCCGCTCCATGTGCGAGAAGCTCAAGGAGCTGATCCCCCAGCACATGTTCAAGGTGCCGATCCAGGCGGCCATCGGCGGCCGCGTGATCGCCCGCGAAACCATCTCCGCCCTGCGCAAGGACGTGACCGCCAAATGCTACGGCGGCGACGCCACCCGCAAGCGCAAGCTGCTGGACAAGCAGAAGGCCGGCAAGAAGAAGATGCGCCAGTTCGGCAAGGTGGATATTCCGCAGGAAGCGTTCATCAATGCGCTGAAGATGGACGGGTAGGCTCTACACTCTCGTCACCATGGGTGAGGAGGCGTTAGATTGAGCACAATAAGCGCGTCGGAAGCTTTCGAAAAGCAAAGTGAATTCGGACGAAAGCTTTCGCAGGTACTTTCTCCTTCGCGACCACTTCATTCTGAAGAATTCTTGCGTGGACGTCAGCAACAGCTTGATGGTATCCGAAAGGCGTTGTTCCAACCTGGTCGCCACGTGCTAATTCATGGCTTTCGTGGGGTTGGAAAATCTTCCTTGGCTCAAACTGCAGCGTATGTGATCTCCGGAAAGACCGATCCAATCATCGTAGGTTGCGATGAAAGCAGCACACTCGAAAGCGTGATCAAAGATATACTTAGTGAAGCCTGTAATACAGATCCATCAATTCGCTCGAAAATTATCGAGAAAAAAATTGGCTTTGCAAACAAGATACTTTCCGCGGAGAGATCTGAAAAGGTGGAGCAAGGTCGACTTGACGACCCTACATCGATCAACGAATGCGTGTCGATAATACGCCATCTTGGTACAATCTTGGGGGACTCTCCAGTAATTGTGATCGATGAATTCGATCTCATTACAAATCATGACGAACAAATTAACTTCACAAACTTTGTGAAACAGATTTCAGATCGCCACATAGACGCGAAGTTTATTTTCTGCGGGATCGGAGAGAGCGTTGACGCAATCATGGCTGCGCACGCGAGTTCGGATCGATATTTCCACACAGTCGGGCTTGAAAGGTTGCCGTTTGAGGCGCGCGATGAAATCGTTTCTCATGCTGCTGAAACTCTGGGGCTAGAAGTCGATCGGGACACGATGATTAGAATTGCCCGAATTAGTGATGGATTTCCGCATTATATTCATTTTATTTCTGAGAAGCTATTCTGGATTATTTTTGAGAGTGAGGGAGCTAATACCCCTATATCAAAGCTTTTCGAACGAGCAATGTCGCAAGCTGCAGAATCCATGGAAATGAAGCTTAGAGCACCTTACGAAAGAGCCACTCAGAAATACTCAGATGAATACGCAGAAATACTTTGGGCAGCGGCAGATGGTCACGAATTAAAAAGAAGCAGCGCGAATATATTCAAATCATACGAGAAGATCATGAGAAATCTTGATAAGAACCCAATATCGAGAGAGCGATTCAACAGTAGAATGAATTCTCTTAAAAAGGAAAGCCACGGGTGCATACTTACGGGGTCTAGGCAAGGCTGGTACGAGTTCACCGAGAAGATGATACGGGGCTACGTACGCTTGAAGGCCGAGCAGGCAGGTATTGAGCTCGAAGCCGATCACCCGACTGCTCGCCCTAAGGGCGGCTATGCCTTCTGACTACACTAAGGCCCTAACCCCGGCACTCCCTTCTCCAACGCCAGCTCCGCCTCCGAAAAGCGGATGGGCGTGCGCACCCCCGGCCCCGTCGGCGTGTCGATCTTCATGCCGCGGTGGATGATCTGGGGGTCGTTGAACACGTCCTGAAGCGTGTTGATCGGCCCGGCCGGCACGCCTTCGCGCTCCATGGCCGCCAGCAGGTCGTCGCGGGTCCGGAGCTTCGTCTGGGCCACGAGCAGCGCCGTCAGCTCCCCCCGGTGCGCCACGCGCGCCGCGTTGGTGGCGAAGCGTTCGTCGCCCGCCAGCGCCGGCAGGCCGAGGATGGCGGCGAAGCGCGCGAACTGGCCGTCATTGCCCACCGCCACGATCAGGTGGCCGTCGGACGTCTCCATCACCTCGTAGGGCGAGATGTTGGGGTGGGCGTTGCCCATGCGGGTGGGGGCGATGCCGGTGGTGAGGTAGTTCAGCGCCTGGTTGGCGAGCACGCCGGTCATGGTGTCGAACAGCGCCATGTCCACCTGCTGGCCGCGCCCGGTGCGCTCGCGCATGTGCAGCGCCGAGAGGATGCCGATCACGCCATAGGTGGCGGTCATGATGTCGGCCATCGCCACGCCAATCTTCTGCGGCTGGCCGTCCGGCGCGCCGGTGAGCGACATCATGCCCGACATGCCCTGGATGATGAAGTCATAGCCCGCGCGATGGGCGTAGGGCCCGTCCTGGCCGAAGCCGGTGATCGAGCAATAGACGAGGCGCGGGTTCACCTCCCGCAGGCTGGCATAGTCCAGCCCGTATTTCTTCAGGCCGCCGACCTTGAAGTTCTCCACCAGAACATCGGCGTCGGCCACCAGCCGGCGCACCTCGGCCTGCCCCTCGGGCGTGCTGAAATCCACCGTCACCGAGGTCTTGCCGCGGTTGCAGGCGTGGAAATAGGCCGCCGTGTCGGTATCGCCCACGAAGGGCGGGCCCCATTTGCGGGTGTCGTCGCCGTCCGGGCTCTCCACCTTGATCACGTCGGCGCCGAGGTCCGCGAGGGTCTGGCCGATCCACGGACCGGCCAGAATGCGGGCAAGCTCGACGACCTTCAGGCCTTCGAGGGGCGTTGCCATCAGAAGAACGCCTGCAGCCCGGTCTGGGCGCGGCCCAGGATCAGCGCATGCACGTCATGGGTGCCCTCGTAGGTGTTCACCGTCTCGAGGTTGACCATGTGGCGCATCACCTGGAATTCTTCCGAGATGCCGTTGCCGCCGTGCATGTCGCGCGCCATCCGGGCGATGTCGAGCGCCTTGCCGCAGTTGTTGCGCTTCACGATGGAGATCATCTCCGGGGCCATCTTGCCTTCGTCGAACAGCCGGCCCACGCGCAGCGAGGCCAGCAGGCCGAGGGTAATCTCGGTCATCATGTCGGCGAGCTTCTTCTGGAAGAGCTGGGTCTGGGCCAGCGGCTTGTCGAACTGCCTGCGGTCAAGCCCGTACTGGCGCGCGGCGTGCCAGCAGAACTCCGCGGCGCCCATCGCCCCCCAGGAGATGCCGTAGCGCGCGCGGTTGAGGCAGCCGAAGGGGCCGGCCAGGCCCTGGATCTCCGGGAACATGTTCTCTTCCGGCACGAACACGTCATCCATCACGATCTCGCCGGTGATGGAGGCGCGAAGCGACAGTTTCCCGCCGATCTTCGGGGCGGAGAGGCCCTTCATGCCCTTTTCCAGCACGAAACCGCGGATCTTGTTGTCATGTGCCTTGGACTTGGCCCAGACCACGAAGACATCCGCGATCGGGCTGTTGGAGATCCACATCTTCGCGCCCTTGAGGATGTAGCCGCCCTGCGTGGGGGTGGCGACGGTCTTCATCCCCGCCGGATCGGAGCCGGCATCGGGCTCGGTGAGGCCGAAGCAGCCGATCCACTCGCCGCTGGCCAGTTTCGGCAGGTATTTCTGCTTCTGCTCCTCGGAGCCATAGGCGTTGATCGGGTGCATCACGAGGGAGGACTGCACCGACATCATCGAGCGGTAGCCCGAATCCACCCGCTCCACCTCGCGGGCGATCAGCCCGTAGGAGACGTAGTTCACGCCTGCGCCGCCGTACTGTTCCGGCACCGTGGGGCCGAGCAGGCCGAGCGCCCCCATCTCGCGGAAGATGCCCGGGTCGGTGGTCTCCTCGCGGTAGGCGTCGATCACGCGGGGCTGCAGGGCCTCCTGGGCGAAATCGCGCGCGGTGTCGCGGATCATGCGCTCCTCTTCGGTCAGAATGTCCTCGAGCAGCAGCGGGTCTTCCCAGACGAAAGCATTTTTCTTGGTCATGGATCTCGTTCCTCGGCGAATGTCGCGCGCACATTCGCTCCCCCGGGGCGTGGAGACAAGCTATTCTCTCTCATCGCCTTATTACCTATGGTAATGCAATGAACAGCTCACGCCGCCTCCTGCCCTCCACCTCCGCGCTCGCGGCCTTCGAGGCCGTGGCCCGGCTCGGCTCCTTCACCCGCGCCGCGGCGGAGCTGGACCTCACCCAGGGCGCGATCAGCCGGCAGGTGCTGGCGCTGGAGGCGCAGCTGGGCCGGCCGCTCTTCGCGCGTGACGGGCGGCGGGTCACGTTGACGCCCGAGGGTGCGGATTACGCCGAGGAGATCCGCGCCGCCCTGCGCCAGATCCGCTCCGCCTCGCTGGGGCTGGTGGCCAATGTGCGCGGTGGCATCCTCAACCTCGCCATCCTGCCCACCTTCGGCACCCGCTGGCTGATGCCCCGCCTGCCGGAGTTCCTGGAGGCGAACCCGGGCATCACGGTGAATTTCGCCACCCGCATCGGGCGGTTCGACTTCGCGGAGACCGGGCTGGACGCGGCCATCCAGATCGGCCAGCCGGACTGGCCGGGCGCCGACAGCACCTTCCTGATGACCGAGGACATGGTGCCGGTCTGCGCGCCGGGCCACCGGGAGGCGCACGGTCTGGCCGGCCCGGAGGATTTCGCCCGCACCACCCTGCTGCACATGGCCTCGCGCCCCACGGCCTGGGAACGCTGGTTCCGCGACCGCGGGCTGGAGCCCCCCGCGCAGGGCGGCATGCAGTTCGAGCAGTTCGCCATGGTGACGCAAGCCTGCATGGCGGGGCTGGGCATCGCGCTGCTGCCGGAGTTCCTCATCGGCCAGGAACTGCGCGCCGGCGCGCTGGAGCGCATGACGCCCGAGGGCTTCCGCAACCGCGACGCCTATTACTACGTCACTCCCCGCGCCCGCAGCACCTACGCCCCCGCCCGCATCTTCCGCGACTGGCTGGTGGAGGCCTGCGCCGAAGCCGCGCGCTGAGGCGGCCGGCCCCCGGGCGCCCCGCCGCCCGGATGGGCGGGATCTGCCGAGCACCGGCACAGACCCGGACTGCGTGGTCCCGGCCGTCGCTCCCACACTCCGCCGCCTCCTCCGGGGATCCCCGCGCGACGAGTCGGCAAAAGCACTCGGCGAGCCGCCCGACCTGCCCCGCCTCCAGCCCAGAGCGGAGAGCGGAGAGCGGAGAGCGGAGAGCGGAGAGCGGAGAGCGGAGAGCGGAGAGCGGAGAGCGGAGAGCGGAGAGCGGAGAGCGGAGAGCGGAGAGCGGAGAGCGGAGAGCGGAGAGCGGAGAGCGGAGAGCGGAGAGCGGAGAGCGGAGAGCGGAGAGCGGAGAGCGGAGAGCGGAGAGCGGAGAGCGGAGAGCGGAGAGCGGAGAGCGGAGAGCGGAGAGCGGAGAGCGGAGAGCGGAGAGCGGAGAGCGGAGAGCGGAGAGCGGAGAGCGGAGAGCGGAGAGCGGAGAGCGGAGAGCGGAGAGCGGAGAGCGGAGAGCGGAGAGCGGAGAGCGGAGAGCGGAGAGCGGAGAGCGGAGAGCGGAGAGCGGAGAGCGGAGAGCGGAGAGCGGAGAGCGGAGAGCGGAGAGCGGAGAGCGGAGAGCGGAGAGCGGAGAGCGGAGAGCGGAGAGCGGAGAGCGGAGAGCGGAGAGCGGAGAGCGGAGAGCGGAGAGCGGAGAGCGGAGAGCGGAGAGCGGAGAGCGGAGAGCGGAGAGCGGAGAGCGGAGAGCGGAGAGCGGAGAGCCTGCATGGCCCGGCACGAACTCCCGTGCAACCCCTTGTCTGACGGCGCCTCTGAAGATGCCGCCACCACCACCCGACGCGGAAGTTTGCACCGTTTCTACCCGGCGCGGGAGTCAGCAAGGCTTCTGCCCGGCGCAGAGGTATGCAACGTCTCCGCCGGGCACGAAGGGCCGCGCCCGACCCTGGGTGGGCGCAGCGCCGCTTGTGGTGGGCGATTAATCTCGAAAGCCCCGGACGAGGGCTGAACCCCGAATGACATCGCCATCGCGCCCTCCCGGGGGGAGGGTCGGGCGCGGCCCGGGCTGGTCGCCCGGGCGGAAGGGTTGAGCCGCGCCGGGTGTGACCCTGTCGGCCTCATCGGCCCAACGTCGCGCAACCGCCGAAGGGTCCGGGCGACCCGGGCGCCGCTGGGGCGGAGGCCCGGAGAGGCCTTCGCCACGCCCGCCGGGCTGCGGGGGCGAAGCCCCCTCGGCAAGGCGGGCGTTCCCCCGTCAGAGGTCGTCCGCGCAGAAGGCCCGGCCGTGCCGCAGGCTCCTCAGGCGGCGGCGCCGTCGGTGAACTGCAGGCGGGCGAGGCGGGCGTAGAGCCCGTCCTGCGCCACCAGTTCGGCATGGGTGCCCTGGGCGACGATCTCGCCGTCGGCCAGCACCACGATGCGATCCGCCTTCTTCACCGTGGCGAGGCGGTGGGCGATGACCAGCGTGGTCCGGCCCTGCGACAGTTCCTCCACCGCAAGCTGCACCGCGCGCTCGCTCTCCGCGTCCAGCGCCGAGGTGGCCTCGTCCAGCAGCAGCACAGGCGCGTCGCGCAGCACGGCGCGGGCGATGGCGATGCGTTGCTTCTGCCCGCCGGAGAGCATCACGCCGCGTTCGCCCACGTAGGTGTCGTAGCCCTCGGGCAGGCGCATCAGGAAGTCGTGCGCGGCGGCGGCGCGGGCGGCGGCCTCCACCTCCGCATCGGTGGCCTCGGGGCGCCCGAAGCGGATGTTCTCGCGCGCGGAGGCCGCGAAAATCACCGGCTCCTGCGGCACCAGCGCGAAGCGCCGGCGCAGGTCCTCCATGGCGAGGGTGGAGAGGTCGACGCCGTCCAGCGTCACCGCGCCGCTCTCGGGCGCGTAGAAGCGCTGCAGGAGCTGGAAGACGGTGGTCTTGCCCGCGCCGGAGGGCCCGACCAGGGCCACGGTCTCGCCCGGGCGGATGTCGAGCGAGAAGCCGCTCAGCGCCGAGACCCCGGGCCGGCCGGGGTAATGGAAGGTCACGTTGTCGAAGCGCACCGCGCCCGGGCCCTCGGGCAGAGCGGCGGGGGCTTCGGGGTCGGTGAGCGCGTCGGGGGCGTGGAGCAGCTCGACCAGCCGCTCCGTGGCGCCGGCCGCGCGCTGCAGCTCGCCCCAGATCTCCGAGAGCGCCGCCACGCCGCCCGCCACCATGATGGCGTAGATCAGGAACTGCACCAGCTCCCCGGCGCTCATGTCGCCGGCCCGCACGTCGCGCGCGCCGATCCACAGCACGCCCACCACGCCGGTGAAGATCAGGAAGATCACGATCGCGGTCATCGCGGCGCGGGTGGCGATGCGCCGGCGCGCCGCGTCGAAGGCCCGCTCGGTGAGCGAGCCGAAGGCGGCGCGGCTGGCGCGTTCATGGGTGTTGGCCTGAACGGTCTGCGCGGCCTGCAGGGTTTCGGAGGCCATGCCGGAGCTCTCCGCGATGCGGTCCTGGTTCTCCCGCGACAGCTTGCGCAGCTTGCGCCCCAGGGTCAGGATCGGCACGATCACCAGCGGCACGATGAGCAGCACAAGCCCGGTGAGCTTCGCGCTGGTGAACAGCATGAAGCCCAGGCCGCCCAGGAAAATCAGGATGTTGCGCAGTGCAATTGAGACGGAGGATCCGATCACGCTCTGGATCAGCGTGGTGTCGGTGGTGAGCCGGGACAGGATCTCGCCGGTCATCAGCTTCTCGTAGAAGGCCGGGCTCATGCCGATCATCCGGTCATAGACCGCGCGACGGATGTCCGCGACGATGCGCTCGCCCAGCCGGGTGACCAGCCAGAACCGGGCCGCCGTTCCCACCGCCAGGGCGGCGGCAATGGCGATGGCGGCGCCGAAATAGGCGTCCATCCGGCTCACATCCTCGGCGGAGAACCCGTCGATCACCCGGCGCACCGCGATGGGCAGTGTGAGCGAGATCGCCGCGGTGACGGTGAGCGCCGCAAGTGCCGCAAGCGCCTGTCCGCGGTAGGGCCGCAGGAAGGGAGAGAGCCCGCGCAATGGCCCGATGCTGCGAGACTTCTCGCGGTCCGCCGCCTTGCTGTCTCGTGCCATCCGTCGCTCCGTTCGCTGGATATTGGGGCTTCCGAATAGCAATGCAGGCCCGGCAGGACAAGGTACGCAGGGTCGCGGTTCACGAAAGGGCGAGCACCTGCCGGGCCGTGCCGCAGCCCCTGTCGCGCCCGGCCGCCACAGCCCGGGCCGGCGCGCGCCACCGGCCCGGCGGGCCCTCCCGGAGGCCCTCACCGCCCCACGGAGCGGGTGTCGGAGGCCCGCCACCCCGCGCTGCGGCGGGAATTTCGCAGCTGCGAACTGTGGAAAAGGCTTGCGCCGGATGGCAGAATCCGTGCTTGGCTGTCCGGACACCTGCCCCGGACGTGACGGACCATGCGCCTCCTGATTTCCTTCGCCGCCCTGTTCCTGTCCATCAGTCTGGTACAGCTCGGCTCGGGTGCGCTCGCCCCGCTCGACGTGCTCAGCGGCATCCAGCAGGGGTTTTCCGACATCGAGATCGGCCTGCTGGGCACGGCGCATTTCGTGGGGTTCTTCTTCGGCTGCTGGCTGGCGCCGCGGATGATGGGCTCGGTGGGCCATATCCGCGCCTTCGCCGCCTTCGCCGCCTTCGGGGCCATCGGGGCGCTGGCGCATCCCATGCTGATCAGCCCGCTGGCCTGGGCCTGCATGCGGGTGATGACCGGCTTCGCGGTGGCCGGGGCCTATACCGTCACCGAGGCCTGGCTGCAGGCCAAGATCACCAATGACATGCGCGGCAAGGTGATGGGCGTCTACCGGCTGGTGGACCTCGGCGCCTCGCTCATCGCGCAGATGATGATCGCGGTGCTGGAGCCGGCCTCCTACATCTCCTACAACCTGCTCGCCATCCTGTGCTGCCTGTGCCTGGTGCCGCTCGCGCTCACGTCGAAGGCGCAGCCGGCCACGCCGAAGGCCCCGCGCCTGCGCCCGCTGCGCACCATCGCGCTCTCGCCCCTCGGCGCGGCGGGCGTGGTGGTGGCGGGGGTGACGACGCCGGCCTTCCGCATGGTGGGCCCGATCTACGGCAACAGCATCGGGCTCGGCCCCGGCGCGGTGGCCTGGTTTCTCGGCGCAGCGGTGCTGGGCGGCGCGGCGGCGCAGATCCCCGTGGGCATGCTGGCCGACAGGTTCGACCGGCGCTACGTGCTGATCGGGCTCTCGGCGGCGGCGGTCGCGGTCTCCGCCTTCCTGGCCAATGCGGGGAGCGCGCCGGCCTCGGTGCTGCTCGGCTCCTTCGCCTTCGGCTTCACCGCATTCTGCGTCTACTCCATCTCCGCCGCCCATGCGAACGACTTCGCGGAGCCGGAGTTCATGACCGAGCTCAACGCCTCGCTGATGTTCCTCTACGGGCTCGGGGCCATCGCCTCGCCGCTGCTCGCCTCGGTGCTGATGAGCGCCTACGGGGCGCCGGCGCTCTTCGCCTACATCTCGCTCGCCCACGCGGCGCTCATCCTGTTCGGCCTGTTCCGCATGACCCGCCGCCCCACCGTGCCCGAGCGCACCACCTACCGGTACACGCCGCGCACCAGCTTCCTGCTCAGCCGCCTGCTGCGCCGCCGCCGGAGCTGAGCGCCACGCTCCGCCTTCCCCCGGCCGGGGAGAGGCGGAGCGCAGCAGGCCCGCGGCACGGCGGCGCGGGGGGCCAAAGCCGTGCGCGATGCGCAATCGTCTGGCCCTCGCCCGCATCCTGCGCTATTCCCGCGCAAAGGACTTTCGCAGGACGGAACGCATGGCACGCATCCTCATCACCTCCGCGCTTCCCTACATCAACGGGATCAAGCACCTGGGCAATCTCGTGGGCTCGCAGCTGCCCTCGGATGCCTATGCCCGCTTCATGCGGGCGCGTGGCCACGAGGTGATGCTGATCTGCGCCACCGACGAACACGGCACCCCCGCCGAACTGGCCGCCGCCAAGGCCGGCAAGCCGGTGGACGCGTTCTGCCGCGAGATGTGGCAGGTCCAGAAGGACATCGCCGACGGCTTCCGCCTGAGCTTCGACCATTTCGGCCGCTCCTCCTCCCTGCGCAACCGCGCGCTCACCCAGCATTTCGCCGGCAAGCTGTTCGAGGCCGGGCTGATCGAGGAGGTCTCCGAGCGCCAGGTCTATTCCAACGCCGACGGCCGCTTCCTGCCGGACCGCTACATCGAGGGCACCTGCCCGAACTGCGGCTATGACAAGGCGCGCGGCGACCAGTGCGAGAACTGCACCAAGCAGCTCGACCCCACCGACCTCATCAACCCGCATTCCGCCATCTCCGGCTCCACCGACCTCGAGGTGCGCGAGACCAAGCACCTCTACCTGCGCCAGTCCGCCATGCGCGCCCGCCTCACCGAGTGGATCGAGAGCAAGACCGACTGGCCGGTGCTCACCACCTCCATCGCGAAGAAGTGGCTCAACGACGGCGACGGGTTGCAGGACCGCGGCATCACCCGCGACCTGGACTGGGGCGTGCCGGTGAAGCGCGGAACCGAGGACTGGCCGGGCATGGAGGGCAAGGTCTTCTACGTCTGGTTCGACGCGCCGATCGAATACATCGCCGCTACCGCCGAATGGGCGGACGCGCACGGCCTGCCCGACAGCGCCTGGCAGCGCTGGTGGCGCGAGGACATGGGCGCCGGGGATGTCCGCTACGTGGAGTTCATGGCCAAGGACAACATCCCCTTCCACACCCTCTCCTTCCCGGCCACCATCATGGGCTCGGGCGAGCCGTGGAAGCTGGTGGACTACATCAAGGGCTTCAACTGGCTGCTCTACGAGGGCGGCAAGTTCTCCACCTCGCAGGGCCGCGGCGTGTTCATGGACCAGGCGCTGGAGATCCTGCCCTCGGACTACTGGCGCTGGTGGCTCCTGTCCAACGCCCCCGAGAGCTCGGACAGCGACTTCACCTGGGAGGCCTTCCAGGCCGGCGTGAACAAGGACCTCGCCGACGTGCTGGGCAATTTCGTCTCGCGCGTCACCAAGTTCTGCCGCTCCAAGTTCGGCGAGACCGTGCCCACGGGCGGTGCCTACGGCCCGGCCGAACAGGCCGTCATCGAGGCCATCGCCCCGCGCCTGAAGGCCTATGAGGGCCACATGGAGGCGATCGAGATCCGCAAGGCCGCCGGTGAGCTGCGCGCGATCTGGGTGATCGGCAACGAATACCTGCAATCCGCCGCGCCCTGGGCCAGCTTCAAGACCGACCCGGAGGCCGCCGCGGCCTGCGTGCGATTCGCGCTCAACCTCATCCGGCTCTACGCGGTGCTCTCGCGCCCCTTCATTCCGGATGCATCCTCCGCTATGCTCGACTCGATGAAGGCCGACGATGCCTGGCCCGGCGATCTCGGCGCGGCCCTGGCCGCCCTGCCCGCCGGACACGGCTTCAGCGTGCCGGACAATCTCTTTGCCAAGATCGATGACGCGACGCGCCTCGAGCTTGAGGACCGCTTCGGCGGGCGCGACTGACAGGAACCGGGGGCGACGATCTCCGGATGTAACGCAGGGAATTCTCTCCACCACGGGTTGCATTGTCGCGGCCCGCGGCGTTTAACATCAGGGTGATCTTCCCTTCGATCACCCGAATTCCTATCTGTGAGCACATGCAGCACGATGTTCTGATTCAGGAAATCCAGGGGTGGCTCCTGGACGAAACCCTCCGCGACCCGGACATCGTTCCCCTGTTCGCGTCGCTCTGTGCGCGGCTGCGCGCGGCAGGCATTCCGCTGGACCGCGCGGCCCTCACCTGGCCGACCCTGCATCCGCTGTTCCAGGCCGAGCAGATCTACTGGCGGCGCGACAGCGGCACCCAGTTCCACCAGTATCGCCACGACGCCGGCATCTCGGAAGCCTTCCTGTCCTCTCCGTTCCATCACGTGATCTCCAACCAGATCTCCCGGCTCAGGCGCAAGCTCACCGGGCCGGACGCGCTGCGCGATTTCACCGTGCTCGACGACCTGCAGTCGCAGGGCTACACCGACTACCTGCTCACTTCGACGAGTTTCCGCATTGCCCGGGTGGAGCGTGCGACCTCCAATGCCACCGGCATCCTCGCAAGCTGGTCCACCCGGCGCACCGACGGGTTCTCCGATGACGACATCGTCGCCCTGTCGCGGATCCAGAAGGTGTTCGCCGTGGCCTGCCACGCCGCGATCCAGATGCGGGTGATGCAGGCGCTGGGCGAGGCCTATCTCGGGCGCATCGCCGCGCACCGGGTGTTCGCCGGCGAGGCCCGGCTGGGCGACGGCGCCGAGATCCGCGCCGTGGTCTGGTTCTCCGACCTGCGCGGCTCCACCTGGCTCTCGGGCCACATGACCCCGTCCACCTATCTCGACTACCTGCGCGACTACTACGCCTGCACCGCCGAGCCGGTGCTGGCCGAAGGCGGCGAGATCCTCGATTTCATCGGCGACGGCGTGCTGGCGATCTTCCCGGTGAAGGGCGATCTCGGCGGCGCCGAGGCCGTGCGCGCCGCGACCCGGGCAATGGAGGGCGCGCTCGACCGGCTGGAAAGCTACCGCCGCAACCCGGAACACGCGGAGATGCAGTTCTCCATCTCCCTCGCGCTGGGCGACGTGATGTTCGGGAACATCGGCGTGCCCACGCGCCTGTCCTTCTCGGCCATCGGCGAGGTGGTCAACACCGTCGCGCGCATCGATGACCTGAGCAAGACCGTCGGCCGCTCGGTGCTCGCCACGGAGGAGATCGCCTCGGTCGACCCGGACCTCTGGCTGCCCATCGGCCCGGCCAATCTCGCCGATCATGACCGCCCGTTGCCGCTCTACGCCCCGCGCTGCGGCCGCGACATCTTCGACGAGGACCAGCTGCGCAGCCGCTTCCTCGCCCGCCTCGCCAGCTAGGACGCCCGGTCCCCGGCGGGAGACGTCCTCGCAAGTTAGAACGCCCGGTTGCCGGTGGGAGAAGCACCGGAGTCGGGCCGGAAAGGTCAGCCGTCCGGTCACGGAGTGTTGCGGGCCACGCCAGCCAGGACCCCGCACCCGATCTTCGAGACGGTGAGCCGGGAGTGTCGGCGATCCGGTCACGGAACGTCACAGGCCGCGCCGGCCAGAACCCCGCGCCCGGTACTCGACAGGGAGAGCCAGGGGTTGAGCCAGGAATGTCCGCGATCCGATCACGGAACGTCTCCCGGTCTCCCGGTCTCCCGGTCTCCCGGTCTCCCGGTCTCCCGGTCTCCCGGTCTCCCGGTCTCCCGGTCTCCCGGTCTCCCGGTCTCCCGGTCTCCCGGTCTCCCGGTCTCCCGGTCTCCCGCAGAAAGAGTGCCGGGGTTCGGCTGGAAGCGTCAACGCTCCGGTCACGCAGCATCACCGCGCACGCCCGGCAAGACCTCGCGCCCGGTGGCCGGCGGGGAGAGCGGGCGCGGGGCCGGAAAGGTCGGCGCTCCGGGCCCGGAGCGTCACGGGGCCGCGGGGCGGGCGGCTGGTGCCGGCGGTCAGCCGCCACGCAGGCGGGTGACGCGCTCGGTGAGCCATCCGGCCTGGTATCCCAGCTCGAAAGCCCTCAGGAAGTCGCGGTTCGCGGCGTCGGTCTGCCCGTTCGCATCGAGGATCTGTCCGCGCAGCACATGCGCCTCGGCCCATTCCGGCTTCAGGCGGATGGCCTGGCTCACGTCCTCCAGCGCCTGTTGCGGCGCGCTCTGGGCCCGGGCGCGGCCACGCTCCAGCCAGGCGCTCGAATCGTCGGGATGGGCGCGCAGCACACCGTCGAAATCCCGCACCGCGTCCAGCGTGCGCCCCGCGGCGGCCAACGCCAGCCCGCGGTTGTAGAGCGCGTTCACGTCGCGCCCGTCGCGCCGCAGCACCGCGTCGAAATCCTCCACGGCCTTCTCCGGCGCGCCGCGGCGCAGGTAGAGCGTGCCGCGGCCGAACAGCGTGTCGCGATCGGAGGGTTTCATCGCCAGCGCCCGGTCGTAGTCCGCCAGCGCGGCGTCGAACTGGCCCATGCGCTCGTGCACGAAGGCCCGGTTGGGGTAGATGGCGAACAGGCGCGGGTCCCGCCGCGCCGCGTCGTCGAGCGCCTGCAGCGCGCGTCCGAGGCTGTCATAGGCCGCGAAGGCCATGGCCTGGTTCACCAGGGCGCGGGCCTGCTCCGCCGTGGTCAGGTTGCCGCTCTTCAACACCCGGGCGCAGGCCTGGGCCGAGGTCTGTGGACGGACCGAGGCATCGGCGCAGGTGTCGAGATCATTCGCCCGGGCGGCCACCGGCAGCGCCAGAACGGCGAGAAGAAGGAAACCTGTCGGGATGGGGCGCATCGGCAAAGCTCGTCCGTTCCTGTGAAGCAGGACTGGCAATCTAGGGCAGATGGCGCGGATTGGAAGCCTGCACGCGCCCGGCGGTCAGAGTGCCGCGCGCGCAACCGGTCGATCCGGGCGCCGGTATGGCCTGCGCACCAGGCCTGTCGGGGTGCATGTCGGCCTGTGCGGCCGGCGCATCCGAACGCCGTAACCGCCCGTTGGGCAACCCATTTGCACGCGGCGCCCGAAGCCGCATGCCGTCCTGCGCCTGCGTCCGGACGACGCCGGCGCGCCGTCATCCGCGGGGGGAGCCGTCTTGCTCCCGGCCCGACCGTCCCTCCCCTGCCCGCGCGCTTCCGGGCCGCACAACCGCGCGCCCGTGCCCCGCTGACCCACCGCGCAAGCCGGCGACTCGTATTCCGCACGGCACCCGAGGAACCCTGCCTCCCGCATCCCGCACGGCACCCGCGGGGGCGTGCGTCCCGCTTCCCACCCGGCACCGGCAGGCACATGCGCACCGATTACCGCCCGGCACCGGCGGGCAGATGCACACCGCGTCCCGCACGGCACGCGGAGCACGAGTGCGTCGAGGCCCCGGCGGGACGCGCGTGCGCCGGGTCCGTCACGGCTCCGGCGAAGTTGTGCGTTCCGAGTGCGGCCCGTCCCCATGCGGACGCGCACAGGAGCTTGCGCGAATATGTCAGGGGGCCTTCCATATGAGGCGCACATCGGCGTATACGGAAACAGGGGCCCCGGGGCGCCGGGCCGGCCGCCTCTGCGCGTGCGGGGCTTGTGGACCGGGGGAGCCTGCCGCCGATCCGCGCCCCCTGCGCCGCGCGGTGTCCCGCCTGCCGGGGCGCCGGCCCCGGGGTGGGCCCGCCTGTCCACCTGTCACCTTCCCGGAGCCGTGATGCCCGTCGCCCAAGCCGCCCCTCATGCCGCCACCCTGCGCCCGGCGCGGGACAACCTGCGCGGTGCGCTGTGGATGCTGGTCTCGGTGCTGGTCTCCAGCGCGATGACCCTGGGGGTGCGCGAACTCTCCGCCACGCTGAGCCCGTCGACGCTGGTGCTGCTGCGCTCGGCGATCACGCTGCTCGCCCTTCTGGGGATGATCGCGGTGGTGCCGCGGCTGCGCCGGGGCACGCGCTTCTCGCTGCCCTGGCACCACCTCGTGCGCGGGGTGCTCACCGGGGTGTCGATGCATCTCGGCTTCTACACCATCGCCCACCTGCCGCTGGCAACGGCCACAATCCTGTTCTTCACCGCCCCGATCTTCGCCACGCTTCTGGCCGGGGTGTTCCACGGCGAGAAGGTGGGGCCGCGGCGCTGGACGGCCTCGGCACTGGGCTTTCTCGGCGCCGTGGTGATCCTGCGGCCCACGGCGGAGAGCTTCGACATCGCGATGCTGGCGGCGCTGGCCTCCTCGCTGCTGCTGGCGCTGGCGCTGTCGATGTCGCGGCGGCTGGCGGAGACGGACGGTTCCTTCTCCACCCTGCTGTCCTCGGCCGCGGTGACGATGCTGATCTCCGTGCCCGCCGCCTGGCCGGTGCTGGAGTTGCCCGACACGCCCTGGCTGTGGATGGTGATGCTGGCCATGATCGCGGCGGGCGCGATGCGCGGGCTGGCCGACATCCAAGCCTATCGCTTCGGCGAGGCCGGCCTGCTGGCCCCGCTCACCTACCTGCGGCTGGTGCTGCTGGGTGCTGCGGGCTACCTGATCTACGCCGAGACGCTCGACGCCGCCACGCTGGCCGGCTCCGTCATCATCATCGGCTCCACCCTCTACATCGCCCGGCGCGAGGCACAACTGCGCCGCCAGCGCCGCGCCGCCTGAGCCCGGCGGCGCCGAAAGTCATTCGGGCCCCGCCGACGGGCGGCGCCACCATGCCTCATCGCCGAGCCGCGACATCGGGCATCGGAAAGGGGCGCGACGGGGGACCGGCCGATGGCAGGCGGGCGCAACGACATCGCCGGACCCGGCGGGCCCGACCCTCCCCGCTGGCGCCGGTCCGCCCTGCCGGATGTCGCGACGCCGGGGGAAACCCTCGAACGGACGACCTTGCTTTCGGCTTGGGCGGCCAGCGGGGCGAAGACCGCTCCTGCCGAACCGTTTCCGCTCAGGCGCCGCGACGGCCTGCGGCGGTCTGTCCTCCGGTCAGGCCCCTTCGATACGTCTGGCATGGTTCCCGCTCATGGCGCGAAATGCCGGCCTCGCGCCCGCCCCGGCGGCGACCATGCCCGAGGGCGAGGCCGGCGCCTGCCCAAGGCTGACGCCTCAGCCCATCACCCGGCGGGCGCGCAGGGCGGCGGAGATGGTGCCGTCATCGAGGTAATCCAGTTCGCCGCCCACCGGCACGCCCTGGGCGAGCGAGCTCACCGCCACGCTGCAGCCGGCGAGCGCCTCGGCGATGTAATGGGCGGTGGTCTGGCCGTCGACGGTGGTGCCGAGGGCGAGGATGACCTCGCGCACATCGACGCTGCCGGCCAGCGCCACCAGGCGCGGCAGGCGCAGGTCCTCCGGCCCGGTGCCGTCCAGCGCGGAGAGCACGCCGCCCAGCACGTGGTAGCGCCCAGCGAACACGCCGGTGCGCTCCATCGCCCAAAGGTCGGAGACATCCTCGACCACGCAGAGAAGGCCCGGGTCGCGGCGCGGGTCCGCGCAGATCGCGCAGATGTCCGACGTGCCGATGTTGCCGCATTCCACGCATTCGCGCGCCGTGGCGGACACATCGGTGAGCGCCTGGGCCAGCGGCTCCAGCATCAGGCTGCGCTTCTGGATCATTGCCAGAACCGCCCGGCGGGCGGAGCGCGGCCCGAGGCCCGGAAGCCGGGCCATCAGGTCGATCAGCCGTTCGATTTCCTTGCCGGCCCCGTCACTCATAGGCGTCACTCATCGGTGTTCCTCATCCGCGCACCTCGCCGGCGTCCCGTATCCGCGGTGGCCCGGCCCGCTGGTTCCATGCCCGCCTTGCCCGGTCGCGCGGTCCCGCACGGCCCCTCACCTGGCCCGGCCCGTCACCTGCCCTGCGGGCCGGGCGCCGCCGGACCCTTGCAGGGTCAGAACGGCAGTTTCATGCCGGGGGGCAGCGGCATGCCCTCGGTCACGCTCGCCATCTCGGCCTGGGCCTTCTCCTGGCCCTTCTCCTGCGCGTCCTGCACGGCGGCGACGATCAGGTCCTCGACCACCTCGCGGTCCTCGGCGGAGAAGATCGACGGGTCGATGCTGACCCGCTTCAGCAGGCCCTTGGCCGAGACCACGGCGCGGACCATGCCGGCGCCGGCGCTGCCCTCGGCCTCGATCTCCTCCAGCCGGGCCTGCGCATCGGCCATCTTCTGCTGCATCTCCTGCGCCTGCTTCATCAGCTTCGACATGTCGCCGAGACCCTTGAACATCGCTCACATCTCCTCGCCAAACGGATCCAGCGGATCCCAGTCATCCGGCACGTCATCCGGGTCGATGGGCACATAAGCCTCCACGTCCGGTTCCGCCAGTGCCGCGGCGTCGCGCACCTCGCGGATCTCGGCACCGGGGAAGGCGGCCAGGGCGGCCTGCACGAGCGGGTGCTGAAGGGCACGGCCCTGCAGATCCTGGCGGGTCTCGGCCTTCTTCTCCGAGATGGTCGTGCCGCCGCCGGACCCGGTGATCGACACGCCCCAGCGCGCGCCCGTCCAGGTCTGCAGCCGTTGCGAGAGATTGGCGGCAAGCTGCGGCGGGGCGTCGCCCGCCGGCTCGAACTCGATGCGTCCGGGAGCATAGCTCACCAGCCGCAGATGGTTCTCCACGTCGACCAGCAGCTTCACGTCGCGCTTTGCCGAGATCAGCGCCACCACGTCCTCGAAGGTGGCGTAGCGGGCCAGCGGGTCCTCCGGGCGCGGGGCCCGGGCGAGGGCGGCCCCCGCCCCGCCGGCGATCACCGCCGTGGGCCCGCGCAGCGGCGCATGCACCGTGCCGGCCGGGCCGCCCCGCGCGGTGGTCATGCCCCCGCCCGGCGATCCGGCGGGCGCCCCGCCCCCGCCCGGCGCCGGCGGCACGGGCTGCGCGGACAGCCGGCGCACCAGCTCCTCCGGGCTCGGCAGGTCGGCCACATGGGTGAGGCGGATGATCGCCATCTCCGCGGCCATCATCGCGTTGGGCGCGGTGGAGACCTCCTCCAGCGCCTTCAGCAGCATCTGCCACATGCGGGTGAGCGCGCGCATCGGCAGGCGGGTGGCCATGTCGCGGCCGCGCACCCGCTCGTCGGGGCCGATGGTCGGGTCGTCCGCCGCATCGGGCGAGATCTTGACCACCGACACCCAATGGGTGATCTCGGCCAGGTCGCGCAGCACGGAAACCGGGTCCGCGCCGGCGGAATACTGCTCGCCCAGCTCGGCCAGCGCGCCGGCGGCGTCGCCCTGCATCACCAGGTCGAAGAGGTCCAGCACCCGGCCGCGGTCCGCGAGGCCGAGCATGGCGCGCACCTGCTCCATCGTGGTCTCGCCCGCGCCATGGGCAATCGCCTGGTCGAGCAGCGACAGCGCGTCGCGCGCCGACCCCTCCGCCGCGCGCGCAATGAGCGCCAGCGCGTCATGCGCCACGGCGGCGCCTTCCTTCGCCGCGATGCCGGCGAGGAACGTCACCATCACCTCCGGCTCGATGCGGCGCAGGTCGAATCGCTGGCAGCGCGAGAGCACGGTCACCGGCACCTTGCGGATCTCGGTGGTCGCGAAGATGAACTTCACATGCTCGGGCGGTTCCTCCAGCGTCTTCAGCAGCGCGTTGAAGGCGGAGGTGCTGAGCATGTGCACCTCGTCGATGATGTAGACCTTGTAGCGCGTCTCGGTGGGCCGGTAGGGCACGGAGGCGAGCAGCTCGCGCATCCGGTCCACCTGGGTGTGGGTGGCGGCGTCCATCTCCAGCACGTCCACATGCCGGCCCTCGGCAATCGCCCTGCACGGGCCGCAGACGCCGCAGGGCTCGATGGTCACGCCCCCCGTGCCATCCGGCCCGACGCAGTTCAGCCCGCGCGCGATGATGCGGGCCGTGGTGGTCTTGCCCACCCCGCGCACCCCGGTCATCACGAAGGCATGGGCGATGCGGTCGTTCTCGAAGGCGTTGCGCAGGGTGCGGACCATCGCCTCCTGCCCGAAGAGATCGGCAAAGGTCGAGGGCCGGTACTTGCGGGCCAGGACATGATAGGCGGCTTGCTCGGTCGTGCTCATCGCTCTCTCGGAAGGGGGGTGGGGTCTTGCGCCAGCCTAAGCCCTGCGCGGCGGGGTCACAAGCGCCGCCCGGCCAGGGAGCGGAGTTTCACCACGCGAGGGCGGGTGCGGTCCCCCCGGCGGGCAGCGGGCGTCCGCAGGGCCCGCGGCACGCGCGCCCGATCCCGGGAGGTGAGGCAGGAGCCGCTGCGCGGAGTTCACCCCCATGGGCACGCCGCCGCCGGAGCGGCTACCGGGGCGCCTTCCCCCCTCCGGGACTCCGCCCTCTCAGCCCCGCCGCCCCAGTTCGGCGCGCAGGTCCGACAGCCGGACCCCGCCGAGCGCCAGCGCCGGGGCGAGGTAGGCCAGCCCCCCCGCCACCACCAGCCCCAGCAGGGCGAGGTAGCGCAGGCCCGGCTGGTAGAACGCCGGGCCGAGCACCTGCAGGCCGCCCCAGGTCACCAGCCCCATCACCGCCGAGGCGGCGAGGAGGCGCGGCAGGCGGCGGCGCAGGCGGGCATCCGGCGCGGCCGCCGCGCCGAAGGCCCGGGCGCCGCGCCAGAGCTGCAGCGCCATGGTCCAACCCGCCACGCTGGTGCCGAGGGCGGCGGCGGAGAAGCCGATCACCGGCGCCAGCCCCAGCGCCACCCCCGCGTTCACCAGCATGGACCACAGGGCGAAGCGGAACGGGCTGCGCGTATCGCCCCGCGCGAAATAGAGCGGCTGCAGCACCTTCTGCAGCACGAAGGCCGGCAGGCCGGCACCATAGATGGCCAGCGCCAGCGCGGTCGGCCCCACGTCCGATTCGGCGAAGGCGCCGCGCCGGAACAGCACCGAGATCAGCGGGTGCGCCGCCACCACCAGCGCCACCGCCGCCGGCAGGGTGAGGAACAGCGCGAATTCCGTGGCGCGGTTGAAGGCATGGCGGCCGCCCTCGGTGTCGCCCCTCTCCAGCCGGCGGGAGATGTCGGGCAGCAGCACGATGCCGATGGCGATGCCCACCACGCCCAGCGGCAGCTGGTAGAGCCGGTCGGCGTTGGTGAGCCAGGGGATGGCCCGGTCGAAGAACGAGCCCACCTGGCGGCCCACCAGCAGGTTCACCTGCACCACGCCGCCGGCCAGCACCGCCGGGCCCGCCACCGCCAGCAGCCGGCGCATGTCGGGTGAGAGGCGCGGCCGGCGCAGCCGCAGCGCGAAGCCCATGCGCCGCGCCGCCCACCACACCGCGGCCAGTTGCGCAATGCCCGAGACCGGCGTGGACCAGGCCATCGTCAGCCCCATGTCCCAGCCCCGCGCCTGCGCCAGCAGCATGGCCGCGATCAGCACGACATTCATTAGCACCGGCGCCGCGGCGGCGGCCATGAAGCGCCCGCCCGCGTTCAGCAGCCCGCCCAGCAGCGCGGTGAGCGAGATGAACAGGATGTAGGGAAAGCAGATCCGCCCGTAGGCCACCGCGAGGTCGAAGCGCGAATCCCCCGCGAAGCCTGCCGCCATGCCCAGCACCAGCCAGGGCATGGCCAGATGCGCCAGCAGCGACACCGCCAGCACCACGGCGAAGAGCCCGGAGAAGGCCTCCTCGGCAAAGCCGCGCGGGTTGTCCCCCGCCTCCAGCCGCCGGGCGAACATCGGCACGAAGGCGGTATTGAAGGCGCCCTCCGCGAAGAACCGGCGGAACATGTTGGGCAGGGTGAAGGCCACCGTGTAGGCCTGCGCCACCGGGCCCGTGCCCAGGTAGGCCGCGATCATCACGTCCCGCGCGAAGCCGACGACCCGGCTGGCCAGCGTCCACGCCCCCACCGAAAGGAACCCACGAAACAGCGACATCGGCGCACCCGCTCCCGGCCACCGCCCCCGCCGCCGGGGGCTGATGCCTCGCGCGGTTTGAGCAGGTATTGCGCGCAAGGTAAACCGCAACCGGTTCGGCCGCGCGCCCCGCGTCGCGCTCCCGGCGCATGGCGCGCGTGGCGCGCTTTCATCGCGTGGCGCGAGACGCGCCCTCATCGCACCGCGCGCGAGACGCGCCCTCATCGCGTGGCGCGAGACGCGCCCTCATCGCGTCGCACGTGGCGCGCTCTCATCGCACCGCGCGCGTGGCGCGCCCCGATCGCGCGGCGGCCGGACGGGGAGCGCCGTGGCCCGCCGAGCCCGCATCGTCTGCGCCCGGGGGCCGGCGATCACCTCCGCGGCCTGCGGAGAAGGCGGCCCTTGAATGCGCCCGGCACCGGCGCCGGGACGTCCCCCGGCCGGGGCCGGCGCCGCGCGCCAGATCCCGGGCGGGAGCGACCGCCGTCCGGCTGCGCCTTGCTTTCGGCCTGCGGGAGGAGGAGCGGCGCCAGCCCATGTCGGCGCAGATGGTCCGCGCGGCACATATCGCAGGCCCGGAAAACGCGAAACCCCGCCGGAGCGGGGTTTCTGGGTGAGAGGCTGAACACGACCCGAACGGGGCTCGTTGTGGCTGCTTCCTTCCGGACCTGACCAGGTTGGCGAGGCGTCCGCCCGCGCCAACCTCTCGCCGCACGATATAGGCCAGCGGCGCGGCGGGATCAACCCCGCGATGCGCGCCACGCGCGCCTCACAGCGCGGCAAGCAGCCGCGCGGTTTCCTCCACCCGGTCATCCTCGATGGCGCGGGCCACGTCCTCTCCGGTGAGCGCGCCGAACTTGAAGCCGTGGCCCGAATCGGCGGAGAGGCTGATCACCCTGCCCTGCTGGCGCAGGAAGAAGCGCTCCTCCTCCGCCATGAGGTAGAAATTCGCCACGGTGGCGCGCGGGATGAACCGTTCCGCGCCCTTCATCCGGCCGAGGTAATGCGAGAGGATACGGTCCGTGTCCGCGTCCGAGGCCTCGCGCTCGCGCGCCGGGTCGCCGGCGCGGGTGTCCAGCCCGCAGCCGAATTTCGCCGGCAGGCCCAGCATGGGCGGCATGCCCCAGAGGTCGTCGCCATCCCCGAGGTCGATCCAGCAGGGCGCGTCCTCCCACAGAGGCAGCAGGTCGGGGGGGATGTCGGCGTAGACGACCGTGCAGCGCCGCGGCTCGGCGCCGGGCACCGGCACGGGCGAGATGTCCGGCAGGGTGACGCCGGTTGCCAGCACCACGAGGTCGGCGGAGAAGGAGCCGCGCGGCGTCTCCACCCGGCCGGCGGCGGCGTCCACCCCGGTCACCGGCGTGTGGGGGTGCAGGCGCACCCCGCGGCCGGCCAGCCACTCCGCCAGCCCCGCGAGGATCCGGTCCGCCAGCAGCGCGCCGCCCTGCCCGGTCCAGAGCGCGGAGCGCACGCCCTCCGTCTCCAGGTGCGGGAAGCGGGAGGCGAGCTCCTCCGCCGGCAGCACGCTGTGGGCGATGCCATGCGCGGCCAGGCTGATGCCGGCGCGCTCCGACCAGTCGCCCGGCGCGCGGCTGAGCGCCACCATGCCGCGGGGCACGTAATGGGTGGCGCCGAGATCGCGCCACACCTCCTCCCAGGCCGCCAGCGCCGCGCCGAAGCGGCTGGCGTAGACCGGGTGGTCGGCGTAATGCGGCCGGATCAGGCGGTGGAAGTCATGGGAGGCGGCATGCGGGTTGGGCAGCGGCCCGGCCTCGAGCAGCTTCACCTCCCACCCCCGGTGGACCAGGGCCCTCGCGGTGCACAGCCCGTTGATGCCCGCTCCCACGACCAGCGCCCGACGTGACATGGACTTCATGCTGCACTCCCGCTTGATTGCCTGCGGCGCGCACATTGCGGCCGCGCGGCGGATGATGCAAGCTGCGCCCACCCAAGGCCGCCCCCGCGCGGCCATCCCAGACAGTCCGGGGCCCGGTCGCAGACGGCGGCCGCCCCTCCGGACCATCCAGCACGAGGCGGGGCCACAGCCCGGATATGACGACCCTGGAATCCGACATCACCTTCGGTGCCGAACGCATCGACCGCGCCGCGCACCTGCGCTCCGAAGCCTCCGGCCTTCTCACCCACCCCGACGCCCGGACCCTGGCGATCTGGCGCGGCAAGCCGCTGATGCGCCTCAGCCCCGGCCCGACGCTGGCCTGGCTGCCCACCGATGCCGCGGCGCTGGCCGTTGCGCGGGATGCGCCGGTCTTCCTGGGGCTGGAGGACGGCGCCCCGCGCTTCAGCCATGACGTTTCGGCCTGGGAGGACCCGGAGGCCGACGCCGCCGGCATGGCCGAATTCGTCGACCGCACCGCAAACGCCTGGCCCGGCCTGCCCGAGGACCACGCCTTCTCCGACCTGCGCGCCCTGATGGCCGAACTCTCGCCCGATGACGCCGGCGACGCGGCCATGGCCAAGGCGGTGCTCGGCTGGCACGAGACCCACCCGTTCTGCGCGCGCTGCGGCACGCGCACCGAACCCGCCCAGGGCGGCTGGCAGCGCGACTGCCCGTCCTGCGGCACACACCACTTCCCGCGCACCGACCCGGTGGTGATCGTGCTCGCCACCCGGGGAGACCGGGTGCTGCTCGGGCGCTCGCCGGGCTGGCCGGAGGGGATGTACTCCCTCCTGGCGGGCTTCGTGGAGCCGGGCGAGACGGTGGAGGCCGCTTGCCGCCGCGAGGTGTTCGAGGAAGCGGGCATCCGCCTCGGCGCGGTGCGGATCCTGGCCAGCCAGCCCTGGCCCTTCCCGGCCTCGCTGATGATGGGCTGCGCGGCGGAGGCGCTGGGCACCGACATCACCGTCGACCCCGCCGAGATCGAGGACGCCCGCTGGGTCACCCGCCAGGAGGTGATGGAAAGCTTCGCCGGCCTCTCGCCCTGGCTGCGCGCCGCCCGCAAGGGCGCCATCGCGCGCACCCTGCTGGAGGCCTGGGCCGCCGGGAAGGTGTGACGTCGGGGGGCACACCCCCGGCACCCCGCAGCGGCCCGGGCACCCGCCCGCGTGCCGGCCCCGGGGGCTCTGGCGCACGGGCCTCACCCCGCGCAGAACCTCGGGCGCCGCACGCGCCGCAACGCAGAGTGCGGAGAGCCGATCCGGCGACTCGCCCGCCGGCACTCGTGGAGAACGGAGCCACACGCCCGGGCACTTCTCCCGACGCGCCGCGCCCCGGGTGCCGCACCCGCTGCGGCGTACTGATCAGGCGTCCCACCCGTGGGCACCCGTTCATAGCGGAGCCGCCAGCGCAAGCGCTTCGGCCGACGTGCTGCGCCCCAGGCAGCCCCGGGTGCCGCACCCGTCGCGGCGCAGCCTGTAGCGTACTGATCTGGCGTCTCGCACATGGGCACCCGCTCACAAAGGAGCAGAAGCCCGAACGCTTCACCCGACGGATTGCGCCCCCCGCAGCCCCCGGGTGCCGCACCCGCTACAGCGCAGGGTGCCGGTCGGCGTCTCACCCGCCGTGGCGCGGAGTACGGCGTCCTGATGGGACGTTTCGCCCGTGGCAGCCCCGGCAGAGCGGACGGCCACCGGGCCCGGCCCGCCGGCCTGGACGGTGTGGGCGCGACACCGGCGCAAGGCCGCTGCCGCGATGCGGCAGGCGGTGCCGGAGTCAGCCCGCCGCCTGTTCCTTGCGCAGCGCCGATGCGGGGTAGACGCCCAGGATCGCCACGTTGGTGGTGAAGTAGCGCAGTTCCTCCAGCGCGCGGCGCACATGCGCCTCCTCCGGGTGGCCGGTGATGTCGGCGTAGAACTGCGTGGCGGTGAAGGCGCCGCCCACCATGTAGCTTTCCAGCTTGGTCATGTTCACGCCGTTGGTGGCGAAGCCGCCCATCGCCTTGTAGAGCGCCGCGGGGATGTTGCGCACCTGGAAGACGAAGGTGGTGATCACGTCCGGCTCCTGCGGCGCCGCCTCGATCTTGCGCGGCGACATCACCAGGAAGCGGGTGGTGTTGTGGCTGTTGTCCTCGATGTTGCGGGCCAGCACCTCGAGCCCGTAGATCGAGCCGGCAAGCTCCGAGGCGAGCGCAGCGCGGGCCGGGTTCGCGTCCTGCGCGACGTGCTTGGCCGCACCGGCCGTGTCGGAATCGGTCACCCGGGCGATGTCATGGCCTTCGAGGAAGCTGCGGCACTGGCCCAGCAGCACCGTGTGGCTCACCGCCTCGCGCACGTCCGCGATCGTCGCGCCCGGCACGCCGAGAAGGCAGATGTGCACGCGCACGAAATGTTCGCCCACGATGTAGAGGCCGGAGCCCGGCAGCAGCGAGTGGATGTCGGCCACGCGGCCGTAGGTGGAGTTCTCCACCGGCAGCATCGCCAGTTCGGCGCGGCCTTCGCGCACCGCGGCGATGGCGCCCTCGAACGTGTTGCAGGGCAAGGGTTCCATCTCCGGAAACGCCTCTGCGCAGGCCTGGTGGGAATATGCTCCGAGTGCGCCCTGGAAGGCGATGCGGCCCTGCGTGGTATTCATTGATTCATATCCTCAAGCATAGGATCGGCACGGCGAATGGTCGCGCCTTCTACACCTTGCGGTGGCCATGGGGAAGCGGCTAAAAATCCTGCAGGGCGTGCATGCGACGCGGTGAATACTGTTGCGGATGCCGGCCCGGCCTCTTCGGACGGGGTCATCTGCCCTCCGCCCCGGCGGAGGAGAGGGAGAAGCGCGTGCCGCCCTGACGGCCGCGAGCAGTGGTCCGCATATCGCGGGCACCGGCACCCGCCGCGCGCGGGCAACAGCAACGGCCCGTCACGGCGGGCGATAGCAATGTGCCCGGGCAAAGCCGGGCGGGAGCAAAGGTAAGAACCCTGATGAACACGATGGAGATCACCAAGATCGTCGCCGGCCTCTGTGCCAGCCTGCTGGTCTTTCTGGGCGTGCGCTTCTTCATCGCCGATCCGTTGTACTTCGGCAGCGAGCACGGCGAGGGCGAAGCCGCCTATGTTCTTGAAGTGGCCGAATCCTCCGCCCCCGCCGACGAGGCCGAGGAGGTCGACTACGCAGCCCTCGTCGCCCAGGCCGACCCGGCCAACGGCGAGAAGCAGTTCAGCAAGTGCAAGTCCTGCCATAAGCTTGAGGAAGGCGCGAACGGCGTCGGCCCCTCGCTCTACCACATCGTGGGGCGCGACATGGGCAGCCTGCCCGGGTTCAACTACTCCTCGGGCATGGCCGAGGCCGAAGGGGAGTGGACGGCGGAGAAGATCGCCCATTTCCTCCACAAGCCGAAGGATTTCGTGCCCGGCACCAAGATGAGCTTCGCAGGTTTCCGCGACTACCAGGACGGCGCCGACGTGGCCGCCTACCTCGCCGCGCAGAACTGACCGGGCGCTGCCCCGTCCACGCCGGGCGGCGCGCAGGCCCGAAGGGTCTGCGTCGCGCCTGCCGGGCTGCGGGGGCCGGAGGCCCCCTCGGCGAGGCAGGCGTTCCCCCCGTCGGCCCCTGGGCGCCGTCCCGCGCCGCAGGGCCTCGGTGTCACCGGGCCCGGTCACCGCATGTCCCGGTCACTGCATGTCCCTGTCGCTGCATGTCCCTGTCGCTGCATGTCCCTGTCTCTATATGTCCCGGTCTCTGCATGTGTCCCGGCTGCGGCGTACCCCGGGCCCGGAGCGCGCGGGCGGTTGCGGTGTGGCGGCGTCCTGCAACTCCGGAATGACAGCCCGTTCCGGGCGCGGCACATGCCGGTCGCGCCCGTTCCGCCGGGCCGGAGCACGGGCTGGTCCCGGCCCCGGGCCCCGGTCGCTGCACATCCGGTCACAATCGCGCGGGTTGCGCCATGTTCCGGACCGATGGGCCGGGTAGCGGCTTGCAACACCCTGCGCGCGCAAATACCCTCCACCGGGAATTCCGCAACAGGGAGTTGCCGATGAGCCTTGTCCCCCGTTCCGCCCCTTGGCGTGCCGCCTTCGCCGCGATCGCGATGTTCGCAGCCCACCCCCTGCCGCTCGGGGCCGAAACCGGGGCCGATGCCTCAGATGCCGTCACCATCTCGCACGGGCTCTCGGTGTTCGGTGACCTGAAGTACCCCGAAGGCTTCCCCCATTTCGACTACGTGAACCCGGACGCCCCCAAGGGCGGCCTGCATTCCACCTGGGCCTTCGGCACGTTCGACAGTCTCAATCCGTTCATCCTGAAGGGCAATTCCGGCCAGGGCCTGGGCCTGCTCTTCGACAGTCTGATGACCGGCTCCGCCGATGAGCCCGACAGCCAGTACGGGCTCGTGGCCTCGAAGGTGGAATACCCCGCCGACCGCTCCTGGGTGATCTTCGACATGCGCCCGGAGGCGACGTTCTCCGACGGCTCGCCGCTCACCGCCGATGACGTGGTCTTCACCTTCGAGACCCTGCGTGACAAGGGCACCCCCTCCTACGCGATCCAGTTCCAGGATTTCGAGAGCGTCGAGGCGCTGGACCCCCACAAGGTGAAATTCACCTTCCGCGCCGGCGCCTCCACCCGCGACCTGCCGCTCACCGCAGGCCAGATGCCGATCCTCTCCAGGGCCTATTACGACACGCATGACTTCACCGAGTCGACCATGACCCCCCCGCTCGGCTCCGGCCCCTACGCCGTCGAGCGCGCCGATCCGGGCCGCTCCATCACCTTCGAGCGGCGCGACGATTACTGGGCGAAGGATCTCCCGGTGAACGTGGGCCAGAACAATTTCGACGAGATCCGCTTCGAGTATTACGGCGACTACACGGCCGCCTTCGAGGCCTTCAAGGGCGGCGGCTACAATTTCCGCGAGGAGTATCTCTCCAAGCTCTGGGCCGAATCCTACCACTTCCCCGCCATCGACAAGGGCTGGGTGAAGACCGAGGTGATCCCGGACGCCACGCCCTCCGGCACCCAGGGCTTCTGGTTCAACATGCGCCGCGAGAAGTTCCGGGACCCCCGGGTGCGCGAGGCGCTGGCCATGGTGTTCAACTTCGAATGGTCCAACAAGGCGTTGTTCTACGACCAGTACAAGCGCACCGCCTCCTTCTGGGAGAATTCCGAGCTGAAGGCGGAGGGCATGCCGACCCAGGCCGAGCTGAAGCTGCTGGAGCCGCTGCGCGCGGACCTGCCGGAAGCCGTGTTCACCGAGCCTGCCTACGTGCCGCCGGTCTCCTCCACCGAGCGCATCGACCGGCGGGTGCTGCGCCAGGCCGGCAAGCTGCTCGACGCGGCCGGCTGGACGGTGCGGAACGGCCTGCGCACCAATGCGAAGGGCGAGGTGCTGAGCCTGGTGTTCCTCAATGACAGCCCCTCGATGGAGCGCATCATCACGCCCTATGTCGACAACCTCCGGCAGCTCGGGGTGGACGCCTCCCTGCGCTCCATCGACGCCGCCCAGGAGGAGCAGCGCCGCAAGAGCTTCGACTACGACATCACCTCCCAGCGCTACGTGATGTCGATGTCTCCGGGCGACGAGCTGCGCCAGATGTTCGGCTCGCAGAGCGCGGAGACCCCCGGGTCGGCCAATCTCACCGGCCTGTCGAATCCGGCGGTGGACACGCTCATCGCCGACATCGTGAACGCGCGGGACCGCGACGAGCTGAATACCGCCGTTCACGCGCTCGACCGGGTGCTGCGCGCCATGCACCTGTGGGTGCCGAACTGGTACAAGGGCAGCCACACCATCGCCTATCTCGACGTCTTCGGCCGGCCGGACCCCCTGCCCGCCTATTCCATGGGCGAGCTGAGCCTGTGGTGGTGGGACGAGGCCAGGGCCGCGAAGCTCCGCGCCGAAGGCGCGCTGCGTTGAGCCGCGCGGGAGGTCGCTGAATGGGAGCCTACATCCTGCGGCGTCTGCTGCTGATGATCCCGACCCTGCTGGGCATCATGATCATCAACTTCGTGCTGGTGCAGTTCGTGCCCGGCGGCCCGGTGGAACAGGTGCTCGCCCAGATCAACGAGGGGCCCGGGGCGGGCATGGAGCGGCTCTCGGGCGGCGGCCAGGAGGTCACCTCCGGCGGATCGGGAGACTACCAGGGCGGCAAGGGCCTGCCGCCGGATTTCGTGGAGAACCTCAAGAAGCAGTTCGGCCTCGACAAGCCGCCGCTCGAGCGCTTCCTGATCATGCTCAAGAGCTACGTGACCTTCGACTTCGGCGAGAGCTACTTCCGCTCCATCTCCGTGGTGGACCTGGTGCTGGAAAAGATGCCGGTGTCGATCACGCTCGGGCTCTGGTCCACGCTCATCGCCTACATGATCTCGATTCCGCTGGGGATCGCGAAGGCGGTGCGTGACGATACCGCCTTCGACACCTGGACCTCCGCAGTCATCGTGATCGGCTATGCCATTCCGGCCTTCCTCTTCGCCATCCTGCTGATGGTGCTCTTCGCAGGCGGCTCCTACTGGCAGTGGTTCCCGCTGCGCGGCATCGTGTCGGAGAACTGGCATCAGCTCGGCTGGTGGGACCGGATCGTGGATTATTTCTGGCACATCACCCTGCCGGTGGCGGCGCTGACCATCGCCGCCTTCGCCCAGCTCACCCTGCTCACGAAGAACTCCTTCCTCGACCAGATCCGCATGCAATACGTGATGACCGCCCGCGCCAAGGGCCTCACCGAGCGCCGGGTGCTCTACGGCCACGTGTTCCGCAACGCGATGCTCATCGTGATCTCCGGCTTCCCCGGCCTGTTCATCTCGGTGTTCTTCGGCGGCTCGCTCATCATCGAGTACATCTTCTCGCTCGACGGGCTGGGCCGGCTGGGCTTCGAGAGCGCGATGCAGCGGGATTACCCGGTGGTCTTCGCCACGCTCTACGTCTTCGGCCTGATGGGGCTCTTCGTGCAGTTGCTGACCGACCTCACCTACATGCTGATCGATCCGCGCATCGACTTCGCCAGCCGGGAGACCTGACATGCCGCGGCTGAACCCCCTGCAGCGCCGGCGGCTGGCGGCCTTCCGCTCCAACCGCCGGGCGTTCTGGTCCCTCATCGTGTTCTCGGTGCTCTTCGTGCTGGCGCTCTTCGCCGAGTTCCTGGCCAATGACCGGCCGCTGCTGGTCTCCTACCGCGGGGAGTGGATGACCCCGGTGTTCACCTTCCACCCGGAGACCGCCTTCGGCGGAGATTTCGCCACCGAGGCGCAATACACAGACCCGGTGGTGCAGTGCCTCATCGTCTCCGGCGGGCTGGAGTCCTGCTTCGACGACCCCGAGGGCGTGAAGGCCCAGGCCGGGACCGGCACCGTCGACGGCGCGGCGGTGGAGCGCGGCTGGATCCTCTGGCCCCTCATCCCCTACAGCTTCGACACGGTGAACTACGATGTGGACCGCGCGCCCTCGCCGCCGGACGCGCACCACTGGCTGGGCACCGATGACCAGGCGCGCGACGTGGTCGCCCGGGTGATCTACGGCTTCCGCATCTCCATCCTCTTCGCGCTGGTGGTGGGCGTCGTCTCCTCGGCGATCGGCATCGTGGCGGGCGCCGCGCAGGGGTATTTCGGCGGCTGGGTGGACCTGGTGTTCCAGCGCCTGGTGGAGATCTGGGGCAACACGCCGAGCCTCTACATCCTGATCATCCTCTCGGCGATGTTCACCATGACCTTCTGGCTGCTCACCCTGCTGATCGCCTTCTTCAGCTGGACGGCGCTGGTGGGCGTGGTGCGCGCCGAGTTCCTGCGCGCGCGCAACTTCGAATACGTGCGCGCCGCCCGGGCGCTGGGGGTGCGGGACTGGACGATCATGTTCCGCCACGTGCTGCCGAACGCCATGGTCGCCACGCTCACCCTGCTGCCCTTCATCATCACCGGGGCGATCGGCGGTCTGGCCACGCTCGACTATCTCGGGCTGGGGCTCTCGGCCGCCTACCCCTCGCTGGGAGAGCTGACCCTGCAGGGCAAGAACAACCTGCAGGCGCCCTGGCTGGGCTTCACCGCCTTCTTCACCTTCGCCATCATGCTCTCGCTGCTCGTGTTCATCTTCGAGGGCGTGCGCGATGCCTTCGACCCCCGGAAGACCCTGAAATGACCCTGCTTTCCGTTCGCGACCTCAGCGTGCGCTTCGGTGACGCCGCCGCGGTGAAGGCAGTGAGCTTCGACATCTCACCCGGCGAGACCGTGGCCCTCGTGGGCGAGAGCGGCTCCGGCAAGTCGATCACCGCGCTGTCCACCGTGGCGCTGACGCCCGACAGCGCGGCGCTCACCGGCTCGATCCGCTACCGCGACCAGGAGATGGTGGGCGCCTCCACGGCGCTGCTGCGCAAGGTGCGCGGCAATGACATCAGCTTCATCTTCCAGGAGCCGATGACCTCGCTCAACCCGCTGCACACCCTGCGCCGGCAGATCGGCGAGAGCCTGAAGCTGCACCAGGGCCTCACCGGGGCCGCGGCGCGGGCGCGCATCGTCGAGCTGCTCACCCAGGTCGGCATCCGCGACCCGGAGACCCGGCTGGAGGACTACCCCCACACGCTTTCTGGCGGGCAGCGCCAGCGGGTGATGATCGCCATGGCGCTCGCGAACAACCCCGACCTGCTGATCGCCGACGAGCCGACCACCGCGCTCGACGTCACCATCCAGGCCCAGATCCTCGACCTGCTGCGCGAGATCCAGACCGCGCGCGGCATGGCCATGCTGTTCATCACCCATGACCTCGCCATCGTGCGGCGCATCGCCGACCGGGTCTGCGTGATGAAGGACGGCGAGATCGTCGAGACCGGGCCGGTGGAGCGGATCTTCTCCCGCCCGGAGCACCCCTACACCCGGATGCTGCTGGCCGCCGAACCCTCCGGCGGGCCGGACCCGGTGGCCCCGGGCGCGCGCGAGATCCTGCGTGCCGAGCACCTGAAAGTGTGGTTCCCGATCCGGCGCGGGCTGCTCAACCGCGTGGTGGGCCACGTGAAGGCGGTGCAGGACGCCACGCTGCGCGTCCACGCCGGGGAGACGCTGGGCGTCGTGGGCGAGAGCGGGTCGGGCAAGACCACGCTGGCGCTGGGCCTGCTGCGGCTGGTGTCCTCCGAGGGGCCGGTGGTGTTCATGGGCCGCGACATCCAGGGGCTGCGCAACAAGGCGCTGCGCCCGGTGCGGCGCGACCTACAGGTGGTGTTCCAGGACCCCTACGGCTCACTCTCCCCGCGCATGTCCGTGGAGCAGATCGTGGCCGAGGGGCTGGGCGTGCACGGCGTGGAGCCGGGGTCGGACCGGCGCGAGAGCGTGGCGCGCATCCTGGCCGAGGTCGGGCTGGACCCCGCGATGATGGACCGCTACCCGCATGAGTTCTCCGGCGGCCAGCGCCAGCGCATCGCCATCGCGCGCGCCATGGTGCTGCGCCCGAAACTGGTGGTGCTGGACGAGCCCACCTCCGCGCTGGACATGACCGTGCAGGTGCAGATCGTGGACCTGCTGCGCGCGTTGCAGGCGCGCCACGGGCTGGCCTACCTGTTCATCAGCCACGACCTGCGCGTGGTCCGCGCGCTGAGCCACCAGGTGATGGTGATGCGCCAGGGCGAGGTGGTGGAAGCCGGGCCGGCACAGGCGCTGTTCGAGGCACCGCAGCACGCGTACACCCGCACCCTGCTGGCCGCCGCCCGCGCGAAATGACCCTGTGGCCGCGCCGCCAGGGCTGAAGCAGGCGCGGCGGCCCGCCCCTGCCGCGGCTCCGCCCGGACCCTCCGGCCCGGCCCGCGCCCTCTTCCGCGACCGGATGAGACGCAGGCCACACGGTCCGGGCCGCGGTGCCGCCGGCGTCCCGAATGACAATCCGAACCGCAATCCGGCGCGCGCGACCCGAGCCGCATCCGCCCTGCCCTCGATGGTCACCTCGCAGGCCCCGAACCCGCGGTCGACCCGGCTCCGGGTCGAGATCGCGTCCAGCGCCCCGCTGCGCTGCTCAGGCCACGGCTGTGCACCCACGCCCCCACGCATCCACGGTGCGGCACCGAGATCGTGCACTGTCCGGGCTGGAGACCTGCGCGGCGTTGCCCGGAGGCGGCGGGGCGTCGCGGGGGGAAGCAACCCGTGGCATTGCGAGAGGGGTTACGGGAGCGTGGCGAGCGGGACTACGGCAGCGTTGCGAGAGGGGGGGCCGGGGGCGCTGCCGGGGGTCACCAGGGGCGTTGCGGGGGGGACACCCGGAGCGTTGCAAGAGGGACACCCCGGGCGTCGCGAGAGGGGCGACGGGCGCGCAGATCGGAGGGGGTTTCCCCTCGGGGGGCATCGAGCCCCCGTCGGGGAACGGCCCGCGGTCGCGGGCCGGGCGCCCGGCCCGGGCGTGCGGGCCCCGGCGGAAGGGTCACTCCGGCTCGGGGTCGGCGCTGCCGTGGATGGCGAAGGCTTCCAGTTCCGCGTCCACCGGGGCGATGGCGCGGTAGGCTTCGCGCACCCCGTCCGGGGACATCTCGCGGCCGATCACCAGAAGGGTGTTGGGCGCGTGCCCCTCGCAGAGCTCCTGCATGAAGGCGATCTCCTGCTCGGCGACGGCCCGGGCGGCCTCCGGCGAGGGCGCGCCCCAGGCCTCGATGAAATGCGCGGCCAGGCGGGCGACGCAGGCCTCCCGCTCCGCGGGCTCGAGCCGCGCCACGGCCACGAAGGTGGAGCGCCCGAAGCTCTCCAGCCCCAGCCAGCCGTTCGCGAAGGCCTGGCGCGCCTTGCCCACGAGGTGGCTCTCGTCCCAGTTCGCGAATTCGAAACTGCCGGGGATCGCCCATTCGTCGGACTCCGCCGGGCGGGCGAAGACGTTGAGATCGGACTCGTCGAGGCGCAGGGTGCGGGCGAGCTTCATGCCAGGGCCTCCGGGTCCGGCCAGGGGCGCGGGTGGTCGAGCATCGCGGCCAGCGGCAGCGCCAGGCTGCCCGCCTGCGTGCCGAGCACGAGGCCGAAGCTCTCGTCCAGCCCCAGCACCCGGCCCTCCACCGCGGCGCCCGCGTGGCGCAGGCGGCTGACGGGGTGGGCGGCGGAGGTGGCGCGGCCCTCCATGCGGCCCCACCAGGCGGCGGAGAGGCCGCGCGGGCCGTCCTCCAGCCAGTCATGCACCCAGACCAGCATGTGCCGGCCCAGGGCCTCGAGCAGCGCGCGGCGGCCGATGTCGCCGCAGCCCTCCTCGGCCAGCGCGGTGATGCCGGGCGTGCGGCCCGGCTGATCCGACAGCGGCGAGATCTGCAGCGTGACGGCCACCACCAGCCAGTCCGGCACCGTCTCGGGCGCACGCGTGGAGGCCTCGGCCCGCAGGACGCCGCAGAGCGCCCCGTTCACCAGGATGCCGTCGGGCCAGGAGAAGGTCATGCCCACCTCGGGCGGGGCGAGGGCGCCGAGCGCCTCGGCGAGCCCTGTCGCCACGGCGGGCACCATCGCCATGGCCTCGCGCAGCGGGCACTCCGGCGCGAAGACCACGGCGGCTTCCAGCGCCTCCTCCGCGCCGGACCAGAACACAGTTCCGGCCTCCACCCCGGCCACCGCGGCCGCGACGGCCCGCGCCAGCGGATCGGCACCGGCAGGCACGGCGCTGGCGCGCAGCAGCGGCGGGAAGGCCGGCTCCTCCTCCGGCAGGCGCGGGCTGTCGTCGGCAAGCGCGCCTTCCATCAGGCGTAACCCGCGCCGATGAGCTTGCGGGCGATCTCGCGGAAGCGCAGCGCCTGCGGGCTCTGCGGCTTCGCGGCCACCACGGGCACGCCGGCGTCGCCGGACAGGCGCACGTCGATGTCGAGGGGGATCTCGCCCAGGAAGGGCGCGCCGATCCGCTCGGCCTCGGCCTTCGCCCCGCCATGGCCGAAGATCTGCGTCTCCTCCCCGCAACAGGGGCAGACGAAGGTGGACATGTTCTCGATCATCCCCACCACTTTCGTGCCGGTCTTCTCGAACATGTCGAGCGCCTTCTTCGCGTCGAGCAGCGCGATGTCCTGCGGGGTGGAGACCACCACGGCGCCGGTCACCTCCGCCTTCTGCGACAGGGTGAGCTGCACGTCCCCGGTGCCGGGCGGCAGGTCGACGATCAACACGTCGAGCCGGCCCCAGGCCACCTGGCGCAGCATCTGCTGCAACGCGCCCATCAGCATGGGCCCGCGCCAGATGGTGGCCTTGTCCTCCGGCGTGAGCAGGCCGATGGACATCAGCGTGACACCATGGTTGCGCAGCGGCAGGATGGTCTGACCGTCCGGAGAGGAGGGCCGCCCGGAAATGCCCAGCATGCGCGGCTGGCTGGGGCCATAGACATCGGCGTCCAGCAGGCCCACGCGCCGGCCCTCGGCGGCCAGCGCCACCGCGAGATTGGCCGAGACGGTGGACTTGCCCACCCCGCCCTTGCCCGAACCGATGGCCAGGATGCGGTCCACCCCCTCGATGGGCCCGGACTGCGGCTTCGCCGCCTGGCGCAGCGGCTCGCCCGGCCCGCCGGCGGGCCCGTGCGAATGGCCGTGGGCATGCCCGTGGCCGGTGCCGCGCAGGTTCGGCGGGGGGGCGGAGGGGCTGTCGGAATGCGCCGTCAGCATGGCGGAGGCCCGTGTCACCCCCGGCAGCGCGGCGATGGCGGCCTCGGCGGCCCTGGCCACCGGCTCCATCGCCCGGCCCTTCGCGGGGTCGACCTCCAGCACCACGCGCACCTCGCCACCGGAGATGCTCACGGCACCCAGCATGCCCGAGGACACCACATCCGCCCCGCCCGAGGGGTCGACCACCCGGGCCAGGGCCGCACGCACGTCGGCTTCGGTCACACTCATTCGGCGTCGCCCTCGAGGGCGATCTCGCCCTTGACCACGTGGGAGAGCGCGATGCCCGCCACGGTGAGGGTGACGGTGGCCTGCAGCGGCCCCTCCGGCAGGGTTCCGGCGGCCGCGGCGGCGCGCACGGCCTTCTCGATCTCCTGCTGCGAGGTCACGCCCACGCGCTTGAGGTATTTCCTCAGCGACATGTTGAAGGTTTCTTCGTTCATCTCGGGTCTCCCTTTGGGGGCACGGGGGCTCAGGCGTCGCCGCGGCGGGGGCCGCGGCCGCGCGGGCCGTCCCGGGCGTCCAGGTAATCGTCGGTGGTGCGCACGGTCGGGCGCGGGGCGATGCCCATCGGGCCGCCGTCGCCGATGAACTGGGCCTGCACCCGGCAATCGTCGCACATCTGGATGAGGCGCAGGTTGTCGGAGTTGGTGTACATCCAGTTCCGGTCGCGCAGCTTCTCGGTGATGCGCTCGATGGTCGAGCGCACGCCGAATTCCTTGCCGCATTCGATGCAGGCGAAGGGCTCCTCGGAGTTCAGGACCCGCGGTTTCAGCGCCTCGGCGGAGGCGTCGTAGCGCGGCTCCAGGGTGATTGCGGTCTCCGGGCAGGCGGCGGCGCAGATGCCGCATTGCACGCAGGCATCCTCCTGGAAGCGCAGCTCCGGGCGGTCCGGATTGTCCAGCAGCGCGCCGGTGGGGCAGAGCGAGACGCAGGCAAGGCACAGCGTGCAGGCCTCCTGGTCCACCAGCACCGCCCCGTAGGGCGCGCCCTCCGGCAGCGGCACCGGGGCGTCCAGCCCGGCCCCCAGCGCGCGCATCGCCGCGCGCACCAGCTCGCGCCCGCCGCCCAGGGCCAGCGCCGGTTCGGCCTGCGGCGCGGAGGGCCGGGTGTCGTACAGGGCCGTCTCCAGCGCGTCCGGCTCCGCCGGGTCGAGCAGGCGGATGCGCCCGGGCTCCGGCGCCAGGGCGCGGGCGAGGGCCAGTTGCGGGTCCAGCCCCTCGCGCTCCGTGCGCGGGCCGGCCAGCAGCGCCACCTCGGCGTAGCCCTGCGACAGCGCGGCGAGGATGAGCGTGTGCCCTGCCCCGCCGGTCTCCGGCAGCTCCAGCGGCAGCACGTCGGCCGGCAGGCCGCGGCCGAAGCGCGCCGAGAGGGCGATCATCTCCGCCCCGTGCCCCGCGTCATGCAGCAGCAGGCGCGGCGCGGCGCCGCCCGCGGCGCGGTAGGCCTCGGCCATCACCCGCAGGCGGCGGACCTGGTGGTCCAGCGGCGGATCGTCGTAGAGCATCGCGCCCGTGGGGCAGACCGCGGCGCAGGCGCCGCAGCCGGCGCAGATGTCCGCGGCGAGGCTCACATGGTCGCCCTGCGGCAGGATCGCCCCGGTGGGGCAGACGTCCAGGCACCGGGTGCAGCCGGTCTTGCCGGCGCGCGAATGGGCGCAGAGGCTCTCGGTCACCCGCACGTGGAGCGGCTTGTCGAAGGTGCCGGTGAGGTTGCTCGCCTCCAGCAGCGCGCGGGCGACGGCGGCCTGGTCCCGCGGGTCCGCGCGCAGGTAGCCGTCGCGCTTGTCCGGGGCCGGGAACAGCGGGGTGCCGCCGGAGAGGTCGAGGATGATGTCGCACTCCGAGGCGCCGCCATCCGCCGCCGGACCGAAGCGCAGCGCCCCGCGCCCGGCGGGCTCCGCGACGGCCAGCCCGTCGGCGACCAGCGAGAAGGCCCCGAGCCGGCCGCGCGCGGCGCGGATGCGCCCGCGCAGGATCTCGAACCGGTCCTCGCGCGGCGGGATCACCTCTCCCACGTCGCTGAGCATCACGGTCACCGACAGCCGCCCGGCCAGCCGCTCCGCCGCGTCCATCGCCACGTCGCCGGGGCCGTAAACCAGGCAGACCCCCTCGGAGACGATGGGCATCAGCGGCGCGGGCCGCGGGCTCAGCGCCCCCTCGGCCAGGAGCGCGGCCATCTTGGGCAGCGCGGCCGCGCCCTCGTCGGACCAGCCGGCGCGGTCACGGATATCTATGGTGGTGAGCGGGCGGCCCTGCGCAAGGTCCTCGAACACCGGCGCCTCCTGCCCGCAGGCCACGGTCACCGCCTGCCCCGCCTCCAGCGCCCCGGCCACAAGGTGGCTCTCGGAGCGGCATAGGTGGCGGTGCAGCCGGCAGGCCGTGCCGGTGGCCGCGCGCCCCAGCGCCGCGGCATCGACTTCCATGCTGCCCAGGCAGGAGCAGAGGAAGAGTGCAGAGCCATGTTCCTGCGTCATCGGAAGATCCTCCCCGCCTTGCGTCGGAACATCGGTGCCGGGGCTGGACAATCGCCGGCCAAGGCCCGATCCTTGGCCCCAGATCAATCATGGCCGCGCCCGGGACACAAGGCCCCGCGGCCAGGGAAGGCAAGCTTGACGTCCGACGCCAGACCGCCAGAGGACACCGGGAGCCCCGCAACGCCCGCCGCCGCCCCGCGCGAGGCGGAGCTGCGCCTGGGCATCGTGCTGCGCAGGATCCCGTCGAAAAACCGCTGGGTGTCGCATGTCTGGCGCGCCGTGGCGGTGCTGCCCGGAGCCCCCCCGGCGGACTGGGTGCTGCTGCGCGAGGAAGACGGCGCGCAGGAATATCACGCCGCCACCATGCCCCTCGTGCTGCACAGGTCGGAGGCCGAGTCCTACCGTGTCGCCCTTGCCGGGCGGCCGCGCACCGTCTGGGTGGTGCTGCGCCCCGCGCCGCCGGGGGCCGCCCAGGACATCGCGGTCCGGCTGGTCACCGCCTCGCCCTTCGAGGCGCAGGACTACATGGAGAGCGGCGAGGAACTGGTCGAACCCGTGCCGATGCCCGAGGCGCTGGAAGCCTGGATCGCCGCCTTCACCGACGCCCAGCCCGACGGCCCGGCCTTCGTGAAGCGCCGCCGCGTGCCGCACGCCCCCGCCGCCGAGGACGGGCTGGGAGACCGCCGCATCGCCCAGGAGAGCGATGTCTACCGCGCCCCCTCCAGCCTGCGCGACCGCAAGGACATGCCATGAGCACGGACGGCGGATTCCTCGATCGCTGGTCGCGCCGCAAGCGCCGGGCGGAGGCCCCGGAGGCAGAGCCCGCAGAGGCGGGTCCAGGCGCCCCGTCACCGCCCGAGGCCGTCGCAGCACCCGGGGCCGAGGCCGAGGCCGCCTTCCCGCCCGAGGCCACCGATGCCGAGATCCTCGAGACCCTCGGCCTTCCCGACCCGGACCGGATGCAACCCGGCGACGATTTCTCCGCCTTCATGCGCGGCGCCGTGCCGCGCCGCCTGCGCAACCGCGCGCTGCGCCGGCTCTGGGCCTCGAACCCGGTGCTCGCCTGCCTCGACGGCCTGAACGACTACGAGGAGGATTTCACCGACGCGGCCAAGGTGATGCCCGGGCTGAAGACCGCCTACAAGGTCGGCCGCGGGATGCTGGACCAGATGTCCGCGACCCTGCCCGACACCGCGGCAGACACCGCGCCGGACCCGGAGGACCGGGCCGCGGCGCCCGACGCGCACACGCCCGTCGACCCGCCGGAGCCGCCGCGCGTCACGCGCGCCGCGCCGCTCGATGCCCCGCAGAGCGGCGACGCGCAGCCCGGAACAGGCGCGGCCCCCGCCGCTCCGGACGCGGAAAGCGCGCCCCTGTTGGCGCTGGACACCGATGCTGCGGCGCACCCGTCGGCACGCCGCAGCGCAATGCGCTTCCGATTTGCACCGGATTGTTCAAATACCTCGTGAAGACCTTGAGGCTGTTCGCAAAACCTTCTGGACTTATCCCCCCGAACTGAGGCAAGCTGGGCCTCCGCCAGCGCCCCGTCACCGGGGCAGCCAGCACGTGAATGGGGAGCAGCCGGCGCCATGTCCGGAGACAAGAAGACGCCTCGGGAAATCCAGGACCTCGCCGCCGTTGCGGAAGAAGACCGGGTGCGCGCCGATTTCTACGAGTTCCTCGCCGGGCTGCTCGTGCGCCCCGCCGACACGGCGATGCTCCGCCGCCTGTCCGCCCTCTCCGGAGACGACACCGACATCGGCCGCGCCATCGAGGCGCTCGCGGCAGTGGCCCGCAGCATGTCCACCACCACCGTCCGCCGGGAGTTCAACGACCTGTTCATCGGCCTCGGCCGCGGTGAACTGGTGCCCTACGCCTCCTTCTACATGACCGGGTTCCTCAACGAGAAGCCGCTCGCGCGCCTGCGCCAGGACATGGCCCGCCATGCGGTGGCCCGCGCCGAGGCCGTGTTCGAGCCGGAGGACAACATCGCCTCGCTGTGCGAGATCATGTCCGGGCTGATCCGCGGCCGCTTCGGGGCGCCGCTGCCCCTGCCCGCCCAGCGGGAGTTCTTCGCCACACATCTCGCGCCCTGGGCGGCGCATTTCTTTTCCGACCTGGAAGCCGCGCGGGCCTCGGTGTTCTACGCCCCCGTCGGCACGCTGGGCCGGCTGATGATCGAGATCGAACGCGAGGCGTTCCGCCTCGGCGGCGGCACGGACCCGTGACCGGCCGCTCACCGCCCCTGGCAGGCCCCTGGTTAACAAAGTCTTCAGGACTTCGGATGCCAAATGGCCGCGCCGGGGTCGGCGGAGCAGGGGCCGGACCGCCCGACCAGCCGGCAGGGGGCGGGAGGCCGGAGGGGGAGACAGGGCCCGCTCCCTAGGGGCCGGGCAAGGCGCAGGAGACAGGTCCGCGGCACACACGGGCCGGGACATTCGGGACATGCCGGCGGCCAGGGTGGCCGGCGCGGCAGACCCCACGCAAATCACGCCCCGACGGGGCGAGCAGGAGGAGAAGGCACATGACGCGCAAGACCGAAGAGACCGACACGTCCCGGCGCGATCTGCTGCGCCTCGGCCTGGCCGGGCTGCCGGCGGTCGCGGTGGGCGGCATCGCAGGCACCGGGCCCGCCGCCGCGGCGGAGGAGGTCAAGCCCACCAGCCTCGGCCTGCGCAAGACCGAACATGTGCTGAAATACTACGAGACCTGCCGCTGATCGCGGCCTGAAGCCACGGGCGCCGGGCGGTTCGTCCGCGCGCCTGACAGCCATACGGGCCGGAGCGCCCAGGACAGAGTGGAGTTTCCCATGCTCAGGAAGCGTACTGACGGGACAGCGCAGAACGGCCGGGCCGCATCCATCCTCGCGGGGCGCCCGGCGGGCGGACGCGCGGAAGGAATGGACCGGCGCACCTTTCTCGGCCGCTCCGGCCTTGCCGTGGGCGGCCTGGCCGCCATTGCCGGCGCCGGCGTCGGCACGGTACGCAAGGCCACGGCCGAAACCGCGGCCAGCGGCGCGATCAAGACGGTGAAATCGGTCTGCACCCATTGCTCCGTGGGCTGCACGGTGATGGCCGAGGTGCAGAACGGCGTCTGGATCGGGCAGGAACCCGGCTGGGACAGCCCGTTCAACCTGGGCGCCCATTGCGCGAAGGGCGCCTCGGTGCGCGAACACGCCCATGGCGAGCGCCGGCTGAAATACCCGATGAAGCTCGTGGGCGGCAAGTGGGAGCGCATGTCCTGGAACGACGCCATCAACGAGATCGGCGACGGCATGCTCAAGATCCGCGAGGAGAGCGGGCCGGACAGCGTCTACTGGCTGGGCTCGGCCAAGCACTCCAACGAACAGGCCTACCTGTTCCGCAAGTTCGCCGCCTACTGGGGCACGAACAACGTCGACCACCAGGCCCGCATCTGCCACTCCACCACCGTCGCCGGGGTTGCGAACACATGGGGCTACGGCGCCATGACGAACTCCTACAACGACATCCACAATTCCAAGGCGATCATCATCATTGGCGGCAACCCTGCCGAGGCGCATCCGGTCTCGCTCCAGCACGTGCTGAAGGCCAAGGAGCAGAACAACGCGCCGCTGATCGTGTGTGACCCGCGCTTCACCCGCACCGCCGCCCATGCCACCGAATACGTGCGCATGCGCCCCGGATCAGACGTGGCGCTGATCTGGGGCCTGCTCTGGCACGTGCTGGAGAACGGCTGGGAAGACAAGGAATACATCAACCAGCGCGTCTGGGGCCTCGACCAGGTGCGCGAGGAAGTGAAGAAGTGGACACCCGACGAGGTCGAACGTGTCACCGGCGTGCCCGAGGAGCAGATGCACCGCGTCGCCCGCACCCTGGCGGAGAACCGCCCCGGCACGCTGATCTGGTGCATGGGCGGCACCCAGCACACCACCGGCAACAACAACACCCGCGCCTACTGCATCCTCCAGCTCGCGCTGGGCAACATGGGCAAGCCCGGCGGCGGAACCAACATCTTCCGCGGCCATGACAACGTGCAGGGGGCCACAGATCTCGGCGTGCTCGCCGACACGCTGCCCGGATATTACGGCCTGACGGAGGGCTCGTGGAAACACTGGGCCCGGGTGTGGGAGGAGGATTACGCCTACTTCGCCTCCCGCTTCGCCTCCAAGGACATCATGGAGGCCAAGGGCATCACGGTGTCGCGCTGGTTCGACGGCGTGCTGGAGCCGGCGGAGAACATCGACCAGCCGGCCAACCTGCGCTGCATGGTGTTCTGGGGCCACGCGCCGAACTCCCAGACCCGCCTTCCCGAGATGAAGCAGGCGATGGAAAAGCTCGACATGCTGGTGGTGGTGGACCCCTACCCCACCATCTCGGCCATCATGCATGACCGCACGGACAATGTCTGGCTGCTGCCGGCCTGCTCGCAGTTCGAGAGCTACGGCTCCGTCACCGCCTCCAACCGCTCGCTGCAGTGGCGCGAGCGCGTGGTCGAACCGCTGTTCGAATCCAGGCCCGACCACGTGATCCTGAAGCTGTTCTCCGACAAGTTCGGCTTCTCCGACCGGATCTTCCGCAACATCGAGGTGAACGGCGACGAGCCGCTCATCGAGGACCTGACGCGGGAGTTCAACCGCGGCATGTGGACCGTAGGCTACACCGCCCAGAGCCCGGAGCGCCTGCGCGCCCACATGGAGAACCAGGCCACCTTCGACCGCACCACGCTGCGCGCCAATGGCGGCCCCTGCGACGGGGATTATTACGGCCTGCCCTGGCCGGCCTGGGGCACACCGGAGATGAACCACCCGGGCTCGCCGGTGCTCTACAACACCGACCTGCACGTGAAGGACGGCGGCATGGGCTTCCGCGCCCGCTTCGGCGTGGAGCGTGACGGCGAGAACCTGCTCGCCGAAGGCTCCTGGCCCAAGGGCTCGGAGATCGAGGACGGCTACCCCGAGTTCACCATGGCCATGCTGACCCAGCTCGGCTGGGACAAGGACCTCACGGCGGATGAGCGCGCCTCCATCGAGGCCGTCGCCGGCTCCTCGGAAGCCGATGCAGTGGGCAAGGTGAACTGGAAGACCGACCTTTCCGGCGGCATCCAGCGCGTCGCCATCGAGCACGGCTGCGCGCCCTACGGCAACGCCAAGGCCCGCTGCGTGGTGTGGAACTTCCCCGACCCCGTGCCGGTGCACCGCGAGCCGCTCTACACCAGCCGCCGCGACCTGGTGGCCGATTACCCCACCTACGAGGACCGGCGCGACTGGCGCATGCCCACGCTCTACGCCTCGATCCAGAAGCAGGATTTCTCGGAAACCTACCCGATCATCCTCACCTCCGGGCGTCTGGTGGAATACGAGGGCGGCGGCGACGAGACCCGCTCCAACCCCTGGCTGGCCGAGCTGCAGCAGCAGATGTTCATCGAGATCAACCCGCGCGACGCGAACGACCGCAGCATCAAGGACGGCGAGTATGTCTGGGTCGAAGGCCCGGACAAGGGCCGCATCCGCGTCGCCGCGATGATCACCGAGCGGGTGGGCCGGGGCGTTGCCTTCATGCCCTTCCACTTCGGCGGCATCTGGCAGGGTGAGGACCGGCGCTACAAGTACCCCGAGGGGGCCGATCCGATCGTGCTCGGCGAATCAAGCAACACCGCGCAGACCTATGGCTACGACTCCGTCACGCAGATGCAGGAGACGAAAGCCACCCTCTGCCAGATCATGAAAGCCTGAGGGAGAGCACGATGGGAAAAGCAGCCTTTCTTTGCGACGCCGAACGCTGCATCGAATGCAACGCCTGCGTCACCGCGTGCAAGAACGAGCACGAGATCCCCTGGGGCATCAACCGCCGCCGGGTGGTGACCATCAATGACGGCCGCCCGGGGGAGAAATCCATCTCCGTGGCCTGCATGCACTGCGCCGACGCGCCCTGCATGGCCGTCTGCCCGGTGGACTGTTTCTACAAGACCGAGGACGGAATCGTCCTGCACTCCAAGGACCTGTGCATCGGCTGCGGCTACTGCTTCTACGCCTGCCCCTTCGGCGCGCCGCAGTACCCGCAGGCCGGAAACTTCGGCTCGCGCGGCAAGATGGACAAGTGCACCTTCTGTGCCGGCGGCCCGGAGGAGGACAATTCCCCCGCCGAGTTCCGCAAGTACGGCCGCAACCGCATCGCCGAGGGCAAGCTGCCCATCTGCGCGGAAATGTGCTCGACCAAGGCCCTGCTGGCGGGAGACGCGAACGACGTGTCGAACATCTTCCGCGAGCGTGTGGTGGCCCGGGGCTTCGGTGGTGACACCTGGGGCTGGGGCACCGCCTACGGCAAGCAGAACGACAGCTGATCCCTCCGCCTGCGCGGGCCCCGCGGGGCCCGCGCCCCGTCGCGCCAGGCCGGCCCTGCCCGGCGCGCCATCCGACGACAAGACGCGTGAGGTCCCGCATGCCCCGATCCTCCCAGCGCGCCAGCGCCGCCGCCTCCCGCCCCGCCGGCGGGGTTCCCAGCCCGCGCTTCGAGCGCCGCCGCAAGCGCCGGCTGCGCGTTGCCGCCGGCGCCCTGGGGCTCTCGCTTCTACTGCTGGCCGTCACGCTGGCGGGGTTCGTGACCATGGCCGACGCACAGTCGGTACGCCCGCCGGCGAACGCGGTGACCAATGCGACGCCCGACTCCACCGGCATGTCCGATGTTCCGGGCAAGATCACCGAACGCCCGGCGCGGTCCGAGATGTGGCGCTACGTTGGCGGGGACCGTGGCGCGGACGAGGACGGCTTCACCACCACCGTCTCCATCCCCAACAAGCTTTCGGCGACGCTGGTCCAGCCCTATGGCGAGGAGTGGCGGCTGCTGCGCCGCGGGCCGCTGCCGGAATACGGGCTGATCTTCCCCGCCGGCATGATCGTGCTGCTGGCGCTGTTCTACCTGATCCGCGGTCGCATCCGCATCTCCGCCGGCCCCTCCTCCGTCCGCATCAAACGCTTCGGCGGCATCGAGCGCTTCGGCCACTGGATCCTGGCGGTGAGCTTCGTCACCCTCGCCCTAACCGGCCTGAACCTGCTTTACGGGCGGGAGTACATCCTGCCGATCATCGGCCACGAGGCCTACTCCCTCACCGCCTGGTGGGGCAAATGGGTGCATAACAACATCGCCTGGGCCTTCATGCTGGGGCTCATCCTGATCTTCGTGATGTGGGTGGGCCGCAACATTCCCCACCCGCGCGACCTGGTCTGGCTGATGAAGGGCGGCGGGCTGTTCTCCGAGCATTCCCACCCCGACGCGGGCAAGTTCAACGCCGGGCAGAAGCTGATCTTCTGGTCGGTCATCCTGCTCGGCGCCTCGCTCAGCCTGTCGGGCATCGCGCTGCTGTTCCCGTTCCAGACCGGGCTGATGGGCAAGACCTTCGGCTTCTTCCATGACATCGGCCTGTCGCTGTCCTTCATCGGCATCGACGTGAGCCAGCCGGTCACCGCCCTGCAGGAAATGCAGTACCAGACCATCTGGCACGCCGCCGTGGCGCTGGTGATGATCGCGATCGTCATCGCCCATATCTACATCGGCACGCTGGGCATGGAGGGCGCCTTCGACGCCATGGGCTCCGGCGACGTGGATCTCAACTGGGCCCGCGAGCACCACAATCTCTGGGTCGACGAAGTGAGCGCCCGCACCTCCCGGCGCACGCCCGCCGAATGATCCCGGCCTGCCGGGCCCTTGCCGCGCTGCTCGTCGGCCTGGTCGCACAGGCCGGCGCGGCGCAAACCGCGCTCACCGGGCATGGCGGGCCGGTGAAGGGCCTGTCCCGGGCGGGAGAGCTGATCCTCAGCGCCAGCTTCGACAATTCCGTGGGGCTGTGGAGCCTCTCGGGTGCCCATCTGCGCTGGCTCGAAGGCCATGCCGCGGCGGTGAATGTCGCCATCGGCGCCGGGCCCGGCCGCCTGCTTTCGGGCGGGGACGATTTCGACATCATCGCCTGGGACACGGAGACGGGCACGGCCCTGCGGCATTTCACCGGCCACAAGGGCAAGGTGATGGGCCTCGCCCTCTCGCCGGACGGCAGGCGCTTCGCCTCGGCGAGCTGGGACGGGGCCGTCGGCCTGTGGGATATCGACACCGGCCGGCTTCTGGGGCTGGAGCAGGCCGGCTCCGGCGCGGTGAACGCCGTGGCCTTCGCCGGGCCGGACCGGCTTTACTCGGCGTCCGCCGATGGCACCCTGCGGCGCTGGGAGCTGGGCCCGGAAGGGCTGGAGCCCCGGCGCGACGTGCTCAGGGGCGGTTTCGGCATCAACGTCCTGGTGCCCGGGCCCGGATGGCTGGCCTATGGTACGGTGGACGGGCATATCGGTGCCATCGACCTCGCCTCGGAGGCGCCGCTGGCGGAACTGGCGCTCGAGCGCACGCCCGTGCTCGCCCTCGCCGCCACGCCCTCCGGCGCGCTGCTCGCGGCGGGGGACGGACAGGGGGCGATCACGCTGGTCAGGACCTCCGACTGGACGCCGCTGCGCGCGATCCCCGCGTCCGGGAGCGGCGGGCCGATCTGGGCACTCGCCTTCCTCGACGAGACACGACTCGTGGCCGCGGGGCTGGCCGCTCACGCGGTGATCTGGCCTGTGGACGGGCCGGCCGGGCCGCTGTTCCCCGGTGGCGCGGGCCCGCGCTTCAAGGTCGATGCCGCCGGCGTGAGCAATGGCGAGCGGCAGTTCGCGCGCAAATGTTCCGTCTGCCACACGCTCACGCCGCAGGATGCCCGCCGCGCCGGGCCGAGCCTGCACCGGATCTTCGGGCGCAAGGCCGGAACCCTGCCCGGCTACGGCTATTCCGAGGCGCTCGGCAGCTCGGACATCATCTGGTCGCCGGAGACCCTCGACAGGCTGTTCGATCTCGGGCCGGAGCATTATACACCGGGATCGAAGATGCCGATGCAGCGCATCACCCGCGCGCAGGACCGTACCGATCTGATAGACTACCTGCGGGACGCAACCCGCTGACCAGGGAGCCGCACATGAAAGCCTTCATCCTCGCCGTTCTGGCCATCGTGGGCATCGGGGTGGCCGCGCCCTATGCGCTGAACACGATGAACTGGTCCTCCGCGGAGGTCTACAAGATGCAGAACGTCCGACTGGACCAGGACCCGCGCTGACCCCTCGCCCCGGCGCCGCCCTCGGGGCGCGCGCGGGGTCGCACGGAGGTGCCCGCGGGGCCTCCGCTGCGCGCGGCGGTGGCGCAGGAGATGACCACGGGTGAGGCGCGTCCACAAGGGGCGTCGCCCGGGTACATCGCGCGGCCCGGGTACATCACGTCGCCGGAGCATATCGGGTCGCCGGAGCATATCGCGTCGCCGGAGCATATCGCGGCACAGGGGGGGCCACGCCGCCGGGGAACATCACGCCACGGGGAGGGCCGCTGGCGGACCGGGCGTCAGGCCTGCGGGGTCATCGCCTTGCGGGCGCGCTTGCGCTCGATGCCCAGGGCGTGTTCGCGCCAGATGATCAGCAGGCCGGCCGTCACCACCAGCGCCGCGCCGCCGACCATCGTCCAGGTCGGCACTTCGGCGAAGACGAAATAGCCAAGCCCCAGCGCGAAGACCATCGAGGTGTATTCGAAGGGGGCGATCACCGAGGTCTCCGCGTGGCGGTAGGAGGAGGTCATCAGGATCTGCCCCACCCCGCCGAACAGCCCTGCCGCCACCAGCATCGCCAGCATCTCCCAGCGCGGCCACACCCAGCCCCAGGGCAGCGTGACCAGAGACAGCACGGACGCGATGACGCTGAAGTAGAACACGATGGCCGCCGCCGGTTCCTTCTGCACCAGCTTGCGCACGAAGATCGCCGCCAGCGCGCCGAACACGGCCCCGGTGAGGGCCGCGAAGGCGCCGACCGTCTCCATCCTGGTCGCGAGCGAGGGGTCCACGGTGGTCATGCGCGGCGAGAGCACCAGAACCACACCGGCAAGGCCGAGCGCCACCGCGCCGATGCGGTAGGCGCGCACGTTCTCGCCCAGGAACATGGCGGCGAAGATGGTGGCCAGCAGCGGCGAGGCATAGCCGATGGCCACCGACTCGGGCAGCGGCAGGAGGCCGAGCGCGAGAAAGCTGCACCCCATCGAGGAGACACCCACCAGCGAGCGCCAGAAATGCCCCATCGGGTTGTTGCTGCGCAGCGCGGCGGGAAACTCGCGCCGCCACCACAGCCAGGCCACGATGGGGGGAATCGCGAAGAAGGAGCGGAAGAACACCTGCTCGCCGGGCGGAACCTCCGCGGCGGTGGCCTTGATGAAGGCCGACATCACCATGAAGATGACGACAGACATCACCTTCAGCACGATGCCACGGATGGGGTTCATCGGTGTCTTCCCGGTCCTGGCCCCGGCGCCGGACGGCATGGGGCGGCTGACGCCGCGCGCCTGCTCCTCCTCGGGCTGTATCAGCGGCCCGCGGCACGCTTCAAGGGCGAACTTGCCGGTGCCGGCGGCCGGCCGGCGGGCGTGTCATCCCTGCGACTGGCTCTGCTGCTGCTGACCCTGGATCACGGTGACATCGGTGTCGAAGCCGATGTCCGGCTGACCGAGCACGTTGCCGTTCACCGGGGCCGCATCCGGCGCGTCCAGCCCGCAGGACAGGCGCACGTAGCGGTCCGTCGGACAGACGGCGTTGGACGGGTCGAAGCCGATCCAGCCCAGCCCGGTGACATGCGCCTCCGCCCAGGCATGAGTTTCGACCAGGGTGTTCTCCTCGTCGTCGGTGAGCAGGTAGCCCACGACGTAGCGCGCCGGAATGCCGATGCTGCGCGCCGCGGCGATGAACACATGCGCATGGTCCTGGCAGACCCCGGCGCCGAGGGCGAGGGCCTGGGCCGCGGTGGTCTTCGCATCGGTGAGGCCGGGGCGGTATTCCACCGCCTCCGTCACCGCGGCGGAGAGGGAATGCGCCCGCTCCAGCTCGCTCTCCGCCGTGATCGCCCGGGCGAAGGCGAGGAGGGCCGCGTCCGGCTCTGTGAGGGCCGTGTCGCGCAGGAAGATGCCCGGCGGCGGGTGGGACGGCAGGTCGCGGATCATCCCGGTGGTATCGGTCACCTCCACGGTGCCGCTGGCCACGATCTCCGCCGCGCCCAGCGGGGTCATGTGGTTCCACAGCCCGATCTGGTCGCCGTAGGCGTCCCGCACCAGGGGGGCGACCGTGTCGCCGTTCACGCTCACCGACCAGTCCAGCACGCGCTGGCCGGAATGGGTGGAGGGGTAGAGCTTCAGCCGCAGCGCCACGCGGTCGGCCTCCGGGTCGTAGGTGTAGGTGGTGCGATGTCTCACGGAGAGGCGCATGGGACCCTCAGAAATGATAGGCGAGGGAAACCTCGCGGGAAAGCTTCGCCGTGACGCCGATGAACTCGTCCACGAACTCGTGCAGCCCGTTGCGGAACACCTCGCCGATGCCGACCTCGTTCAGCCGGTCGAGCCCGGCGGAGGCGATGTCATGGCAGGGATGGCGCTGGCCGTAGGCCAGTTCCAGGTGGTCCAGCGTCTGGCTGATCTGGCGATAGCAGAAGGTGATCGAGCGCGGGAAGGCCCCGTTCAGGATGACGAAATCGGCGATCTTCCACGGCGCGTAATCGCCCTTGTAGATGTGGTGGAAGGAGCGCATGGCCGAGAGCGCCCAGAGCACCGAGGTCCACTGGTGGTGGTCCCGCCCGCCGCCGACGATGTCGCTCTCCGGCAGCAGCACGAAGTATTTCACGTTGAGCAGCCGCAGCGTCATGTCCGCGCGCTCCATGTGGCCGCCCAGGCGCAGGAAGGCGTATCCGTCATTGCGCAGCATGGAGGTTTCCGAGGCGCCGCGGAACATCGCCGCCCGGGCCTTCACCCAATCGAGGATGGTGGGCAGCTCGCGCCGCGCGGTGATCTCGTCCACGTTCTCCAGCCGGCGCCAGCCGTCGTTCAGCGCCTCCCACATTTCCTGGGTGAGGGCGGTGCGGATCGCCTTCGCGTTCGCCCGCGCCCGGCTGAGGCAGGCGTGGATGGAGGCGGGATTGTCCTGGTCGAGCACGAGGCCGCGCACGATGGCGGCCTCGTTGATCGGCTTTCCGTCCTCGAAATAATCCTCGGCCCCGGTGGCGAGGATGACCGAGCGCCATTCGGCGCGCTCGGCCGAGCCCGGAAGAAGGGCCATGCGCTGGCCCATCTCGATGAGCCGCGCCGTGCTTTCCGCGCGCTCGAGATAGCGCGACATCCAATAGAGGTTCTCTGCGGTCCGGCTCAGCATGTCAGTCCCTCAGAACCCAGGTGTCTTTCACTCCGCCACCCTGGCTGGAGTTCACGACCAGAGACCCCTCGCGCAGGGCCACGCGCGTGAGGCCGCCCGGCACGAGGCGGATCTGCTGGCCGATGAGGCAGAAGGGGCGGAAATCGACGTGCCGCCCCGCCAGCTCCGCCCCGCCCAGGGTCGGGGCGGTGGAGAGATCCAGCGTCGGCTGGGCGATGAAATCCTCCGGGTCGGCGATGATGCGCCGGGCATAGGCCTCGCGCTCCTCCTTCGTCGATTTCGGCCCGATCAGCATGCCGTAGCCGCCCGAGCCGTGCACCTCCTTGACCACCAGTTCGTCGAGATGGTCGAGGACATAGGTGCACTCGTCCCGGTTGCCGCACTTGTAGGTGGGGATGTTCTCCAGGATCGGCGTTTCGCCGAGGTAGAAGCGGATCATCTCCGGCACGTAGGTGTAGATCGCCTTGTCATCCGCCACGCCCGAGCCCGGCGCCGAGCACAGGGTCACGCCGCCGGCGCGGTAGACATCGAAGATGCCGGCGATGCCCAGCATCGAGTCCGGGCGGAAGTTCAGCGGGTCGAGGTAATCGTCGTCGATACGCCGGTAGATCACGTCCACCCGCTGCGGGCCCAGCGTGGTGCGCATCCACACCTTGCCCTCGTCCACGAACAGGTCCTGCGGCTCCACCAGCTCCACGCCCATCAGGTCGGCGAGGAAGGAATGCTCGTAATAGGCGGAGTTCAGCGACCCGGGGGTGAGCACCACCACGGTGGGGTCGCCGGTGCAGGCGGCCGGTGCAAGCTCCTCCAGCGTCTTTCGCAGCTGCTGGGGGTAGCTGTCCACCGGCTCCACCGCGCCGCCCGAGAACAGCTCGGGGAACATGCGCATCAGGATCTCGCGGTTCTCCAGCATGTAGCTCACGCCCGAAGGGGTGCGGCAATTGTCCTCCAGCACCTGGAAGGAAGTGCCGGCGGTGCGCACGATGTCGATGCCCACGATGTGGCTGTAGACCTTCCCCGGCGGATCGAAGCCGATCATCTGCGGCAGGAAGGCGTCGTTGCGATAGACCAGGCTGGCCGGAACCACCCCGGCGCGAATGATCTCGCCGCGGTGGTAGACGTCATAGAGGAAGGCGTTGAGCGCCTGCGCGCGCTGGCGGATGCCCCGGTCGAGCTGGCGCCATTCCAGCGCGCTGAACACCCGGGGGATGAGGTCGAAGGGGATGAGACGCTCCGGGTCCCCGCCCTCGCCGTAGACGGCGAAGGTGATGCCGATGCGGCGGAAGATTGCCTCCGCCTCCTCGCTGCGCTTGCGCAGGGTCTCGAAACCGCTTTCCTCGATCCACCTGACGATCTGTTCGTAGGGCGGCCGTGTTGCGCCCGTGTCGGAAGCCATTTCGTAGAATGTCACTCTCGGACCACCCTGTTTTTGCCCTTGTGGTTGGCACGAGTGTGCACCGCGCCATGCAGACTGTGCAAGCCCGTTGGCTGCCGCTTCTGCGGGCAGCCCTGCCCGCCCGTTAACCAATTCCCCGGAATTAAAGTGCAATTAACACTTTGTTGACTAAAATGGGCCGTGCAGGGGGGAGAGCTTCAGGAGAAGCCAGGCCCGGGGCGTGCATCGCCGCCTTCCCCGTTTCCTTTCTTCCGGTACGAGCAGGTTCATGGCACTGAGACGCGCATCGCTAGACACAGACGGCAGCCAGGCGGCTGGCACGAGCACACGCTCTGCCGTGTCGGGCGACGGCCGCTTCGTGGCCTTCACCTCCTATGCCGACACGCTGGTGGCGGGCGATGACGAGGGCCAGCTCGACATCTTCGTGCGCGACATGGCCCGGGGCGAGACCCGCCGCCTCTCCGAGCTGCGCCCCGGCGTGGGCGGCAACGGCGCCTCTGGCGCGGTGGAACTGTCGGACAACGGCCGCTTCGCGGTGTTCCAGTCCGAGGCCAGCAACCTCTCCGCGCGCGACGTGAACGGCGCCAGCGACATCTTCCTGGCCGACCTGGCCCGCGGCAGCCTGGTGCGCCTGTCGGACACGGCGGCCGGCCTCGCGCTGAACGGCGACAGCTTCGCCCCGGTCATCTCCGGCAACGGCCGCATGGTGGTGTTCCGCACCACCGCGACGGACATCACCGGCCGCGAGGGCCTCACCGATCTCGTCGTCTGGGACAGCACGACCGACACGCTGCGCCGCCTCGACACGGTGCAGTCCCTGCCCGGGCACGATTCCTCCCAGCATTACGAGGCGCTGTCGCAGGACGGCCGCACCCTCGCCTATACCGACGAGACCTTCGTGCGCGAGGACGATGTCTTCGTGCCGATCCTGCAACTGCGCGTGATGAACGTGATGACCGGGGAGAGCCGCCTCGTCACCAGCACCGCGGCCGGCGGCCCGGCGGGCGGGCCCTCCGGCGCGGCGGCGCTCTCGGCGGATGGCTCGACGCTGGTGTTCCTCACCTCGGCGGAGGATCTCGCCGTGGCGGGCGGCACCGGCGTTCCGGGCGACATCTTCGTCTACGACGTGGACAGCGGCCGCACCGTGGCCCTGGGGCTGGGCGGCCCCGCCACCCCGGCCGAGAGCCCCAGCGTTTCCGGCGACGGGCGCTACATCGCCTTCTCCGGCAACGGCCTCGCCGGGGATGACGACCTGCCGAACGACATCTACGTGCATGACCGGCTCACCGGCCGCACCGCGATGGTGGACCGCAATGCCGCCGGCGTGCCCGGCAACGATGCCGCCGCCCTGCCCCGCATCTCGGCGGACGGGCACTGGATCACCTTCGATTCCTGGGCCGACAACCTGCTGCTGAACGACACCAACGGCCGCAAGGACGTGTTCCTGGCCGCGAACCCGCTGGACGACAGCGGCGCGCCCCTGCTCGGCACCGCCGGGAACGACAGCCTGCTGGGCAGCGACGGCGATGACATGATGAACGGCCTCGCCGGCCGTGACCTGATCTACGGCGGCGCCGGCAATGACCAGATCTGCGGCCAGAACGAGGCGGACCGCATCCTGGGCGGCGACGGGGATGACCTGATCTCCGGCGGCGCGGGCGCTGACCGGATCTACGGCAACGATGGCGCGGACCGGCTGGTCGGCGGGCTGGGCGCCGACGTGCTGGGCGGCGGCGGCGGCGCGGACCGCTTCATCTACCGCGACGCGGGCGAGAGCACCGCGGCCGATGCCGACCTCGTGCGCGACTTCCGCCAGGGCGAGGACCTGTTCGACCTGCACCGCGTCGACGCCGTGGCCGGCGGCGCGCAGGACGCCTTCACCTGGATCGGCGGCGCCGCCTTCACCGGCAGCGCGGGCGAGCTGCACGCGGTCGTCTCCGGCACCGAGCTGCGCATCGAGGCCGATACCGACGGCGACGGCCAGGCCGATTTCGCCATCCGCCTGGAGGACGCCGCCGGGCTGACCCTCACCGCGGACGATTTCATCTTCTGACCGGCCCGCGCGGGGCCGGCCCGGCTCAGCTTCTCGGCATGGCGAAATGTGCGGCGAGGCGGGTCTGAGCGGCGAGGCGGATCGGGGCGTTCGGGGCGCCGAAGCCGGCGTAGCCCTCCCGCTGGACCACCTCGAAAAAGAACCGCTCCGCGAAGACGCCGGTGTAGACCTGGAAGTAACGGCCGCTCTCGTCCTCGTCGTAGAGCACGTTGTGGCGGCGCAGGCGGTCGGCCAGGTCGGGGTCCAGGTCGAAGCGCGCTTCCAGGTCGTCGTAGTAATTCTCCGGAATCGGCAGCAGCGCCACGCCCGCGGCCTCGAAGGCGGCGACGGCGGCGAAGATGTCGGCGGTGGCGAAGGCGAGGTGCTGAACCCCGGCGCCGAAGTATTCCGACATGAAGCGTGCCGCCATGGTGCGGGTGGACTGCGAGGAGTTGAGGCAGATGCGCACCGCGCGGCCCGCGTCCTGCACCGCCATGCTCTCCACCACCCCGGCGGGGTCGACCACATCCACCTGCGGCGTGGTCTCGAAATCGAACAGCGAGAGGTAGTAGAGCCGCCAGCTCAGCATCTCCTCCGGCGGCATGGACTGGGCGATGTGGTCGATGCCGGTGAGCGGGCCGGGCGGCACGGGAGCGAGGGTCTCGAACTCGATCTCCCACACCCGGGCAAGGTCGCTCTGCCCGTCGACGAAATAGTTGAGCGCGCCGCCGAGGCCGCGGATGGCGGGGATCTCCAGCTCCCCCGGGCCCACCGGCTGGCGGAAGGTGCGCATGCGCAGCGCCTCCGCCCGGTCCAGCGCCCGGGCGGCATCGTCCACCCGCAGGCCCAGCGCCACCACCGAGGGGCCATGCACCACGTGGTGCGAGTTCGCGAACCCCTCCGCGTCGGTGTTGAGCACGAGGTTGATCGCGCCCTGCGCCCAGCGCTGCACCTGCTTGGAGCGGTGCCGGCCGACATGGGCGAAGCCCAGGGTGCGGAACAGGGCGCCGAGCTTCTGCGCCCCCTCCTCGTCCACCGCGAATTCCACCCATTCCACCCGCTCCGGCTTCACCCGCGGCGGCAGGTTGCGCCGCGCTTCCGTGAGCCAGATCAGCGAGCGCTCGCCGTCCTCCGCGATGCGGCGCGGGGAGGCCATGCGGAACCGGTCGTTGAAGATCTCGTGGGAGAGCCAGCCGTCATAGCCCGTGGCGTCCAGCGCCTCCATGAAGCGCGCGATCGGCAGGTCGCCCTGGCCGGGAAAATTGCGGAAATGCCGCGACCATTGCAGCAGGTCCATGTCGAGGCGCGGCGCGTCGGCGAGCTGGACGAAGGTGATCCGGTCCGCCGGGATGGCGCGGATCGCGTCCACCGGGTGGCCGCGCGAGAGGATGTGCCAGCTGTCGAGGATGATGCCGAGGCGCGGGTGGTCGGCGCGGCGCACGATCTCCCAGGCGTCGCGGTAGTCCGACACGTGGCGGCCCCAGGCCAGCGCCTCGAAACCGATGGTCACGCCGAAGCCCTCGGCGATGCCGGCCAGCTCGCGCAGGTCCTCCGCCGCACGGTCGATGCCGCCAAGGCTGCGCGGCGAGCAGTTGGAGCACACGAGGATGTTCTGCGTGCCCAGTTCGGTCATCAGCTCGAACTTGCGGCGCGCGCGCTCCATGTTGCGGGCGCGCTGTGGCTCGGGCATGCCCTCGAAGTCGCGGAAGGGCTGGAAGGCGACGATCTCCAGCCCGAGGTCGCGCACCATCGCCCCCACCTCCCGTGGCGGGCCGTCATGGGCGAGGATGTCGGCCTCGAAGATCTCGACCCCCTCGAACCCCGCCTCGGCGATGGCCGCGAGCTTCTCGCGCAGCGTGCCGCCCAGCGAGACGGTGGCGATGGATGTGCGCATCTCAACCCTCCTTCAGTGCGGCCCGGAGCGCGGCCTCGTCCACCGGCCGGCCGTGGAAGATCTCCACCGCGTGCAGGCCCTGGTAGAAGAAAAGCTCGTACCCCGACATGATCGCAAGCCCTTCGGCTTCAGCGTCGGCCAGGAACGGCGTGACGAGCGGGGTGTAGACCGCGTCGAACACCCATTCCGCGCCCTTCATCAGCGGCCGTTCCAGCGGCGTGCCGCCGTAGCCCACCATGCCCACCGGCGTGCAGTTCACCAGGCCGGCGGCCCCGGCGGAGCCTTCCGCGGCATTGCCGGTCACCACCACCTCCAGCCCCGGGGCGGCGGCGCGCAGCGCGCCGGCCAGCGCCTCGGCCTTCGGCAGGTCACGCTCCACGATGCACAGCCGGGTGAGGCCCAGCTCGATCAGCCCGAAGGCCACCGCCTTGCCCACGCCGCCCGCGCCGATCATGCACACCGGCCCCGGCGCACGCGCGCCGAGCGCGGCGCGGAACCCGGCGATGAAGCCGGTGAAGTCGGTGTTGTAGCCCTTCGGGCCCTCGGGCGTGAAGGAGACGGTGTTCACCGCGCCGATGCGCGCCACGCGCGGGTCCGGCACGTCGAGCAGCTCCAGCACCTTCTCCTTGTAGGGATAGGTGATGTTGAGCCCGCCGTACCCCTCCGCGCGCACCTGCGCGACGATCTCGGGCATGGAGAGCGCCATCTCCCGGGGGACGAGGCGCAGGTAGCGCGTCTCGCGCCCCATGATCCGGCCGGCGAGCTCGTGCAGGCGCGGGGCGGAGGAGGCGGCGATGTTGTCGCCGATGAGGCCCAGTTTCAGCGTGTCGGACATGGGATCAGGCCTTTCCGAAGGAGCGGCGGAGCAGGCGCCAGGCCGGCGTCTGGCCCAGCAGGATGAGGAGGACCGCGAGGGTGAGCACGAGCGAGAGCGGCGAGGTCACCAGCCCGTGCAGGAAGCGCGGGATGCTCTCCTGGTCGGAGATGATCGCCCGGCGCCAGTTCTCGTCCATCAGGCGCGAGAGGATCACCCCGAGGATGACCGGCCCCACCTGATAGCCGTAGCTCTTCATGAAATAGCCCAGCACGCCGAAGCCCAGCATCCACCACACGTCCGTCACCGAATTGTTGATGGCATAGGCACCCACCACGGAGAGCAGCAGGATGAGCGGGATCAGCACGCCCTTGGGGCATTCCACGATCCTGGTGAACACCTTGATGCCGGTGAGCCCGAAGATCAGCACGAAGATGTTCGCCAGCACCAGGTTGCCCACGGTGAACCAGAACATGTCCGGCTTCTCGATCATCAGCAGCGGCCCGGGGTTCAGCCCGTGGATGTAGAGCGCGCCGAGGATGACGGCCGTCACCGCGTCCCCCGGAATGCCCAGCGTGAGCATGGGGATGTAGGCCCCGCCCACCGCGGCGTTGTTGGCGCTCTCGGGGGCGACGAGCCCTTCCTTCGCGCCCTCGCCGAAGGGCACCTCGGGGTTGCGGGTCACGCGCTTGGCGTGGTCATAGGCCATCAGGGCCGCGATGTCGCCGCCGGTGCCCGGCAGGGCGCCGATGATCACCCCGATGAAGGAGGTCTGCAGGCTCAGCGGCAGGTATTTCTTCAGGTCGGCCCAGGAGGGCACGATGCGGTCGATCTTCTGCTTCACCGCCGCCGTGTCCACGTGGTGGAGCTGGTGCAGCGCCTCGGACACGCCGAAGAGCCCGATCATCACCGCGATGGGCGAGATGCCGTTCCACAGGTCCACCACGCCGAAGGTGAAGCGCTCCTCCGCCGTCAGCGGGTCCAGCCCCACGGTGCCGATCAGCATGCCGAAGGCACCGGCCATCACCCCCTTGGCGAGGCTTTCGCCGGAGAGCGAGCCCACGAGCAGGATGCCGATCACCGCGAGCAGCAGGTAGTCGCGCGGCTGGAAGGTGAGCGCGAACTCGCTCACCGCCGGCGCGGCGACCGCCAGCACGATGATGCCCACGAAGCCGCCGACCACCGACATGATGGTCGACAGGCCGATGGCCTCGCCCGCCTCGCCCTTCTGGGCCAGCGGGTAGCCGTCCAGCGCCGTGGCGATGGCCGAGGGCGCGCCGGGGATGTTGAGCAGGATCGCGGTGCGCGAGCCGCCGTAGACCCCGCCCATGAAGATGCCCACCATCAGCGAGAGCGCCGGGTTCACGTCCCAGGAGAAGGTGAAGGAGATCAGGATCGACACCGCCATGGTGACGGAGAGGCCCGGAATGGCGCCGATGTAGACGCCCAGCAGCGTGCCCAGCGCGGTGAGCGCCAGCAGCTCCGGGTCGATCCAGGAGGAGATGAGATAGCCAAGGGCTTCGGTCATTCCGGCGCCTCCGCGGAAAACTGCGCCCGGATGCCGGACAGGATCTGCTGCTCGGGCACCAGCCCCTCGGGCAGCACCACCTGGAACACCAGGCGGAAGACGATGTAGATCGCGACCAGCGCGACCAGCGCGATGCCCGCCACCCGCAGCGGCCCGCGCCGCCACAGGAAGCCCATGGCCGCCAGCAGGAACAGCAGCGCCGCGGGCAGGAAGCCCGCCGGCTCCAGCAGCAGCCCGAAGCCGAGGATCAGCAGGCTGAACACCACCACCCGCCGGGTGAGGATGGTGGTGAGGAAGCCGGGCCCCTCGGGCCCGGCGCCCAGCGTGCGCACCAGGTTCACCACGGCGGCCACGCTCATCACGAAGGAGGCCGCCATGGGGAAGGATCCGGGTGAGCTGAGCGCGCTGAAACCGGAGATCGCCACGGCCTGCCAGAGCAGGAACAGGCTGAGCGCCAGCATCAGGATGGCGAAGATCGTCTCGCCGGGGCGTTTGCGATGGGACATGTCCATGAGGGGTCTCCCGTCCTGTCGACTGGGGAAGCGCGGGGAGCGGCACGCGGGCCGCGCCCCCGGCGGGGGGGCCGCGGTCCCCCGGCCCGGCGCGGGGCGCGACGGGCCGGGAGCCGCTCCGGGGTCAGCGCCCGGGGCTCAGGGCCGCGGGATGCCCAGCGTCTCGGGCGAGACCTTGGCCACGCCCGCGTCCTGCAGCAGCCAGGCGGTGACGGACTGCCAGCGGGTGAGGAAGGCCTCGGCCTCGGCGCCCGACATGTTCATCACCGAATAGCCGCGGCCATCCATGAGCTTCACGAAATCGGGGTTCTCCGCCCCGGCGGCATAGGCTTCGGTGAGCTTGGCCACCGCCTCCTCCGGCGTGCCCTTCTTCACGAAGACGCCGAAGAACGGGCCCCAGGGCAGGTAGTCCTTGAACTCCGGGTGGGTGTCGGTGATCGGGGCGACGCCGGGCAGCGCGTCGTTCGCTGTGACATCCATCAGCGCGATCACCTTCATGCGGCCGGCCTTCACCTGCTCCACCGCGGCGCCCAGCACCGCCGGCATCACGTCGATCGCCCCGCCCTGCAGCGCGGTGAGCGCCGGGCCGTCGCCGTCATAGGGCACCTCGGTGACCGGCAGTTCGGTCTTGGAGCGGATCATCGCCGTGACGGTGGAGGCGAGGCCGCCGGGGCCGGTGGAGCCCACCTTCACGTCCTTCGGATGCGCCTGCGCGTAGGCCACGAACTCGTCGAACGTGTCGAAGGGCGCATCGGGGCGCGCCACCACCAGCGGCACGCCGCGGGCCAGCAGGTTGATCGGCACGAACTCGGAATAGTCGATGTCCGACAGGCCCATCACCTTGTAGAGCAGCGGGTTCTCCGCCCCCATCAACAGGGTGTAGCCGTCCGGCTTCTGGGCATAGGCGAACTTGGTGGCGATGGCGCCCACGCCGCCGGTGCGGTTGGTCATCACCACGTCGGCGCCCAGCACCTCCTCGGCATGCGGCGTGACCGAGCGCATCACCGTGTCGGTCGAGCCGCCGGCTCCCCACTGGATGATGCCCTGCAGGTCGCGCTGCGGATAGTCGGCCAGCGCCGGACCAGCCGTGAGGGCCAGAACGGAGATCGCGGTACGAAGCAGCGTTTTCATCGAAGTCTCTCCCATCGGGTGCTCTCGGGCACCATCCCGCTGCAGGCGCAATTTCCGCCCCGGCGCGCCGGAGGGCGCGGCCCGGGTGCGGGCGCCGTGCAATCGTGTTGTCCTTGGATGACGGATCATCCTCCCGTTGCCGCGGTTCCCCTCGGCAGAGGGGGCCGCTGGCGGCTCAGGGATAGCCGCTGGGGTGAATTAACGTCAATTACCTTATCGTTCGCCGCCGGAACATGATGTTAATCGTGCCGCGCCTCCCAGGGCCGGTTCCGGGTGGCATGAGTGAGCACGCCGCGCAACTGGTGGATGGTCTCGTCCGCGAAGCTTGACAGCACCCGGCCCTTCTTCACCGCGGCATAGGCCCGGATGCCGGTCTGCTCTCGCAGCGCGATGCGGGTGAGGCCGGGCATGTACTGGCCCGCGACGGAGAATTCGTCGATCACCGTCACCCCCAACCCGTGGCGCACCAGGCTCACCACCGTCTGGGCGAAGCGCGCGCGGATCACCTGGTTCAGGGTCAGCCCCGCCTCCACGAAGGGCCGGGCCATGATGGCGCCGTAGGGGTCGGCCGGGTCCACCCCGATGATCGGCTCGTGCACCAGGTCATGCACCGAAACCTCGCGCTGGCGGGCCAGCGGGTGGGCCTGCGGCACCAGGGCCACCAGCACGCCGGCGCCCAGCGGCACGAATTCCAGCAGCGGGTGCTCGAAGGCATAGCTCATCGCCACCAGCTCGCCCCGCCCCAGCAGCAGGTAATCCACCGTTTCCTCGATCTTGAGGATGTTGAGGTCGATGAACAGCTCCGGGTATTTCCTGCGCAGCCCCACCACGGCGCGCGACACCATGAACTGCGCGATGGAGGGCACCGAGCCGAAGGCCAGTTCCGCGTCACGCCCCTTGCGCAGGTTGTCGAGCGCGAAGTCCAGGCCCTCGATCTTGAGGTAGACCTCGTTGATCTGGTCGAACACCGCCTGTGCCTCGGCCGCCGGCACGAACAGGCCGGCCTGTTTCTCGAACAGACGGATGCCCAGCCCGCTCTCGATATGCTTGATCAGCCGGCTGATGCCGGGGGCGGAGACGTGCAGCAGCTTCGCCGCGCCGGCAATGGTGCCGGTCATCATCACGGCGCGGACCGCCTCGATCTGGCGCAGGGTCAGGGTTTTCATGCGCCGACCATGCGGGCCGGCCGCGCGCGCCGCAAGCGGCGATCAACCCGGTCAGCGGGTGAAATCCTCGACGTAGCGGCGCAGGATGGCGGCGAAGTCCGGATGGCTGCGCCGGCCGTCGATGGCGGCGCGCTGCTCCACCAGGTCGATGTGATGCTCCATCCGGGCCATGCCCAGCGTCGTGTCCTGGGCGCGCAGGGCCTCGAAGATGCCGGAATGCTCGCGCAGCGACATGTCCGCCGACCAGGGCCGCGCGAAGAGCGCCAGCACGAAGCAGCTGCGCGACACGGTCTCGCGCACGTAGCGCACCATGATGGCGGGGCAGCTCAGCTCCGCGAGCAGGATGTGGAACTCCCCCGCCACCCGGATCGCCCGCGCGCCGCCGGAAACGCGCACCCGCTCCTGCAGGCGCAGGTGCGCCTCGATCGCGTCCAGGTGGCCCGCGGTCAGACGCCGGATCAGCCTCCGCACCACGTCCGCCTCCAGGCAGCGGCGCATCTCGAACAGGCCACCGGCCTCCGCCAGTTGCGGATCCGCGACATGGAACTGAAGTCCGGGGGTGATCTCCGCCATCCCCTCCTCGACCAGGGTCATCAGCGCGTGGTGGGTGCGTTCCGGCCCGATGCCGAATTCCTCGCCGAGATCGGCGGGAGACAGCAGGCTTCCGGGCATGATCATCTGCTCGATGATCGCGTGGCGCAGGGCGACGAACACCGCGTCCTTGCGGCTGTCAGGTGGGGCCAAATGCCGATCCTCGGTATCGCGACGTTGAACCCTCAGCGTGACTTCAGTCTCCAGGGTTGTCAAAACCTTTCCCTTTTCACTCTCCGGTTGTGATGCCGTGCCTGCCGCCATGCCGCGCTTGCCTCCGGCGCGGCCCGGCGCGATCATCCCGGCGGACCGGAGCGAAAGGACCCCCGATGTGCAACCTGTGTGACGCGGCCGACCTCCTCGCCGCCCTGCGCTCCGGGCGCGGCGGCCTGGTCGACGGCCCGGCCCTGCGCGACGCGATGGAGCGTCTCGCCGCGGCGCAGGCTGCCCCCGCCTGCCCGGCGGCGGCCCGATCCGCGGACCGGCCGGCACCCCCCGCCCTGGCCCCGCGCGCAACGCTGCCTTCGCCCCGGGGCTGAGCGCACCCGGCCACCCGGTCGGCAGTGCCCGGCGCCTTCCGAGAGCGGCCCTGCAAGGCAGGTCGTTGCCGCCGGAGCCCGCATGCCGAACGCCACCGAACGCGCAAGCCCCGCAATCCCTCCGGCGCCGCTCCTGCCGCGCGCCCGCGCGCGAGCTGCGGGACGGGCCACCGGCGCACGCGCCCGCATGCCGGAAGTCGTCGGTTCCCCGGTCCCGCACGGGCACTGCGAGACCGGCCACTGCCGAACGGGCCCGCACGCCGGAGCACATCGGGCCCGCAGGTCCGGCATCTCCTGACGTCGCTGTCTCCCGGGCCTCCCCTGTCGGGGCATGTGCAGTGGGAACATCGCGAGCGCGGCCTGGCGTGGCCCGCGCCGACCTCGACCATCCGGGTGCCCATCGCGCCGCCGGGATGGCGCGCGCGGGCATCGGCGGCCGGGCCGCGACGAGTGCGGCCCGACGCGGCCCCGACCCTCCGGGTGCCCCGTCGCACCGCGCCAGCCGCCGGGACGGGCCGCGCGGGCGTTGCGCACCGGAGCGCCGGTTCGGCGCCTCAGCCGTGCGTCAGCGCCTCGCGGAGCCTTTCGGGGATGGGGGCGGAGACGAGCCGGCCGTTCGCGTCCCACGCGCACCAGACCCGGGTCTGCGCGGCCTGCACCGCAAGGCCGGCCGGGGCGCGCAATTCGTGGCGGATCTCCAGGCTGGAGCGTCCCAGCCGGGTGACGCCGGAGGCGATTTCCACCTCGTCGCCATAGCGCACCTGCGCGGTGAAGCGGCTGGAGAGGTCGACGACCGGAATGCCGCCATAGCCGAGCTCCGCCCGCCAGGCCCGCTCGCGCAGGCCCAGCGCCGCCTCCAGCAGGAGCACGCAGTTCCAGTCGAAGAACTCGAAGTAGCGCGGGTGGAAGACAATGCCCGCCGGGTCGCACTGCCCCCATTCCACCGTCAGGCGGCGGCGGAAGACGGGGCTGGCGGCGCCCAGCCAGGCCTCCCCAGCGCTCATGCCGGAAACCCCGGGACGCCGTGCCATGCACCGGCCTGTTGCCCGCCGCCGCACACGGGCCCGGTGCGCCGCCCGTCCCGGCCCGGACAGGCCGGGACGAGGGGCCGCCGCACGGGGGCATCGGCCCCGCCCGCCTCCGCTGACGGCCCCGCGCCTGCCTCCGCTGTCAGCCGGGCCGCGCCGGGCAAGGCGTGCCGCATCCGGCCGATCCGCGGCCGCGTCAACCCCTCCGCCCCGCCCCCGCGCGAGCCTTGCCCGGGCCGATGCCGGACGTGCGGCGCGCGGCCGGGGGCCCTCGCCTGCGGCAGGGCGCGGTGGCCCGGCGCCGTGGGGTGGGAGCGCGGGCTGCGCGAAACCTGTGGTGTCATCGGGTCCGGTCCGGGAAAGGGGCGCGCCCGGGCGCCGCGGCGGAGGTGGAGCGCGGGCGGGACGGGTGTGCGACCCACCTCATCGGGTCCGGCCCGCGACGCGGTTTGGGCGGGGCGGCGAAGCGCGCGGGGGGCACTCACGCCTTCACGATCAGGTCGCGCGGGCGGTTGCACAGCGTCTCGGCCGGGCCGGTCTCGCGGATGAGGATGGTCTCGGTGGTCTCGAACCCCCAGTCGTCCATCCACAGGCCGGGCATGAAATGGAAGGTCATGCCGGGTGCGAGCACGGTTTCGTCCTCCTCGCGCAGCGAGACGGTGCGTTCGCCCCAGTCCGGCGGGTAGGAGAGGCCGATGGCATAGCCGCAGCGCCCGGTGCGCGAGATGCCGGCCCGGGCCAGCGCACCGTGGAGCGCGCGGGCGATGTCGCCGGCCGTCGCCCCGGGGCGGGCCACGTCCAGCCCGGCCGCGATGCCGTCGGAGACCGCGGCCGCCGCGTCGCGCAGTGCCTGTGGCGGCTTGCCGAGGAACACCGTCCGGCAGAAGGGCGCGTGGTAGCGGCGGTAGCAGCCGGAGAGCTCGAAGAAGGTCGCCTCGCCCGCGCGGAAGGGCTTGTCATCCCAGGTGAGATGCGGTGCGGCGGCATCGGCGCCCGAGGGCAGCATGGGCACGATGGCCGGGTAATCGCCCCAGTGGCCGCCGGCGCCGCGCATCGCCTCGGCCTGGATCTCGGCCACGAGGTCGGATTTCTTCAGCCCCGGTTCGGTGCGCGCGGCCACCAGGTCCACCAGCCGTTCCGAGATCGCCGCCGCGCGGCGCATGAAGGTGAGCTCCTCGGCGGATTTGACCGTGCGCTGCCAGTTCACCAGCGCGGTGGCGTCCACGATCTCGGCCTCCGGCAGTTCGGCCAGCAACGTGGTATAGGCCTTGGCGGAGAAGTAGTAGTTCTCCATCTCCACCCCGATGCGGGCGCGCGCCAGCCCCTTCTCGCGCAGGAGCGCGGCGAGGGTCTGCATCGGGTGGCGCAGGGTGGACTGGACGTAGTCGTCCGAATAGGAGCGGATGTCCGCCTCCTCCATCCACACGGTGCGGCGGGCGCCGTTCGCGTCCATCCGCCGGCCCCACCACACGGGGTCGGCACCGTCCGCCGTCACCACCACGCCCTGGTGGACGTAGAAGGACCAGCCGTCATAGCCGGTGAGCCAGGCCATGTTCGACGGGTCTTCCACGAACAGCGCGTCCAGCCCCGCGCGCGCCATGGCGGCACGGGTGAGGCTGAGGCGGCGGTCATACTCGGGTCGCGAGAACGGCAGGCGGTCGGCGGCAGATGCGGGCATGCGGGGTCTCCTCGGGCCGCGCCGCCCTCATGCCGGCGCCTGCCCCCGGACTATCGGAAGCCGGAGGGCGATGCGTCAATCCCCGCATCTCGCCGGATCGCGGGACGGGGGATGAGGCCGGAGCGGGGCGCCCCGGGGCCGCGTCCCGCCCGGCGGCACCGGGATCAGCGGCGCGATGGTGTTGGCGGGGGCGGAGCGCTCCGTGCCCCGAGGTGCGGCGGCCCTCGTGAATCCCCGCATCTCGCCGGATCGCGGGGCGGGGATGAGGCCGGAGCCGGGTGCCCCGGGGTCGCGTCCCGCGCGGCAGCACCGGGATCAGCGGCGCGATGGCGCTGCCGGGGGCGGAGCGCTCTGTGCCCCCGAGGTTCACTTGCCCCGCGGTCACTGGCGCCCCTGTCACTGGCCCGTCGGTCACTGGTTCTGCTGTGACTGGCGGGCCCGGGCGGCCGGCCGGGCGCAGGCGCCTCGGGCAACGGCACCGTTTGACCGGGGGGAGCCGCCGCGGCATGCTCCGCTGTCACCTGCCACGGAGCCTCCGCCCATGTCCCACGCCGGACCAGCCTGTCCTCGTCCTCGCCCCGTACCGCGCCACGGAGCGCTGTCGCCCCGGGCCCGGGAGGCGCGGCGTGGCTGAGGCCGCCCTCACCCTGCGCACCGCCGGCCCGGCGGATGCCGCGGATGCCGCCGCCTTCCACGTGCGCATCTGGCGCGAGACCTATGCAGCCCTCGCCCCGGCCGACGCAGTCGCCGCCCTCGACGAGGCCCGGCGCCTGCCGCAGTGGCAGGAGGCCCTCTCGGGCGCAGACCCGCGCCGCGGCACCCTGCTGGCCGAGCGCGACGGCGCGATCGTCGGCCTTGTGAGCCACGGCCCGCCGGGCAGCGCGGTCTACGGCGCGCTGGGCGAGGTGAAGCATCTCTATGTCTGCCCCTCCTGCCGCGGCAGCGGGCTGGGGCGGCGGTTGATGGCGCACGCCTTCCGCGCCCTCGCCGCCGCGGGCTACCCCGGCGCCGGCCTCGCCGTGGTGCGCGGCAACGCCGGTGCCCGGGCCTTCTACCGCGCGCTCGGCGGCCGCGAGGCCCGCGCCTTCACCGACCCCGGGCCGCTGTGGAAATCCGACAACATCCTCGTGGTCTGGGAGCCGATGCCCGCGGGCTGAGGCTTCAGAGCGAGGCCGCGGCGGCCATGGAGCGCAGGTCCTCGCCCCAGGAGCAGGCATAACCGTCGCCGTCATCGTCGAGCCTGTGGTCATCCTCGCTCGGGCCGCCCTCGGCGAGGAAGAAGGCCTGCGCCTCGGCGGCGCTGTTGAAATCATCGCAATCGCGATCGCGCCCGAACCCGGCGCTCCGGCGCTGTGGCCGGTCGTAACGCGCGAGGCCCACGAGCGCGGCGGACCCCGCACCCACCGCCTGGCCCCCGCACTGGTAGACGCCGCGCTTCGCCAGCTCCGGCTCCATCGCCTGCTTCTTCCAGGGGTCGTCCGTCTCCCCCTGGTACCGGGTGCAGAGCGCGTCATCGCCCAGTGCGGCCATGCCGGCGGCGTAGGAGGCGGCGTCGTCCGGCGCCGGGCCGCCGGGGATCGGCGGCGCTGCCATGTTCGGGTCTCCCTCCGGCGCGGCGCAGGCCGCGAGCAGGAGCCCGGCAATCAGGATGGCGGGTCGCAGTGCAGACATGTGGCAATCCCTCTCTCTTCGTGTCTCGGCCCCACCCGGGCCGCTGGTTCCGCGCGTTTCCCACAGCCTTTCGGGTGCCGGTGGCGATCCGGGCCCGTCCCGGAGAGCGTCGCCGCGCCTTCCCCCGGGCTCGCGACACTCCCGCGACCGGAGGCATGGCGCCAGTCTCCGGCGTCTTGCCTCGCGAAGCGCGTGTCGGGCCTCATCTCCCCTGACGCACTTCCGGGGCATGGCGCCCCCCGTGAGGCAAACCACCTGCCTCGCGCCGCGTGCCGCCATTCTCCCCGGTCAGGGCTCCGTGACTGCCTTTCCTCGCCGTCAGGCGTCATGACGGCCTTGCCTCGCCCTCAGGCCGCGTGACGGCTCTCTTTTGCCATCAGGCCTCGTGACGGTTGTCCTTTGCCGTCAGGCTTCATGACGGCCTTGTTTGCCGTCAGGCGTCATGACGGCGCGACACCGTCGCCGGCCGCCCCGGCAGGCTCAGCGCGGGGCGGGCGGCGGGGCGTTCGCTCACCACCCTGCCCTTCGCGATCACGCAAAGCCGGTCGGCGCGCAGCCGCACCGCCTCCACCCGGGAGCCGGCGTCCAGCACCACCAGCGAGGCGAGGCCGCCGGGGCCGAGGCGGTAATCCTCCAGCCCCATGATGGCGGCACTCTCGGAGGTGACCATGTCGAAACAGGCGGCCATCTCCTCCGGGCTCGTCATCTGCGCCACGTGCAGGCCCATGAAGGCGACGTCAAGCATGTCGGCCGTGCCCAGCGAATACCACGGGTCGAGCACGCAGTCCTGCCCGAAGCCGACACGAATGCCGAGGGCGCGCATCTCCCGCACCCGGGTGAGGCCGCGGCGCTTGGGAAAACTGTCATGCCGGCCCTGCAGCATGATGTTGATCAGCGGATTGGGGATGGCGGCCACGCCCGCCTCGGCGATGAGCGGCAGCAGCTTGGAGACGTAGTAATTGTCCATCGAATGCATGGAGGTGAGGTGCGAGCCCGCCACGCGGCCCGCGAGCCCCAGGCGCTGCGCCTCATAGGCGAGCTGCTCGATGTGGCGCGAGTGGGGGTCGTCGCTCTCGTCGCAATGCATGTCGACCAGCAGGCCGCGGGCGGCGGCGATCTCGCAGAGCTCGGTCACCGAGGCGCGGCCGTCCGCCATCGTGCGCTCGAAATGCGGGATGCCGCCCACCACGTCGACCCCCATGTCGAGGGCGCGCAGCGTGTTGGCGCGGGCCGTGGGGTCGCGGTAGAAGCCGTCCTGCGGGAAGGCGACGAGCTGGAGGTCGATGTACGGCGCCACCTCGCGCTTCACCTCCAGCAGCGCCTCCACGGCCAGCAGCCGGTCGTCGCAGACATCGACATGGCTGCGGATGGCAAGCAGGCCCATCGACACCGCCCAGTCGCAATAGGCGAGTGCGCGCGCCGTCACCGCCTCATGGGTAAGGAGCGGCTTCAGCTCCCCCCACAGCGCGATGCCCTCCAGCAGCGTGCCGGAGGCGTTGATGCGCGGAATGCCGTAGGAGAGCGTGGCATCCATGTGGAAATGCGGGTCGATGAAGGGCGTGGAGACGAGGGAGCCCGCGGCGTCGACCACCCGGCCCGCCTCCGCCGTGATCACGGGGTCCACGGCCACGATCCGGTCTCCCCGGATGCCGATATCGGCCCGCGTGCCGTCGGGCAGCACACCGCCCTGCACCAGAATGTCGAACATCATCTTTCTCCTGCCCGGTAGGGCACCATGAGGGCGCGCGGCGCCGCGGCCCGGCGCGACATCACCACCAGCGCGAGGATGGAGAGCGCGTAGGGCAGCATCAGGAACACCTGGTAGGGCACCACGCCGCCCGCCACCTGTTGCAGGCGCACCTGGAAGGCGTCGAAGGCAGCGAAGAGCAGCGCGCCGAGCAGCGCCTTGCCCGGTTTCCAGCCGCCGAAGACCACGAGGGCGATACACACCCAACCGCGGCCGTTGATCATCTCGAAGAAGAAGGAGTTGAAGGCCGACATGGTGAGGAACGCGCCCCCCACCGCCATCAGCCCGGAGCCCGCCATCACCGCCCCGATCCTGAGCCAGGTGACCGAGAGGCCCTGCGCCTCCACCGCGGCCGGGTTCTCCCCCGCCGCGCGGATCGCCACGCCGAGGCTGGTGCGCCACAGCACGAAGGCGGTGAGCGCGGCACAGGCGAAGGCGAGATAGGTGAGCGGTGTCTGGGCGAAGAGCGCCGGGCCGATGAGCGGGATCTCCGACAGGCCCGGCACCGGCCAGGGCTGGAAGGCCTCGATCTTCGGCGGGCTGGTGACCTGCGGGAGCGCGATGCGGTAGATGTAATAGGTCAGGCTGGTGGCCAGCAGCGTGATGCCGATGCCCGTCACGTGCTGCGACAGGCCCAGCGGCACGGTGAGCACGCCGTGCAGCAGCCCCATCGCCATGCCCGCCAGCAGCGCCACCCCCACGCCCAGCCACAGCCCGCCGCCGAGCCAGACCGTGAGCCAGCCGGTGAAGGCCCCCACGGTCATGATGCCCTCGATGCCGAGGTTCAGCACGCCCGCGCGCTCGCAGATCAGCTCGCCCATGGTCGCGAAGATCAGCGGCGAGGCGATGCGCACCGCCGCCACCCAGAAACTCGCCGTCAGGAAGATGTCGAGGATGTCCAAGGCGCTATCTCCACCTGATGCGATAACGGGTGAAGAGGAGCGCGCTGACCATCGACAGCAGTGCGGTCGCTACGATCACCTGCGCGATGTAGCTCGGCACCCCCGCCGAGCGGCTCATCGCGTCGGCCCCCACGAAGATCCCGGCCACGAAGATGGCCGACACCACCACCCCCAGCGGGTTCAGCAGCGCGAGCATCGCCACCACGATGCCGGTGTAGCCATAGCCCGGCGAGAGGTCGAGCGTGAGGTTGCCCTTCAGCCCCGCCACCTCCGAATAGCCCGCCAGCCCGGCCAGCCCGCCGGAGAGCAGCGCGGTCTTCAGCAGCACCCGCTCCACCCGGATGCCGGCGAAGCGCGCGGCCTGGGCGTTGTGCCCCACGGCCCGCATCTCGTAGCCGAAGACCGTGCGCGCCAGCACGAACCACACCAGCCCGGCGGAGACCAGCGCGAGGATGAACCCCCAGTGCAGCCGCTTGCCGGTGATCAGCCGCGGCAGGGCGGCGGCGGCCTCGATCTTCTCCGAGCGCGGCCAGCCGAGCGCCATAGGGTCCTTCAGCGGGCCCTCCAGCAGCAGGGAGACGAAGAGCAGCACGATGAAGTTCAGGAGCAGCGTGGTCACCACCTCGTCCACCCCGAAGCGGGTCTTGAGCACCGCGGGCCCGAGCAGCGCGAGGCCGCCGGCCAGCACCGCGGCAAGCCCGATGAGCGGGATGAGCAGCGGCGCGGGCAGGCCCGTCGCCCCGGTGCCCAGCACCACGGCCATCACCGCGCCGAGGTAGAGCTGCGCCTCCGCTCCGATGTTCCACAGCTTCGCGCGAAAGGCCACCGCCACCGACAGCCCGGTGAGGATGAGCGGCGTCGCGCGGGTGAGTGTCTCCAGGATGGCGAACTGCGAGCCCGCCGCCCCCTGCACGATCAGCCCGAACACCGGCAGCGGCGCGGCCCCCGCCGCCAGCACCAGCACGGCGGCGACGAGCACGGTGAGCCCCAGTGCCGCCAGCGGCATCAGCACCAGCCGCAGCGGCCCGGGAGAGGCGATGGGTTCAAGACGCATCTGCGGCCTCCGCGAAACCCTGCCCGGCCATCAGCGCGCCGAGCTGGCGGACCGAGAGCGCCCCGCGCGCGCTGGGCGGCGAGAGCCGGCCTTCCGAGATCACGTGGATGCGGTCCGACAGGGCGCGCACCTCGTCGAGATCCTCCGAGATCAGCAGGATGGCAGCGCCGCGCGCCCGCGCCTCCAGCAGCCGGGCATGGACGTAGGAGACCGCGCCGATGTCGAGCCCGCGCACCGGCTGGTTGGCCAGGATGACCGCCGGTTCGGCGCCCTCCCCGGCCCCGGCCAGCGCGCGGCCGAGGATGAGCTTCTGCATGTTGCCCCCCGAGAGCAGGCCGATGCGCGCCTCCGGACCGGGGCAGCGCACGTCGTAGGCGGTGATGATGCCGGCCGCGAAGGCCCGCGCCGCCCGGCGGTCCAGCAGGCCGCGGCGCGAGAAACGGCTGCGCACCCGCTCGGAAATCACGTTCTCGGTGATGCTCATCGCGTCGATGGCCCCGAGGGCGTGGCGATCCTCGGGGATGCGGGCGATGCCGGCCTGCACGGCGGCGGCGGGCGACCAGCGCCCCGGCTCGGCCCCGTCGATCTCGAAGCGCCCCGCCACCGGGCGCAGGGAGCCGGCGATGAGCGCGGCCAGCGCCGCCTGTCCGTTGCCGGAGACACCGGCCAGGCCGGTGATCTCGCCGCCGCGCAGTTCCAGGTCGACCGCCTGCAGCGGCGGGCCGGCCTCCGCCGCCCGGGTGGAAACCCCGCGCAGCGCGAGGCGCACCGGCCCGGGCCGGGCGGGGGCGATCTGCGGCGGCGCCACCTCGGCGCCCACCATGAGCGCGGTGAGGTCCTCGCGGCTGGTGTCCGCCACGGCGCGGGTTCCCGCCACGCGCCCGTGGCGCAGCACGACCACCCGGTCGGAAATCGCCAGCACCTCGTGCAGCTTGTGCGAGATGAAGATCACCGAAAGCCCGCGCGCCACCAGCCGGCGCAGCGTGGCGAAAAGCGCATCGGCCTCCATGGGCGTGAGCACGGCGGTGGGCTCGTCCAGGATCAGCACCCGGGCCTCGCGGTAGAGCGCCTTGAGGATCTCCACCCGCTGCCGCTCGCCCACGGAGAGCGCGGCCACCGGCTGGTCCGGCGTCACGGCGAGGCCGAAGTCCCGGCCCAGCTCCAGGATGTGCGCCCGCGCCCGGCCCCGCCGCGCGAGGCGCAGCAGCGGCCCGGTGCCCAGGGTGATGTTCTCCAGCACCGTGAGGTTCTCGGCCAGGGTGAAATGCTGGTGGACCATGCCGATGCCGGCCTCGATGGCGGCGCGCGGGTCTCCCGGCGGCAGGGCGCGGCCGAACACCTCCACCTGCCCCGCATCGGCCACGTAATGGCCGAAGAGGATGTTCATCAGCGTGGTCTTGCCGGCGCCGTTCTCGCCGAGCAGGGCCACGACCTCGCCGGGCGCGACGGCGAAGGAGATATCGTCATTGGCCCGCACGGGGCCGAAGCTGCGGGTGATCCCCGAGAGGCGCAGCGCCTCCCGGGGGGCATTCGGGGCCACTCAGCTCGACTTCGGTTCGCTGTCGTCGATCTCGACGGTATAGGCGCCGGAGCGGATTTCCTGCTCGCGCTGCGCGACGAGGTCCATCGCCTCGTCCGGCACCTTGCCCTCGAAGGTGCCCAGCGGCGCCAGCGAGCAGCCGCCCTCCTTCATGAAGGAGTAGACCCCGTAATCCTCGGCCGCGAAGCTGCCGTCGGCGATCTTCGCGAGCGCGGCGGCCAGCGTGGGCTCGAAGTGCCACAGGGCGGAGGCGACGACCGTCTCCGGGTAGTCCTTCTGGGTGTCGATCACGTTGCCGATGGCGAGGATGCCCTTCTCCTGCGCCGCGTCCGAGACGCCGAAGCGCTCGGCGTAGAGCAGGTCCGCGCCGGCCTCGATCTGCGCGAAGGCGGTCTCCTTGGCCTTGGGCGGATCGAACCAGGAGCCGATGAAGGCCACCTGGAAGGCGATGTCCGGGTTCATCTCGCGCGCGCCGGCCATGAAGGCGTGCATCAGCCGGTTCACCTCCGGGATCGGATAGCCGCCCACCATGCCGATATTGCCGGACTTGCTCATCGCGCCTGCAATGATTCCGGAGAGATAGGAGGCGTCCTGGATGTAGTTGTCGAACACGGAGAAGTTCGGGTACTGCGGGTCCGGCTTGAAGGAGGAGCCCATGAGGAAGGCGGTGTCCGGGTAGTCCATGGCCACGGAGCGGGCCGCGTCCTCCACGCCGAAGACCTCGCCCAGCAGCAGGTCATGGCCGGCCTCGCAATACTCGCGCATCACGCGCTCGTAATCGGAGTTCGACACCGATTCCGAGTAGACGTATTCGATCTCGCCGCGCGCGGCGGCGGCAACGGCGGCGTCATGGATGCGCCCCACCCACTGCTGCTCGACCGGCACGGTGTAGATGGCGGCCACCTTCACCGGTGTTGCGGCGCGCAGGGCCCGCGGCGCGAGCGACAGCGCGGCAAGCCCGGCGGCCGTGCCAAGCAGTTGACGGCGCGAGACGGCAAGAGAAGTCCTGGACATGCATGGCTCCGTGTAAGTGTTCACCCGGCGGTCATATTTGCCGGGTTTTCCAGCCGGGTAAACAGATTCGCCTCTCCCCCTCGCGCGGAGCGTCGCAGCAGGCGCCGGAGACGCTGCGCGTCGACGCGCCGGACGGGGGGCTCGATGCCCCCCGTCCGGCGTCCCCCTCGCGAGACATGCCGCCTCCGCCGCCCCGCGCGCCGCTGCGGGGCGCTGTCCGCCCACCGCGCCTGCGCCCGTGCATCAGCGCGCCTGCACCCGTGCTCTACCCGCGCTACGCCCGTGGTCTGCCGCGCCTGTGCTCTGCCGCGCCTGCGTCTGTGCTCTGCCGCTCTGCTCTGCCGCCGTGCTCTGCCACGCGTGCGCCCGTGCTTCGCCGCGCGGGCGGGGCCGGGGGTAGGCCAGTCCCTGCCTGCGCCGCGGCCCGCTGTCCGGCGCCGTCCCCCCGCCTCCCCCGCTCCGCGACACGCTCTCCGCCATGCGGGCGCTGGCAGGGCCCCATCTGCGCCCGGGCACGAGGGCCGCCCCCCCCATCCCGGGCGCGGAACCGGCCCCGGCCTGTCCGGGGCGGCAGGTGGTCCCGCCCGGATCTGGAAATCCCCGCTCCGTCGTGTAAACTGCCCCCGCCGGGACTGCGACAGACGAGAGCACGATGACCACCACACCGATCAATCTCAACCGCTTCCGCAAGCTCCGGGCCCGCGCCGAGCGCAAGGCGGAGGCGGACGTCAATGCCGTCGCCTTCGGCCGCACCCGCGCGGAGAAGACCCTCGCCGCGGCCCGGGCCGAAAAGGCCGCCCGCCTGCTTGACGGCCACCGCCGCGAGACGGACACGTCCGAAGACTGAACGCCGCGGGTCCGGGCGCCGCCGGGGCTGGTCAGCGCGCCGGCGGGCGCTACATCCGGTACACCCCGGCGCGGGGCCCCGGCACCCCCTCCGCCGCACCCTCATCGAGACGAGAGACAGCATGCCCCGATTGATCACCGCCGCCGGCCTCGCCGCCGGACTGGCCCTCGCCCCGTTGAGTGCCGGCGCGCAGAGCAGCGCCGAGGGCGTCTTCGACCTGCTCGGCGGCATGGCCCGCACCTATTCGGTGCTGATCCTGCGCTCCTTCGTCGATTTCACCTATGAGAGCATCGCCCGCGATTCCGCCAGCGGCGACCTCACCCTCACGGGCCTGCGCATCTACCCGCGCCTGTCGGACCCCGCGCAGCAGGGCTGCACCATCTCGCTCGGCCGTGCCGTGATCAGTGACACGCAGGAGGACGACCGGATCTCCAGCCTGATCGAGACCACCGATCTCTCCGTCTCGCCGCTGTGCCTCTCGCCGGGCATGCGCGCCGCGCTCCAGCAGCTCGGCTATGACGGCATCCGCTCCGACGCCGCCGTGATCACCGCGCGCTACGACCTGCCCAGCGGCGGCATGGACCTCTCCGTCCAGGCCGGGCTCACCGACGCGCTCAGCCTGAACCTGGAGGCGGATTTCGACTATTTCTGGTTCACCGGGCTGTTCGACGGCGCGGCGGGCGACGAGATGCCGGACCTCCGTCCCTCCATCCTGCTGCGCAGTTTCGAGGCCTCGGTGGAGAATCGCGGCGCCTGGAGCCGGGTGAAGCCGATGGTCGAGGATGCGGTGGGCACCACCGCCGTGCTGCCGAAGATCGTGGAGAGCGCCCTTTCCGACCAGCTCGCCGGCAAGAAGGGCACGCCCGGCCCCGCGGCGCAGGCCTTCATCTCCTCGCTGGTCTCCGGGCTGCAGACCTTCCTCGCCGACGAGAGCCAGATCACCGTGCGCGCGGCGCCGGAGGGCGGCGTCTGGCTGGGCGCCGAGCAGTTCGAGACCCCCGAGCGCCTGATCGAGGCGCTGCAGCCGAAGGTCAGCAACCGGCCCGCGGAAGTGCACGAAGTGCTGGCGCCCGACCTGCTGGGCAAGGCGATCACCGGGGACGGAGAGCTGTCGGACGCGGAGCGGCTCTCCGCCGGCCGCGCGCTGATGAGCGGCATCGGCGCCCCGCGCGACCGGTCCGCCGCCATCGCCGTGCTGAAGCCGATGGCCGATGCGGGCGATGCGGGCGCGGCGATGGAACTCGCGCAGGGGCTGGCGGAAAGCGGCGCGCCGCAGTCGGCCTACGGCTATGCCCTCGCGGCGCTGGCCGCGGGCGAGCCCGGCGCGATGGGGCTCACCGACCGGATCGAGGCGCGGCTCGGCGCCTCGCAGATCCGCGGTACGCAGGCCTCCGTTCTGGCCGGCTGGGCGCCGGACCCGGGGCTGGAGACGCGCCGCGCCGCCGTGCTCGCCGCCGCGGACCCGGCGATGATGCGCCGCCTGGCCATCGACGCGAAGCTCGGCCGCGGCGTGCCGCGCAGCTACGAGACCGCCTATCTGTGGACCACGCTTGCCGCCGCGGCCGGAGACCGGTCGGCCGCGAACCTGCGGGTGAGCCTCGACGCCCGCGCCGCGAACGACCATGACGGCGCCTGGTCCGCGGCCTTCGAGGCCGCCGCCGCGCAGGCGCTCACCCTGTGGACGGAAGGCGGAATCGGCGCCGCTTTGCATGACCGCACCCGCTGAAATACCCCCCCGCCTGCGTCAACCGGCCCGCGCGGGCCGCTTGACCGGTGCTCACACCCACGTTACCCAATCCACCATCCGTTTCCACGACCCGAGGACAGCCCATGCGCGCGACCAGAATCGTTCAGAAGATCCTTGCGAATTACGAAGGTGAGACGCCCGGCGTGAAGGCCAGGCTCTGCCAGATGCTGATGAACGGCAAGCTGGGCGGCACCGGCAAGATGATCATTCTGCCGGTCGACCAGGGCTTCGAGCACGGCCCGGCCCGCTCCTTCGCCCCGAACCCTGCTGCCTACGACCCGCTCTACCACTACCAGCTCGCCATCGACGCCGGGCTGAATGCCTATGCGGCGCCCCTGGGCATGCTGGAGGCCGGCGCCGACACCTATGCCGGCCAGATCCCGACCATCCTGAAGGTGAACTCGGCGAACTCGCTGATCCCGGAAGAAGCCCCGAAGGACCAGGCGATCACCGCCTCGGTCGACGACGCGCTGCGGCTCGGCTGCGCGGCCATCGGCTTCACCATCTACCCGGGCTCCGGCGCCGGCCTCGGCATGTTCGAGGAAATCGCCGAGATGCGCCGCGAAGCCGCCGCCAAGGGCGTGGCCACCGTGATCTGGTCCTACCCGCGCGGCGAGGCGCTGACCAAGAACGGCGAGACGGCCATCGACATCGGCGCCTATGCCGCGCAGATCGCCGCCCTGCTCGGCGCGCATATCATCAAGATCAAGCTCTCCACCGACCACCTGGAGCTGGGCGAGGCCAAGAAGGTCTACGAGGCGAAGGGCATCGACGTCTCCACCATGGCCGCCCGGGTGAAGCACTGCATGGAGGCCTCCTTCGCCGGCCGCCGCATCGTGGTGTTCTCCGGCGGTGCGTCCAAGGGCGCGGACTCGGTCTATGACGACGCCCGCGCCATCCGCGACGGCGGCGGCAACGGCTCGATCATCGGCCGCAACTCCTTCCAGCGCTCGCGCGAGGACGCGCTCGACCTGCTGGGCAAGCTCGTGGACATCTACAAGGGCAAGGCCTGACCCGGCGCGCCACGCGCGCACAGGCCGGACAAGCGCGAGAGGGCGGCCTTCCGGGGCCGCCCTTTCCGTTTCCCCCGGAAACGTGATCCGCGGGCACCCCGGTTCCGGAGATTGGAATATTTCCTTTCTTCCAATGATCTGGCATGATTCGCTGAACCACCCGCAAAAGCGGGGGCAGCACCCGGCAACGGCGCAGGCAGCGCCGCGGGGCAAGAGACGGCGGACGACAGGCAGAGCATGGCAGGCATCACCCCAGGCCCGAAAGCGATCGGCAGCGCGATCTATTCCTTCGCGATCCTCGCGGCCATCGCCTATTTCAGTTTCGCCGCCCTGCAGGGCGAATACGGCCTCACGCGCCAGATCGAGATGCATGCGACCGAGGAAGAACTGTCCAATGACCTCGAGGACATGCGCCGCGAACGCGCCGCGCTCGAGAACAAGGTCCACAGGCTCTCCGACGATTTCCTCGACCTCGACCTGCTCGACGAGCAGGCCCGCAAGGTGCTGGGTTTTGCCCGGCCCGACGAGATCGTCATCCGCTGACACCGCCCTACATTGATGGCTTCCGGGCCCGCCCCGCGGCCTGCAGGGCAGGAATACTGACCCGTTTCGCGGCTTGCGTGCCGGAGCGGAAAGCGTAATGCTGCCCGCCCAAGGCGCGAGAGCCGGCTTGCAAATGCCGGTAGTGTTGAGATAGTTCAACGTTAAACCACCGGGAAACGCGATACCGAAGGAGGACGACATGCCGCCAGCCAAAGGGCAGAAGAAGCCCAATGCGTCGAAGGAGGAGCTGCTCGCCTACTACCGCGACATGCTCCTGATCCGCCGGTTCGAAGAGAAGGCCGGCCAGCTTTACGGGATGGGCCTCATCGGCGGGTTCTGTCACCTCTACATCGGCCAGGAGGCCGTCGTCGTCGGCCTGCAGGCCGCGGCGAAGGACGGCGACCAGGTGGTCACCTCCTACCGCGACCACGGCCACATGCTGGCCACCGGCATGGACCCCAAGGGCGTGATGGCCGAGCTCACCGGCCGCGAGGACGGATACTCCCGCGGCAAGGGCGGCTCGATGCACATGTTCAGCCGCGAGAAGGCCTTCTACGGTGGCCACGGCATCGTGGGCGCGCAGGTGCCGATCGGCGCCGGCCTCGCCTTCGCCAACATGTACCGGGGCGACGACAAGGTGTCCTTCACCTATTTCGGCGACGGTGCGGCGAACCAGGGCCAGGTCTACGAGACCTTCAACATGGCCACGCTGTGGAAGCTGCCGGCGATCTTCGTGATCGAGAACAACCAGTATGCGATGGGCACCTCCTCGAAGCGCTCCTCCTCCTCCCCCGCCTATTACACCCGCGGCGAGGCCTTCGGCATCCCCGGCGAGGCGGTGGACGGCATGGACGTGCTCGCGGTGCGCGAGGCGGCCATGAAGGCGGTGGAGCACTGCCGCTCCGGCAAGGGCCCCTACATCCTGGAGATGAACACCTACCGCTACCGCGGCCACTCCATGTCCGACCCGGCGAAATACCGGACCCGCGACGAGGTGCAGAAGATGCGCGAGGAGCGCGACCCGATCGACCACGTGCGCCAGCTGTTGACGCTGGGCAACCATGCCACCGAGGACGAGCTCAAGGCCGTGGACAAGGACATCAAGTCCATCGTCAACGACGCGGCGAAATTCGCCCAGGAAAGCCCGGAGCCGGCGGAAGCCGAACTCTGGACCGACATCTACGCCTGAGGGGGAAACACAACATGCCGATCCAGATTCTGATGCCGGCGCTCTCGCCCACCATGGAAGAGGGCACGCTGGCCAAATGGAACGTGAAGGCGGGTGACACCGTCTCCTCGGGCGACGTGATCGCCGAGATCGAGACCGACAAGGCCACGATGGAATTCGAGGCCGTGGACGAGGGTGTCATCGGCGAGATCCTGATCGCCGAGGGCACCGAGGGCGTGAAGGTGAACACGCCCATCGCCACGCTCCAGTCCGAGGACGAGGACGAGACCGCCGAGGCCCCGGCCGCCCCTGCCGAGCCTGCCGCCGAGGCTCCGGCCCCGAAGGCGCCGGCAGCCGCGAAGGCACCCGCCGCCGCCGCCGCTCCGGAAGAATCGGAGCTGCCCGAGGGTACCACCTTCAAGAAGCAGACCGTGCGCGAGGCGCTGCGCGACGCGATGGCCGAGGAAATGCGCCGCGACGGCGACGTGTTCCTGATGGGTGAGGAAGTCGCCGAGTACCAGGGTGCCTACAAGGTCTCCCAGGGCCTGCTGGACGAGTTCGGCGCCCGGCGCGTGATCGACACGCCGATCACCGAGCACGGCTTCACCGGTGTGGCCACCGGCGCGGCCTTCGCCGGCCTGCGCCCGATCGTGGAATACATGACCTTCAACTTCGCCATGCAGGCGATCGACCAGATCATCAACTCCGCCGCCAAGACGCTCTACATGTCCGGCGGACAGATGGGCTGCCCGATCGTGTTCCGCGGCGCGAACGGTGCCGCCGCGCGCGTGGGCGCCCAGCACAGCCAGGACTACGCCGCCTGGTACTCCCAGATCCCCGGCCTGAAGGTGTGCATGCCCTATTCCGCGGATGACGCGAAGGGCCTGCTGAAATCCGCGATCCGCGACCCGAACCCGGTGATCTTCCTGGAGAACGAGATCCTCTACGGGCGCTCCTTCGACGTGCCGGAGATCGAGGATTACACCGTGCCGCTGGGCAAGGCGCGCATCCGGCGCAAGGGCTCGGACATCACGCTGGTGAGCTTCGGCATCGGCATGCAGTACACGCTGGAGGCCGCCGAGCGCCTTGCCGCGGACGGCATCGAGGCCGAGGTGATCGACCTGCGCTGCCTGCGCCCGATGGACACCGCAGCGGTGGTCGAATCCGTGAAGAAGACCAACCGCTGCGTGACGGTGGAAGAGGGGTTCCCGGTCTGCTCGATCGGCAACCATCTCTCCGCCGTCCTGATGCGGCAGGCGTTCGACTATCTCGACGCCCCGGTCATCAACTGCACCGGCAAGGACGTGCCGATGCCCTATGCCGCCAATCTGGAGAAGCTTGCGCTGGTGACCACCGACGAGGTTGTCGCCGCAGCGCATTCGGTCTGCTACCGCTGAGGGGAGGCACACATGCCCATCGAGATCCTGATGCCCGCGCTGTCGCCGACCATGGAGGAAGGCACGCTGGCGAAATGGAACGTGAAGGAGGGAGACAGTGTCTCCTCCGGTGACGTCATCGCCGAGATCGAGACCGACAAGGCCACGATGGAGTTCGAGGCCATCGACGACGGTGTCGTCGGAAAGATCGTCGTCCCCGAAGGCACCGAGGGCGTGAAGGTGAACGCCCTCATCGCCGTGATGCTGGAGGAGGGCGAGGACGCCTCCGCGCTGGACGGCGGCGGCGCGGCCGCAAAGCCCGCGAAGGCGCCCGAACCGAAGGCCGAGGAGGCGCCTGCCCCCGCGGCGGCGGCGGAAGCGGCCGTTCCGGCGGCGGCGGGCTCCGCGCCCCCTGCCCCGGAGAAGGACGGGGACCGGGTGTTCGCCTCGCCCCTCGCGCGCCGCATCGCGGCGGAGAAGGGGCTCGACCTCTCGGCCGTGAAGGGCTCCGGCCCCCACGGCCGTATCGTGAAGGCCGATGTCGAGGCCGCGAAGCCGGGCGCGAAGCCCGAGGCCGCCGCGGCTGCCCCAGCGCCGGTTGCCGCCCCGGCCCCGAGCCCCGCGAAGGCCCAGCCTGCCGATGCCGCGGCCGTGGCGAAGATGTACGAGGGCCGCGTCTTCGAGGAAGTGAAGCTCGACGGCATGCGGCGCACCATCGCCGCGCGTCTCACCGAGGCCAAGCAGACCATCCCGCATTTCTACCTCCGCCGCGAGGTGAAGCTCGATGCCCTGCTCGCCTTCCGCGCCCAGCTCAACAAGAGCCTCGAGGGCCGGGGCGTGAAGCTCTCGGTGAACGACTTCATCATCAAGGCCTCCGCCATCGCGCTCCAGCAGGTGCCGGACTGCAACGCGGTCTGGGCCGGTGACCGGGTGCTGAAGTTCGCCCGCTCCGACGTGGCCGTGGCCGTGGCCATCCCCGGCGGGCTGTTCACGCCCGTCATCAAGGACGCGGACCAGAAGACCCTCTCGGCGATCTCCGCCGAGATGAAGGACCTCGCCACCCGGGCGCGGGAGAAGAAGCTCGCGCCCTCCGAGTACCAGGGCGGCTCCTTCGCGGTGTCCAACCTCGGGATGATGGGCATCGAGAACTTCGACGCCGTGATCAACCCGCCGCATGGCTCGATCCTCGCCGTGGGCGCGGGGCTGCGCAAACCGGTGGTCGAGGGAGACCAGATCGTGCCGGCGACGGTGATGTCGGTCACGCTCTCGGTCGACCACCGGGTGATCGACGGCGCGCTCGGCGCGGAGTTCCTGCAGGCCTTCGTGCCGCTGCTGGAAGACCCGATGTCGATGCTCGCCTGAACCGGCGACAGCGACGAGATGCGAGAGCCCGGGCCGTGAGGTCCGGGCTCTTCGCGTTTGCGGGAGGAGACCGTGGCGTGGTGGGGTGCCGGTCGTGCCGGCATCGCGCGGGCCGGCCGGTTCGGCTGGTGGCGCGAGGTCCCGGGTCGGGGCCCGGGACAGCGGGGTATGGGCGGGTGAGCGGAGCCACGAACCGTCGGGCATTGCGCGGGGACGGAGACAGGAGCGGCCCGGGCTGCCCCGTGACGACCCGTCGGGGGCGCAGAGACCTGAGGACCCTGACCCGGCGCATGGCAGGGCGGGGCAGCAGGTCACCCCGGCCGTGTCGAGCGGATCCGTTGCGGATCTCCCCCTCCTGTCCGGCTCGGGGACGGGCACCGACGCCGGGGCTGTCGCCTCACTCGCAGGGTACGTGGCGGATGGCCCCCATCCCTCGCCCCGGCGCCCCGGGCCTGCCCCGGGGCCTCCCGGCGTCCCGCCCCTGTGGACCCGCTCGGGATGGTGCGAGGCCCCGGGTCAGGCCCGGGGCAGCGGGGGCTCACGGCGAGCCATGCGCACCACCCGGGTCCGGCCGTGCCGCAGGCACCTCAGTCGAGGCCGAAGGCTTCGCCGAGGATCTGGTTCATGGTGAAGGCGGGCTGCGAGCAGCCGGCTTCGCCGACGATGCGCGCCGGCACGCCGGCCACGGTCTTGCAGGGCGGCACGTCGCGCAGCACCACGGAGCCGGCGGCGATGCGGCTGCAATTGCCGATGGAGATGTTGCCCAGCACCTCGGCCCCGGCGCCGATCAGCACGCCGTTACCCACCTTGGGGTGGCGGTCGCCGTCTTCCTTGCCGGTGCCGCCGAGGGTGACGGAGTGGAGCATCGAGACATCGTCGCCCACCACCGCGGTTTCGCCGATGACGATGGAATGCGCGTGGTCGATCATCAGGCCGCGGCCGATGCGGGCGGCGGGGTGGATGTCGACGCCGAACATCTCCGAGGTGCGCATCTGGATGAAATAGGCCATGTCCTTGCGGCCCTGCTCCCACATCCAGTGGGCGATGCGGTAGCTTTGCACGGCCTGGAAGCCCTTGAGGTAGAGCAGCGGCTGGATGGTGGTGTGGCAGGCCGGGTCGCGCTCGAAATGCGCCATGAGGTCGGCGCGGGCGGCCTCGCCGAGGGAGGGGTCGGCGCCATGCGCCTCGTCCATGATGTCGCGCAGCACCAGCTCGCGCAGGTCCGGCGAGGCGAGCTTCTGGGTGAGCCGGTAGCTCAGCGCGTCCTCGAAGGAGGTGTGGTGCAGGATGACCGCGTGCACCATGGAGGCCATCAGCGGCTCGTGGCGGACGATCTCGTCAGCCTCGCGGCGGATGCGCGCCCAGAGCGGGTCGATGGTGCTCAGCTTGGGGTCGGATGATCTCGAGGCCTTCATCGACACTCTCCGCAGCGGTAGGTTCGGGGGTGCAATCATTGCCTGAGAGAGATCAGCGCTGCAATCGCGGAATTCAAGCCATCCTCAAGACGTGACCGGCGCGGCGCGCACCCACCAGCCGGGCCGGGCGGCGGAGAGCGCCGCGGCGGCGCGCGCTGCCGCCTCCGCCCCGGCGAAGAGCGCGAAGCAGGTGGCGCCGGAGCCGGACATGCGCGCCAGCAGCGCCCCGGGCGCGGCGGCAAGGGCGTCGAGCGTCTCGGCAATCGGCGGGCACAGGGCGCGGGCGGGCGGCTCCAGGTCGTTGCGCTGCCGGGCGAGCCAGGCCGCGAGGGCGGCCGCGTCGGCCAGCGCGGGCAACGGCTCCAGCCCCTCGCCGAAGCCGGAGAGGCCGCGGAACACCGCCCCGGTGGAAACCCCCACGCCCGGGTTCGCCAGCACCACGTGCACCTCCGGCAGGCCCGGTGCGGGGGTGAGCACCTCGCCGATGCCGGACATGCGCGCGCTGCGCCCGAGCAGGCACACCGGCAGGTCGGCCCCGAGCGCGAGGGCGGCGGTTGCCAGCACCGTTTCCGGGAGGTCCATCCGCCACAGCCGGCACAGCGCCCGCAGGGTGGCGGCAGCATCCGCCGAGCCGCCGCCGATGCCGGAGGCCACCGGCAGGGCCTTTTCGAGGGTGATGCGCGCGCCGCGCGGCGGTGTGGCGTGGCCCTGCACGCCAGCCCCGTGCAGCGGCGCCCGGGGCGCATCGCTCCGGCCCGATCCTGCGGCGGGCCCTGCGTCCCGCGCCGGGGGCCTGCCAGGAAAGGCGCCACCGGGAGCGGTCCGCGCGCGCCGCGTCATATCCGCAGCGCTGCCCGCTGCGCCGTGCGCCGTATCCGCGGCGCGCGCTGCGCCCCGTGCCATACCCGCAGCGCCCCGCGCCATGTCCACGGCGCCCCGTGCCATGTCCGCGGCGCTGTCCAACGCGCCCCGCGGCATGTCCGCCGCGCTGCCCGCTGCGCCGTGCGCCGTATCCGCGGCGCGCGCTGCGCCCCGTGCCATATCCGCAGCGCCCTGCGCCATGTCCGTAGCGCTGCCCGACGCGCCCTGCGGGCGGGCGCCGGGGGAAATGTGAGGGGCGGTTCCAGGCGGTGACGACGGGTTCGCGTCGCGGATGTCCTGCAGCAGACGGGCGGCGCGCAGCACCAGGTTGTCGGCCTCCGCCGCGAGCCCGGCCGCGAAGGGGCCGGTGAGGACAAGGCTGAGCTCCTCCGCCGGGGCGACGGTGACGCTGTCACCCAGCCGGGGGAAGACCACCAGCGAATCCAGCAGGTGATAACCGTCGGCGCGCCGGCCAGTGACATGCAGCGCGAGGTTCAGCTTCGCGGGTGCGGCCACGGTGATGGCGCCGGAACTGTCGGGCGAGGAACGGTCGGCGGGCCAGCGCGCGGGGGTGTCCGGCGGACCACTGGAAGCGGCCCCGCGCGCGCGGCCTCCCGGCGGAGTGCGGTCAGCGGGCCCGCGCGGGGGCCCGTCGGTCTCGGAGGTCATCGGCGGGGTCCCGGCGGCCGGATCAGCCGTCCTTGCCGTCCGGCTTCACCGGATGGCGGGCCATCTCCTCCTTCAGCACGGAATCGAGGCCGAACTCCAGCTTGCGGCGGATGCGGGCGATGTCGTCCTGCTCCGGCTCGTAGGAGAGCGCGCGCTTCCACTGGAACCGGGCCTCCATCTTGCGGCCGACCTTCCAGAGCACGTCGCCGAGGTGGTCGTTCAGGATCGGGTCCGAGGGCACCAGTTCCACGGCGCGCTCCATCGGTTCGATGGCTTCATCGTAGCGCCCGAGCTTGTAGAGCACCCAGGCGAGGCTGTCGGTGATGTAGCCGTCATCCGGGCGCTGGTCGACGGCGGAGCGGATCATCTGCTCGGCCTCGTCCATCTTCTCGCCCTTCTCCACCAGCGAATAGCCGAGGTAGTTCAGCACCAGCGGCTGGTCCGGCTGCAGGGCGAGGGCATGGCGGAAGTCCGCCTCGGCCTTGTCCCACTGGTCGGACTGCTCGAAGCAGATGCCGCGCTGGTAGAAGAACACCCAGTGGCGGGGCTGCTCCTCCGGCAGGAGGGCGATGGCGTCCGTATAGGCCTCCGCCGCCTCGGAGAAACGCTCCTGCTTGCGCAGCGCATCGGCCAGGGCCGTGACGGGGGCGAGTTCCTGCGGATGGGTGCGCTTCAGGCCGGTGAGCACGCCGATCGCCTCATCCGTGCGGCCGGCGGCATCGAGCGCGCTGGCCCGGCCCACCTCGGCACGCAGGAACTGCGGCGCCTCGGCGGGCACCGAGCCGTAGGCGGCGATGGCGAGGTCGAACTGGTCGTCATCCTCCAGCAGTTCGGCGGTGAGCAGGCGCGCGTCGATCAGCTCCGGGCGCAGGTAGAGCGCGAATCGCGACAGCAGCACCGCGAAGCCGCGGTTCTGCTCGCCCGTGCCCAGCACCAGCGCGAAGGTGTAGAGCGCCTCGGCGACGCCCTCGGTGGCGTTGGTGACCATGTTGAACGCCACCGGTTCTCCGGTGGAGATGCGCTCGCGCAGGCTGGTGAGCATCGGGGCACGCAGGCCGCGGGCGAAGGCGTTGTCGATCACCTCCAGCGCCTGGGTCTGGCGGCCGGTCGCGGCATAGACCTCGGCCTCGGCCACCAGCGAGCGGCGGTCCAGGCCGAGGAAGTCCTGCCGGCGGGCGGTGAAGATCTTCGCGGCGCCTTCCAGGTCCCCGGCCACCGCATGCGCGAGCGCCTTGTGGTAGGAGCCGTAGGCCTCCAGCGTGTCGTTGCCGCTGAGCCCGTCGAAGGTGAGGTCCGCGGCCGTCATGTCATCCACCGACTGGGCCCAGCCCTTCATCAGCGCCTGCAGCAGCGGGCCGAACAGGTCCTCCTGGCCGTTGAGCCGGTCCAGCGCGCTGGCGAAGGCGCCGGCGCGCAGCTCGCGCACCGCGGCCACCAGGGAGACGTAGTTGTTGTCCGGCGCCAGGGCGGCCAGCCGGTCCGACAGCTCGATCGCGCCGGGAACATCGCCCGAGGAGATCCGGTAGAGCATCGCGCGTTCGATCAGCTCGGGGTTCTGCGGGTCTCGCGCGGCGGCGCGCGGGTAGAGCCGGGCCGCCATCGAGATGTCGCCGCTGAGTTCCGCGAAACGGGCGCCGAGATATTCGCCGGCCAGACCCTGCGCTCCCGCCGCCACGGGAACGGACAGCCCCGCGAGCACGAGCAGCGGCATGGCCAGACGGGTCATCGGTGCGAAAGACATCACGGCATCGGTCTCCTTGCAGACCCTCGGCGGGGCGTCGTCGCGGCGCGCCGACCGGGGCAAACCATCCGGCTCCGGCCACCCGGGGCGCCGCGCCGCCCGGCCGAGACGACCGGCACAAGGGGGAAGCGGGCCCGGCCGGCAGCCGGTCCAGTCCGCACCATGCTAGGCGCGCAGCCCGGGCGCGTGCAACCGCAATGGGCGCTCACGCGGTCACTTCCGCGCCATCTGCCCCGTTCCGGCCCCGCCTGTCGCCTTCCGGCCACAGGGCCGGCGCCCTCAGGGCCCCCGCCCCGCCGCCGGATCGGGGGCGTGTCCGAAGGCCCGTGGCCTGACAGGGCCCGCTGGCCGCGCGATATCCAGGCCAGCCGTTCCCCTGCCCCTCCGGTGGAGAAGTCCCGTTCTCCGCCGCCCGTATGTGGCGCTGCAGGCGCGGCACCGGCTGTGGTCCGGCAGGGCCCCGCCACGGCATCTGCCGGGCCGGCGGGCCGGGGCTGCCGGCGCTCCGGGGCCCGCCGCCACAGGGTCACATGTTGGGGTAGTTCGGGCCGCCGCCGCCCTGGGGGGTGCACCAGTTGATGTTCTGCGCCGGGTCCTTGATGTCACAGGTCTTGCAGTGCACGCAGTTCTGCGCGTTGATCTGGAAGCGCGGGCCGTCCTCCGCCTCGATGACCTCGTAGACGCCGGCGGGGCAGTAGCGCTGCGCGGGCTCGGCGTATTTCGGCAGGGTCCAGCGCACCGGGATGGTGGGATCCTTCAGCTTCAGGTGGCTCGGCTGGTCCTCGTCGTGGTTGGTGAAGGAGAAGCTCACGTTGGTGAGCCGGTCGAAGCTCAGCACCCCGTCCGGCTTCGGGTAGTCGATGGGCGTGTGGCGGCTGGCGCGGCCCGTCGCCTCCGCGTCCGTCTTGCCGTGCTTCAGCGTGCCGAGCGGGTTCCAGCCGGTGAGGCTGGACACCCACATGTCGAGCCCGCCGAAGGCGAGGCTGGCCGTGAGCCCGTAGCCGGACCAGAGCGGCTTCACGTTGCGCACCTTCTTCAGGTCGGCCGCGATCGGGCCCGAGCGCACGTCCGCCTCATAGGCGGTCAGCTCGTCGCCCGCGCGCCCGGCGTGGATCGCCTCCACCGCCGCCTCGGCCGCGGCCTTGCCGGAGAGCATCGCGTTATGGTTGCCCTTGATGCGCGGCACGTTGACCATGCCCGCGGCGCAGCCCAGCAGCACGCCGCCGGGGAAGGTGAGCCTGGGCATCGACTGCCAGCCGCCCTCGGTGATGGCGCGCGCGCCATAGGCCACCCGCTTGCCGCCCTCCAGCACCTTCGCGATCTCGGGGTGATGCTTGAAGCGCTGGAACTCCATGTAGGGGAAGAGATACGGGTTCTCGTAGTTGAGGTGCACCACGAAGCCCACGAACACCTGGTTGTTCTCGAGGTGATACATGAACGAGCCGCCGCCGGCGTTCTTGCCCAGCGGCCAGCCCATGGTGTGGGTCACCTGGCCGAGCTTGTGGTTCTCGGGGCGGATCTCCCAGATCTCCTTCATCCCGAGGCCGTATTTCTGCGGCTCGGCCGCGCTGGCCAGCCCGTGCCGCGCGATCACCTGCTTGGAGAGCGAGCCGCGCGCACCCTCCGCCAGCATCACGTACTTGCCCAGCAGTTCCATGCCCGGTTCGTAGTTCGGGCCCTTCTCGCCCTCGGCGGTGATGCCGAATTCGCCGGCCACCACGCCCTTCACGAGGCCGTCATCGCCCCAGACCAGCTCCGAACAGGACATGCCGGGGAAGATCTCCACCCCCAGCGCCTCGGCCTGCTCGCCCATCCAGCGGCACACGTTCGCCATGGAGACGATATAGTTGCCGTGGTTGTTCATCAGCGGCGGCATCGGCCAGTTCGGGATGCGGACATGGCCGGCCTCGCCGAGCAGCAGGAAGCGGTCCTCGGTCACCGCGGTGGTGATCGGGGCGCCCTTCTCGCGCCAGTCGGGCATCAGCGCGTCAAGGCCGCAGGGGTCGAGCACCGCGCCGGAGAGGATGTGCGCGCCCACCTCGGAGCCCTTCTCCAGCACGACCACGGAGAGCTCCGGGTCGAGCTGCTTCAGGCGGATCGCCGCTGACAGGCCAGCCGGTCCCGCACCGACGATGACGACGTCATACTCCATGGCTTCGCGGGTGGGTTCGGTCATCTGCTGGCTCCTTCGACGTCCTTGCGCGCAAGATTGTTGCCGTGCAACTTGGCGCAGCGACCTGCCGCATTCAAGGTGAATGTAGCGCCCGCGCGCCGGCGGCCGGTCGCTTTGTGCGGGCGGCCGCGGCGCGGCCCGGCGCGCGCTTCGCCCCGCCCTCGCGCCCCGGCACGCGGCGGCCGTCCCACCCCCGCCCGACAGCTGCCCCGGAAGCGGCGCACGGGTGCGGCGCGGGCCGGTCGCGCAGGGGTTGCAGCCCGGAGGCTTGCTAAACGCATGCTTATGCGGATAGCTGGATCCACGTCCAAGCCGAGGCTTGCAGAACCCGGGAGGCAGCCCTAGTTTCGCGGGTGTGGCCGCGCCCGGGACATGGGCGTGGCCATATGATTTTAACGCCTGAGGTTTCCCGGATTCCAGGGGAGCCCGGACGACCGGACCGGAGTGGTCAATGGAAAAGATACCTCTTACTGCCAGGGGCTTTGCCGCGCTCGATGCGGAGCTCAAGAAACTCAAGTCGGTGGAGCGACCCGCGGTGATCCGCGCCATCGCCGAAGCCCGTGAGCACGGCGATCTGAGCGAGAATGCGGAGTATCACGCCGCCCGCGAGAAGCAGAGCTTCATCGAGGGGCGCATCAAGGAGCTTGAGGCGGTGATCAGCCGTGCCGACGTGATCGACCCTGCCCGCCTCTCGGGCCCGGTGAAGTTCGGCGCCACGGTGGAGATCGTCGACGAGGACACCGAGGAAGCGAAGACCTTCCAGATCGTGGGCGAGTACGAGGCCGACGTGGACGCCGGCCTGCTGAACATGAAATCGCCCATCGCCCGGGCCCTGATCGGCAAGGAAGAGGGCGATTCCGTCGAGGTGCGCACCCCCGGGGGCACGCGCAGCTACGAGATCGTCGCGGTCCGGTTTGTCTGAGCGGAGGACCTGATGGCGCGCGTGGATAGACCTTCCGGCCCAGGCCTGCCCGTCCGCGGCAGCTCGGCCGTCGCCTCTCTCGCGCCGCGCATCGCCGCCGGGCTCACCGCCGTATGGCTGGTGACGATGCTGGCCTATGCGCTGGGATTCTTCGGCGCCTTCGGCGGCGAGGGCCGCCCGGTGCTGTTTCTCGACGTGGCGCTGTTCCTGCTCGCCGCGGTGCTGCCGCCGGTGCTGATCTGGCTGGCGACGCTGCTGGTGATGCGGGCGGACAGCCTGCTTGCCGAAACCCGCTCGCTGGCGCGCGCACTGCACGAAGGCGGTGCCGGGCGCGGCGCGCTGCCGGTGGCCGACGAGATGGCCGCCGCGCTGGTTCAGGCGGCCCGCCTCGCCAATGCCGAGGAGCGCGAGGAGCTGCGCGACGCCATCGCCCGGCTGGAGGCCCAGGGCCAGGCCGAGATGGAGCAGCGCGCGGCCATCCTCGCCGAGGCCCGCGCCACCGCCGCAGAGCGCAGCGAGATCCGCGCCGCCATCGCCCGGATGGGGCGCAGCGGCGCCGGCCCCGCCCCCGCCGCGCCCGAGGTACAGGCCCCCCAGGGCGGCACCCCGCCCCGGCCCGCGGGCTCCGCGGCCGCGCCCGGCACGCAGCCCGCCGGCGCTTCTCATGCCGCGGCATCCGGGGCCGGCATTCCGTCTCCCGGCGCGGCCCGGGCCGGCGCGTCCGGCCCCCGCTCCACCCCGCCCCCCGCCGCCGCCAGGGCTTCCGAAGCGCCGGGCGGCTCCGGCAAGCCGGCTGGCGCCCCCCCCGCCGCCGATGCATCGCCGTCCGACAAGCCCGCTTTCACCGGCCAGTCCGGCACGTCGCCCTCGGGCACGCCGGCCCGCGATCCGCAGGACGAGGACACCGTGGTCGTGCCGCCCACCCCGGTCCTGCAGGGGCCGGCGTCCTTCGTGGGGCGGGACACGCCTGCCCCCGATGCGGTGCGCGGCACGCCGGACCGGGCCGACGGCCCGCTTCCCGAAGCCGCTCGGTCCGAGCGCCCCGCCGAAACCGCCGCCGCCCTGTCGCGCATGGAGGCCAGCGTTGCCCGCCTCTCCGGCGCCGCGGCGCAGGGCGCACCGCTGAGCAGTTCCTCCGCCCGGGTGCGCGAGGACATCCGCGCCGCCCTGTCGCGCATCGAAGGCACGGGCGGCCGGGAGCGCGCCGGCCATGACGGCGCGGCCGACCTAGGAGAGGCCGAGGCCCGGGCCGCGCGCGCCGAGATGCGCCGCACCCTCGCCGGGATGCAGGATGTCGCCAGCGCCACCGCGGCGGACCCCGGCCTGCCGGAGTCCAACCGCGCGGCCGCGGCGATGGACGGAGAGCGGATCGCCTCCACCCTGGAGGCGCTAGATTCGACGCCGCTCGGCACTGTCGCGGAGGAGCGCGCCCGCATGGCCGAGACCCTCGCGCGGCTGGAGGCCGAGGAGCCGCACGCCGAGGAGGCGTCGCCCACCGCCGCGGCCGTGCTCGCCTCCGCCGACATGCAAGATCCGGCCTCCGAGGTCGAGGACCCCGAATGGGACACGGAGACCGGGGAGGAGACGGACGCGCGGGAGGACGCCTCCGCGCCTGAGGAGGAGGACGAAGAGGACGACCAGGCCTCCCTCCCCCTCGCCTCGGACCCGGACACGCCGATGGCCGCGCCGATCGACTGGACGGAGATGCTCATCGCACTGAACTTCCCCATGGACGAGGCCGACAGCGAAGGCTTCACCGCCATGAAGCACGCGATGCGCGACCACCAGGTGTCGCAATGCCTGCGCGCCGCGGAGGATGTGCTGACCCTCCTGTCGCAGGACGGCATCTACATGGACGATCTCATCCCCGACACGGCGGCGCCGGCCCTCTGGCAGGCCTTCGCCCGGGGCACGCGGGGGCCGTCCATCGCCGGTCTCGGCGCGATCCGCGACGATGACGCGCTCGCCGCCAGCCGCGAACGCTCGCGCCGCGACCCGATCTTCCGCGACGCGACGCTGCACTTCCTGCGCCGCTTCGACGTGGTGCTGCGCCGCATGTGCCTGGAGGCCCGGGACGACGAGATCGCGGCCCTCTCCAGCACGCGCACGGGCCGGGCCTTCATGCTTCTGGCCCGCGTCCACGGCGCCTTCGACTGACCCGCGGAGCGGCGCGCGCCCCTCCGCGCGCCGCTCCGCCCCCCCCGCTTGCGCCGCTGCACTCCATTCGTGCCGCACACCTTCTCCCTACGCCCGCTGCTCGGCGCGCACCGTAGGCCGCCGTCGGCTGCGCGGCATCCGGCTCCCGCCGTGCTCCTCCCGCCGCCGCCTGGTACTCGGCCCGCACCGCACAGTCCGCCGGCCTCCCGACCTCCGGGCCGTGCAACTTGGGTCTGCCCGCCGCTCGCGACCCGGCTCACGCGCAAGGCCCTGCGCGCCCCCCCCGAACGCGGGCCGTGCCCACAGTCCTGCCGCCCCCTCACAGCGTTCCGCCCTGCGCGCCCCGGCCGTCCGAGAGGGCGCTGGCGCGCAGCGCCCGGCGTGGCCCTGCGCGGGCCCGCTGCCGCTCGTGCCGAGACTCCATGAGATGGGCGCGGGGGGCCATCGTTGCGAAGGTGAGGTTGGGAATTCGGAGCACGGCGGGCGGAAGAGGTGCTGCGAGCGCACCGTGCCGGGGCCTGCGCAGGATGTCGGGCGGTCCGCCGCGGCGGCTCAGGCCGGTAGGCTCAGGCCGGTAGCAGCGGACCGCGGTCCCAGAGGCTCCGGAGCACCAGCGCGCAGAGCCCGCCGAGCCCGGCCAGCACCGCGGCGATGGCATAGACGCCGCCGCCCAGAGAAGGATAGGCCCAACCGGCCAGCGCCATGCTGCCGGCCATCACCACGTTGCCGAGGAACTGCACCGCGAAGCCCTGCGCGCTGGCCGCCAGCCGGTGCGGGATGGAGAACTGGAAGAAGGCCATCAGCCCCAGGTGGCTGGCCGCGAAGGTGAGCGCGTGCAGCCCCTGCACCAACCAGAGCGCCGGGCCCATCGGGTCAGCCATCATCACGCCCCAGCGCAGCACACCCGCGGCGCCGGACAGGATCATCGCCCCCACCGGGCCGAGCCGGCGGATCAGCCAGGGCCCGGCGAAGATCATCAGCAGGGTTTCCACCGCCACGCCCCAGGCCCAGAGCGCGCCGATGGTGGCATCACCGATGCCGATGTCGCGCCAGTGGACCGAGCCGAGGGCGTAGAAAACCCCGTGGCTGCCCTGCAGGAGCGCCACGGAACCAGCCAGCAGCCAGTAGGCGCGGCTGCCCAGCAAGGCGCGGACCTCCGCGATGCCGGCGCGGTTCGCCCGGCCGACGCGCCCGCCGCCGGGGTGGCGCAGCGCCAGCGGCACCGCGGCGACCAAGCTCCCCACGATCCACCACAGCGCCGCGTCGGAGCCGAAATGCGCCATGAGCAGCCCCACCAGCAGGTTGCTGCCCAGGAAGCCGATGGAGCCCATCGCCCGGGCATGCGCATAGGCGAACCCGTGCTCGCGCGCGGCCGCCACCCCGAGGATCTCGGAGATCGGCGAGGTTCCGGCGAAGACGATCGCGGCCAGGATGGTGACGACGAACAGCGTCTCCGGGCTGGAGACGAACAGGCAGGCGGCAAACAGCGTCGCCCCGCCGAGATAGAGCGCCACCAGGGTGAGCCGGCGCTGGTCCAGCCAGTCCGCGATCATCGGGATCACCACGCCGGCGATCACCCGCGCGGCCACGGAGGCGGCCATGAAACTGCCCACCTCGGCCGGGCTCAGCCCCCAGTCCTCCAGCCAAACCGGCCAGAACGGCAGGAAGGTGCCGTAGCTCAGGAACATCACCCCGAAGTAGCCGGAGGTGAGCAGCCCCGCGGCGGAGAGGATCGCGGGGCGCGCCCGGGCCGGCGCGGCAGGATGGGTCACAGGCCGAACTCCGCCCAGGGAATGTAGCGTACCGGGTCGCCCGGGGCGATGTCGGCGGCGGCGTCGGGCAGCTCGCACAGGCCCTCGGCCCAGCTCAGCCCGGAGATGCGCCCGGACCCCTCGGAGGCGAAGACCTCCACCGCGCCGTCGCGCAGCCGGGCGCGCAGGTATTCCCGCCGCCCCGGCTTCTTGCGCTTGGAGAAGGCCGCGGGCAGCAGCATCCCGCGCGGCGTGGCGAAGGGCGCCCCGGCGAGCGCCAGCAGCGCCGGGCGGGCGAAGACCGCCGCCGTCACCAGCGCCGCCACCGGGTTTCCCGGCAGGCCGAATACCGGCACCCCGTCCCACAGGCCGAGGGCGAGCGGGCGGCCCGGCTTCACCGCGATGCGCCAAAGCTGCAGGCGCCCGGCGCGGCGCAGGGCGGCGGAGACGTGGTCCTCGTCTCCCGCCGAGGCGCCGCCGGTGGTCAGGATCGCCGATGCCTGCGCCGCGCCCCGCCCCAGCGCGGCCTCCACGGCCTGCGCGCTGTCTCCGGCGCGGCCGAGATCCACCGGCTCCATCCCCCAGGCGCGCAGCATGGCGAGCAGCATCGGGCGGTTGGCGTCCGGGATCTGCCCCCGAGCGGCCGGCGCGCCGGGGTCGACCAGCTCGTCGCCGGTCGAGAGCACCCCCACCCGCAGCGGCGCGCGCACCCGCAGCCTGCCCAGCCCGCCCGCGGCGAGCAGCGCGAGATCGCGCGGGCTCACCCGGGCACCGGCGGGCAGCAGCAGGTCTCCGGCGGCGAAATCCTCGCCCGCGCGGCGGATGTTCGCGCCGGGCCTCAGCCCCTTCGCGAAGCGGATGTCCTCCGCGCTGCGCAGGCAGTCCTCCTGCAACACGATCGTGTCAACGCCCGGCGGGATCACCGCGCCGGTGAGGATGCGCAGGCCCGTGCCTTCGGGAACCGCGCCCGGATAGGGCACGCCGGCGGCGGCCCGCCCGGGCGCGAGCGGCAGCCGGTGGGGCCCCGCCCCGGTGAGGGCGGCATGGGCGAAGCCGTAGCCGTCCACCGCCGCGTTGGCCGCCGGCGGGTTGGAGAGGTGCGCGCGCGCGTCGGCGGCGAGGATGCGCCCCGCGGCCTCGGCGAGCGGCAGGTCCTGCCCGGCGGTCACCGGGTGGAGGGAGGCCTCGAGATGCGCCAGCGCGGTGTCGACAGGGGTCCAGTCCACGCCCGGCGGCAGGGCGAAGCAATCGTCGCGCAGCGGCGGCGGGGGCGGCGCCGCCTCGTCGCGCTGCTGCGGCACCGCCTCGTCGTGCAGCGGCGGCACCGCCTCGTCGCGCACGGGCGGCACCGCCTCACCGCGCAGCGGCGGCGCCGCTTTGTCGCTCTGCCGCGGCGCGGCTTCGTTGCGCTGCGGCGGCGCGGGTTCGTCGCTCATCGGGCCGTGGCGGGAACCAGCCCCACCTCCCGCAGGATGAAATCGGCCACCCGCGCGGCATCGTCGAGCGGCAGCAGCGGCACGCCCGTGCCGTCCAGCGGGTCGTTGGTGGCCACGGCACGCACCGTGGGGTCCTCGAACACCAGCGCGGCCTGGCCGGTGGCGGCGCGCCAGGCCTCCACCTTCGGATGGGCGTCGCGCTTGTAGCCCTCCACGAGAATGAGATCGACGGGCGAGAGCCGGGCGAGCAGCTCCGGCAGCGCGGTTTCCGGCGCGCCGCGCATCTCGTGCATCAGCGCCCAGCGTTTGGCGGAGGAGAGCAGCACTTCCTGCGCGCCGGCCATGCGGTGGCGGTGGCTGTCCTTGCCGGGCCGGTCCACGTCGAACTCGTGATGCGCGTGCTTCACGGTGGAGACGGTGAAGCCCCGCGCGGTGATCTCGGTCACCAGGCGCTCCATCAGGGTTGTCTTGCCGGAATTCTTCCAGCCGACGATGCCGAACACTCTCACAGGCCGAACTCCGCGATCATCCGTTCCGCCTCCGCCATATCATCGGGGGTATTCACATTGAAGAATGGATCGAAGCCCCCGGCCCCGAACTCCGCGGATGCGCAGCCCTGCGCGTCGGTCCACAGCACGACCTTGCGCAGGCCCTCGGCGAGGGCGCGGCGCAGCTGCGCGCGCAGCCCGGTGTCCCACAGCCCGAAGGTCGGATGGCGCGAGAGCCCTCCGCCGGGGCGCGGTGTGGCAGCAAGCGCGATGGGCTGGCCCTGCGCCGCGCCCGCCGCCGCAAGCCGGGCCACGAGATCGGGCGGAAAGAAGGGCGTGTCGGCCGCAACCGTCACCACCCGGGGCGCGCCGGCGGCCGCCGCCCAGTCCATCGCCGCCAGCACGCCGGCCAGCGGGCCGGGCCGGTCCGGCAGGCTGTCGGGGATGACCGGCAGGCCGAGGCCGTCGAATCGCGCCGGGTCGCCGTTGGCGTTCAGCGCCAGGGCGCCCGCCTGCGGGGCGATGCGCGCGATCACCCGGTCCAGCAGGCTGCGCCCGGCAACCTGCCGCAGGCCCTTGTCGCCGCCGCCCATGCGCGCGGCGGCGCCGCCCGCGAGGATCACCGCCGGGGGCATGTTCATTCCGCCGCCGCCTTGCGCGAGGAGCGGCGCGGCTCCTGCGGGGCGCTGTCCGGATCCGCGTCGCGGATCAGCCGCTCCTCGCCCGACAGGCAGATGAAGCGCTGCCCGCGCAGCCGCCCGACCAGGGTGAGCCCCACCTGCCGGGCGATCTCCACCCCCCAGGCGGTGAACCCGGAGCGCGAGGCGAGCACGGGAATGCCCATCAGCGCCGTCTTGATCACCATCTCCGAGGTGAGCCGGCCGGTGGTGTAGAGCATCTTGCCCGTGGCCGGGACGCCCTCCATCCGCATCCAGCCGGCGATCTTGTCCACCGCGTTGTGCCGGCCCACGTCCTCCATGAACACCAGCGGCCGGTCGGCCTCGCACAGCACCGTGCCGTGGATGGCCCCGGCCTCCAGGTAGAGGCTCGGCATGGTGTTGATGCGGTGCGCGAGGGCGTAGAGCCAGCTCGTGCGCAGCTCCGCCGGCGGCAGGGTGAGGCCCTCCAGCCCCTCCATCATGTCGCCGAACACCGTGCCCACCGCGCAGCCGGAGGTGCGGGTCTTGCGGCGGAGCTTGTCCTCGTAATCGGTGACCCGCGCGGTGCGGACGACCACGGTCTCCAGCTCCTCGTCGTAATCCACGCCGGTGAGCGTGTCATCGGCCCGCAGCATCCCCTGATTCGCGAGGTAGCCGACCGCGAGATACTCCGGGTAATCGCCGATCGTCATCGCGGTGACGATCTCCTGCGCGTTGAGATAGATGGTGAGCGGGCGCTCCTCGACCACGCGGATCTCGCGCTCGGCGCCGGTCTGGTCCGTTCCGGTCACCGCGCGGGTGAGCCGCGGCGCCTCCGGGTCCGGTGCGATGATCAGGCGCGCCGCGCGGGCGCCGGTCTCGTCTGCGGTCATCCTGGCCTCCCCCGGCCTGCGCGCCCCGGTCCATGCGGGCGGGGCGTCCTGGTTCGCTCACGCGTCTGGTATCAGTCCTGCTTCTGGGCGCGATCACATATCGTCACTGGCAGACTGCCGCAGCTCGCGGTACTCATCCCGAAGATACCTGACCCAGAGGCTCCCCGATGTCCACCCGCAGTTCCACCCGCGCCCTGCGCCGAGGCTTTCTCGCAGGCCTGCCCTTCATCCTGGTGATCGGCCCGTTCGGCCTGCTCTTCGGCGTGCTCGCCGACCAGGCCGGGCTCGACATCGTGCAGACCCTGTCGATGACCACGCTGGTGATCGCCGGCGCCTCGCAGTTCACCGCGCTCGCGCTGATGCAGGACCATGCGCCGACGCTGATCGTCATCGCCGCGGCACTGGCGGTGAACCTGCGGCTGGCGCTCTACTCCGCCTCCATCGCGCCCCATATCGGCGCCGCGCCGCTGCGCATCCGGGCCCTGGCCGCCTTCGTGCTGGTGGACCAGACCTTCGCGCTGGCCGTGCAGGAATACGAGCGCCGCCCGGACATGACGCTGGACGAGAAGCTGGGCTATTTCTTCGGCAGCGCGCTGGCCATCTGCACCCCCTGGGTGGCGCTCTCGGGCGTAGGCATGCTGGTGGGCCGCTCCATCCCGCCGGAATACGCGCTGGATTTCGCCGTGCCGCTCACCTTCATCGCGCTGGTGGCCCCGCAGCTGCGCAGCCTGCCGCATGTGGCGGCCGCCTTCACGTCCGTCGTCGTGGCGCTGGCGCTGGCCTGGATGCCCTGGTCCACCGGGGTGCTGGTCGCCGGGCTCGCGGCCATGGCCGCGGGGGCGGAGACGGAGCGCCGCCTCACCCTGCGCCGCAGCCGGGCGGAGGCAGGGGCATGATCGATCCCGTCACCGTCTGGACCGTCACCGTCCTGCTGGGCATCGGCACCTTCCTGCTGCGGCTGTCCTTCCTCGGCGTGCTGGGCCGGCGCGAGCTGCCGGAGTGGCTGCTGCGCCACCTGCGCTACGTCGCCGTCGCGGTGCTTCCGGGCCTCGTGGCGCCGCTGGTGGTCTGGCCGCAGGCAACCGGGGGCGCGCTGGACGCCCCGCGCCTCGCCGCCGCCGCCGCCGCCCTGCTGGTGGGGGCCTTCAGCCGGAACTTCTTCGGCGCCGTGGCCGCCGGGGCTGCGGCCCTCTACGGCCTGCCGTTCCTGCTCGCGACCTGAGGCGCCTGCCCTCGGGGCCTTCCATCCGGGGGGGAAGGCACTGCCTGCCGGTCCGGCCAGCTCCCCTGCGCGATGTCGGGTGAAAGCAATCGGGCACTCTCGGCGCGGCACACCCTGCGCCCCTGTCCAGAGCGCCAGCACCATGGCGGGCGCGACCTGGATGGCGGGCACAGGCCGGTCCGGCGGGCGCGGCCCGAATGGCGGACGCAACCCGAACGGCGGATGCAGGCCCGTCCGGCCTCGTGACAGGCCCGGCCAGGCGATCCGTCACGGCGGCCCGTCGCGGTCCCGACAAGGCCTCTGCCTCGCACCGGCCCGCGCCGCGTCCGGAAGGCCGCGGCGCATCGGGCCCGGGCCCGCCGGCCGGACCGCGCAGGCGACAGCCGGAGCTCAGGCGCAACCGGCCGCGCGGCGCGGCCGTCCGCCGGGTCCGCGGCCAGCGGACCGCCCGGTCTCACCCCAGCGGCAGGGCCGAGGTCTTGAACACGGTGCGCAGCGCGAAGCTCGAGTGCATCTGCGCCACACCCGGCAGCCGGGCGAGATGGCGGCGGTGGATGCGGGCGAAATCCTCCGTATCGCGCGCCACCACCTTCAGCAGGTAATCCGCCGTGCCCGCCATCAGGTGGCACTCCAGCACGTCCGGAATCGTGGCGACCTCGCGCTCGAAGGCGTCCAGCACCTCGTCGGACTGTCCCGACAGCGTGATCTCCACGAACACCGTCGCCGGCCGGCCCACGGCGCGTGGGCTCAGCATGGCGGCATAATCGAGGATCACCCCGTCCGCCTCCAGCCGCGCCACGCGCCGGTGGCAGGCGGAGGGCGAGAGGTGCACCCGCTCGGCGAGATCGGCGTTCGAGATGCGGCCCTCGCGCTGCAGAACGTCGAGGATCCTCAGGTCGGTCCCGTCAAGCCCGGTGTCGCGCATCTCCGCGCCGTCTCCGCGTGCCATGGCCGCGCCCCTCAGCTCCGGCCGTCGCGCAGCGCGTCGCGGATCTCGGTGAGGAGCTGCTCCTGCGTCGGCCCCTTGGGCAGTTCCGCCGCCACCACCGCTTCCTTGCGCTTCACCGCGTTCACCGCGCGCACCAGCAGGAACACCACGAAGGCGATGATGACGAAATTGATCACCGCGGTGATGAACGCCCCGTAGGCGAACACCGCGGCGCCCGCGTCGCGCGCCGACGCGAGGCTGTCGAACGTGCCGGGCCCCAGCACCACGAACAGGTTGGAGAAATCCACCCCGCCGGTGATCACCCCGATGACCGGGTTGATCAGGTCCTTCACCAGCGAATTCACGATCGCCGTGAAGGCCGCCCCGATGATGATGCCGACCGCGAGGTCGATCACGTTGCCACGCGCAATGAACGTCCTGAATTCCCTGAGCATTTCTCTCTCCAGTCTCTCCCGGGCCGCAGCGTGCGGCGGTGGGAGGAGTATGGCGCCGCGCCGTCCCGCCGCCTAGCCCGAATGGCGCGCCGCGTCCAGCCCGCGGCCCGGCCCGCGTTGACATCCGCCCGCGGCCGGGCTCACCCTGCGCGCACCCGTTGCCAAGGAGGATCCGCATGGCCGATCTCAGCAGTTTTCCCATCACCCGCCGCTGGCCGGCCGAGCATCCGGACCGGCTGCAGCTCTACTCCCTGCCCACGCCCAACGGCCAGAAGGTCGCCGTGGCGCTGGAGGAGACCGGCCTGCCCTACGAGCCCCATCTCGTGTCCTTCGCCACCGACGACCAGCTCACGCCCGAGTTCCTCTCGGTGAACCCGAACAACAAGATCCCCGCCATCCTGGACCCCGACGGCCCCGGCGGCCGGCCCTTCACCCTGTTCGAGAGCGGCGCCATCCTGCTCTACATCGCCCGCAAGACCGACCAGCTCATGCCTCCGGACCCCGAGGGCCGGTGGAAGGCCATCCAGTGGCTGATGTTCCAGATGGGCGGCGTGGGGCCGATGTTCGGCCAGCTCGGCCATTTCCACAAGTTCGCCGCCGACAAGGTCTCCGATCCCTACCCGCGCCAGCGCTATCTCGCCGAGACCAAGCGCCTCCTGGGCGTGCTCGAGACCCAGCTTGCCCATCACCCCTACCTCGCCGGCGACACCTACTCCGTGGCCGACATCGCCACCTTCCCCTGGATCAACACGCTCATCGGCTTCTACGAGGCCGCCGACCAGGTGGAATTCGAAACCCGCCCCGCGGTGCAGGAGTGGTTCGAGCGCTGCATGGACCGGCCCGCGGTGCACCGCGGCATGAACATCCCCGCCCGAAGCTGACCTGGGCCGCCGGGCGGGCCCGGAGCGGCGCCTCCCCGGATCGCCGGGCCATCGCCCGCCGGCGCGCGGTGCGCCCGGCCCGGCCCTTTGCCGCCGCTGCGCACCGCCCGGGCATCGCAGGTCCCGCGTGTTGCGCCCGGGCCTCGCGCGCCTCGCGAGTTGTTCCCGGGCATCCAACGTCCTGCGTGTTGCGCCCGGGCATCGCGCGTCCCGCGTGCACCGGCCGGGCGCCGCAGGTCCCGCGGCCCTTCCCCTGCCGCAGGGCGTTCCCGGCGACGCGCGCGCGGGGCCGCCCGGTGCGGTGCCCTCCCGCGAGAAGCGTCCCGCCCGCGGGGTGGTGCACCGGTTGGAGCGTGTTCACGGCACGTCCCCAGCGGGCCGCGCCGCATCCGGGCAGACGCAGCTCCTCCAGCTCGGGGCATCGCTCCGGCGGGCGGAGGGTCCAGGACGGGTGATCCCGCCGGGCACAGCTCCGTGCCCCGCGGCGCGGCGCCGTTCCGTTCTGCGGCGTGGCGATCTCCGGGACAGCGCCGCATGCAGGCAGGGCCGGAGGGGTACAGGTCGGGTGCCCCGGGACGCGACAGGACGGCCGCGGCCGGACGCCGTGCCGGGCGGGGCGGGGCGGGATTCGGGGCTTTCAGGGCCCGCCGCCTGCGGCGCCTTGCCCCGGACGGTGCCCGGGTTCCTTGCTCCCTCCGGACCGATCGCCTAAGGAAATGTTAAGACTTCACAGGAGAGAGGGTGCCGGATGTACAGAGTCTGGGGATTTCTGACAGAATATTCGTTGCTGCTGGTGATCGGCGCCATCCTGGCACTGATCTGGGCGAACACCTCGCCGGAGACATATCACCACCTCATCGAGTACACGCTGGTCGACAACTCGTGGATCGGCGCGATGCACGCGGACGCCGAAGGGCACATGCATCGCTCGCTCACGGTTCATTTTCTCGTGAACGACCTGCTCATGGCGCTGTTCTTCGCGATGGCCGGCAAGGAAGTCTGGGAGGCGCTGGTGCTCGAGGAGGGCTCGCTGCGCGGCAAGAAGGCCATGACCCCGCTGGTGGCCACCGCGGGCGGCATGTTCGGGCCGATCCTGGTCTACCTCGGCATCGCCTCGCTGCTCGGCTCCACGACCTATGAGGCGGTGTCCAACGGCTGGGCGATTCCCACCGCCACCGACATCGCCTTCTCCTATCTCGTGGGCCGGCTGGTGTTCGGCGCCGGCCACCCGGCGGTGCGCTTCCTGCTCCTGCTCGCGATTGCCGACGATGCGGCCGGGCTGATCATCCTGGCGATCTTCTACCCCTCGGGCGACCTGGCGCCGCAGTGGCTGCTGGTGTCCTTCGGCGCCGCGATCGCGGTGTTCGTGCTGGCCAACTGGCTGCCGCGCAGGCTCGACACCGGCAAGCCGGACCGGCCCTGGTCGTCGTTCTGCCGCACGAAGCTCAGCTTCTGGCCCTACCTCATCGCGGCCTGCGTCTCCTGGTATGCCTTCCAGGAATCGGGCATCCACCCGGCGCTCGGCCTCCTGCCCATCGTGCCGACCATCCCGCACGCGGACCGCGGCTTCGGCTTCTTCGCGGAGGCCGAGGAGCACATGACCGACCTGCTCAACCACATCGAGCACGCGCTGAAATACCCGGTGGAGATCATCCTGTTCCTGTTCGGCCTCGCGAACGCGGGCGTGGAGTTCAACTCCATCGGCACGCCGACCTGGCTGGTGATGGCGGGGCTGCTGATCGGCAAGCCGCTCGGCATCCTGGTGATGGGCTGGATCGCGGCGCGGCCGATGGGCCTGGGCCTGCCGCAGGGCATGCGGGTGATCGACCTCTTCGTGGTCGGCTGCGTGGCGGCGATCGGCTTCACCGTGTCGCTGTTCGTGGCCACGGTGGCCTTCCGGGTGGACCCCGGCGCGCCGAACATGCTGGCCGAGCAGGCCGTGCAGGACGCGGCCAAGATGGGCGCGCTGTTCAGCTTCGCCGCCGCCATCATCGCGCTGATCGCCGGCAAGCTGTGCCGGGTGGAGAAGCAGGACGGCTGAGCCCTCCCCGCAGGAGGGCGCGCGCCCGACACCCCGGCCGCCGGTGCCCCCGGCGGCCGTTCCCATGTCCGGCGCCCCGCCACCGGTGCACCGGCTCCGCCCCGCCGCCCGGGCCCGCCCTGCCTCCGGCGCCCGGGGCCCGCCCGAGCCCGCACTCCGACACGCGGGGCCGGTCCGCCTCCGGCGCCCGGGGTCCGCTCTGCCTCCGGTACTCGGGTCCGGTCCGCGTCCTGCGCCCGGCCCCTGCCCACGTCCTGCACTCGGGGCCGGACCACGGTCGGCACGCGGGTCTGGTCCGCCTCCTGCAATCGGGGCCCGCTCTGCCTGCGGCGCCCGAAGACTGCCCGCCTCCAACGCCAGGAGCGGGCCTGCCGCCGGGACCCCGGGGCCCGCCCCGCCTCCGGCGCCGGGGCTTGCCCCTGCCGTGGCCCCGGCGCATAGTCGCGCCGGATACGAACCAGGCATCTTCCCGCCCGCCGCCGGCCCGCGTGACAGGTGTCTTTCAGGAGGACGCGGCCCGCCAGGGACCGCGGCCGGAGGATGCCGGAGATGACCGCGCCCAGACACGCCGTCCCACGCGCCAGCGGCCGCCGGCCGGCCCCCCTCTTTCTCAGTGCTCCCAGCAAGGCCAGACCATGACAGCTTCCAGAACCGTCCGGGCAGGCGATGTCGCCATCTCGAACACCGCACCGCTCACGTTTCTCGCCGGCCCCTGCCAGCTCGAGAGCCGCGACCACGCGCTGATGATCGCCGAGGCGATGGCGAAGATCTGCGCGGCCAACGGCGCGGGCTTCGTGTTCAAGGCGAGCTACGACAAGGCCAACCGCACCTCGCTCACCGGCAAGCGCGGCCTCGGCATCGACGCGGGGCTGGAGGTTCTGGCCGCGGTGAAGGCCGAGATCGGCTGCCCGGTGGTGACCGATGTCCACGCGCCGGACCAGTGCGCGAAGGTGGCCGAGGTGGTCGACATCCTGCAGATCCCCGCCTTCCTGTGCCGCCAGACCGACCTGCTCCTCGCCGCCGGCGAGACGGGCCGCGCGGTGAACGTGAAGAAGGGCCAGTTCCTCGCCCCCTGGGACATGCCGAACGTGGCCGCCAAGATCGCCTCCACCGGCAACGAGAACATCCTGCTGTGCGAGCGCGGCACCTCCTTCGGCTACAACACGCTGGTGGCGGACATGCGCGCGCTGCCGCAGATGGCCGCCACGGGCTATCCGGTGGTGATGGATGCCACGCATTCGGTGCAGCAGCCCGGCGGGCTCGGCGGCGCCTCGGGCGGGCAGCGCGAGTTCGCGCCGCTGATGGCGCGCAGCGCCGCGGCCATCGGCGTGGCGGCCATCTTCATGGAAACCCACGAGGACCCGGACCGCGCCCCCTCCGACGGCCCCAACATGGTGCCGCTCGACCGGATGGGCGCGCTCGTCGCCTCGCTCATGCAGTTCGACCGGCTGGCGAAGGCCGACCCGTTCACCCTCTGACACCCCCCTCCCCGCCCCCCCTCCCGGAACGGGGGCGCGGGGCCCTCAGGCGCGCCCCGGATGACCAAAGAGGACCTCCCCATGCAGCTGTTCTACTCGCCCGGCGCCTGCTCGCGCGCCTCCCATATCGCGCTGGAGGAGACCGGTGCCAAGTTCGAGGCGATCCGCATCGACTTCACCTCCGGCACGCAGAACTCGCCGGAATATCTGGCGATCAACCCCAAGGGCCGGGTGCCGGCGCTGGTGGCGGGCCCGGGCACGCTGACGGAAACCAGCGCGATCCTGGCCTGGGTGGCGCAGGCCCACCCGGAGGCCGGCCTGGCGCCAACCGATCCCTGGGACTTCGCCCAGATGCAGAGCTTCAACGCCTACCTCGCCTCCACCGTGCACGTGAACCACGCCCACGGGCGCCGCGGCGCGCGCTGGACGGACGACCCCGCCGCCCAGGAGGGCATGCGCGCCAAGGTGGGCCCGAACATGACCGCCTGCTTCACCTACATCGAGACCCTGCTGGACAAGGGCCCCTGGGTGATGGGCGCGCAGTACACCGTGGCGGACCCCTACCTGTTCACCGTTTCGGGCTGGCTGAAGAGCGACGGCGTGGACATCGCCGACTTCCCGCGCACCAGCGCCCACCGCGAGGCGATGCTGGCCCGCCCGGCCGTGCAGGCCGTGCTCGCGCGCGAAAGCGCCTGACCGCCCGGGCCGCGGGCCCTTGACCCCGGGCCGCAGGCGTGGCCCGATCCCCAGATTGTTGTGCAGACGCGAGAGACCGACCCGAATGGCCCAGGCCCAGCTCACCGTGGACATCGACGCCATCACCTCCAACTGGCGCGCGCTCGATGCGCTCACCGCCTCGCATGTCGCCACTGCCGCGGTGGTGAAGGCCGATTGCTACGGGCTGGGGGCGGCGCGCATCGCCCCGGCGCTGGCGGCGGCGGGCGCGCGCACGTTCTGCGTGGCCCAGGCCGAGGAGGGCGCCGTGGTGCGCACGGCGCTGCGCGCCGCAGCGGGCGCGGAGGCGGCCGGTGCCGGCAGCGCGGAACCGGAGATCCTGGTCTTCGGCGGCTACGCGGGCGGCGAGGCGCCGCTGTTTCGCGAATACGCCCTTACCCCGCTGCTCAACAGCCCCGGCCAGCTGCGCCACTTCCGCGCCGAGATGTCCGGGGCGCCCTGCGGCATCCAGCTCGACACCGGCATGAACCGGCTGGGCTTCGAGGGGCTGGAGCTGGCGCAGACCCTGATGGAGATCATGGCGCTGCGCCCGCGGCTGGTGATGTCGCATCTCGCCTGCGCGGATGAGCCTGCGAACCCGATGAGCGCGCTGCAGCTCGCCGCCTTCAACACCATGACCCTGGCGCTGCCCGGCATCCGCCGCAGCCTCTCGGCCACGGGGGGCACGCTGCTCGGGCCGCTCTACCATTTCGACATGGTGCGCCCCGGCGTCGGGCTCTACGGCGGCGCGCCCTACATGCAGGCGAAACCGGTGGTGCGCCTGTCGCTGCCGGTGATCCAGGTGCGCGACGTGCTGCCCGGCGAGATCGTGGGATACGGCGGCACCTACGTGGCCGAGCGCCCGCGGCGCATCGCCACGCTTTCGGCGGGCTATGCCGACGGGCTGTTGCGCAGCCTCTCCGGCGCGGCCACCCTCCACGCCGGGGACACGCCCTGTCCGCTGGTGGGCCGGGTGTCGATGGACCTCATCACCGTGGACGTGACGGGGCTGGACGAGGTGCCCGCCACGATGGACATCCTCGGCCCCCATCAGGGGGTCGACACGCTGGCCGCGGCGGCGGGGACGATCGGCTACGAGATCCTGACCGCCCTTGGCAGCCGCTATGCCCGCGTCTACAAGGGCGCGTGATCGGGACGAGGAACAGGTGCGTATGACGCGAGTGCTCACAGCGGGACAGATGTTCCTGGCCGGAATCGGCCGAGCCGTGCTCGGCCTGTGCGATGCCACGGGCGCGATGGTGCTCTTTGCGCTGCGCGCGGTGGTGAACATCGTCGTGCCGCCGTTCTACGGCATCGAATTCCTGCGCCAGATGCTGCGCATCGGCTATTTCAGCCTGCCGGTGGTGGGGCTGACGGCGCTGTTCACCGGCGGCGCGCTGGCGCTGCAGATCTATGCCGGCGGTTCGCGGTTCAACGCGGAATCCGCCGTGCCCTCCATCGTGGCCATCGGCATGGTGCGCGAACTGGGCCCCGTGCTCTGCGGGCTGATGGTCGCCGGGCGCGTGGGCGCCTCCATCGCCGCCGAGATCGGCTCCATGCGGGTGACCGAGCAGATCGACGCGCTCACCACCCTCTCCACCAGCCCGATGAAGTACCTCGTCGCGCCCCGCGTGCTGGCCGCGACCCTCACGCTGCCCATGCTCACGGCGGTGTCGGACATCATCGGCGTGATGGGCGGGTTCTTCGTGGGCACCACCCGGCTCAACATCACCTCGGGCAACTACATCCAGAACACGCTGGATTATCTCACCGGCGGAGACGTGGTCTCCAGCCTGGTCAAGGGCGCGGTCTTCGGCTTCATCATCTCGGTGGTGGGCTGCTACGAGGGCTACAACTCGGGCCGCGGCGCCCAGGGCGTGGCCCAGGCCACGCGCGCGGCGGTGGTCACCGCCTCGATCCTGATCCTCGCGGCGAACTACCTGCTCACGGAAGCGTTCTTCACCACATGACCGATACTCCCAAGATCGCGCTCAGGGGCGTTGCGAAGTCCTTCGGCTCAAAGCACGTGCTGCGCGGGGTGGACCTCTCCGTTACCCGCGGCGAGAGCCTGGTGATCATCGGCGGCTCGGGCACCGGAAAATCGGTGACGCTGAAATGCGTCATCGGGCTGATCCGGCCGGACGCCGGCGAGATCGAGATCGACGGCACCCGCCTCACCGCGCGCAACCGCACCGGCTTCCTGGACCAGTTCGGGATGCTGTTCCAGGGCGGGGCGCTGTTCGATTCCATGAGCGTGTGGGAGAATGTCGCCTTCCGCTTCCTGCGCGGCAAGGACCGGCTGAAGCGCGCGGCGGCCCGCGACCTCGCGGTGGAGAAGCTGCGCCGGGTGGGGCTGGGCGCGGACACCGCCGACCTCTTCCCCGCCGAGCTTTCCGGCGGCATGCAGAAGCGCGTCGGCCTCGCCCGCGCCATTGCGGCGGATCCGAAGATCATCTTCTTCGACGAGCCCACCACCGGGCTGGACCCGATCATGGCCGACGTGATCAACGACCTCATCCGCGAGATCGTGGTGGAGATGGGCGCCACGGCAATGACCATCACCCATGACATGTCCAGCGTGCGCAAGATCGCCGACCGGGTGGCGATGCTGCACGAGGGCGTGGTGCAGTGGGAGGGGCCGGTCTCGCGCATCGACGACAGCGGCAACCCCTATGTCCACCAGTTCGTGAACGGCCTGCCCGATGGCCCCATCGCAGCCCTGCGCTGACCCGGGCCGGCCGGCGCCGTGCTCCGCGGCGCTGCGCCTGGGCAACCTGGCGCTGCTGGTGCTCTACCCCCTCGCCTGGTGGGCGCCGCTGGCGCGGGCGGGCTTCCTGCCCTTCTTCGGCGGCAATGAGATCTCCATCCTCTCCGGCCTCGCCACGCTCGCGGGCACCGACCTGATGATGTGCGCCGTCGTCACCCTCTTCGCCATCGTGGCACCCTATGCCAAGACCGTGGCGCTGGCGCTCTACCATGCCGGGCGCGGCGGCGCGGGGCTGCTGCGGGCGATCACCCTGCTGGGCCGGCTGTCGATGGCCGACATCTTCCTCATCGCGCTCTATGTGGTGATGGTGAAGGGGGTCGGCATCGGGCATGTCGAGATCGCCTGGGGGTTCTACCTGTTCACCGCCCTGGTGCTGGGCTCGCTCGGCATCGCCTGGGCCTCGGAACGCGGAGACACGCGATGATCGACGGCATCCTCACCCTCCTGCTGGGCATCGTGCTGGCGGCGGGGGTGTTCTCCGGCGCGCTGTGGTCGGCCTATCAGGTGTTCATGCAGGCCGGCCGGCTGCGGCTGGTGCATGCCGGGCTGCTGGCGCTCACCCTCGCGGCCATGGCCACGCTGCAGCTGGGCGCGCCCGGCGCGGCAACGGCGGTGGGCACGCTGCTCCTGCTCTGCGGCCTGGCCGGCGCGGTGCTGGAGCGCGGGGCGACCCGGCTGCTGCCGCTGATGCAGGCGGCCTTCGGCGCCGCACTCGTCGCCGGCTTGCCCTTCGCGGCGCAATAGGGCAATCGGGGCGCATGGCACGAACCACCACACAATTCGTCTGCTCGGCCTGCGGCGCGACCTACAAGAAATGGGCCGGGCACTGCGAGGCGTGCGGCGCGTGGAATTCCATTCACGAGGAGGCGGCGCTCTCCGCCGCCGGCCCGGCGAAGAAGACGCTCGGCGCCGGCCGCGGCAAGGGGATGGCCCTGTCCTCGCTGGCGGAATCCGAGGCGCCGCTGCCGCGCACCGTCTCGGGCATCGGCGAGCTGGACCGGGTTCTGGGCGGCGGGCTGGTTCCCGCCTCCGTGGTGCTGGTGGGCGGAGACCCGGGCATCGGCAAGTCCACCCTGCTGCTGCAGGCCGCCGCCGCCTTCGCCAATGCCGGGGTGAAGACCATCTATGTCTCGGGGGAGGAGGCGGCCGCCCAGGTGCGGATGCGCGCGCAGCGCCTCGGCCTCGGCGCCGCCCCGGTCTCGCTCGCGGCGGAGACCAACCTGCGCGACATCCTCACCACGCTCGACGCCGAGCGCCCGGGCTTCGTGATCATCGATTCGATCCAGACCATGTGGGCCGACCATGTGGAGAGCGCGCCCGGCTCCGTCTCCCAGGTGCGCGCCGCCTCCCACGAGCTCACCAGCTTCGCTAAGCGCCGCGGCATCTCCGTGGTGCTGGTGGGGCACGTGACCAAGGACGGCCAGATCGCCGGGCCGCGGGTGATCGAGCACATGGTCGACACCGTGCTCTACTTCGAGGGCGAGCGCGGCCACCAGTACCGCATCCTGCGCGCGGTGAAGAACCGCTTCGGCCCGGCCGACGAGATCGGCGTGTTCGAGATGACCGGCGCGGGGCTGGCGGAGGTGCTGAACCCCTCCGAGCTGTTCCTGTCGGAGCGCGACCGGCCGGCCTCCGGCTCCGTCGTCTTCGCGGGCATCGAGGGCACGCGGCCGCTCCTTGTGGAGATCCAGGCGCTGGTCGCGCCCTCCACCCTCGCCACGCCGCGCCGCTCCACCGTGGGCTGGGACGGGGGGCGGCTGTCGATGATCCTGGCGGTGCTGGAGGCGCGCTGCGGCGTGGGCTTCGGCGGGCTGGACGTGTATCTCAACGTGGCCGGCGGCATGCGGGTGTCCGAGCCGGCGGCGGACCTCGCGGTGGCCGCGGCCATCCTCTCCGCCCGGCAGGACCTGCCCATCCCCACCGACACGGTGGTGTTCGGGGAAATCTCGCTCTCCGGCGCGCTGCGCCCGGTCTCGCAGGCCGACCAGCGCCTGAAGGAGGCGGCGAAACTGGGCTTTGCCTCGGCCATCGCGCCTTCCAAGATGAAGGTGCAGGCGGAATCTGGCATCACTGTGCAGCGAATCGACGACCTTGCGGGTTTTGTCGAGACGGTCTTCGGCGCAGTCGAGTAGAACACCCCCGGACGGGTGCTCCCCGGCGCGGGCGCCGGGCACCGCCGGGACTTCCCCGCGAGGGGCCGCCGGCGCGGCCTTCCCCGGGGGTGGATGAGGACGCGGACGGGCCGGGTCACCGGCTTCGACAGGTTGGCATGCGGTGCTGCGGGCTGGGACCCGCACCCGGACAAGGACAGACGGGGGCTTCTCCATGGACGGATTCACTATCGCCGACGGCGTGGTGCTGCTGGTGATCGCGGTATCGGCGCTGCTGGCCTATTCACGCGGCTTCGTGCGCGAGGTGCTGGCCATCGCCGGATGGGTGATCGCGGCGATCGTGGCCTTCTATCTCGCGCCCACGGTGGAGCCGCTGGTGCGCGAGATCCCGGTCATCTCGGGCTTCCTCTCCTCGTCCTGCCAGTTCTCGGTGCTCGCGGCCTTCGCGGTGGTGTTCGCGGTGGCGCTGATCATCCTGTCGATCTTCACGCCGCTCTTCGCCTCCATGGTCCAGAACAGCGCCATCGGACCGGTGGACCAGGGGGCGGGCTTCCTGTTCGGCCTGGCCCGCGGCGTTCTGCTGGTGGTGGTGGCACTTGTGGTGTATCAGTATCTCAATCTCGATTTTCCCCAGATCGACGGGTCCCGCACCGCGGTGTTTCTCGCCGATGCCCGGGACCAGCTCCGCGCCGAAGTTCCCACCGAGACGCCCGGCTGGCTAGACACCCGCTACGACCAGCTCTTCGGCACCTGTTCACAGTAATGCGACCGGGGGGTCGTGACACTCCCCCCGACCCCCTATATAAGCGCCTTCGTTCACGACTGATCCCGAGGGTCCCAGGATGTCCGAGCTTCCCCGTCACCCGTTCGATGACGACAAGCTGCATGAAGAATGCGGTATTTTCGGCGTCGTAGGTGTGCCCGACGCGGCGAATTTCGTCGCTCTCGGCCTTCACGCCCTTCAGCACAGGGGGCAGGAGGCGGGAGGAATCGTCTCCTGGGCGCCCGAACTGGGCTTCTCCTCCGCCCGCCGCTTCGGCTACGTGCGCGACAACTTCACATCGAAGACGCTCATGGACACCCTGCCCGGCTCGCTGGCGATGGGCCACGTGCGCTACTCCACCGCCGGGCACAAGGGACAGACCGCGATCCGCGATGTCCAGCCCCTGTTCGCCGAATTCGCCATGGGCGGCTGCGCCATTGCCCATAACGGCAACCTCACCAATGCCGAGGCGATGAAGCACGAGCTGATCCAGGCCGGCTCCATCTTCCAGTCCTCCTCGGACACGGAATGCATCATCCACCTGATGGCGCGCTCAATCCAGAAGACCATCCCGGAGCGGATGAAGGACGCGCTGCGCCGCGTGGAAGGCGCCTTCTCCGTCATCGCGATGACCCGCTCCAAGCTCATCGGCGTGCGCGACCCGCTGGGCGTGCGCCCGTTGGTTCTGGGCCGGGTCGGAAACGGCTGGGCGCTCTCCTCGGAGACCTGCGCGCTCGACATCATCGGCGCGGAGTTCGTGCGCGAGATCGAGCCGGGTGAAATGGTCATCATCACCCCGGACGGCATCGAGAGCTTCCACCCGTTCGCCCCGGCGAAATCGCGGTTCTGCATCTTCGAATACGTCTATTTCTCCCGCCCCGACAGCGTGATCGGCGGCCGCTCGGTCTATGAGACCCGCCGGCAGATCGGCGTGGAACTGGCCCGCGAGGCGCCGGTGGAGGCCGATCTGGTCTGCCCGGTGCCCGACAGCGGCACGCCCGCCGCGATCGGCTTTTCGCAGGAAAGCGGCATTCCCTACGCGATGGGGATCATCCGCAACCAGTACATGGGCCGGACCTTCATCGAGCCCACGGCGGAGATCCGCAACATGGGCGTGCGGCTGAAGCTCAACGTGAACCGCGCCATCATCGCCGGCAAGCGGGTGGTTCTGGTGGACGATTCGGTGGTGCGCGGCACCACCAGCCAGAAGATCCGCGAGATGATTCTCGACGCCGGCGCCAAGGAGGTGCATTTCCGCATCGCCTCGCCGCCCACCTCCTGGCCCTGCTTCTACGGTGTGGACACGCCGGACCGCGAGAAGCTTCTCGCCGCGCACATGACGGAAGAGCAGATGCGCGTGCACCTCGGTGTCGACAGCCTGAAATTCGTCTCGCTGGAGGGGCTCTACCGCGCCACCGGTCAGGAGGAGGGCCGCACCGCCAGCCCGCGCTTCTGCGACGCCTGCTTCTCCGGCGAATACCCGATCCGCCCCTCCGACGTGGTCGACAGCGGCCGGCTGCAGCTCAAGCGCGCCTGATGGCTGAGCGGATTGCCCTCGTCACCGGGGCCTCTCGGGGCCTCGGATTCGCCACCGCCCTGGCCCTGGCCGGGCCGGGCACGCATGTGATCGCCCTCGCCCGCACCACCGGCGGGCTGGAGGAGCTTGACGACGCCATCCGGGAGAAGGGCGGCACGGCCACGCTGGTGCCCATGTCGCTCACCGATGATGCCGGCCTCGCCCGGCTGGGCCTGTCGGTCTACGAGCGTTGGGGGCGGCTGGACCTGCTGGTGCATTGCGCCGCGCAGGCGGCGCCGCTCAGCCCCGTCGGGCATGTCGACGAGAAGGATTTCGACGGCGCCATGGCGCTCAACGCCCGCGCCACCCTGCGCCTGATCGCCATCGCCGAGCCGCTGCTGAAGGCTGCCGGGCCCGGGGCCACGGCGGTGTTCTGCGACGACAGGTCGGCGGGAAAGTTCCACGCCGCCTATGCCGCCTCCAAGGCCGCCGCGCGCGCCGTGGTGGATGCCTGGGCCGCCGAGACCGCCGCCATCGGCCCGCGCGTTGTGACGTTCACTCCCGAGCCGATGCCCACCGCCCTGCGCGGCCGCTTCCGCCCGGGCGAGAACCGCGAGGCCCTCGCCAGCGCCGACAGCCAGGCCGAAGCGCTGCTGGCCGCCCTGAAGGGCTGACCCCACCGCCTGCGGTGACGGGACACACCCCATCGGCCCCGTACCGTCCACCGGCAAGCGCCTGTCCGCCCGCAGGCGTGGCACCCTCGCCCACCGGCAAGGTGTGGTACCGCCGGCCGGAAGATGCCGTTCCGCCGTGAACGCACCGTACCACGCACCTGCAAGGCACCGTGCGGCTCTCCGGTAACGCGCAGTACCGTCCCCCGGCAACGGACCGCATCACCCACCGGAAAGGCACCGTGCGGTTCACCGGCAAGGCGCCGCACCGCCCATCGGCAAGGTGCCGTATCGCCGACACCGCGCCACACCACTCACCGACGAGGCACCGTGCGGCCCATCGGCCACCCGCCGCAACGCCCATCGGCAAGGCACTCTGCGGCCCGCCGACATGGCGCCGGATCTGCGGCCGGCAGGGCCTCCGGCCCTGCCCGTTGTGCCTGCCGCGCCCGGACATGGCCGGGCGGCGCCTTCCGTCTCAGCGCTTGCGCACGAACTCCGTGCGCAGCACCAGGCCCTTGATGGCGTCATGGCGGCAGTCGATCTCTTCCGGGTTCGGCGTGAGGCGGATGGAGCGGATCACCGTGCCTTGCTTCAGCGTCTGCCCGGCGCCCTTCACCTTGAGATCCTTGATGAGGGTGACGGAATCACCGTCCGCCAGCACGGTTCCGGCGGAATCGCGCACCACGGCCACGTCGGCCTCCGCCGCGGCGGCGATCTCGGAGGCGGGTCGCCACTCACCGGTGGTCTCGTCGTAGACGTAGTCGTCATCCTGGTCGGACATGCCGTACCTCGCTTGAATTGCTCTCGTCGGCGCGCCGCAGGCTTCCGCCCCGGCCCCTGAAGGCCGTACCCGAGGGCGGGCGGCAGCACAACACGCCATGTCGGCCCGGCCGTCCCGGCGGCACAGCGCGGCCCGGGCGATGGAGCCCCCTCCCGCCCCGCTTCACGGCGCACTCCCGGCCCGCGGCGCGGCCCGGACCGGGGATGGAGGGGGAGGCGGGAGGAGCAGCCGGCGGCTGCATATTCCGGCTGCAAACGGGATCGCGAACACGGGTCCCTTCGCAGGAGCACCCGGTGGAAGCCGCCCGCGCAGCGGCGCAGGCCGGAGTCGCGCGACGGGAGCCGCTCGCTGCACGGCGCGGACCGGAAGCGCCGCCGCGGAAGCCGCTCGCTGAGCGGCCAAGACTGGAGGCGCCTGGCGGAAACCACCCGCTTTGCGGCTACGGCAGGAGTCGCCCCACGGAAACCGCCCGCCTTGCGGCGAAGGCCAGAGTCGCCCTGTGGAAGCCACCCGCCTTACGGCGACGGCAGGAGCCGCCCCGCGGAAGCCACCCGCTTTACGGCGAAGGCCAGAGTCGCCCCGCAAAAGCTGCCCGCTGTGCGGCGCAGGCCGGAAGCGCCCGGCGGAAGCGGCTCGCTGCACGGCGCGGGCCGGAGGCCCCCGCCGGGCTGCAGATCAGCGCTTGCCGCGCTTCAGGCTGCCGTTCATGCGCTTCTCGGTCTTGCCCTCGTAGGGGTTTTCGCCCTTGCGCAGGGTGAAGCGGATGGGCGTGCCCTCCAGGCCGAAGGTCTTGCGCAACCCGTTCACCAGGAAGCGGATGTAGCTCTCCGGCAGTTCCTCGGGCAGCGAGCAGAAGGCCACGAAGGAGGGCGGGCGCGCCTTCACCTGGGTCATGTAGCGCAGCTTGATGCGGCGGCCGGAGGGCGCGGGCGGCGGGTGTGCCTCCACCTGGCCGATCAGCCAGCGGTTCAGCCGCGAGGTGGAGATGCGGGTGTTCCACGTCTCGTGCACCTTCACGATCGCGTCGCGCAGCTTGTCGAGGCCGCGGCCCTGCAGGGCGGAGATGGTGACAAGCGGCACGCCGCGCAGCTGCGGCAGCAGCCGGGCCAGTTCCTCGCGCAGGAACTTCACCTTCTCGCTCTTGTCGTCCTCGGTGTCCCACTTGTTCACCGCGACGACCACCGCCCTGCCCTCGCGCTCGGCAAGATCGGCAAGGCGCAGGTCCTGCTGGTCGAAGGGGGAGTTCACGTCGAGCAGCAGCACCACCACCTCGGCGAAGCGCACGGCGCGCAGACCGTCGGAGACGGACATCTTCTCCAGCTTCTCCTGGATGCGGGCCTTCTTGCGGATGCCGGCGGTGTCGAAGATGCGCACCTTCGTGCCGTACCACTCGGTGGTGACGGCGATGGAATCCCGGGTGATGCCGGCCTCCGGCCCGGTGAGCAGACGCTCCTCGCCGAGGATGGCGTTCACCAGGGTGGACTTGCCGGCGTTGGGCCGCCCGAGGATGGCGATCTGCATCGGGCGATCGGAATCGTCCTCATGTTCCTCCACATCGGTGACGGCGAACTGCTCGGCCACCGGGGAGAGGATCATCCGCAGGTCGTCCATGCCCTCGCCGTGCTCGGCGGAGAGCGGGATCACGTCGCCCAGGCCCAGCGAATAGGCGTCGAGATAGCCCGCCTCGCCGGCGCGGCCCTCGGCCTTGTTCGCGGCCACGATCACCATCTTGCCGGAGCGGCGCAGGATCTCGGCGAACACCTTGTCGGAGGGGGTGAGGCCGGCGCGGGCGTCGATGAGGAACAGGCACACGTCGGCCATGCTCACGGCACGTTCGGTGAGCGCGCGCATCCGGCCCTGGAGGCTTTCGTCGGTGGCCTCCTCCAGACCGGCGGTGTCGATGACGGTGAAGCGCAGATGGCCCAGCCGCGCATCGCCTTCCCGCAGGTCGCGCGTGACGCCCGGCTGGTCGTCGACCAGCGCGAGACGCCGGCCCACGAGCCGGTTGAAGAGCGTCGACTTGCCCACGTTCGGGCGGCCGACGATTGCGAGGGTGAAGGACATCTGTCTCGTCTTTCCCAAAAAAGAAGCGGCGGGCCGCCGGAGCAGCCCGCCGCCCGTCTACATGGTAGCTGCGTTACTGGAAAGCCAGCAAGTCGCCATCAATCGACATGACATAGAGCTTTCCGTCGGCGATTGCCGGGGGAAGATAGGCGCCCTCGGGCATTTCGACCCGCGAGAGCTCCTGCCCGGTGGCCGGATCGAAGCTCAGCAGCAGCCCGTCGGCGCTGACCACGACCAGCCGGCCGCCGGCCAGAACCGGCCCGCCGTAGCCGATGGCGACGTCACGGTCTTCCGGATCGTCATACTCCGGCAGGTCGGTGCTCCAGATGAGCTGGCCGGTCGCGGCATCGAGGCGCAGCAGCTTCGCCGCGTCCGACAGCACGAAGAGCGAGGAGCCCGCCGGCTGCACCGCGTTGATCGAGCCGTGATTCGCCGTCCAGTTCCGCTGCCCGGTGCGCCGGTCGATGGAGACCAGGCGGCCGGACTGGTTCGCCACGAAGATCGTGTCGCCCACGATCACCGGGTCGCCGGTGATGTCGCCGATGTCCGAGCGCGCGAAGCCGCGGCGGCCGCCGGCGATCGCCGCCGTCCAGATCCGCCGGCCCGAGGCCGCCAGCACGCCGGTCACCTCGCCCGAGGAGAAGGGCAGCACGGCCAGCACGTCGTCCACGGCCGGGCTGGCGCCGCCCATCAGGCCGGTGACGCCGGCAGCGCCCTGCAGCCGCCAGAGGATCTGGCCGGTCGCGGCGTCCAGCGCCACGGCCTGGTCGTCGCGGGTGACGACGAACACCCGGCCGTTCGACACCGTGGGCGCGGAGCGGATGATGCCGCGCACCGGGGTGCGCCAGAGTTCCTCGCCTGTGCCGGACTCGAGCGCGACGACCTGGCCGAAGCCCGTGGTCACGAAGAGCCTGCCGCCGTCGCCGATGGCCAGGCCGCCGCCGTAGCCGTTCTCGCCGTCCTCGCCCTCGGGGGAGACATCCACCCGCCAGATGCGCGCGCCGGCCTCCGAGAAGGCCGTGACTTCCGCGGAACTGTCGAGGGTGAACACCCGCCCGTTCGCCACCACCGGCCCGGAGGTGAGCCGCGAGGCGCCGTTGCCCGAGCCCGCGTCCGCCGACCAGGCGAGCCGGAGCCCGGAGCCGAGGGCCGCGTGCGGCTGCACATGGGTGGCCGTGCCGTTGCGCTGGGACCAGGAATTCACCGGCACCGCCGGCGGCAGCATGAGCGGTGGCGGGGCGGCCATCGGGGTTTCGGCGACCTCGGCGCGCACCGGGATGCGCGTTCCGGGCAGGATCTCCTCGTCATCCCCGAACCAGCCGCAGCCGGCCAGCGCGGCGCAGAGTAGTACTCCCGAAAGCGTCGCATGGCCTCGGCGGGGAAGCCCCGGAAGCCGGTTGGCAAAGCTCATGCTGCTAAACTCCTGTCCTTCATCTTGCCGCGCAACTTAAAGCGCTCAGCCCGCACGGTCCAGTGATCCTCCGATTGCCTGCAACAGGGCCGCGGCCCGGCCGCGCAGGCCCTGCGATGCCTGGGGGTCGGCCATCGCGGCGCCGAGGTCGTCCCGCGCGCCGTCCGGGTCTCCCGCCTCGATGCGCGCCACGGCCCGCATCTCCAGCGCCACCAGGCGGAAGGGGGCGTCCGGGCCGACCAGAAGTTCGAGCGTGCCGATCCGCTGCTCCGGCGTCAGGCCGTCGCGCTGGAGCGAGAGTTTCTTCAGCGTGGCCGCGTCATGGTAGATCTGACCGGCCGCGCCCGCGGCGATGATCGTGTCCAGCATGGCCACGGCCGCGTCCGTCTTGCCGGACTCCGCCAGGGCCTGGGCCTTGAGGAACGCGACCGCGACACCGCCGTCCACCGCGTCGAGCGCCGTCAGCCGCGCCTCGGGGTCCTTCGCCTCCAGGGCGGCGGCGATGGCCGCGCCGCGCGCCTCGGCCGCGGCGGTCTCCTGAGATTTGCGCCATTCGTTCCAGGCGGAAGCCGCAACCAGCAGCACGAGCGCCGCGATGACATAGGGCCCCCACTTGCGAAACAGCCGGAAAAGCCGCTCGCGCCGGAGTTCATCGGACACTTCGTCGATGAAGGAATCAGTGTCGCTCACGCCGTACCTCGCTGCCAGAAAATCCGCGCGGACCCTACAGCGCCGCGCGGGCAATTGCCAATCCCAAAGCAGTGCGCGCCCCGGGAGCGGCCGCGGCGCGGCCCCGGCCCGGGGCGCCTGCGAAGAAATTCGCGCCGGAAACCGGTCCGCCGCGCGTATCGACACGTACCCGTTCCGGGGCCGGACATGGCCGGCCCCCGCCACCCGGCCGCGTCACCGCGCGACGTTGACGGATGCGTGAGTTTTTCCCATGTCTGTGGCGTAGAACTCCGCGCGGCGCGGCCCCCGCCCCGCGCCGGATCCGCCGACGATCGGAGAGAAGGCCATGCGAGCGATCCCGCTGTTGACTGCCCTGCTGGTGGCCCTCGCCTTCGGCCTGTGGATCTTCGGCCTCGGCGCCGGCCCGGCGGAGACCGCCCAGAACCTGCCGCCCCCGGCCGACGCCGCCCCGAAGGACCAGCCGGTGTCCGTGGTGGTGCGCCGCTCGCAGGCCGAGTCGGTGCGCGACGTGATCATTCTGCGCGGCCGCACCGAGGCCTTCCGCAAGGTCGAGGTGATGGCGGAGACCTCCGGCCGGGTGATCTCGCGGCCGCTGCGCAGCGGCGCGCAGGTGGCGGAGGGCGACAGCCTGTGCCGGATCGACCCCGGAGAGCGCCAGGCAGCGCTGGAGGAGGCGCAGGCCCGGCTGGAGGATGCCCGCATCCGCAACGATGCGGCCACCAAGCTGGGCGACTACGCCGCCGAGACCACCCGGCTTGCCGCCCGGGCCGCGCTCAACTCCGCCGTCTACGCGGTGCGCACGGCGGAGCTGGAGCTGCAGCGGCTCGACATCCGCGCCCCCTTCGACGGGCTGCTGGAGACCGACACCGCCGAGCTGGGCTCGCTGCTGCAGCCCGGCGCGCTCTGCGCCACGGTGATCGCGCTCGACCCGATCAAGCTGGTGGGCTTCGTGCCGGAGAGCCGCGTGGGCCGGCTGCATGCCGGCGCCCCCGCCGGCGCCCGGCTGATCGACGGCCGCGAGGTCACCGGCACCATCACCTTCCTCTCGCGCTCGGCCGACGAGACCACCCGCACCTTCCGCGTGGAGATCACCGTGCCGAACCCGCGCTGGGAGATCCGCGACGGGCTCACCGCCGAGATCGGCATCCCGCTCGCCCCCCGGCAGGGCCACCTGCTGCCGCAGCGCGTGCTCACCCTGGACGACCGCGGCCGCATGGGGGTGCGGGTGGCCGAAGACGGCGTGGCCCGCTTCGTGCCCGTCACCGTGATCCGCGACGCGCCGGAGGGGCTGTGGCTGGACGGGCTGCCGGCCACGGCGGAGGTGATCATCACCGGGCAGGAATACGTGAGCGACGGCCGCGCGCTGGACGTCTCCTACGAGGCGGCCGCCGGCGGGCCGGACGCCGCGGCCGCCCCCGCGCCGGGCCCCGCCCCCGCGCCGGAAGCCTCCCCCGCACCGCCGGCCGCGCCGGACCCGCAGGCCACGCCCGCGGCGCCCGTGCAATGAGCGGGGCGGCGCGATGACCGGGATCGTTGACTGGGCCGCTGCCCGAGCGCGGATGATCGCCGCCTTCATCCTGCTCACCATCGGGGCCGGAACGCTGGCCTATGTCGGGCTGCCCAAGGAGGGCGAGCCGGACATCGACATTCCCATGCTCTTCGTCTCGGTGCCCTTCCCCGGCATCTCGGCGGAGGATGCGGAGAAGCTCATCGTCCGACCGCTGGAGACCAAACTGCGCGATGTCGAGGGGCTCGACAAGATGACCGCGACGGCAATGGAGAATTACGCCTACGTGATGCTCCAGTTCGAGTTCGGCTGGGACAAGACCGCCACGCTCGCCGAGGTGCGCGACCGGGTGAGCCAGGCCGAGGCGGAGTTCCCGGACGGCGCGGATGCCACCAACATCCTGGAGATCAACTTTTCCGAATTCCCCATCCTGGTGATCTCGCTGTCCGGCGACGTGCCCGAGCGCACGCTGTTCCGCATCGCCAAGGAGATGCAGACCGGCATCGAGGGCCTGCCGCCGGTGCTGGAGGCTGGGCTCGCGGGATACCGCGACGAGATGCTCGAGGTGCTGATCGACCCGCTGAAGCTGGAGAGCTACAACGTCACCGCCGACGAGCTGATCAACGCCGTCACCTCCAACAACCGCCTGGTGGCGGCGGGCGAGGTGGAAACCGGCTCCGGCGCCTACTCGGTGAAGATCCCCTCCTCCTTCGAGACCCCGTCGGACATCTACGACATCCCGGTGAAGGTGAACGGCGACCGGGTGGTGACGCTGGCCGATCTCACCGACATCCGCCTCTCCTTCGAGGACGCGGAGGGCACGGCGCGCTTCAACGGCAAGCCCACCGTCTCGCTGCAGATCGTCAAGCGCAAGGGCGAGAACCTGATCGACACCGTGGCCGAGGTGAAGGCGAAGACCGCGGAGATGATGGACGGCTGGCCGCCGGAGCTGCGCCAGGCCGTGGATGTCTCCTGGTCGATGGACGACAGCACCCGGGTGGGGGCGATGGTCGACCAGCTGGAAAGCTCGGTGCTCACCGCCATCGCGCTGGTGATGATCGTGGTGCTGGCCTCGCTGGGGCTGCGCTCGGCGCTGCTGGTGGGCGTGGCGATCCCGGTCTCCTTCCTGCTCACCTTCGCGGGGCTGGCGGTGTTCGGCATGTCGATCTCCAACATCGTGATGTTCGGGCTGATCCTGGCCGTGGGCATGCTGGTGGACGGGGCGATCGTGGTGGTGGAATACGCCGACACCCGCATGGGCGAGGGCCAGGGCCCGATGCGCGCCTTCACCGAGGCGGCGAAGCGGATGTTCTGGCCGATCATCTCCTCCACCGCGACCACGCTCTGCGCCTTCCTGCCGATGCTGTTCTGGCCCGGCATCCCGGGCGAGTTCATGGGGAACCTGCCGGTCACGCTCATCTTCGTGCTCTCCGCCTCGCTTGTGGTGGCGCTGATCTACCTGCCGGTGATGGGCGGGGTTGCGGGGCGCATCTCGCGCGTGCTGGAGGGCGCCTCGGCGGGGCTGCGCGCCCGCGCGCCGCTGGTCCTGCGCCTGCTGCTGGTGGCGGCGGCCGGGGCGGCTATGGTCTGGGCGCTGCTGGGGCTCGCCCAGGGGCGGATGCCGGCGGCGATGGCGCTCACGCTCTTCGTGCTCGCCTGCCTCGGCCTGGCGGTGGCCGGCGGCAGCCTGCGCCGGCAGGCGCCGATGGGCGCGCCGGCGCCCGCCTACCGGCGCAGCGCCTTCGGCCACGCGGTGCATTTCCTCACCGCGAACCCGGTGATGCCCTTCGTGTCCATCGCCGCGGCGGTGCTGATGATGGTGGGCACGATCAGCTATTTCAGCAGTCATTCCAAGGGTGTGGAGTTCTTCGTCGATACGGAGCCGGAGCGGGCCGTGGCCTATGTGCGTGCCCGCGGCAACCTCAGCCTGGACGAGAAGGACCGCCTGGTGCGCCTCGCCGAACGCGCCGTGGAGGGGGTGGACGGGGTGGCCTCCGTCTTCGCCTTCGCCGGCAACGGCGGCCTGAACCAGGACCGCAGCGGCGGCGAGTCCCCCGCCGACGCGGTGGGCCAGGTGCAGATCGAGCTCGCCCCCTGGGACAGCCGGCGGCCCGGCAAGGAGATCCTCGCCGAGATCAACCGCCGCCTCGCCACCATCCCCGGCGTGCTGAGCGAGATCACCGTGCAGGAGATGGGCCCGGCCAGCGGCAAGCCGGTGCACCTGCGCCTGATGGGCACCCGGCTGGAGGACATCGCCGAGGCGGTGCGCGTGGTCGAGGCGCGGATGAAGGAGCGCCCCGGCATCATCGGCGTGGACGACACCCGCCCCCTGCCCGGCATCGACTGGCAGATCGACGTGGACGTGGAGAAGGCCGGCCGCTACGGCGCCGATGTCACCACGGTGGGCATCATGGTCCAGCTCGTCACCCAGGGGCTGCTGCTGGACACCATGCGCACCGAGACCTCCGACGAGGAGGTGGAGATCCGCGTGCGCTTCCCGCCCGACCAGCGCCTGCTCTCCACCCTGGACGGGCTGCGGGTGCGCACCGCGGCCGGGCTGGTGCCACTGTCGAACTTCATCACCCGCACCCCGGTGCAGAAGCTCGGCCAGATCGACCGCTACAACACCCGGCGCTACTACGACGTGAAGGCCGACGTGGCCGAGGGCGCGAACGCGAACGAGGAGATCGACCGGCTGACAACCTGGCTCACCGAGGACCGCCCCCTGCCCGCCGGTGTCACCTGGGAGTGGACGGGCGACCGCGAGGAGCAGGAGGAGAGCCAGGCCTTCCTCGGCCGCGCCTTCCTCGGCGCGCTGGGGCTGATGTTCGTGATCCTGCTGGCGCAGTTCAACTCGTTCTACAACTCCGCGCTGGTGCTCTCGGCGGTGATCATGTCGGTCACGGGCGTGCTGATCGGGATGCTGGTGATGGACCAGGCCTTCTCCATCATCATGACCGGCACGGGCATCGTGGCGCTGGCCGGCATCGTGGTGAACAACAACATCGTGCTCATCGACACCTTCCAGGAGTTCTCCCGCCAGATGCCGGTGCTGGAGGCGATCACCCGCACGGCGGAGGCGCGCATCCGCCCGGTGCTGCTCACCACCATCACCACCATGGCCGGGCTGATGCCGATGATGTTCGGCATGAACGTGGATTTCGCCCATGGCGGCTATTCGGTGGACGCGCCTTCCTCGATGATGTGGAAGCAGCTCGCCACCGCCGTGGTCTTCGGGCTGGGCACCGCCACGGTCCTCACCCTGATCGTCACTCCGGCGGCCCTGGCCGCGCGCCACTGGGTGGGCCGGGGCGCGGGCCGGCTGCTCGGCCTCACCCCGCGGGCCGAGCGGGACCTGCGCCGCACCGCTGCCGGCACGCCGGCCGGCGACATCATCTGGCCCGACACCCCGCGCCCCGCCCCCGGCCGCCTCGACGCGGCGGAATGACCCCCGCCGCGCGCCCCGCGAAAGGAGACCTGCAATGCCCCCCGCCGACACCGATCCCCCCTTCGACGGCCCGCCCCTGCGCGACGCCCGCTTCACCCGCTCGGACATGGCCGGCGCCCGGTTCGACGGCGTGAACCTCGCCGGGGCGGAGTTCCACGCGGTGCTGAGCGGCGCGCGCTTCGGCGACACCAATCTCTCGATGGCGAAGTTCGACGACGTGAATCTGTGCCAGGCGGAATTCACCAATGTGACGCTCGCCGGGGCACGGCTGCATGACGTGAACCTCTCGGGCGCCGCGATCAGCCACGCCACGCTCGCCGGGCTCACCATAACCGGGGCGACGCTGCGCGATGCGGAGATCCGCGACTGCGACCTCAGCGGGATGACGATCGACGGCGTGCGCGTCTCCGACCTCTTCGCCGCCTGGACCCGCCTGCGCGAAGCCGGCGAATGCGGCCCGCCCGACGAGGACTGAGCCACCAGCCCGAGCGAGCCGCAAGCCCCCGCCGAACCCGCATACGTCTGCCTCCCCTACAGGCTGCCGCCGGACGCGCAGGCTTCCGCCGGACGCGCAGGCTTCCGCCGGACGCGCAGGCTTCCGCCGGACGCGCAGGCTTCCGCCGGACGCGCAGGCTTCCGCCGGACGCGCAGGCTTCCGCCGGACGCGCAGGCTTCCGCCGGACGCGCAGGCTTCCGCCGGACGCGCACAGCGCCACGGGGGGCATCGAGCCCCCCGTGGCGCTGGTCGCGCGGGTCCGCGCGACGCCCGGTGGCTCCGCGGGGGGGAGCGGGATCCTGTTGCGCAGTTGATTGGTGGAGGGCTCTCTCGCAACCGGGGTCGCGCGCGCCTCGCGTCCCGAAGCTCGGACAGCGCCGTCGGGGGAGGCTCATCCGCTTCAGGCACGGGCGGGCCGAAGTGGGGATTCCGCGCCGTGGAGGTCCACGAGGAGGCGCTGTCGCCAGAAGGCCAGACTCCTCGCACCGCCGCAGCGTGAAAACTGGCTGACCATGGAACCGGCAGGCCAGCTCTCGCCGGCTCAGGCGGTCAGTTGCCCGGCACCCTTGCCGCCCGGTTCGGAGCAGGACGGCGGCCGGCTTCCTGAAACGGAAGCGCTCCCGCGCCCTGGTGTGCCGGGGCGGGGCGGCGGCGCGCGTCAGCAGCCCGGCACCGGCCGGTCCCCTGTCCCGGCGACCGGGCCTGGCCGGAGGGACCGGGACGGTCCCGACGCGCGCCTGGAGGCGGAGGGGCCTGCCCCTCCCCGACAGGCGCGCTCCCCGGCCGGGCGGGGGGGTCAGGCGGCGGCGGTTTCCGCCCGGTTCTGCGCCCGCCACATGCCGGCGTAGCGGCCGCCCCGGGCCATCAGCGCCTCATGGGTGCCCTGTTCCACCACGCGGCCCGCCTCGATGACCACGATCACGTCGGCGTGGACCACGGTGGAGAGCCGGTGCGCGATGGTGATCACGGTGCGTCCGCGGCCCGCCTCCCGCAGGCTCTCCAGGATGCCGCGTTCGGTGCCGGTGTCCAGCGCCGAGGTCGCCTCGTCCAGCAGCAGGATGCGCGGGTTCTTCAGCAGGGTCCGCGCGATGCCGACGCGCTGCTTCTCGCCGCCCGAGAGCTTCAGGCCGCGCTCGCCGACCAGCGTGTCGTAGCCCTCCGGCAGGCTCTGGATGAAGGCGTGGATGCGCGCGGCACGCGCGGCCTCCTCCACCTCGGCGCGGGTGGCGCCGTGCCGGCCGTAGGCGATGTTGTAGCCCACCGTGTCGTTGAACAGCACCGTGTCCTGCGGCACCACGCCGATGGCGGCGCGGATGCTCTCCTGGGTCACGTCGCGCAGGTCCTGCCCGTCGATGCTCACCCGCCCCGACCAGGTGTCGTAGAAGCGGAACAGCAGCCGCCCCACGGTGGACTTTCCGCCACCCGACGGCCCGACGAGCGCCACCGTCTGCCCCGCGCGCACCTCCAGCGACAGGCCGTGCAGGATCTCGCGGTTGGTCTCGTAGCCGAAGTGGACATCCTCGAAGCGCACCGCCCCGCCGGAGACCGCGAGCGGCGGCGCGCCGGGGCGGTCGATCACCTCGGAGGGCTGGTCCAGCAGCTCGAACAGCTCGCGCATGTCGATCAGCGCCTGGCGGATCTCGCGGTAGACCGTGCCGAGGAAGTTCAGCGGCATGGTGATCTGGATCATGTAGGCGTTGACCATCACGAAATCCCCCGCCGTCAGCGTGCCGGCGCGCACCCCGAGGGCGGCCATCACCATCACGCAGACCAGCCCGGCGGTGAGGATCGCGCTCTGGCCGAAGTTGAGGTAGGCCAGTGTCCAGTTCGTCTCCAGCGCGGCGCGCTCATAGCCGCGCATCGCCGTGTCGTAGCGCTCCGCCTCCCGGGTCTCGGCGCCGAAGTACTTCACCGTCTCGAAGTTCAGCAGCGCGTCGACGGCCTTCTGGTTCGCCTCCTGGTCACGGTCGTTCATCCGCTGGCGGATCTTCACCCGGCGTTCGGTCATCGCGAAGGTGTAGACCACGTAGACCGCGATGGTGAGCACGACCACCAGGAGGTAGGTGATGTCGAAGGCGATCCACAGCACCACCGCCACCATCGCCAGTTCCAGCACCAGCGGCCCGATGGAGAACAGCAGGAAGCGCAGCAGGAACTCCACCCCCTTCACGCCCCGGTCCAGGATGCGGTTCATCGCCCCGGTGCGGCGGCTGAGGTGATAGCGCAGCGACAGGGCGTGGACGTGGCGGAAGCTCTCCAGCGCCAGGGCCCGCAGCGCGCGCTGGCCCACCCGGGCGAAGACGATGTCGCGCAACTGCGCGAAGCCCACGCCCGAGAGCCGCAGCACGCCATAGGCCACCACGCTGCCCACGGTGCCGAGGATCAGCGCCAGCGCCGCGTCGGGCGCCGTGTCGCCGGACATGCCGTCCACCGCGTATTTGAAGAACACCGGCGTGGCCACGGTGGCGAGCTTGGAGACCACCAGCGCCACCAGCGCCAGCACCACGCGCAGCCGGATCACCGGCGCGTCCGCCGGCCAGAGATAGGGCATTACCCGGCGGATGATGCCGATTTCCGCCGATCCCGTGACGGTGCGGTCTCCACGATCCCTGCGCATGTGTCTCCCTGCTCCGGCCAGGCCGGTCTTGCTCAGGGCTCGGACGTCCCCGGCTGCGGAATATCGAAGATCTGACCCGGATAGATGAGGTCGGGGTCACGGATGCGATCCCTGTTGGCCGTGAAGATCTGGGTATAGCGGATGCCCTTGCCCAGATGCACGCGCGCCATCGTCCACAGGTTGTTGCCCGGTTGCACCACCACGGTGCGGGCGCGCGGGTCGGTGTCCGCCCGCGCGGTGAGGCTGTCGGCCGGCGGGAAGTCGCGCTGGAAGGGAATCTCGATGCGGCTCTCCACCGTGTCGCCCGAGGGCGCGAAGGCATCCACCCGCAGCCTGTAGCGCCCGGAATCGAGCCCGGGGAGCGTCTGGCTCCACTGCCCGTCCGCGCCGATGGTCGCGGTGGCGCGCGCCGCGTCGTCGACGTAGATGCGCAGCCGGTCGCCGGGGCGGCCGCGGCCGCGCAGCAGCACCTCGCCGGAGCGGTCATAGCTGATCGAATCGATCACCACCTGCTCGCTGCGCCCGGGATGCGGCGGCTGGAGGATCTCCACCTGCTCGGGCCCTGCGCTCACCACGGTGGGGGCGGCCACCGGCTCTGCACTCTCCTCCGGCGGCAGGGCGAGGATCAGCACCGCGTTGCGCGACACCGCCACATCCACCCCGCCCTCGCGCGAGATCAGCCGGATCTCCTGCGCCTCGCGCTTGAAGTCGGCCTGCACCATGGCCACGAACTCGCCCAGCGAACTTGTGCGCGCCACGGCCTTCACCACCCCGTCGAAGGTGACAGCGATCTCCACATCCGGCCCGGCGCGCCCGGCGATCAGCGTGCTGCCGCTCGCCTCCACCCGCACGAGGTCGAACTCGGGCACCACCAGCGCCGCGGCGGAGGGCTGATGGCCCGGCACCGCCGGCGCGGCGCCTGCGACGACCTCCTCCGGCGCAGAGGCGGCGCCCGGGTCCCGCGTGCCCGCTCCGGCCTCCGACGGCTGTGTGACGGGGGCGGCCGCGCCGGCCACGACGGCGGGAGCCGCGCCGGGGGCCGCGCCCGCGGCCGGGGCGACGGTTTCGGCCGCACCGGGCAGGCCCTCGCCCTTCGGGCTGCCGCCATCCGCCAGGGCTGAGCCGCCGGACGCGGCCGCGTCGGCGGGAACGGCCCCGGCCCCGCGTGCCGCGCCGGCGTCCGGTGACGCGGCCGAGCCGCCTGGGGCCGCAGGATCGGCCTGCGTTGCTGCCGTGGGTGTCGCGGCGCCTGTCTCCGGTGCGGCAGTCCCGGCCTGCGTCGTCGACGCGTCGGGCCCGGACTGCACCGCTGATGCTGGCGGTGCGGCTGCCGTCTGAGCGGCGACAGGTGCGACGTTCGTCTGACTGGCCGCCGCTCCGGCCCGTGTTTGACCGGTGCCCGTTCCGGATTCCGTCTGACTGACCACCCTTCCGGGTTCCGTCTGACTGACGGCCGTTCCGGACCCCGTTTGATTGGCGACCGTTCCGGGCTCCGTTTGATTGGCGGTCGTTCCGGCCTCCGTTTGATTGGCGGCCGTTCCGGCCTCCATTTGATTGGCGGCCGTTCCGGCCTCCATTTGATTGGCGGCCGTTCCGGCCTCCATTTGATTGGCGGCCGTTCCGGCCTCCATTTGATTGGCGGCCGTTCCGGCCTCCATTTGATTGGCGGCCGTTCCGGCCGACGCCTGCCCCGCCGTCGGAGCCGCAGCGACGGGCCCCACGGCGCCCTCCGGCGCGGCCCGTGTCGCGCCCGGGAGCGCCGCTGCGGCGGGTTCAGGGGGCTGTGGTGCTGGCGAGGCGCCGGTGTCGGGTGCCTCGGGGCCGGACGAGGCCCGTTCCGCAGCGGGGGCGGCGCCGGTCTGCGCGGGGGGAGGCGCGAGAAGCACCCTGCCCACGGTGTTGCCCTGCTCGGTGACGGCAGGTTCCGGCGGCCGGGTGGCAAGGTACGCTCCGCCGCCCGCCGCCCCGAGGGCCACGAGAGCGAAAAGGATCCGCGGCACGGATGCCGTACTGGCGGCCAGGCCCGGCCCTGTGTTCAGTTCATTCCCCAAAGCCCTGCCTTTTCTTCACAAACACTGATCAAACCACGCCTGTCGTCTGCGGTCCAGAAGCTATACTGCTGTGACAGAGCGCATGAAAAGAGCGGAGTAACTTCATCATGTCCGAGCCGATCATCCGGGACGTCTGTGTATTCTGCGGGTCACGCACCGGCGTGGACCCGAGCCACGTGGCGGGGGCCGAGCGGGTCGGCGCGCTGCTGGCCGAAGCCGGGATGCGGCTGGTCTACGGCGCCGGCGACGTGGGGATCATGGGCGCGGTGGCCCGGGCGGCCCGGGCAGCGGGCGGCGAGATCTTCGGCGTGGTACCGGAGCATCTGCTGGGCTGCGAGACGGCGGCACGCTCCCGCGCTGGCCTCGTCGTCACCCAGACGATGCACGAGCGCAAGAAGGTGATGTTCATGAATGCCGACGCCATCGTGGCGCTGCCGGGCGGGCCGGGCACGCTGGACGAACTGTTCGAGGTGCTCACCTGGCGGCAGCTCGGCCTGCACGCGAAACCGGTGGTGCTGGGCAATTTCGGCGGCTACTGGACGCCGCTTCTGGCGCTGATCGACGGCTGCATCGCCGGCGGCTTCGCCGATGCGACGTTCCGCGACTATCTCACGGTGTGCGACACGCCGGAGGCCGTGATCGACGCCCTGCGTTCCTGACGCACGAGCCCGATGCTGTAGAGCGCCACGCCGGCCCAGATCAGCGGGAAGGCAACCCCCTCCGCCGGGGTGAAGGCCTCGCCGAAGGCCAGCACGGCCACGAGGAACTGCAGCGTCGGGTTCACGTAGAAGGCCACGCCCACGGTGGAGTAGCGCAGGGTTTTCGCCGCGTAGGAGAACAGCATGAAGGGCACGCCGGTGAGCGGGCCGGAGACCAGCAGCAGCCAGGTCTTCGGGCCGCCGAAGGCCCCTGCCCCGGCGCCGCCCCAGCCGAAGACCTGCGCCCCCGCGATCCAGATCAGCGCCAGCGGCAGGATCCAGATCATCTCCGCGAAGACGGAGGTGACGGGCCCCGAGCTCACCCCCCGCTTGGCCAGCCCGTAGCCGGCGAAGGTGCCGGCCAACGCCAGTGCCAGCCAGGGCAACACCCCGTGCCAGACCGCGATGAACCCCACCGCACAGGCCGCGAGGCCGAAGCCGAGCCCCTGCAGCAGGCCCATGCGCTCGCGCAGCACCGCCCAGCCGATGGCGCCGGCCAGCAGCGGGAAGATGTAATAGCCCAGGCTCGATTCGATGGTCTGGCCACTCTGCACCGCGAAGATGAACAGGAACCAGTTGGAGGAGACCATCACCGCCGCGATCAGCAGCACGCCCATCTCGCGGCGCGAGGCGAGCGCCGCGCGCACCCGCGCCACGCGCCCGGTGAGCAGGATGACACCGGCGAAGAACACGAAGCTCCACAGTGTGCGGTGCGCCAGCACCTCCAGCGCCGGCACCCCGGAGAGCGCGCGGTAATAGAGCGGCGAGAGGCCCCAGATGGTGCAGGCGGCAACGACCGCCGCAAGCCCTGCGAAGCGTTCCATGTCTGTGAGGTCTCCCGAGGTTGCGTCCTTCGCGTAGCAGCCCCGGAGGGCGGAGCACAATGCGCAATGTCGTGGCGGAGGCGCAAAGACGCCCGCGGCATCGGGGAGTGTTGCGCGCGGACATGCCCGCCAGGCCGCTGCCCCGCCGCGCTGCAACGGGGGCGCATGGGGAGACGCCCCCGCGAAGGGATGGCGGATCTCCACGGCAGGATCGTGCAGGACGTCGCCCGGGAAGCAGGCCCCTCAGCGGACGTCCGCTCGGGGGGGATCGTCCCCTGCCCCCGGGACCTTCTCCGGGTCATGGCCCGGGCGGCAGACCCCTCGGGGCGCGGGGAAGCATTGCCCGGGATGCAGACGAGGACGCCCGGGCGAGGCCATCCGCCAGCGCCGGGAGGGCGAGGCCGCAGCGGGCGGCTTTCAGGGCATGGGTCTCGCGGGGTCCCGGCCGGTTGCGCAGGGAACGCCCGCCTCGCCGAGGGGGCGCTGCCCCCGCAGCTCGGCGGGCGTGGTCGCGGCCCGGGCGGGCCGCTTGGCCCGGCGTGACCGCTGGCGGCAGGGCTTCAGCCGGGAGCGCCCCGGGCCATCCTGCCGCGCAACGCAAGACGGCGCCCGCTGGGGGCGCCGCTCGGGGGGCCGTCGGCGCCCCGGGGGGCGCCGCTGGCTGTCAGGGTCGGACGCGGGTTCAGGCCGTCAGGCGCTCGGCCACGTTTTCCCAGTTCACCAGGTTGTCGAGGAAGTTGGTGAGGTAGGCCGGGCGCTTGTTGCGGAAGTCGATGTAGTAGGAATGCTCCCACACGTCGCAGCCCAGCAGGGCGGTCTGGCCGAAGCAGAGCGGGTTCACGCCGTTCTCGGTCTTGGTGACCTTCAGGGACCCGTCGGTGTCCTTCACCAGCCAGGCCCAGCCCGAGCCGAACTGGCCGGCGCCGGCGGCGGAGAACGCCTCCTTGAACTTGTCGACGGAACCGAAGGCCTCGGTGAGGGCCTTCTCCAGCTCGGTCGGCATCGCGGTGGTGCCCGGGCTCATCATGGTCCAGAACTGGGTGTGGTTCCAGTGCTGGGAGGCGTTGTTGAACAGGCCGGACTGGACAAGGGCCCCGTCCTGGTAGGTCGCCTTCACGATTTCCTCCAGGCTCTTGCCCTCATGACCGGAGCCTTCCAGCAGCTTGTTGCCGGTGGTCACGTAGGCGTTGTGGTGCAGGTCGTGGTGATACTCCAGCGTCTCCTTCGACATGCCCTGAGCGGCAAGGGCGTCGTGGGCATAGGGGAGATCGGGAAGTTCGAAAGCCATCTTGAATGTCCTCTCTGTCATGCGGCGGGAAGCGGATGCCTCCCTCCGGTCTGGGTATATAAGGTTAACGACGAAGCTGTTTCAAATGCTCCGGTTGTCAAACCGGAAGCAGCGCCAACCCCACGCGCCGGCCCTCGGCCAAGAGCACGTTGTAGGTCCGGCAGGCGGAGGGTGTCGACATGATCTCCACGCCGATGCCCGCCTCGTCGAGGCAGGTGCGGGTGGCGGCGGGAATGTTGTCGATCTCCGGGCCCATGCCGAACAGCACCACGTCGATGTCCTCCAGCGCGGCGGCGATCGGCGCCACGTCTCCCGGCCCGCCCCAGGGCAGCGACCTGTCGGGCAGCAGCAGCACGGCACCGGTCATCACCTGTCCGCCGATGCGGAAGAAACCCGGGCCATAGCCGTCGACCGGCCGCTGGCCGTCGAAACGGATCTCGTTGAGCTGCATGGCGGGGCTCCTTCTCGGGACGATCAGTCTGGAGGCGCGGCGGTCACGCGCGCCCCTTCAGTAGATGGGAAGCGCCAGCAGGGCGGCAACCCCCATGATGGCATAGGCAGCATAGCGGAAGTCGCGCTCGCCCGCCAAACCGAACAGCCGGCCGCCGGCCATGTTGGCCAGCGTGTGCGGCACGGTGAGGACGAGGCCGAGCGCCACGGATTGCACGGTGAGCAGGCCGCTGGCCGCGATCACCCCCGCGCCCAGCAGGGTGGAGGCGTAGAAGAACACGAAAAGCGCCGAGCGGATCTCCACCGCGCCGCGCTGCCCGCCGAGGTAGAACAGCACCACCGGCGGCCCGGCGACACCGGCGAACCCGCCGCCGATGCCGGCGAGGAACCCGGTGGCGAGCTTCACCGCCGGGCCGGGCGTGCGCCGGTAGCGCCAGCCGCTGAGGAAGGCGGCCAGGGCGGCGAGGCAGATCAGCGCCACCAGGAGGCGGAAACCGGCCGGATCCACGCTCATCAGCAGCCAGATGCCCAGCGGCACCCCGACCACGGCGCCGAGCGACAGGCGCAGCACCTCGCGCCGGTCCGCCCGCCGGAGGGCGTCGGGCATCAGCGGCAGCGGCCCGAAGAGGTTCATCACCAGGAAGGCGACGCGCAGGTCCCGCGGTTCGGCGATCAGCGCGCCGAGCGGCATGAACACCAGCGCCGCGCCGAAGCCCGAGAAGCCGCGCACCACCCCGGCCAGCACCGCGAAGAGCGCCAGCCAGGCGGTCTGCGGCGTGGCGAGGTCAGCCCAGAGCCCGGCCACGCCCGGGAGCCCTCAGGCGTCGATGTTGGCGAACTGGGTGCCGGCCTTGGAGTTCGGCTTGTCCGAACGGTCCACCCCCAGCCAGAACACCACCACGCCCGCGACGTAGATGGACGAGTAGGTACCGATCAGCACGCCCCAGATCATCGCGAAGGTGAAGCCCGAGATCACCGGCCCGCCGAGGAAATAGAGCGAGAGCAGCGCGATGAGCGTGGTGCCCGAGGTCATCAGCGTGCGCGACAGCGTCTCGTTGGTGGAGAGGTTGATGATCTCGCCGAGGTCCATCTTCTTGTACTTGCGCAGGTTCTCGCGCACGCGGTCGAAGACGATCACCGTGTCGTTGAGCGAATAGCCCACGATGGTGAGCAGCGCCGCGATGATGGAGAGCGAGAATTCCAGCTGCAGCAGCGAGAACAGCCCGAGCGTGAGGAACACGTCATGCACGAGGCTGATGACCGCGGCGACGGCGAACTGCCACTCGAAGCGCAGCCAGATGTAGATCACCACGGCCACGACGGAGAGCACCACGGCCAGCACGCCGGCCTGGATCAGCTCGCCGGAGACCTTGCCGCCCACGCTGGCGACCGAGACGAACTCCACGTCCGGGATCGCGGCTTTGAGCTTCTGCTGCACCGTGGCGATGGCGCTTTGCTGCACGTCCGCGTCGTCGCCCTGCTCGACGATGCGCAGCATCACCTGGTGGCGCGGGTCGGCGGAGGCGCCGGTGTCGGTGATGCGCGAGATGGTCACCTCGCCCACCCCGGCATCGGCCAGCGCGTCGCGATACTGCGCCACGGCGACATCCTGCGGCGTGGCCGTCTGGATCATCGTGCCGCCGCGGAAGTCGATGCCGAAGTTGAGCCCGACCACGAGCAGCAGCACGATGGAGGCCAGCGTGCTGAGCCCGGTGAAGCCGATGGCGATCTTGCGCAGGCCCAGGAAGTCGAACTTCGTGGCGTGCGGGATGAGTTTCAGTGCCATGATCGCCCCTCAGATGTTGATCGTCTTCGGCCGCGCGCGGCGGATGTAGAACGCCATGAGCAGCCGGGTGACGTAGATCGCCGTGAAGACCGAGGTCACGACACCGATGCCGAGCGTGACGGCGAAGCCGCGCACCGGCCCCGAGCCCACCCAGAACAGGATGACGACCGCGATGAGCGTGGTGATGTTCGCGTCCAGAATCGCCGAGAAGGCCCGCGAGAAGCCCTGCTCCACCGCCCGGGCGACGCCCTTCGCGCTGGCCAGTTCCTCGCGGATGCGCTCGAAGATCAGCACGTTGGCATCCACCGCCATGCCGATGGTGAGCACGATGCCGGCGATGCCCGGCAGCGTGAGCGTGGCCCCGATGGTGCTGAGCACCGCGAACATGATCGCCACGTTGGCCAGCAGCGCCACGTTGGCGAAGACGCCGTAAAGCCCGTAGGTGAGCCACATGAAGCCCATCACCGCGATGAAGGCCACGATGCTGGCCACGGTGCCGGCGTCGATGCTGTCCTGCCCCAGTTCGGGGCCGACGATGCGCTGTTCGAGCACGTTGATGCCCGCGGGCAGCGCGCCGGCGCGCAGCAGGATGGAGAGGTTGGTCGCCTCCTGCACGGTGAAGGAGCCGGTGATGACACCCGAGCCGCCGGTGATCGCGCTCTGGATGCGCGGGGCGGAGATGATCCGGTCATCCAGCACGATGGCGAAGAGCTTGCCGATGTTGTCGCGCGTGTAGTCGCCGAACTTGCGCGCGCCCACGGCGTCGAAGCGGAAGCTCACGTCCGGCAGGCCGTTCTGGTCGAAGCTCGGCTGGCTGTCGACGAGGTTGTCCCCCGTCACCACCGGCGCGCGCTCGACCACGAAGTACTGGCCGCTCTCCTGGTCGGGGAGCAGCAACTCGTCGAAGCCCACCTGCTCGCCGGCCTGCGCGGTGCGGATGACGGGGTGGAAGGACAGCGCGGCGGTCTTGCCGATGATGTCGAGCAGCTCCTCCGCCGAGCCGATGCCCGGCACCTCGATGACGATACGGTCATCGCCCTGGCGCTGGATGCTCGGCTCCCGGGTGCCGGATTCGTCCACGCGGCGGCGGATGATCTCCAGCGACTGGGCCATGGTGCGGCTGTTCGCGGCGGTCTTCTCCGCCTCGGTGAGCTGGATGGTGATGAGCCCGCCGCCGCTGTCCTCCACCGAGAGCGCGTTCGCCCCGGAGATGGAGCGAATGGCGGAGATGGCGCTGCCCACGGCATCGGCATTGTCGATGTGCACTTTCAGCACGCCCGGCTCGGCCTGCTGGCGGCGCACCGAGTTCACGCCGGAGAGGCCGCGCAACTGGTCGCGCACCTCCGGCCAGTAGCCCTCGATGAGCGTGTTGTAGACATCCGCCACCCGCACTTCGACGAGCAGGTGCACGCCGCCGCGCAGGTCCAGGCCGAGGTTCACCAGGTTGGAGGGCGCCCAGGCCGGCCAAGCCGCGAGATCGGCCTGCTGCTCCGGGGTCAGCGTGGCGCCGGCCTCGACGAGCGCGCGGGCGTCATTGGCCCTTTCCACCCTTGCATAGAAGAAGTTCGGCAGGGCGAACACGACGCCGACCAGCACGACAAGCCAGATCAGCGCCGATTTGAAAGGGCCAAAATGCAGCATTTTTCGTCTTTCCGCGAGGCGGGGAGCCGCCGGAGCGGGCCGCCCCGGCTGATCAGCTTTCGGTGGTGGCAGGCTCGGTCTTGGAAGTGACCTGGGCGATGGTGGCGCGGATGACGCGGATCTTCACGCCATCGGCGATCTCGAGCTCCACCTCGCCGTCTTCCTTGACCTTCACCACCTTGCCGACGATGCCGCCCTGGGTGATGACCTGGTCACCGCGACGCAGAGCATCCAGCATGGCCCTGTGCTGCTTGGCCTTCTTCTGCTGCGGCCGGATCATGAGAAAATACATGATCGCGAAAATCAGTACGAACGGGATAAGACCCTCGATGCCCTGCATCCACCATTTCCCTTGTTGCGCCGGTCCTGCCGGCCCTTGTGTGCCGGGCCCCCACGAGGCCCGGAAAATCGCGCGGACACTAGCCGTGCGCACCGGGCTTGGCAAGCCGGTGCACCGGCAGATAGGCACTCGCGATCAGGCTGGGAAGGGCGCAAGGCACCGAATGATGGAACGTCGCGGCCAAGGAGACAGTTTCCCCCCGCCACGGAATATTGCATAACCCCGCCGTTACCGAACCCTGACCGAGGCAAAAGCCATGCATGACATCCGCCAGATCCGCGAAAACCCCGCGGCCTTCGACGCCGCTCTCAGCCGTCGCGGACTGTCCTCGGTGTCCGCCGGGATCCTGGCGCTCGACGCGCGCCGCCGCGAGACGGTGACCGCGCAGGACGCCGCGCTGGCCGAGCGCAACGCGGCCTCCAGGCTGGTGGGCGCCGCCAAGGGCCGCGGCGACGATGCGGAGTTCGAGCGCCTGCGCGGCCTGGTCGCGCAGAAGAAGGACGAGATCGCCCGTCTGGAGGCCGAGGTGCGCGCCTGCGACGAGGCGCTGACCGACGCGCTCATGGGCCTGCCCAACCTGCCCTTCGAGGACATTCCCGACGGGCTGGACGAGTCCGGCAACGTGGAGATGCGCCGCTGGGGCGTCCCGCGGGATTTCGCCTTCACCCCGAAGGAGCATTACGAGATTCCGGCCGCCCTGCCGGGGCTGGACTTCGAGACCGCGGCGCGCCTCTCCGGCAGCCGCTTCGTGGTGCTCACCGGCGCGATGGTCCGGCTGCACCGGGCGCTGGCCCAGTTCATGCTGGATACCCATGTCGAGGAAAACGGCCTGACGGAGACCTGGACCCCGATCCTGGTGAAGCCCGAGGCGATGTACGGCACCGGCCAGCTGCCGAAGTTCGCCGAGGACAGCTACGAGACCACCAACGGCTGGTGGCTGATCCCCACCTCGGAGGTGACGCTCACCAACACCGTGGCCGGGCAGACCCTGCCGCCCGAGGCGCTGCCGAAGCGGATGACCGCGCACACCCAGTGCTTCCGCTCCGAGGCGGGTTCCGCCGGCCGCGACACCGCCGGCATGCTGCGCCAGCACCAGTTCGAGAAGGTGGAGATGGTTTCCGTCACCCGCCCGGAAGACAGCCGCGCCGAGCTGGACCGGATGACCGCCTGCGCCGAGGACATCCTGGTGAAGCTGGGCATCCCCTACCGCACCGTGGTGCTCTGCGCCGGCGACATGGGCTTCGGCGCCCGCCGCACCCATGACATCGAGGCCTGGCTGCCGGGGCAGAACACCTACCGCGAAATCTCCTCCTGCTCGGTCTGCGGCGATTTCCAGGCCCGGCGGATGAACGCCCGCTTCCGCCCCGCCGATGGCGAGAAGCCGGAGTTCGTGCACACGCTCAACGGCTCGGGCCTGGCCGTGGGCCGCTGCCTGATCGCGGTGCTGGAGAATTACCAGGAGGCCGACGGCTCCGTCACCCTGCCCGAGGTGCTGGTGCCCTACATGCGCGGCCACACCCGGATCCTGCCGGACGGCACGCTGGCCTGACCCCGCGTCGCGCGGGCCTCTGCTATGGGCCACGCCCCGGCCTGCGGGACGCAGCGGCCAGCCAAGCCGGAGCTCCCCCCGGGGGTGGTCATACCCCACGTGGCGCGGCCCGCTCCGGCGGGCCACGCCCTGGCCTCCGGGACGCAGCGGCCAGCCAAGCCGGCGCTCCGCCCGGGGCGGCTTTCCGGACGTGCCCGCAGCGCGGCGGGGTCTGCCCGGGAGTTGCCTTTCCGGACACACCGCCGGACGGCGGGGTGCGCTAGGGTGTGCCTTTACGAGCACATCTCTGGACGGCGGGCTGCGCCCTTGGGGGAGACTTTCCGGGCGCGACGGCACGGGCAGGCTGTGGCGCTTCATGTCACGGCTCTCCCCGCGTCTGTCCGGGTGGCGCAGGGCCCCGCGGTCTCAGACTGAGCAGCGGTAGCGTGACTGCACGAGTCCGGAGGGAAAGGCGCGGGTTTCCTGGTGTTCCAGGCGCAGGTCTCCCGACAGCGGGCCGAACAGCGGGATGCCCGCGCCGATCAGCACCGGGATGCGCGACAGCGTCATTTCCGAGATCAGCCCGGCGCGCAGGAAGGACTGGACCACCCGTCCGCCGTCCACCCACACGCGCCGCCAGCCCCGGGCCGAGAGCGTGTCGAACAGGGCGGCCGGCGTGGCGTCGCTGAAGCTCAGCCGCCCCTCCAGCCCCTCGGGCACCGGCAGGTCGACGAGGCTGTGCGACAGCACCACCACCGGCCGCTCGTAGGGCCAGGCGCCGAAACCGAGCACGGTCTCGAAGGTGCTGCGGCCCATCACAACGCCGTCCATGCCGGCGCCGAAGCGGGCATAGCCGTAATCCTCGTCCTCGCGCTCCACCGCGGCCAGCCAGTCGATGCCGCCGTCCGGCCGGGCGATATACCCGTCAACGCTCACGCCGATGAAGACATGTCCGGAGATCATCGCCCCCTCCCCCGTTGCCTGCCCCGCGGCCCGTCGCCGCTGCCCCGCCGGCAAGCGGAACGCGCGGTGGCCCGGCCGGGCGCCACGAAAAAGCCCGGTCGCGGGACCGGGCTTGCGGAATTCTCAGCCACGCGAGGCGCCTGCCGGACGCTCAGTGGGTCCAGGCGCCGCGGCGGTTATGGGCGAAGTTCTCGCCATAGCCCCGCGGGCGCACGTTGGGCTTGCGCGGCTTGGGGTCCTCCACCTGGAAGGGAATGCCCTTGCGCTCGGCATAGTCGATGGCGGCTTCGCGGCTTTCGAAGGTCATCCGCACCTGCGAGCGCATGTCGCCCGAACCCTGCCAGCCCATCAGCGGATCGACCCGCTTCGGGTCCTCCGGCGCGAATTCCAGAACCCAGCTGCGGGTCTTGGCCATGCCGGACTGCATGGCGTTGCGGGCAGGCTTGAAAATGCGAGCGAGCATGCGGCAATCTCTCCTAGTGTTCCTGGTGAGGTTATCTCCCAATCGCCGGGCCGACGCAATACCGCGGCTGCGAAGGACCCCTTGCAGGCCCCGGCGTGGAAAGGCCCCGGCGCGGGGCAGGATCTGTTTTTGGGGGAATGCAAGGCAGATCAAGCGAGGGATCACCAGTCGACCGCGAGGGAGCGAGGGGTGGGGTGGGTGGTGCTGCGACCGACCGGTGACCGTCTCTTGCTGCTTGCATCATCTTGATACACTGCGGGCTTCCGGCGTGGCAAGAGAAAACTTCCCAAGAAATTGAATTTTATGCGTCACGTTCAACCTCAGGTTTCATGGGAAATGACCGGTGAATCGAGTTGAAACTCGCCCGGTCAGCGTCAGAATGGGGTGGAGGAGTTAACAAACCATGCTCATCGACGCCCTGACCACCGTTCCGCAGGATCCGCAACGCCACAAGACCGAGGGTGGCAAGCGGATCGTGATGGAATCACCCTTCCAGCCGGCGGGGGACCAGCCGACCGCGATCGCCGAGCTGGTCGCCGGCGTGCAGTCGGGGGAACGCGACCAGGTTCTGCTCGGCGCCACCGGCACCGGCAAGACCTTCACCATGGCCAAGATCATCGAAGCCACCCAGCGCCCGGCAATCATCCTGGCACCGAACAAGACCCTCGCGGCGCAGCTCTACGGAGAGTTCAAGAATTTCTTCCCGTACAACGCCGTGGAGTATTTCGTCTCCTACTACGACTACTACCAGCCAGAAGCCTATGTGGCCCGCACCGATACGTTCATCGAGAAGGAAAGCCAGATCAACGAGCAGATCGACCGGATGCGCCACTCGGCCACCCGCGCGCTGCTGGAGCGCGACGACGTGATCATCGTGGCCTCCGTCTCCTGCATCTACGGCATCGGCTCGCCGGAAACCTATGGCGCGATGACCCAGGAGCTGATCGCCGGCAACACCTATGACCAGCGCGAATTCCTCGGAGACCTCGTCACCCAGCAGTACAAGCGCAACGATCAGGCCTTCCAGCGCGGCTCGTTCCGGGTGCGGGGCGATTCGGTGGAACTGTGGCCCGCCCACCTTGAGGACCGCGCCTGGCGCTTCTCCTTCTTCGGGGAGGAACTGGAGGACATCCAGGAATTCGACCCCCTCACCGGCGAGCGCACCGCGAAGCTGGAGCGCACCCGCATCTACGCCAACTCGCATTACGTGACCCCGCGGCCCACGATCAACCAGGCGATCAGGTCCATCAAGGAGGAGCTGCGCCGCCGGCTGGACCAGTTCGTCTCCGAGGGCAAGCTGCTGGAGGCCCAGCGGCTGGAGCAGCGCACCAATTTCGACATCGAGATGCTGGAGGCCACCGGCGTGTGCAACGGCATCGAGAACTACTCGCGCTACCTCACCGGCCGCGCCCCGGGCGAGCCGCCCCCGACCCTGTTCGAATACATCCCCGACAATGCGATCGTGTTTGCCGATGAGAGCCATGTCTCGGTTCCGCAGATCGGCGGCATGTTCAAGGGCGACTACCGGCGCAAGTTCACGCTGGCCGAACACGGGTTCCGCCTGCCCTCCTGCATGGACAACCGCCCGCTGAAATTCGAGGAATGGGACGCGATGCGCCCGCAGTCGGTCTTCGTGTCGGCCACGCCGGGCAAGTGGGAGATGGAGCAGACCGGCGGCGTGTTCGCCGAGCAGGTGATCCGCCCCACCGGGCTCATCGACCCGCCGGTGGAGATCCGCCCCGTCTCCATGCAGGTGGACGACCTGCTCGACGAGGTGCGCAAGGTGGCCGCCCAGGGCAACCGGGCCCTGGTGACCACGCTCACCAAGCGCATGGCGGAGGATCTCACCGAATACCTGCACGAGCAGGGCATCCGCGTGCGCTACATGCATTCGGACATCGACACGATCGAGCGCATCGAGATCCTGCGCGACTTGCGGCTGGGCGCCTTCGACGTGCTGATCGGCATCAACCTGCTGCGCGAGGGGCTCGACATTCCCGAATGCGCGCTGGTGGCGATCCTCGATGCGGACAAGGAAGGCTTCCTGCGCTCGGAGACCTCGCTGGTTCAGACCATCGGCCGCGCGGCGCGCAATTCCGAGGGCCGGGTGATCATGTATGCCGACAAGATGACCGGCTCCATGGAGCGCGCGATCGGCGAGACCAACCGCCGCCGGGAGAAGCAGGAAGCCTACAACCTCGCACACGGCATCACCCCCGAGACCATCCGCAAGAACGTGGAGGACATTCTCGACGGGGTCTGGGCCGGGGACACCGACCAGTCGCGCATCACCGCGAAGACCGGGGCGAAGGCGCTGGTGGGCGGCAACCTGCAGGCGCATCTCGACGCGCTGCGCAAGGAGATGATGAAGGCGGCGGAGAACCTGGAGTTCGAGGAGGCCGCCCGGCTGCGCGACGAGGTCAAGCGCCTGGAGGCCGTCGAACTGGCGGTGGCGGACGACCCCCTCGCCCGACAGGCCGCGGTGGAGGCCGCCTCGAGCCCGCGCACCGGCCGGTCCACCGCGGGCAAGGGCGGCACGAGGGCCTATCGCGGGCAATCGAAGAAGAAGGCGTTCTGAGGCCCGGAGCCCCTGCCCGCCACACCCGGCGACAGGGGCGGTCCGCGCAACGCTTTGTTAACCATGATGCGATGAAGTCTTTCCCGAACCAGGGGAAGACATCATGTTGCGGCCCGCCACCATCGCCATCCTCCGCCTCGGCTGCGCAGCACTGCTCGCGGCCGGGCCCTTCTGGGCCGCTGGCGCCCGCGCCGGGGCCTGGCCGCGGGGCGAGGGTGCAGCCTTCCTGTCGCTCAGCACCCTGCTCAGCACGCCGGCGCGCGAATTCCCCCTGCCGCGCACGGAATTCGGCAACCGGGTGGAGCTTTACGGCGAATACGGCCTCACGGCGGACTGGACGCTGGGCTTCGACCTCGCCGATGCGCCGGGAGACTTCGGCGAGACCACCGGCATCGCCTTCGCCCGCCGCACGGTGTGGCAGGGCGCGCGGGATGTCTTCGCCCTCGAATTCGGCCTTGGCATGCGCCACGACGAGGACAGCGGCACGTCGGCCCGCCTGCGGCCCGGCGCCTCCTGGGGGCGCGGCTTCGAGACCGGATGGGGCGGCGGCTGGATGGGGCTGGAGAGCTCGGTGGAATTCACCCCGCCCGAAGACACGCTCATCCTGAAGCTCGATGCCACCATCGGCCTGCGGCCGACGGAGAACTGGGCGCTGTTCGCCCAGTTGCAGAACACCCGCATCACCGACAGCGGCACCTACATCAAGATCGAACCCTCCGCCGCCTACCGGCTGAGCGAGTCGAGCCGGATCGTCCTGGGCGTGAACATCGGCCTGTACGGCGACACGGACCTCGGCGTGAAACTGTCGAGCTGGCTGGAGTTCTGAGGCGAATCACTTCGCCGCCCCGCGCTCCGCGGCGCGGCGATCGCGAGGTTCCGAGGGGCCGGAGCGGCTGATCACAACCTGGGCGAGTGTTGCGAATTTCGCACTCGCTCCAGACGCATGCGATTTGCAAAAAATGGCCAATCCCGCAGGAAAATGGTCGAATCCGCCTGGTTGCTGCCATATTATTGCAGCATAGTCTGAGCCACTGGGCATTCCGCCCGATTGTCACACCACCGCAGGAATTGCCCGCAGCCCGCAAATTTTATGGGCAGGGACTACGTTTCTTTTTATATAATTGGCCGGGAAATGATTTCCGCGTCGGTCATCAGGGTAATGATTTCAGTCATGTACAGGGCCATCCGAAGATCATTTTTCAAGAACGGGCTCCAGCCGGAGAGATCGGCGAGGGCAGCCCGGCACAAGAGCGGGCCGTTCCGGCCCAGGTGCCCCGGGGGAGGCATGACACCAGGATGTCCGCCGGCAGGCAGCCCCTCGCCGCTCACCACCGCAGCCGGCTACCGCCCGGAACGGGCGAGGGTCGCGCGCCCGGCCCTGCCGCACCTGAGGCGCGGCCGCTCCCCTGCCCTTCGCTCCGCTGTCATGGCACCGTTTCTTAATGCGGCGGGGGTCCCCTATCCCCTTGCAGGCGCGACCCACGGGTCGCTGCCCTGTCCGAAGCCTACCGAAACAAGAACAGGGCGCGCCCCGTCCGTCCCGGAACTGAGGAAAGAGCAGTCCTTTGACGTCTCATAAGAAAGCGACCGGTTTTCGGCTGCCGCGCACGCTCGCGGCCGGCCTCGCCCTGTTCACCGCCCTCGCGGGCTGCACCATGGAGCCCCGCTCCCTGGAGGAAATCGTCAACAAGGGGATGTGGCAGCGCGTGCCGAAGACCGCCGCCTGGGTGCCCGCGCCCTCGGCGCTCATCGTGCTGCAGCGCTCCGTCGACGGCCATTCGACCCAGCGGATCACGCTGGCCAACGACACCGCCTCCAAGGGCGAGAACTTCATCCAGATGCGCGCCGGCACCGGCAACAACCTGCCCTGGGGCCGGCCCGCGCAGTATGACACCCTGCTGTCGGACATCGGCGGCGCCACCCCCGCGCCCTTCGAGGATCTGAGCCCCGGCCAGATGTTCACCGGGCAGGACGCGCTCGGCCCCTACACCTTCGCCACGGCCAATCCGAAGCCTGGCATGAATTGCGTCTACGTGCTGCGCCGGCTCGATTCCGACCGGCTGTGGATCCAGACCACCGACAGCTACGTCGACTTCCAGATGCGCAACTGCGTGACCGGGCCGGTGGCGCAGGCGATGATCCCCTTCACCACCGCGATGACCGCGGGAACGATGGCCCGCGGCCCGCAGGGCACCGTGCCCGCCTCCCTGCCCAACCTGTCGCCCTTCGCGGCGCCCACCCAATGATCCGCCAGCCATGACCCGGAGTGTGGCCACCCCCGGTGCCCGGAGCCGATTTTCCCTTCCGTGCCGCAGGCTTTCACGGCCGGAGTGTATTGTACTGCCGCGAGTTCTGAGCCCGAAAGGCGAAACGGATGCTTAAAGACACAACACGCAGCGTGGAACACGCTCTCTGGGGCGTCGTCGGGATCACGATCCTGGCGGCGGTGGTCTTCCTCGCCTCCGTGCCGCTCTCCACCCCGGCGCAGGCCGTTGTCGCGATTTGCGCGGTGCTCGTGGTGGCCCTGCTCAAGCCGGCGGCGAACCTGCCGGTGGTGCGGTTCATCCTGCTGTCCGTGGCGGGGTTCATCGTGCTGCGCTACCTGTTCTGGCGCATCTCCTACACCCTGCCCTTCGACGCCGACATTCCCTCGCAGATCGCCGCCTTCGTGCTGCTGGTCGCGGAAATGCAGGCAATCTGCGTGTTCTTCCTCTCCGCCTTCGTGACCGCGCAGCCCGCGGACCGCCCGCTGCCCCCGGTGATCGACTACGCGGAGGAACTGCCCACGGTCGACGTGCTGGTGCCGAGCTACAACGAACCGGCGGACATGCTCTCCGTCACGCTGGCCGCCGCCTCGATGATGCGCTACCCGCGCGACCGGCTGAAGATCATCCTGTGCGACGACGGCGGCACCGACCAGCGCTGCAACCATGCCGACCCGGACCTCGCCGCCGCCTCGCGCCGCCGCCGCGCCGAGTTGCAGGACATGTGCCGCGAGCTGGGCGTCATCTACGCCACGCGGGAGCGCAACGTGGGCGCGAAGGCCGGCAACATGTCCTCCGCACTGGAGAATCTGGACGGCGAGCTGGTCGTCGTCTTCGATGCCGACCATGTGCCGACGCAGGATTTCCTGGAGCGGACCGTGGGCCATTTCATCGCCGACCCGAAGCTCTTCCTGGTCCAGACCCCGCATTTCTTCATCAACAAGGATCCGATCGAGCGCAACCTCGGCCTGTCGGACCGCTGCCCGCCGGAGAACGAGATGTTCTACGGCATAATCCAGCCGGGAATCGACAACTGGGGCTCCACGCTGTTCTGCGGCTCCGCTGCCATCCTGCGCCGCCAGGCGCTGGACGAGGCCGGGGGCTTCGCCGGCGAAAGCATCACCGAGGACGCCGAGACCGCGCTCGACATCCACGCCCGCGGCTGGCACTCGATGTACGTGAACCACGCGGTGATCGCGGGCCTGCAGCCGGAGACCTTCTCCAGCTTCATCGGCCAGCGCTCCCGCTGGGCCTCGGGCATGATGCAGATCTTCCTGCTCAAGAACCCGATCTTCAAGCGCGGGCTGACCATCTACCAGCGCCTGTGCTATCTCAACATGATCGGCTTCTGGCTGTTCCCGCTGGTGCGCATGGTGTTCCTGTGCGCGCCGCTGGCCTACCTGTTCTTCGGGCTCGAGATCTTCTCGGCCAATGTGGAGCAGTTCTCCGTCTACGTGCTCTCCTACCTCGTGGTCAGCCTGATGGTGCAGAACACGCTGTTCCGGCGCTACCGCTGGCCGCTGATCTCCGAGCTTTACGAGACCGCGCAGACCCCGTACCTCGCGCGCTCCGTGCTCTCGACCTTCTGGCGCCCGCGCTCGCCCTCCTTCAACGTGACGGCCAAGGACGAGACGCTCGACAAGGAATCAATCTCGCCCATCGCCCGGCCGCTGATCCTGCTGTTCCTGCTGATGACCGCGGGGATCGTGGCCGGCGCGGTGCGCTACGCCCTGTTCCCGGGCGACCGCGACGCGGTCACCATCGTGGCCAGCTGGGCGGTGTTCAACTTCATCGTGGTGGGCACCGCGCTCGGCGCCGTCTGCGAGAAGCCGCAGCGCCGGGCCCGGCCGCGCGTCTCCGTGCGCGAGGCGGCCACGCTCTTCACCGACGACGGGCTGGAATACGCCGCCACGCTGCTTGACGTCTCCATGGGCGGCACCCGCATCGAGGTGCCGCTGGGCGGCCCCACGAAGGGTGCCGGCAGCGCCCTGCTCACCGCCCTGCGCCCGGGCCAGAAGGTGACGGTGCGGCCGCTGCTGAAGGACGAGGGCGCGCCGAACGCCCCCATCCTGTGCCATGTCGCCTCCGTCACGCGCAGCCCGCACGCCCTCATCGTCGGGCTGAGCTACGCGGCAACCCAGGCCCGCAGCGCCCGCTTCTCCGTGGCCAGCATCATGTTCCGCGACAGCCTGCTCTGGCAGGCCAAGCGCCTGCAGACCCGCGACGGCCCCGGCCTGCTGATGGGCATCCTCTACTACCTGTGGCTCGCGATCCGGACCATCCCGGCCAGCGTGATCTCCATCGTGCGCGACATCCTCACCCCGAAGCCGGACAATACCGGCGAGATCCGCGCCGTCATCGAGCAGGCGCACCCGTTCCGCTTCGGCGTGGAGCTTCAGCCCAGCTTCGCGGATTCGCCCCGCCCGGTCGGCACGATGATCAACCCCCACGACCTGCCCCCCGAGGCGGATCTCCCGCATGGCGCGAGCCCGACAAAATCAGGAGCCACGCAGTGAAGTCGCCCGTTTTCCGCAACCTCGCCGCGACGCTTGTCTGCCTCTCCCCGCTCGCGGCAGGCGCGCCCGTGGCGGCGCAGGACCTCATCCCCCTGCCCGCGCCGCAGCTCAACACGCCCCGAACCCCCGGGCCGGCTGACCCGGACGGCACCTCCGCACCCGAACTGGTGATCGAGCCGGGCGACATCTCCGACCGCAGCCTCACCGACCAGATGAGCCAGCGGCGCGGGCGCGCCCCCGTGCCGGCCACGCTGGAAGGGCTGGCGCCGCTCACCGCGCGCGGCACCGGCCCCGGCCTGCAACGCCTCTACCGGATGGACGGGGAACTGGCGCACGCCGATTTCTCCATGCTGCTGCCGGAGGTGCCGGCGGAGGCCTCGCTGCGCCTCTCCACCCTCAGCACCGTCGACCTCCTGCCGGAGCGCTCTGGCGCCGCGATCTCGGTGAACGGCACCCCGGTGGGAAGCGTCGTGCTCGACAACTTCTCCAACACCGGCACCGACGTGCTGCCCGTGCCCCCGGGCGTGCTCGTGCCCGGGCGCAACACCGTGAGCGTGGACCTCACGCAGACCCACCGCATCTACTGCGGGCCGGAGGCGAGCTTCTCGCTCTGGACCAGCTTCGACCTCAGCTCCAGCGGCGTGATCTTCACGCCGCAGCCCGGCGAGCCCGGCTTCACCGAGTTCCTCACCGACGCCTCGCTGGACACCCAGGCCGGCCGGCCCCTGGTGATCCAGACCTATGGCACCGAGCCGCAGTCGCTGCGCCCGCTCATGCTCAAGCTGGCGAACATCATCGGCTCCGGCAGCCCCGCCGGCGCCCCGCGCTTCCAGTTCCGCACCGACTGGCCGATGGACCTGCCCGACGGCGGCCGGGCGCGCATCACCCTGCTGCAGGGCGATGAGCCGGGCGTCAGCATCCGCCGCGCCGGCGATGGCGCCACGGTTCTGGTGCTGGCCATCGGCAAGGACGGCGCGATGCCGGACCTCACCGGCCTGCTGCCGCGCAATCTCGCCGGCGGAGAACCGCTGCCCGAGCCGACGATCATCACCCCCGGCGTGAACACCAGTTTCGCCGACCTCGGCTTCGGCGAGATCCTCGCGCGCCAGCATTTCTACACCGTCACCCTGCCGCTGCGCGTGCCCTCCGGCTGGATGCTGGAGACGGACGAGCCGGTGAGCCTGTCGCTGGACTACAGCGCCTCGGCCTTCCTGCCGGCCGAATCGCGCCTGCTGGTGCGGGTGAACGGCGCCCCGGTGCGCTACCTGCCGCTGGACGACCCGCAGGCGCTGGACGATTCGGTGCGCATCCGCTTCCCGGCGCGCTACCTGCACGGCGCCTCGAACGCGCTCACCTTCGAGTTCTTCATTCCCGGAGACCCGAGGAACCGCACCTGCGCCCCGATCACCGAGGCCTTCGCGCACATCGCCTCCACCTCGTCGATCCTGGTGCCGCAGGCGCCGGAATTCCGCGTGTTCCCGGCGCTGGAGAGCTATTTCACCCCCGGCGCCGCGGGCCATGCCCGGCTGACGCTGGAGGAGGGTTCGGGCACCGATCTCGCCGCGGTGATGGCGCTGGTCGCCTCCAGCGCCCACACCGGCCTCGACCTGCTGCACGCGAAAGCCGGCGACACGGCGCCGGACGCGGGCCAGGGCGCGCCGGACGCCACGCTCGCCATCGTCACCCCCGATCAGCTCTCCGGGTTGGACTGGGATGACGGGATCGTGCCGCGCGAGATGGTCGCGCATGCCTTCTCGCGCGACAGGGCGGTGACGGCGCAGCGGGACTTCGGCTCCGTCCTGCCCGCGCTGCTGAGCGAGGAAGGGCTGGACGCGCGCTGGGAGCTGTTCAAGCGCAAGCTCGGCGCGCTGGTCGGGGAACCGGAGATCCCGCTGCAGGAATGGCTGCTCTCCTACCGCCCGCTCGGCGTGCTGGTGGAGATGGGCACGCCGGACGCGCCCAGGATCTACGCCGTGGCGGAGGAAGAGAACCGCGCCGCGGAATTCACCGGCTATCTCTCGGCCACCGGGCTGGAAAACCGTCCTGCCGGCCGCGTCGCGGTGCTCACCCAGGACGGCCGCTGGCACGCCTGGTCCGAGGGGCCGCGAATCTACTTCACGGGGGAACCGACATTCGGCGGGATGCTCGCGGTGGCTGGCAATTATGCGTCACGCTTTCCGGGATACTTCATACTTTTGTCCCTCATACTGGCATCTGTGTCGGCCCTCGTGGCCTATCGCTTTGTCACCACCCGCCGGAGAAGGTAGTGTAATGGACCGACGGCAATTCATCCTTGCAAGTGGTGCGGCCATGGCCTGCATGATTGCGAACGGCGCACGTGCCCAGGCCACGCAGGCCCCGGTGCACCCGGCGCGGATCTACTGGGAGGCCTGGAAGAAGAGGTTCCTGAAGGACGGCCGCGTGGTCGACAATGTCCAGATGGAGGCCAGCCATTCCGAGGGACAGGGCTATGGCATGATTCTGGCCACGGCCTTCGATGACCAGGAAGCCTTCGCCGCGATGCTGGACTGGTCGGACCTCCACCTCTCGGTGCGCGGCGACGGGCTCTACGCCTGGCGCTGGCTGGAGCCGAACGGCGGTTCCGTGCCGGACCTCAACAATGCCTCCGACGGAGACCTGTTCATCGCCTGGGCGCTGGCGCGGGCCTCGCGCCGCTTCGACAACCCCACCTATCTCGAGCGCGCCACGGTGATCGCCCGGGCGCTGCTGGCGAAATGCGTGGTGACCGATGAATCCGACGGCAGCCTGCTCCTGCTGCCGGCCCAGGCCGGGTTCAACACGCCGCAGGGGAATATCCTGAACCCGTCCTACTACATGCTGCGCGCGATGCGCGAAGTGGCCGAGGCCACAGGCGAGGCCAGGTTCACCGCTGTCGCGCGCGACGGCCAGCGCATGCTGGCGCGCCTCGCCGCCGGCGGCCCGGTGCCGGACTGGGTTCTGGTCAGCGAGGGCACTTTCAGCCCCGCGCCCGGCATGTCGTGGAACTCCGGCTACGAGGCGCTGCGCGTGCCGCTCTACCTCGCCTGGTCCGGAGACATCGAGAACCCGGCGGTGAACCGGTTCCGCACCGTGCTGGACCAGGTTCCCTTCGGCAGCGACCAGACCCCGGTGGTGATCGACCGCGAGACCTCCGCGCCCCTGGAGTGGAGCGCGGAGCCCGGCTACCGCGCCTGCAACGGCCTGCTCACCTGCGTGAGCGACGGCCAGGCCGGCTCCGCCATTCCCGCCTTCACGGCAGATCAGTCCTACTATCCGGCCACGCTTCATCTGCTCACACTCGTCGCCCAGTGGGAGATTTCACCGCAATGCGTTCCAGTCTGAAAACCGCCCTCCTCGCGCTGGCGCTGGTTGCCAGCGCCGGCAGCACCCTCCTGGCGCAGAGCGCCGTCCAGGTGCCTGACCGCGAGCTCGAGGCGCTGCGATACTACTATCGCCAGTCCGATACCGACGCGGTCCAGGCCGAGATCCGCCGGCTGCAGGAAAAATATCCCGGCTGGGCGCCGCCCACCGACATGGACAGCCTGTTCACCGGCGGCCCGAACGCCGGCGCCGTGTGGGACCTGCTCGGCTCCGGGCAGGTTCAGCGGGCCCGGGCCCAGCTCGACAGCCTGCACGAGAACTACCCGGACTGGACCCCGCCGGACGATCTGGTCCAGGCGGTCGCCGTCGCCGAGGCCCAGCAGGAGATCACCCGCGCCTACAACGCCGCGAACTACAGCGGTGTGGTGAGCGTCGCGACCGCCACGCCGGCGATCGTGAGCTGCGAACGGGTGAACAACGCCTGGCTGCTGGGGGACGCCTACGGCGAGCTGAAGCGGGTCGGCGAGGCCGTTGCCGTGTGGCGCGGGGTGATCGACACCTGCTCGGATTCCGACCTCGCCATCCCCACGCTGGAAAAGGCCAACGCCTATACCACCGAGGCGCAGCTGCGCGGCCTGTTCGCCGACGCGACGCGCAAGTACCCCGATGACAAGGAAGAGCTGGACGCCCTGCTGGAGCGCCTGATGGCCGGCCGGAAGTTCCCCGCCGGCAGCGACACCGCCAGCACCGCGCGCAGCGCCGCCGCCTCGCCCCGCCAGTCGGCGGCGCAGACCCGGGCCAGCCGCGCGGCGGCCGCCTCGGCCGCGGCCGCATCCGCCATCACCTCGGCGGCCCAGGCCGGCGACTGGAGCACCTGCGTGGCCGAGAGCATGACCCCGGCCACGGCGGAGATACGCGCGCAGCGCGCCTGGTGCCTCTACAACATGGACCGGCCCACCGAGGCGCTGGTCGGGTTCGAGGACGCCCTCACCCAGGGCATTCCCGCGGACCAGGCCCGCGACGTGCGCTTCGGCATCGCGCTGGCCTATCTCAAGATGAACATGGCCGAGGAAGCCTCGCAGGTCGCCTCCACGGCGGATTTCTCCGACGAGCAGCGCCGCCAGATCGAGGCCAGCATCATCGAACAGCGCGCCTTCCGGGCCTACGAGGGCGAGGAATACGCGGTGGCCGTGAGCTATCTCGATGCCTATGAGCGGCTGATGGGCGGAACCCGGCGCGATCTGGAGACGCTGAAGGCCTATGCCCTGCTCAACTCCGGCCGCCGCATCCCGGCGCAGGACATCTTCCGCCGGCTGGACAGCACCCTCTCCACCCCGGAAAGCCGCAACGGGCTGGAAGCCTCGGGCGCCGTCTTCATCCCCTACTGAGACGCAGCGGAGAGCCGACACCGCGGGGGCAGCCGGCACGCCCGGCCGCCCCCGTTTCCTGCCGGCAGGTTGGAATCGCACTGGAATCTGCGCCCCGGCAGTGCCAGTCTGCGACCAATGGCCCGATGGGGCCGCGACATCACTCAACACGGCACGAGGAGCGGGCCATGCAGAACACCGAGGCGGTCTGGGAGCATGTCGATGCGCATCGCGCCGAATTCATCGCGCTGAGCGATCGCGTCTGGGGCATGCCCGAGCTGCTGTACGCCGAGTACCGCTCCTGTGCCGAACACACCGACATGCTGGAGGCCTGCGGCTTCCGGGTCACGCGGGAGGTCGCCGGCCTGCCCACCGCAGTGATGGGCGAAGCCGGTGAGGGCGGCCCGGTCATCGCCATCCTGGGCGAGTATGACGCCCTGCCCGGCCTCTCCCAGGTCGCCGGGCTCGACCGGCCGGAGCCTCTGGAAGCCGACGGCCCCGGCCACGGCTGCGGCCACAACCTGCTCGGCTCCGCCGCCCTGCTCGCCGCCACCGCGCTGAAGGACTGGCTGGCGGAGACCGGCACCCCCGGCCGCGTGCGCTACATCGGCTGCCCGGCCGAGGAGGGCGGTGCCGCCAAGGCCTTCATGGTGCGCGACGGCGTCTTCGACGACGTGGATGCCGCCATCACCTGGCACCCCGCCTCGATGACCCGGGTGGCGGAGGCCGAGAGCCTTGCCAACACCCGGATCGACTTCAGCTTCACGGGCCGCGCCGCCCATGCCGCCGCCAGCCCGCACCTGGGGCGCAGCGCGCTCGACGCGGTGGAGCTGATGTCCGTCGGGGTGAACTACCTGCGCGAGCACGTGCCTGCCGACAGCCGCATCCACTACGCCTATCTTGACGCCGGCGGCACCGCGCCCAACGTGGTGCAGGCCCGCGCCAGGGTGCGCTATGCCATCCGCTCCACCTCGCTGCGCGGCATGATGGCGCTGAACGAGCGGGTGCGCGACATTGCGCGCGGCGCCGCGCTGATGACCGGCACCAGCGTGGAGATGCAGGTGATCTCCGCCGTTTCCAACATGCTCGGCAACCGCCCGCTGGAGGAGGCGATGCAGGCGGCCATGGAAGCGCTCGGGCCGGTGCCCTTCGACGCCGCGGACCGCGACTACGCGCGCCGCATCCAGGCCACGCTGGAGCCGGACGACATCGCGAACGACTATGCCGCGAATGGCGTACCCTCGCAGGATGCCCCCCTGTGCACCTGGGTGGTGCCGCTGGACGCGCGCGGCGTGAAGATGGTCGGCTCCACCGACGTGGCCGATGTCTCCTGGGCCGTGCCTACCGTGCAGGCCCATGCGGCCACCCATGCCATCGGCACCCCCGGCCATTCCTGGCAGATCACCGCGCAGGGAAAGTCGCCGGCGGCGCACAAGGGCATGGTGCATGTGGCGAAGATCATGGCGCACACCGCTGAGATGCTGTTCTCCGACGCCGTTCTGCTGGCCCGCGCGAAGAAGGCGCACCGCGATCATCTCGCCCGCGAGCCCTATGCCTGCCCCATCCCCGAGGACGTGCGCCCGGCTCTTCAGCCGCGCCCGGCCGCCCATGACGCGTGAGGCTCCGATGACCTGGAAGATCTATCACAATCCCGCCTGCGGCACTTCCCGCAACGTGCTCGCGAAACTGCGCGCGGCGGGGCTGGAGCCCGAGGTCATCGCCTATCTCGACACGCCGCCGGACCGTGAGACCCTCCTGCGCCTGATCGCGGAGGCCGGGCTCACCCCCCGCGCCGCGCTGCGCGAGAAGGGCACGGACTGGCGCGAGCGCGGGCTCGACGCCCCGGATGTCACCGACGCCCGGATCATCGATGCGATGCTCGCGCATCCGATCCTGATCAACCGCCCCCTGGTCACCGGGCCGCACGGTACGAAACTGTGCCGGCCCTCGGAAACCGTGGACGCGCTGATTGCCGGCGCGCGCCCCGACTGAGGGCAGCGCCGTCCGCCGCTTTACGGTCTTGCGACCAAGGTACAATTTACCGTGACAACATTTTCTGTTGCGGGCTTTCCTTATGTTTTTATTATGGATTTCTCTTTGACATTATGTCGCGGGTGCCTATTTCTGATGGGTGTCGGGATGGCTCGGATCGGGCTCCGCTCCGCCGGATGGCGGGTACGGAGCTCCCTGGCTGGCACGGCAGGACACCTCTCATCAAACGGAGAACCGAAATGGCCTGGACTGCACCGAAGCTCGAAGAAGTGACCTGCGGCATGGAAATCAACATGTATTTCCCCGCTGAGGAAGACGATCGGGACCTTTTCTGATCGCATGAGACCCGACAGCGTGGAGACGAGATGACCAGACTGCGCGCTGTCGTGTTGGGCGCCGCCGCCGGAGGCGGGCTGCCACAATGGAATTGTGGCTGTGCCAATTGCAACGCAGCGCGGCGGGGCGAAATCCCGCCGCAGACGCAATCCTCACTTGCGGTGACCGCGAACGGGGAGGACTGGCTGGTGCTCAACGCATCGCCCGACATCGGCCGGCAGCTTGCGGCGAGCCCTGCGCTGCACCCCACCGCCCTGCGCGATGTGCCGCTGAAGTCCGTAATGCTCACCAACGGCGACATCGACCATGTCGCCGGCCTGCTGACCTTGCGGGAGAAGCAGCCCTTCACCCTCTACATGACCGGCGGAATCGCGGAGGTGCTGGCGGCGAACCCGATCTTCGGCGCGCTGGACCCTGCCGTCGTCACCCGCGCGCCCGTGGCGCTGGGCGAGAGCATCGAGCCGGTTTCCGGCCTCTCCGCCACGCTTTTCGCCGCGCCCGGGAAGGTGCCGCTCTACCTGGAGGGAGACGGGGCCGGCCTCGTCACCGACATGGAGGGGGAGCAGACCGTGGGTGTGGAACTCTCCGCCGCCGGGGCACGCCTGCTCTACGTGCCCGGCTGCGCCCGGGTCACCCCCACGCTTGCCGCGCGGCTGCAGGGCGCGGACGCGGTGTTCTTCGACGGCACGCTCTGGGAGGATGACGAGATGATCCGCCTCGGGCTGGGCGTGAAGACCGGCGCCCGCATGGGCCACATGTCGATGAACGGCCCCTCGGGCTCCATCGCCGCGCTGGCGGGAATGGATATCGGCCGCCGCATCTTCGTGCACATGAACAATTCCAACCCGGTGCTCGTGCCCGGATCGGCCGAGCGCCGCGCGGCCGAGGCGGCGGGCTGGACCATCGGCCAGGATGGAATGGAGATCACGCTATGACCCCTGCCCGCCCCCCGCAGAGCCGCGAGGATTTCGAGGCCCGCCTGCGCGCCATCGGCGCGGAGCGCTACCATGACAGGCACCCGTTCCACGCCCGCCTGCACGGCGGGGACTGCACGCCCGACGAGGTGCGCGCCTGGGTGATCAACCGCTACTACTACCAGTCGCGCATCCCGATGAAGGACGCCGCCTTCATGAGCCGGGTGGATGACCCCGCCCTGCGCCGCGCCTGGCGCAAGCGCATGGAGGACCACGACGGCTCGGAGGCCGGCGAGGGCGGCATCGCCCGCTGGCTGAAGCTCGCCCGCGCCGTGGGGCTGGACCCCGACTATGTCGCCACCAGCGACGGTGTGCTGGCCGGCACCCGTTTCGCGGTGGACGGCTATGTGCGCTTCGTGCGGGAGATGAGCCTGCTGGAGGCCGTGGCCTCCTCGCTCACCGAGCTCTTCGCGCCCAAGATCCACGCGGACCGGATCGAGGGCCTGCTGAAGCACTACGCCTTCGCAGATGACGCCGCGCTGTCCTATTTCCGCAAGCGGCTCACCGAGGCGCCGGACGACGTGGCCTTCGGCCTCGCCTGGGTGCTGGACCACGCGGACACCGCCGAGCGCCAGGACGCCGCCGCCGCCGCGCTCACCTTCAAGACCGACGTGCTCTGGACCCAGCTCGACGCGCTCTGGGGCGCCTATGTGGAGGGGCGAATCCCGCCCGGCGCCTGGCGCCCGGGCGAGGGCCTGCTGGACCGGGCGGCGGCATGAGCGACCCCGCCGCCAGCACCGTGCTGCCCGACCACGCCTGCCCGCGCCTGCTGCGCGGCGTGCGGGTGAAGCATGATTCCGTGCGCGGCATGGACGTTCTGCTCGCGCCCGAGCGGGCGCTGAAGCTCGATGCCGTGGGTGCCGCGATCCTGGCGGAGCTGGACGGCACCAGCAGTTTCGCGGAGATCGTCACCCGGCTGGCGGCGCGCTACAACGCCCCGGCCGAGCAGATCGCCGGCGACGCGCGCAGCTTCCTCGTCTCGCTCATCGAGCGCCGCATGGCGGAGGCCGCATGACCGAGCAGACCCGCCCCGACACCGCCCGCGCCGTGGCCGTGCACCCGCCGATGGCCATGCTCGCCGAGCTCACGCATCGCTGCGCGCTCTCCTGCCCCTATTGTTCCAACCCGCTGGAGATGACCCGGCGTGACACCGAACTGTCGGCTGCCGCCTGGGCGGATGTCTTCGCCCAGGCGGCGGAGATCGGCGTGCTGCAGGTCCATCTTTCCGGCGGCGAGCCCGCCTCACGCCGCGACCTGGAGGAGATCGTCGCCTCCGCCCATGCGGTGGACCTCTACACCAACCTCATCACCTCCGGCATCGGCCTCACCGAAAAGCGGCTCGACGCGCTGGAGGCCGCGGGGCTGGAGCATGTGCAGCTCTCCCTCCAGGGTGTGGACGCGGCGATGGCCGATCACATCGGCGGCTACCGCGGCGGGTTCGAGCGCAAGATGGCGGTGGCGGGCTGGATCGGCGCGCGCGGCATCCCCCTCACCCTCAACGCGGTGATGCACAAGCTGAACCTGGACCGGCTGCCGGAGACCATCGAGCTTGCCCTCGCCATGGGCGCGCGGCGGCTGGAAGTGGCCACGGTGCAGTTCCACGGCTGGGCGGCGCGCAACCGCGCGGCGCTGATGCCCACCCGCGCCCAGGCCCGCGAGGCGAGCCGCATCGTGCGCGAGGCCCGCGCCCGGCTGCGCGGCACGCTGGTGATCGACTATGTCACCGCCGACCACCACGCCGACTACCCCAAGCCCTGCATGGGCGGTTGGGCCTCCACCGGGCTGAACGTGCTGCCCGACGGCCGGGTAATGCCCTGCCACGCCGCCCACACCATCCCCGGGCTGGCGTTCGAGCGTGCCCCCGCGCGGCACCTCGGCGAGATATGGCGCGACGGCCCGGCCTTCAACGCCTTCCGCGGCTTCGACTGGATGCAGGAGCCCTGCCGCTCCTGCGACCGCAAGGGCATCGACTTCGGCGGCTGCCGCTGCCAGGCGATGGCCATCGCCGGAGACCCCGCGGCGACCGACCCGGTCTGCGTGAAATCCCCCCTGCACGCCCGCCTCGTGGCCGAAGCGGAAGCCGACGCCGCCCAAACCGGCGCCTCCCTCGTGTATCGCACCAACCCCGCCTGACGCCTGCCGGTGGGACACCTGCCGGTGGGACACCTGCCGGTGGGACACCTGCCGGTGGGACACCTGCCGGTGGGACACCTGCCGGTGGGACACCTGCCGGTGGGACGCCTGCCGGTGGGACGCCTGCCTCGCCGAGGGGACCTCCGGTCCCCGCAGCTCGGCAGGCGTGGCAAAGGACCGGTGGTCCTTCGCCCTGCGCGTCACCGTCGCCACAGGATGCCGGGACCGAGGCGAGATGTCCGGGGTAGCGCGGGCCCGGAGGGTGCGGAAACGACCTGACCCCGAAGAACGATCTTCACGCCCTGAGCATGCAGCCCCGGGGCATGCGCTTTTGCGCGCTCGCAGCAGGAGAACCCGATCAACGGCAGAGCCCCCGCTCACCGCCCGCGCCGGCGGAGGCCCGGAGAGGCCTTCGCCACGCCCGCCAAGCTGCGGAGGGCCGGAAGGCCCTCCTCGGCGCGGCGGGCGTTTCGCGGTCAGCCGCCGGTCGCGCCCTCGGGCAGCACGAAGGGGCGCGGCTCCGGGGTCAGGGTCGCGGGGCGGATGTCGATCAGGCAGCTGTGGGCCGCGCAGCCCTGGCTGAGGCCGGAGGCCGGGCGGTCGGCGGTGAGCGCATTCGGGTTGCCGTGCCGCTCGGTGCCGCTGTCCGGATCCGGGTCGTACCAGCCGCCGGTGGAGAGGCGGGCGACGCCCCGCATCACCGTCTCCGTCACCCGCAGGCCCGCAAGGCAGCGGCCGCGGTCGTTGAACAGTTCCACCGTGTCGCCGTCCGATAGGCCGCGCGCGGCGGCGTCCTCGGGGTGCATCAGCACCGGCTCGCGGCCGCCGATCTTGTTCGCCCGGCTCCAGGGGCTCGGGTCAAGCTGCGAGTGCAGCCGGCGTTCGGGCTGGTCGGAGACGAGGTGCAGCGGGAAGCGCGCCGCCGCCGCCGCGCCCAGCCATTCCTCCGGCGGGAACCAGCTCGGGTGGCCCTTGCAATCGGCCAGCCCGAAGGAGGCCACCCGCTCGGAATAGATCTCGATGCGCCCGGAGGGCGTGGGCAGCGGGTGGGCGGCCGGGTTCTCGCGGAAGTCCTTCAGCATCACCCGGGCACGGGCCTTCGGCCCCAGGTCCACCAGCCCCTGCTCCCGGAAGGTCTCGTAATCCGGCACCTCGATGCCGTGCTCGGCCCAGGACTGCCGGGTCCGGTCATGGAAATGGCGCAGCCAGTCCTCCGCCTCGCGGCCCTCGGTGAAGGCCTCCTCCAGGCCCAGTTCCCGGGCAATGCCACGGAAGATCTCGTAATCGTCGCGCGCCTCGCCCACCGGGGGCACGATGGCCTTCATGTAGGCGTAGTGCCCTTCCAGCGTGCCGAAGCCGAGGTCGTCGCGCTCCATCGCCGTGGTGGCCGGCAGCACGATGTCGGCGCGCCGGGCCGCCGCCGTCCAGAACTGCTCGTTGACGACGATCGTCTCCGGCTTCTCGAAGGCGCGCTGCAGGCGGGTGAGGTCCTGATGGTGGTGAAACGGGTTGCCGCCCGCCCACCACACGAGGCGGATGTCCGGGTAGGTGTAGGTGCCGCCGTTGTAGGTGAAGCTGCCGCCGGGGTTCAGCAGCATGTCGGCGATGCGCGCCACGGGGATGAACTCCGCCACCGCGTTCTGCCCCTGCGGCAGCGAGGGCACGCGCAGGTCCAGCTCGTTGCTGCCCACCATGTTCTCGGCGCCGTAGCCCACCGCGAAGCCGCCGCCGGGCAGGCCGATCTGCCCCAGCATGGCGGCAAGCGTGATGGTCATCCAGAACGGCTGCTCGCCCCGGTCGGAGCGCTGCAGCGCCCAGGCCACGTTGATCATCGTGCGGCTGGAGGCCATCCTGCGCGCCAGCGCGCGGATCTCGTCGGCCGGCACGCCGCAGAGTTCCGCCGCCCAGTCCGCCGTCTTCGGCGTGCCGTCGCTCTCACCGGTGAGATAGGCCTCGAACCGCTCCCAGCCCGTGCAATGGCTGGCGAGGAAACCGGTGTCGTGCAGCCCCTCGGACTGCAGCACATGCGCGAGGCCCAGCATCATCGCGGTGTCCGAGCCGGGGCGGATCTGCACCCAGCGCACCGGCCCGTCGGTGATCAGGTTGTCGGAGACCGGCGAGATGTTCACCACCTCCGCCCCCGCCTCTCCCAGCGCGCGCAGCCCGGCGCGGGTCTTGTGGCGCGCCACGCCGCCGGCGGAGATCTGCGAGTTCTTTGCCGGAACGCCGCCGAAGGCCACGAAGAGCGTGCAATTTTCGGCCAGCACGTCCCAGCTCGTGTGGTAGGTCATCAGGCTGTGCATGTCGTCCACGACATGCGGCAGGATCACGTGGGCCGCGGCCAGCGAGTAGCTGTCGCGGCTGCGCACATAGCCGCCGGCGATGTTGAGGAAGCGGTGCACCTGGCTCTGCGCATGGTGGAAGCGCCCGGCCGAGGACCAGCCGTAGGAACCGCCGAAGATCGCCTTGTTGCCGTGGCTCTCGCGGATGCGCGCCACCTCGGCGGCGGCGAGGCGGCTCGCCTCCTCCCAGCTCACCTCCACGAAGGGCTCGCGGCCGCGCAGCTCCGGCGCATGGCCCGGGCCGCCCTCCAGCCAGCTGCGGCGCACGGCCGGGCGGCGGATGCGCGCCGCCTTCAGCTCGGGCGCGAGCTGGTGCAGGCCGATCTCGGACGGGTCGGGGTCTCCGCGGAAGGGCACGATACGCGGGGCGTCCTCGGTGCCCTCCACTTCGTAGAGGCCCCAGTGCGACGAGGTGTAGCGCGTCATGTCAGTCTCCTCCGGCGTCCGGCGGCGCGCCGGCATCATCGGGGAGAGACTAGCCGTGCGGCGACGGGACGCAAGCCCCAACCCCGGTCGGGGCCGCCGCGGCGGAGGCCCTGAGGGGCCTTCGCCATGCCCGCGAAGCTGCGGGGGCCGCGAGGCCCCCTCGGCGCCGCGGGCATTCCCCCGGTGCGATTCAGGCGCCGAGACCGGCGTAGAGCGTGGGCGTCTGCAGCGCCGAGAAGCCGTAGTGGCGCAGCCAGCGCAGGTCGGAGTCGAAGAAGGCCCGCAGGTCGGGGATGCCGTATTTCAGCATCGCGATGCGGTCGATCCCCATGCCGAAGGCGAAGCCCTGCCACTGGTCGGGGTCGATGCCGCCGGAGCGCAGCACATGCGGGTGCACCATGCCCGAGCCCAGCACCTCCAGCCAGTCGTCCCCCTCGCCCACGCGCAGCTGCCCACCGGCCCAGGAGCAGCGGATGTCCACTTCCGCCGAGGGTTCGGTGAAGGGGAAGTGCGAGGCGCGGAAGCGCGTCTCCACCCCGTCCACCTCGAAGAAGGCGGCGAAGAACTCCTCCAGCACCCACTTCAGGTTGGCCATGGAGATGTCGCGGTCGATGGCGAGCCCCTCGACCTGGTTGAACATCGGCGTATGCGTCTGGTCGTAGTCGGAGCGGTAGACCCGGCCGGGCGCGATGATGCGGATCGGCGCGCCGTTCTGCTGCATGGAGCGGATCTGCACCGGCGAGGTATGGGTGCGCAGCACGTGCGGCGGGCGGTTGTCGCCCTCGGCGCGGTGCATGTAGAACGTGTCCATCTCGGTCCGGGCCGGGTGCTCGGGGCGGATGTTGAGCGCGTCGAAATTGTACCAGTCGGTCTCGATCTGCGGCCCCTCGGCCACACCGAAGCCCAGGTCGCCGAAGATGGCCGCCACTTCCTCCGTCACCTGGGAGATCGGGTGGATGGTGCCGGCCTGCGCGGGGCGCGGCGGCAGGGTGACGTCGAGCCATTCGGCGCGCAGGCGCTCGGCCAGGGCCGCGTCCTGCAGCCCGGCCCTGGCACCGGCGATGGCCGAGGCGATCTCGTCCTTCAGGGCGTTGAGTGCGGGGCCGGCGCTCTGCCGTTCCTCCGGGCTCATGCGGCCCAACTCGCGCATCTTCAGGCTGACCTCGCCCTTCTTGCCGAGCGCCTCGAGGCGCACGGCCTCCAGGGTCGCTTCGTCCGCCGCTTCGGCGATGGCGCCGAGATACCGGCTGCGCAGGGTGTCGAGCCCGTCCATGCCCGCCTCTCCTCAGTGAATTCCGTCCGGCTCCCGCCTATCACAGGCGGGGCGGAATTCAAGACCGGGCAGGCGCGCGGGCCCGAAAACACGGGCGCCGGGCACCGCTGATCGCGCGGTGGGCATGCGGCCGGTAGAGTGCGGCCGGCCCCTCGGCGGTGCGAAAGCTCCGATCGCCGTCGCGCACGCGATGCCCGGCGGGGGTGTTCTCCTCCGCCCGCCCCGGGCGCCGGCGCCTCCCCGCCGCGACGGCTACGCCCACGCCCCCGGGCCGGCACGACCCGGCCACCTCACCCCGACGTGACGGACCGTGACCATCACCGGGGCACACCCGCCGCGCAATCGCTGTCATACTGCCCCTTCGCCGCGTTCACTCCGGAGAACCCCTTGCCGAACCGTCGCCTCTTCCTCGCCTCGACCGCCGCCGCGCTCTGCGCCCCCGCCTTGCCGCGCGCCGCCCGGGCGGGCGGCGCCGACGTCGTCTCGGATGCCCGTGCGCTGCCCCAGCTCCATGCCATCCTCGTCCGCCGCGGGGCGGAGCCGCTGGTTGCCGAGGCGCCCCGTGGCCCGGGCCTGCACCGCACCGCCAACATCAAGTCCTGCTCGAAGAGCCTCGTCGCCCTGCTGCTCGGTGCCGCCATCGCCCGTGGCGAGCTCTCCGGGCTCGACGCCACCCTCGCCGAGGTCGCCCCCGCGCTCATCCCCCCCGATGCCACGGAGGGCGTGGCCGAGACCACGATGGGCGATCTCGTCACCCTGCGCGCCGGGCTCGAGAGCACCTCCGGGCCGAACTACGGCACCTGGGTCGCGAGCCGCAACTGGGTGGCCCATGCCCTGACCCGGCCGCGCGTTGCGCCCAATGGCGGGCGGATGATCTATTCCACCGGCAGCACGCATGTGCTCGGCGCCGCCCTCGCCACCGTTTCCGGCCAGAGCCTGCTCGCCCTCGCCCGCGCGCGGCTCGGCGCGCCGCTGGGCATCGACATCCCCTCCTGGACCCGCGATCCGCAGGGCTTCTACTTCGGCGGCAACGACATGGGCCTTACCCCGGAGGCCATGCTGCGCGTGGCGCTGATGATGCGCGACGGCGGCGCGCGCGACGGCACGCAGGTGCTCCCGCGCGACTGGATCTCCGCCTCGCGCAGCCCGCGCACCCGGTCGCCCTGGTCGGGGATGGCCTACGGGCTGGGCTGGTTCCTCACCGACAGCGGCTGGACGCTGGCGCGCGGCTACGGCGGGCAGATCATCGCGGCGCATCCGGAAGCGGGCCTCGCGGCCGCCATCACCTCCGACCCGACACTGCCGGCCCGGTCAGGTGGCTACTTCGGGGATCTCATGGCCCTGCTCGACGGCCCGGTTCTCGCGCTCGGCCGCGCCTGACGCCCCGACCGCGCAGGGCGGGCCCCGGCGGCGTCACGCAGGCAGGCCGGGCGCAAGGCGGGCGACCGCGCGGACGGTCCCTTCCCGCTCCGGGCACCATCGCGGCGCCAGCAGCCGGTCACGGCGGGCGCAGGCCCGAACAGCTTCCCCCGAAGGTCCACGGCCCCGAGGGATCGCCGGGTGCCGGCCCGCACCGCCCGACAGCTGCCGCCCCGGCGGCGTGCGCCGGCGGAGGCCCGCCCGCGGGCCTTCGCGATGCCCGCCCGGGCTGCGGGAGCTCGCGGCCCCCTCGGCGGGGCGGGCATTTCCCCCGGCGGGTGTCAGCTCCGCCAGCGCAGCACGGTCTCGCGGATGGGGTTGCGGAACTCCCGGTCGTCGCGCCGGTGGGCCACCCATTCGTCCTTCATGCGCATCCACCATTTCGCCTGGGTGTCGGCATCGGGGATCAGCATCAGGCGCGGGTTGTGCTCCAGCCCCTCCTTCTGCTTCTGCACCACGGCGCGGTCCTGGTCGATGAACACCCGCGCGAGGTGGCGCAGCAGCGGCTTGAAGGGCCGCATCCAGGGCAGGGACCACCAGATGAGCTGGATCACCTCCGTCGTGCTCTCGGTGAGCGGGGTGATGGCGGTGACGGAGACCACCTGGTGCGTCTCCCCCGCGATCTCCTCGATGCGCAGGCCCGGCAGCATGTAGGAGATCTGGGTTTCCACCTTCCGCCCCAGCGGCCGGTAGGCGATGTTGCGGCCCGGCACCTGGTGGCGGACCATCGACCAGCCCAGTTCGGAGGGGGCGAAGTGCTTCTCCTTCGCCTTCAGCGTGGCGGCGTCCTTCTTGAACCACCACGAGGTGTGCACGAAGGCGGCATGGGTGGGGTCCATCAGCCCGAAGGCCGCGTGGTCGGCCGAGCAGTCGAAGGGCATGGAGACGAACGCATCCGGCGCCTTGTCGAAATGCGGGAAGGCCGGCGGCGGGCCGGAGGGTGTCTCCCCCCGCTCGCCGAAGAAGATCCAGATGACCCCCTGGCGCTCCACGCAGGGATAGTCCCCGGTGTTGATCTTCGAGATGTCCATGCGCTGGCCGGGGGCGAGCGAGGGGATCTCGGTGCAGCCCCCGCCCTCGCCGAACCGCCAGCCGTGGTAGCAGCACTGCACGGTGGTGCCGTCGAAGCTGCCGTAGCGCAGCGGGATGCCCCGGTGCGGGCAGGCGTCGCGCAGCGCGAACACCCCGCCGTCGGACTTGCGGCAGATCAGCACCGGCTCGTTCAGGAGCGTCTTGGCCAGCATCTTGCCGGGTTTCAGCGCCGTCCCGGGGGCCGCGACATACCACAGCCCGCGCATCAGATCGGCTTTCGTGCCCTGCATGGCGGGCCCTCCTCTGGGAAACCTGAGCGGTTATCTAGGCCGGCGCGAGGGGGGATGACAAGGCGCGGACGCCCCGGCGACAGCCCCGTCACGCACCGGGCACCGTGCGGCCCCCGGAACTTCGGGCCGGCCCCGTGCGTTGCTCACATGAATACACACGCCCTGACACGCAACAGCTGAAGAACACGGAGGCCAGACCCTTGGACCTTATCCGCATCCTGATCGCCATCCTCATTCCCCCGCTTGGCGTCTTCCTGCAGGTCGGTATCGGCGGCGCGTTCTGGCTCAACATCCTGCTTACCCTGCTGGGCTACATCCCCGGCATCGTGCATGCCGTGTGGGTGATCGCCCGGCGCTGAGGCGGACAGGCCCGCTGCCACGGGCCGCACCGCCCCGGCGTGCAGGGATGCCGGCCGGGGGCGTGGGGAGGCTCTCCCCCCTGCCCCCGGACTTCGGCGCAACGCCCCGCCCGCGCCCCTGCCCGGCGCCCTGCGAAGCTCCCTGACCCGCACAGCCACCCGTTGAATCGAAAAGACCCCGGCAGGAGCACCTGCCGGGGTCTTTCGCATCTCGGGTGCCGCGGAAGGCTCAGGCCAGGGCGGCCTTGGCCTTCTCGACGATGGCGATGAACGCCGCCGGCTCGTGCACGGCGAGGTCCGCCAGCACCTTGCGGTCCACTTCGACACCGGACTTCGAGAGCCCGTTGATGAAGCGCGAATAGGTCAGCTGCTCGTCATGCGCCCGGACGGCCGCGTTGATGCGCTGGATCCACAGGGCGCGGAAGTTGCGCTTGCGGGTCTTGCGGTCGCGGGTCTGGTACTGGAGCGCCTTGTCCACGGCCTGCTTGGCGACGCGGATGACGTTCTTGCGGCGGCCGTAGTAGCCCTTGGCTGCCTTGCGAATGCGTGCGTGGTTGGCGTGGGTGACAACGCCGCGTTTGACTCGTGCCATCTCTCGCGCTCCTTAACGGCCGTAGGGCAGGAAGCCCTTGACGATCTTTGCATCCTGGTCGCACAGCACGGTGGTGCCGCGTGCGTTGCGGATGAACTTCGTGGTGCGCTTGATCATGCCATGGCGCTTGCCGGCCTGGGCCACCTTGATGTGGCCGTTCGCCGTCACCTTGAAGCGCTTCTTCGCGCTCGACTTGGTCTTCATCTTGGGCATTTCGGTCTCCGATCATAGAGAATGTTCTGAGGCAGCACGGCAGCCCTTTCGGCCGGTTGCCCCGGTTCGGAAGCCGGGCTTATAGGCGCAAGCCCGGCCCTTGGCAAGAGGCCCTTATTCGGGCTCACCCTCGAAGATCGCCTTCTCGCGCACCGGCGCGATGCGCAGGATGTTCGTGGTGCCCGACACGTTGAACGGCACGCCCGCGGTCACGATGATGCGGTCGTCCTCCGTGGCGAACCCGGCACCGCGGGCAATGCGCGCGGCCAGGATCACCGCGTGCTTGAAGCGGTCCACCTCGTCGGTCTTCGCGCAGTGCAGGCCCCAGACGAGGCACAGGCGGCGCGAGGTCGACAGGATCGGGGTGAGCGCCAGGATCGGCACGCGCGGGCGCTCGCGGCTCACCATCTGGGCCGTGGTGCCCGAATGGGTGAAGCAGGCGATGGCGCGGACATCCGTGGTCTCGGCCACTTCGCGGGCCGCGGCGGTGATCGCGTCGGAGGTGCTGCCGTGCTTGGCGGAGCGCGAGGCCTCGATCACCTGACGGTAGATCGAATCGGACTCCACGGATTCCGCCACGTTGTTCATCGTGCGCACCGCTTCCACCGGATACTGCCCGGCGGCCGATTCGCCCGAGAGCATCACCGCGTCCGCACCCTCGTAGATGGCCTGCGCCACGTCCGAGACCTCGGCGCGGGTCGGCACCGGCGAGGTGATCATGCTCTCCAGCATCTGGGTCGCCACGATCACCGGCTTGCCGACGGCGCGGCAGCCGCGCACCAGGCGCTTCTGGATCGGCGGCAGCGATTCGACGGGCAGCTCCACCCCGAGGTCGCCGCGCGCCACCATGATGCCGTCGGAGGCCGCGAGGATCGACTCGAAGTTCTGCACCGCGGCCGGCTTCTCGATCTTGGAGATGATCAGCGCCCGGTCGCCGACCAGCGCGCGGGCCTCCTCCACGTCCTCGGCGCGCTGCACGAAGCTCAGTGCCAGCCAGTCGATGCCCAGCTTGCAGGCGAATTCCAGGTCCGAGAGGTCCTTCTTGGACAGGGCGGCGAGCGGCAGGATCACGTCCGGCACGTTCACGCCCTTGCGGTCGGAGATCTCGCCGCCGACCATCACCTCGGTCTCGGCGGAGGTGCCGTCGCACTCCAGCACCTTGAAGCGCATCTTGCCGTCGTTCACCAGCAGCGTGGCGCCGGGGGCGAGGGCCTTGAAGATTTCCGGATGCGGCAGGCGCACACGCTCGGTCGTGCCCTCGGCCTCGTCCATGTCGAAGCGGAAGCGCGCGCCGATCTCCAGCGTCTCGCGGCCGTTGGCGAAGGTGCCGCAGCGCAGCTTCGGCCCCTGGAGGTCGGCGAGGATGGCGATGGGCCGTTCCAGCTCCAGCTCGATTTCCCGGATCAGGCGGTGCCGCTCACGGATATCGTCCTGCGTGCCATGCGACATGTTGAGGCGGAAGACGTCGGCGCCCGCCTCGAACAGATCGCGGATGACTTCTCGGGTGCTGGAGGCCGGGCCGAGCGTGGCCACCACCTTTACATTACGGTTACGTCGCATCGTGCAATCCTGTCAGATAAGGGGGCGCGGAGGCCGGGCGCTGCGTTTATAAACACGCTTTGCTGAATGAGTGAAGGAATGCCAAGCGACATATCCTTGCTTTTTTGCAATTTCCTTCCTCAGTTCCTTGCCGCCTGCGCAGTTTCGCGGCATGTCTGGCCGCCATGATGACAGCACATGAACCGGTCGAATTCGTGAACATGGAAGGCAGTCCCGGCCTTCTCCTGCTCTGTGACCACGCCTCGAACGCGATGCCGGAGGGCGACCTGGGCCTGCCGCCCGAGGAGATCGCCCGCCACATCGCCTGGGATCCGGGCGCGCGCGGCGTCACCCTCGCGCTCTCCGCCGCCTTCGATGCGCCGGCCCTGCTCACCCGCCAGTCGCGCCTGGTGATCGACCCGAACCGCGGGGCGGACGATCCCACGCTGGTGATGCAGCTTTATGACGGCACCATCATTCCCGGCAACCGCGGCATTTCCGAGGCCGACATCGCCCGGCGCCGCGCCCTCTACTATGATCCCTACCACGGCGCGATCACCGCGCGGCTGGACGCGCTGGCCACCCGGGGCGTCCAGCCCGTGCTGGTCTCCATCCATTCGATGACCGCGCAGCTGCGCGGCAAGCCGTTCCGGCCCTGGCAGTTCTCGGTGCTCTGGCACGATGACGGGCGCATCGCCCGGCCGCTGATCGAGCGGCTGCGCGCCGTGCCCGGGCTCGAGATCGGCGACAACGAGCCCTATACTGGTGCGCTGGACGGCGATACGATGAGCCGGCACGGGCTGGGGCGCGGGCTGCCGCATGTCTTGATCGAGGTGCGCAACGACCTCATCTCCACTCCGGAGGGCGAGGCGCTCTGGGCGGCGAAGCTTGCCGGCCCGCTCGCCGACGTGATCGCCGCCTACCGAGCAGGAGAGAGATGATGGACGACACCACCCGCACCGAACTCGAAGCCGCCGCCTTCCGCCGCCTGGTGGAGCATCTGCGCACGCGCACCGACGTGCAGAACATCGACATGATGAATCTCGCCGGCTTCTGCCGCAACTGCCTGAGCCGCTGGTATCAGGAGGCCGCCGCGGAGCGCGACATCGCGATGACCAGGGACGAGGGCCGCGAGATCGTCTACGGCATGCCCTACGAGGAATGGCGCGCGAAGCACCAGACCGAGGCGAGCGCCGAGGCGAAGGCCGGCTTCGCCGCCAATCCCCCCAGCCACTGACCCTGCCCTCCGCAACCCGGCGCGACCCCGCCACGGCCGCGGGGCCTCCGGTGAGGTTTCTGACGCCCCGCATACCACCGGCGCCAGGGGCGTTCACCCGTGGGCAGTCCGCAGCGCCGGCGGTTCGATCCCGGCGCCAGCCTCCCTCGCGACCGTCCCGGCCGGAACGGCTCGCGCCGCCGGGTGCTGAGGACGAGACCACCCTCGCCACCGGGCCGTCCGCCCCGGTGAAACCTGCGTTCCCGCACACCCGGGCCCGGATCGGCCCGCGCTTCCCGATCCGAAGTCCGGCCGCGGCGCCAGACTGTCAGGCACGATGTAACTCGCGCCCGCGCCCGCCCGGGCCCGAAACGGCCCGCGCCTGCCGATCCTGAGGCAGAGGCCGCCCGCGGCGCCGGGTCGTCCGGCCCGGTGCAAACTGCGCGCCCGGGAGCGGCCGCGCCTCCCGGCCTTCAGGCGGAGAGCGGCCCGCAGCGCCGGGCAGTCCGGCCGGGAGCGGCCTGCGCCTTCCGCGCCGACGGGGCCGCGCGGTCAGGCCGGGGCGTGTTCGCGCTGGATCGCCGCCCAGGCGTCGTTGATCGCGGCGAGGCGCCGGGTGGCGAGCGTGATGGCCTCCTCCGGCACGCCGCGCGACACCAGCCGGTCCGGGTGCGTGTCGCGCACCAGAGCGCGCCAGCGCGAGCGGATGGTGCGGATATCGTCGGTGGGCGCGACGCCCAGCACGTCATAGGGATCGGGCTCCACCCCGGGCAGGTAGCGCGCGTGCAGGCTGCGGAACACCCGCGGTTCCAGCGCGAAGCGCCGCGCCACCTCGCGCAGGAAGGCGTCCTCGGCCGGATGGTAGTCCCCATCGGCGAGCGCGATGTGGAACAGGCCCTCGAGCAGGTCCTCCAGCACCTGGCGCTGGTTGCGGAACATCCGTGCCACCCGGTCTGCGTAAAGCTCGAACCCCGCCACGTCCTGGCGGGCGAGATTGTAGACGCGGGCCGCCTGGGCCTCGTCCTCCGGCGCGATGCGGAACACCTCGCGGAAGGCCTCCACCTCGCGGCGCGTGACATGCCCGTCCGCCTTGGCCATCTTGGCGCCGAGCGCGATGACGGCAATGGTGAAGGCCACGCTCTGCTCGGGCGGAGAGCGCAGTTTCGCCAGCACGTCCGCCAGCGACTCGCCGGACGCCAGCGCGGACAGGGCTTCGGCAATGCGGGTCCAGATCGACATTCCGGGGGTCCTCACCCAGCAGGGCGCCGCATCCGGGGTGCGGCGTGACAGCAGACTCAGGGCCCCGGCACGGGCGTTGCGCGCCGACCCTCTCTCCCCTGCAGAGTGACAGATCCCGCCGCGGATCGAAAGCGCCCACCTGCGCGTGCGATGAACGGCCGGTTACACGATGCCGTGGGCGAGAGGTGATCCGCCCTCCTGCGGCTGGCGGCGGAGGCCGCCCGCCCCGGCCCGCTGCCGCGGGCGGCCCAGGAAGGCCCCGGGAGGCCCACGGTCAGGTGAGCAGCTTTTGCATCAGCACCAGGGTCAGCCAGCGGTCGAACTTGCGGCCCACCTCCGGCAGGCGACCGACTTCGGTGAAGCCGAGGGCGCGGTGGAAGGCCAGCGAGGCGGTGTTCTCCGATCCCACGCCGCCGACGAGCGCGTGCAGCCCCTGCGCGCGGGCCCCGGCCTCGAGCGCCTGCATCAGCGCGCGCGCCCCGCCCCCAGCCCCTGCGCGGCGGGGCTCACGTAGACGCTGTGCTCGGCGGTGTGGCGGTAGCCGGGGAAACTGCGGAACGGCCCGCAGCCGGCGTAGCCGATGAGCGTGCCGCCGGCCTCGGCCACCAGCGCCGGGTGGCCGGTTGCGCGGCGCTCGGCGATCCAGGCCTCCATGTCGGCGGCGCTGCGCTCCTGCGTGGTCCAGGTGGCGGTGGTCTCGCGGATCTCGCGGTTCACGATCTCCGCCATCGCCGCCGCGTCGCGCGCCTCCGCCCCGCGTATCTCCATCGCTCCACGCCTCCGAATTGCCAAGCCCGGCGAGACTGACTAGACCGGTTGCGCAACGTCAAGACGGAGAGCTTCTTCATGTCAGCCTGGGATTTCTGGATCGACCGCGGCGGCACCTTTACCGACATCGTCGCGCGCGACCCCGAGGGGCGCCTCTCCTCCGCCAAGCTGCTCTCCGAGAACCCGGAGCGCTACGCGGACGCCGCCCTGCAGGGCATCCGGGACTTCCTGGGGCTGGAGGCGGAGGCGCGCATCCCCGTCGCCGCGGTGAACAGCGTGAAGATGGGCACCACAGTGGCCACCAACGCCCTGCTGGAGCGCAAGGGCGAGCCGCTGGTGCTGGTGACCACGCGCGGCCTGCGCGACCAGCTGCGCCTCGCCTACCAGAACCGCCCGCGGCTGTTCGACCGGCAGATCGTGCTGCCCGAGATGCTCTACCGCGAGGTGATCGAGGCCTCCGAGCGCCTGCGCGCCGACGGCACGGTGGAACAGGCGCTGGACGAGGACATGCTGCGCGCCGAGCTGCGCGCCGCCCGCGCCCGCGGCCTCACCGCCTGTGCCATCGTCTTCGTGCACGGCTACCGCTACCATGCGCATGAGGCCCGCGCCGGCGAGATCGCCCGCGCGGAGGGCTTCACCCAGGTCTCGGTCAGCCACGCGGTCTCGCCGCTGATGAAGATGGTGAGCCGGGGCGACACCACGGTGGTCGACGCCTATCTCTCCCCCATCCTGCGCCGCTATGTGGACCGGGTGGCGGCCGCGTTTGACGGCGACACATCCGGCAAGCTGATGTTCATGCAAAGCTCCGGCGGGCTCACCGATGCCGGGCTGTTCCAGGGCAAGGATGCCATCCTCTCCGGCCCGGCCGGCGGCGTGGTCGGCGCGGTGCGCACCTCCGCCATTGCCGGGCACGGGCGGATCGTGGGCTTCGACATGGGCGGCACCTCCACCGACGTGTGCCACTACGCCGGCGATTTCGAGCGCGTGATGAACACCGAGGTCGCCGGCGTGCGCATCACCGCGCCGATGATGAACATCCACACGGTCGCGGCGGGGGGCGGCTCGCTGCTCACCTTCGACGGCACGCGGCTGCGCGTGGGCCCCGAAAGCGCGGGCGCGAACCCCGGGCCCGCCTGCTACGGCCGCGGCGGCCCGCTGGCGGTGACCGATGCGAACCTGCTCACCGGCCGGCTGCGGCCCGAGTTCTTCCCGGCCATCTTCGGCCCCGGGGGTGACCGGCCGCTGGACCTCGCCGCCACGCGCGCCGGCTTCGAGGCACTGGCCGCCGAGATCGGCCGCAGCCCGGAGGAGGTCGCCGAGGGCTTCCTGCGCATCGCCACCGAGAACATGGCCAACGCCATCAAGAAGATCTCGGTGCAGCGCGGCTACGACGTGTCGGGCTACTGCCTCACCGTGTTCGGTGGCGCGGGCGCGCAGCACGCCTGCGCGATTGCCGACACGCTGGGCATGCAGACCTGCCTGATCCACCCGATGGCCTCGCTGCTCTCCGCCTACGGCATGGGCCTTGCGGACATCCGCGCCACCCGCACCCGGGCGCTGGAGGCCGAGCTGGGCGCGGACACCCGCCTGCAGGCCGCTGCCGACATCGACCGGCTGGGCTCGGAAGCGCTTTCGGAGGTCGAGGGCCAGGGCGTGCGCGCCGGACGCATCCGCCTCGCGCCGCTCCTGCACATCAAGGTGAAGGGCACCGACACCGCCCTGCCCGTGCCCTTCGGCGAGGAGGCCGACATGCGCGCCACCTTCGCGAGCGCCCATCGCCAGCGCTTCGGCTTCGACCCCGGCGACAAGCCGCTGGTGATCGAGGCGCTCTCGGTCGAGGCGATCGGCGAGGCGGCCGACCTGACCGAGACGGCCGTCGAGACCGAAACACGCCCGGAGGCGGAGCTGGACACCGCGCTCACCGCACCGGTCTTCACCGGGGGCGCCTGGGCCGAGGCCCGCTTCGTGCGCCGCGAGGCCATGCGCCCCGGCGACCGGCTCACCGGCCCTGCCGTGCTCGTCGAGCCTCACACCGCCATCGCCATCGAGCCCGGCTGGCAGGCGCGCATCACCGCGCATGACCATGTCGAGCTCACCCGCATCACCCCGCGCAACGATGCCGACGCCATCGGCACGAAGGCGGACCCGGTGATGCTGGAGGTGTTCAACAACCTCTACATGTCGATCGCCGAGCAGATGGGCGCGGTGCTGGAGAACACCGCCGCCTCCGTCACCATCAAGGAGCGGCTGGACTTCTCCTGCGCGGTGTTCGACGCCGCCGGCGACCTGATCGCCAACGCCCCGCACATGCCGGTGCACCTTGGCTCCATGGGCGCCAGCGTGAAGGCGATCATCGACCAGAACCCCGACATGGGCCCCGGCGATGTCTACGTGCTCAACGCCCCCTACAACGGCGGCACCCACCTGCCGGACATCACCGTGGTCACCCCGGTCTGGAACGACGCGGGCACGGACGTGCTGTTCTACACCTCCGCCCGCGGCCACCACACGGACGTGGGCGGCCTCACCCCCGGCTCCATGCCCCCCGACAGCCGCTCGATCCATGACGAGGGCGCGCTGATCGACAACTGGAAGCTGGTCGATGCCGGCCGCTTCCGCGAGGAGGAGACGCGGGCGCTCCTGCGCGCCGCGCCCTACCCGGTGCGCGCGGTGGAGACCAACCTCGCCGACCTGCGCGCCCAGGTCGCCTCCTGCGAGAAGGGCGCGCAGGAGCTGCGCCGCATGGTCGAGCAGTTCGGCCTCGACGTGGTGCGCGCCTACATGGCCCATGTGCAGGACAATGCCGAGGAATGCGTGCGCCGCGCCATCACCACCCTGTCGGACGCCGAGTACGTCTACCCGATGGACCCGGATTTCGACGGCACCGCGCGCGAGATCCGGGTGAAGGTCACGGTGAACCACGCCGCCCGATCCGCCACGATCGACTTCACCGGCACCACGGCCCAGCTCGCCACCAACTACAACGCGCCCGAGCCGGTCACCCGCGCCGCCGTGCTCTACGTGTTCCGCTGCCTGGTCGATGACGCGATCCCGATGAACGAGGGGGTGATGAAACCGCTCGATGTCATCCTGCCGCCGGGCACCATGCTCTCGCCGCGCTACCCGGCCGCGGTGATCGCGGGCAATGTGGAGACCAGCCAGGCGGTCACCTCGGCGCTGTTCCTCGCGCTCGGCGTGCAGGCGGCGGCGCAGTCGACGATGAACAACACCACCTGGGGCAATACCACCTACCAGTATTACGAGACCGTCTGCGGCGGCTCCGGCGCCGGTGTTCTGAATGACGGAACGGGCTATGCCGGCACCTCCGGCGTGCACACCCACATGACCAACTCGCGGCTGACCGACCCGGAGGTGCTGGAGTGGCGCTTCCCGGTGCTGCTGGAGGAGTTCTCGCTGCGCGCGGGCTCGGGCGGCGCGGGCCGTTTCCGCGGCGGCGACGGCACCACGCGGCGCATCCGCTTCCTGGAGCCGATGACCGTGGCGATCCTCTCCGGCCACCGCGTCACCCCGCCACCGGGGCTCGCGGGCGGCGCGCCGGGCGGGCTCGGCCGCACCCGGGTGGTGCGGGCGGACGGCACGGTGGAAGACCTCGCCTCCGCCGACAAACGTGAACTCGCCCCGGGAGACGTGTACTGGCTGGAAACCCCGGGCGGCGGCGGCTACCTGCCCGGCTGACGCGTGCAGGGGCCGCCGGCAGCGGCGGCCCCGCCGCATCGCCCTCCCGGGGCACGCGGCCCTGCGGAGCGTTCCCCGGTGCCGGGCGAACCGGCCTCTCCCCCTTTTGCAAGCCCCCGCTCCCGCGCGTCGAGCGCACCAGTTCCGGCCCGGTCGCCCCGACTCCCTTCCCTCCGCAAGAGTTCCGCGCCTGCTCCGCCTCAAGTACAGATCTTAGATCTCTGAGCTCAGAGCGGAGAGCGGAGAGCGGAGAGCGGAGAGCGGAGAGCGGGCATGCCCCGACACGAACTCCCGTGCCCCCCCCTGCCTGACGACGCCTCTGAAGATGCCACCGCCGCCCGGCGCGGAAGCTTGCACCGTTTCCACCCGGCGCGGGAGTCAGCAAGGCTTCTGCCCGGCGCAGAGGTTTGCAACGCCTCCGCCTGGCACGAAGGGCCGCGCCCGACCCTGGGTGGGCGCAGGGCCGCTTGTGGTGGGCGATTTATCTCGAAAGCCCCGGACGAGGGCTGAACCCCGAATGACATCGCCATCGCGCCCTCCCGGGGGGAGGGTCGGGCGCGGCCCGGGCTGGTCGCCCGGGCGGAAGGGCTGAGCCGTGCCGGGTGTGACCTTGTCGGCCTCATCGGCCCAACGTCTCGCAACTACCGAAGGGTCCGGGCGACCCGGGCGCCGCCGGGGCGGAGGCCCGGAGAGGCCTTCGCCACGCCCGCCGGGCTGCGGGGGCGAAGCCCCCTCGGCACGGCGGGCGTTCCCCGCGGGATCAGGGGCGGATGCGATGGGCGTGCAGGCGCTCGTAATGGGGCCGGGCCGCTTCGGCCAGTCGCGCCTCGGCGGCGCCGAGCACCGGGAGGGGGCGCGGCGACCAGGGGGCGAAGCCGGTTGAGGACCACAGGCTTCCGTACCAGTGCGCCGCCCAGATGCCGTCGTCAGGGTGCGGCCCCTCGGGCCAGGACAGCATCGCCGCGTCCCAGGGAATGTCGAGGGCGGCGCAGAGCGCGGGCAGCATCGCGGCCGGGTCGCGCAGGATGTCCTCGGCGTCGACCACCACGGGGGCATGGCCCAGCCGGTCGGCCTCGCGCGCGAACAGCTCGGCCTGCTTCTCGAAGCCGATGTCCTGCTGGTCCACCGCCTCGTGCTTGACCGAGTAGCTCGCCAGCACCGCCTCCGGCGCACGGATCAGGAAGGCGTTCGTGAGCGCCGCAGTCCAGCCCAGGTCCATGCCCGGCAGCATGTGGTGGGTCATGTGCTTCTGGTAGAGCACCGGCACCCCGCGCTCCTCGGTGGCACAGGCATGGGCGACGCGCGCCGGGTCCGTCTCGCCGGCGGCAATCGTCTCCGCGGCCATCGGGTGCGGCCGGTCCGTGGCCGCCAGGTAGGCGGCGTAGAAGGGCTCGTCGCGCACGGCGCAATCCGCCCGGGCGGAGAAGCTGCGCATCAGCGCCGAGGAGAGGTTGCGCGGGCCAGACCACATGGCGATGCGGCGGGTGGCGGGGCGGAGACTGTCAGGCATTGAAACGGTCCACGGCGTAGGGGGTGAGGTCGAGATTGGCCCGGCGCCCGGCGGCGAGATCGGCCACCATCCGGCCCAGCCGCGGCCCGATGGTGAGCCCGAGATGCTGGGAGCCGAAGGCCAGGATGACGCCCGGCGCGCGCGGGCTCTCGCCCAGCATGGGCACGCTGTCGGGCAGGCTGGGGCGGAAGCCCATCCAGCTCTCCTCCTCCTCCCAGGTGAGCCCGGGGTAGACCTTGCGCACCTGCCGGCGCAGCAGGTCCACCGGCGCGGCCGAGGGCGGCGCCGCGGTGCCGCCGAATTCCACCACGCCGGCCAGCCGCAGCCCCGCCTCCATGGGCGTGACGACGAACTTTCCGGCCGTGACCATGCAGGGGTGCGAGGGCGCATGGCTGGCGCCCCGCAACATCAGGTGATAGCCGCGCTCCGCCTCCAGCGGCACCGTGTAGCCCAGCCCCTCGGCGAAGCGGCGCGACCAGATGCCGGCGCTGAGCACGATGCGCTCGGCCTGAAGCTCCTCCCCTCCTGCGAGCGTGACCGTGCCGGGCTTCACGTCCGCCACCTCCGCCGCGCGCACCACGCCGCCGCCGGCCCGGAACGTCTCGGCAAGCGCGGCCACGTAGGGCCCCGGCGCGGTGATCCAGCCATGATCGGGGAAGGTGGCCAGAAAGCCGTGGCCGGGCTGCAGGCCCGGGTCGCGCGCCTGCAGGGCGGCGCCCTCGTGCTCCTCCCAGGTGAAGCCGTGCGCGCGCTTGAGGGCATAGGACATCGCGTCGGCCTCGAAGGCGGCGCGGTCGGGGTAGAGGAACCCGTACTCCCCCCGGCGGATGAAGCGCGCGGCCGGGGTGCCGGCGGCCAACGCCTCGTGCTGCTCCACGCTGTCGTTCGTGAGGGCGGCGATGTCGCCCACGATCGTCTCCATCCGCTCGCGCCGGCCGTTGCGCAGGAAGGGCACCAGCCAGGGCAGCAGCCGCGGCAGGTAGGACCAGCGCAGGAACAGCGGCGAATCGGGGTCCAGCAGCATCCCCGGCGCCTTGGCCAGCAGCCCCGGCACCGAGACCGGCACCACAGAGCAGCGTGCGAGCAGCCCGGCATTGCCGAAGGAGGCCTGCCCCCGGTCTCCCGGCGGAACCCGGTCCACCAGCGTCACGGCATGGCCGTCCCGGCGCAGCCACTCCGCGGCGCAGACCCCGGTGATCCCGGCCCCGACCACCACAACGCGCATGCTCATGTCCCTGCTCCCCCTCCGGATGCGACCGCCGAACGCTCAGCCGATTGCCCGGCGATGTCAATGACCTGCGGCGCGGGGCCCGAGCCGCATCGCGGGGCCGCCGGCCCGCTCCGGCCCCGCCCGCGAACCGCGCCACCCCCCCGCGGCACCGCCGCCCCATCACGCCCTTGCCGCCCCATCACGCCCTTTCCCGGCCTCCGGTTCACCCGGCCCTGCGCCGGGGAAGGCCACCACGGCCGGGCACGGTACCGCGCATCGTTCCGGAGCGCGAAGGCGGGCGACGGTGCGTTCCGCGGGCCGCGCTCCGCCACCCGGCAGGGGTGCCGGGCCCGGAGCATACGGCGGCCATGCGCCCGCACCAGTGCACCCGTCGGCCCCGGCGGAGCAGAACACGCCCCCGCGAAGGCTGCCGGCAAGGGCGCTCCCCTCGCCGCCGCAGGCGGAGGGGGCCGGGCCGCCGCCCCGTGCCCCTTCGGCATCTGACGGAACCGAACGGGTGCGCCCGCGTGCCCTTTCCTGCGACAGCGGGGCGACCGGACAGACCCGCGCCGCGGGGGCCGTGCCTGCGCCGGCTCCACCGCCCGGGCAGGTGCCCCGGCCCCTGTCCCGGCCAATCCGGCAGCGTTCATTCCCGTAGCGACAGGCGGATGTCATCGAGCATGTACCATTGCTTCAGGTATTCGCGGACCGCGGCTTCGAACAGGCCGGAAAGCACCCGGCCGGTGGCGCCCGCATCCGCGCACTCCGGCAGCGCTCATTCCTGCGGCGGCAGGCGCATGTCTTTGAGCGTGTACCATTGCTCCAGGTTCTCGCGGATCGCAGCTTCGAACAGGCCGGAAAGCACCCGGCCGGTGGCGTCCGCCTCCGCGCACTCCGGCAGCGCTCATTCCTGCGGCGGCAGGCGCATGTCCTTGAGCATGTACCATTGCTCCAGGTTCTCGCGGATCGCGGCTTCGAACAGGCCCGAGAGCACATGGCCGGTGGCGTCCGCCTCCGCGTTCGTCGATCGGGCCGGCGGCGGCAGGTGCGCCAGCAGGCGCAGGCTGATGTGGCCCGCGCCCTCGCGCACGAAATGGCAGGGCACCACCCGCGCTTCGGCAAGCGCGGCCAGCTTGAGCACGAAGCGCAGGTTCGAGGAGGCCTTCACGGGCCGGCCGAAGAGGGGGAAGGCGTTCTCCGCGTCGCGCACCTCGTCCAGGAACAGCACTGCGTTCTCCCCGCCCTGGCAGGCGAACCGGCGCAGCAGCGCCGGAAGGTGGCGGTCCGGCGGGAAGGCGTGGAGCCGGTGGCGGCGGCGCAGACGGTAGATCAGCCGGTTCTGGTAGCGGTTGGGCTGCGGCTCGTAGATGCCGAAGAACGTGCCGAGCTGCAGCACGCCTGCCCCCAGCCCCGCGGCCTCCCAGTTGCCCAGGTGCACGAGGACGAGGTACACCGGCTTCCCGGTGGCCTTCGCCTCCTCCATGATCTCGCGGTTGTGCACGGTGAGGCGCTCCGGCGTCACCAGTTTCCGAATGCAGGGATAATGGGCCCGCACGATTCCCGCGTTGCGGAACCAGGCGCGCAGCAGCCGGTCCTGGCCCGCGCGATCCCCCTTCAGCTCCGGGCGGATGCGCACCATGCCGCGGCGCATGAATTCCACGTAGGGCCGGTTCCAGTCCAGCCGCGCCACCAGCCCGCCGAGCGTGGCGCCGATCGCCGCGGCCGCGGCCGGCGGCAGAACCGACAGCACGTGGTAGAGACCGACCTGCGCAACACCGGTCAGCCGGTCGGTCACGTGGTAGCGCAGGAAGGCCCGGCGCGCGGCCCCGCCGGCGCGGAAATCGGCCAGGCCGGGAGCCCGCACCGGTGGCGGCGAGGTCCGCTCGAAGGGCACATCCGTGACCTTCACGCCGGCGCCTCCGTGAGCGGCTGCCCGGCGGCGGAGGCGGGCGCGCCGGCAGCCCTCGGGCGCAGGAGCATGGGCAGCGTGTCGCCCGGGCGCAGGGTGAGCCGGCACTGGGTGCGCACGACATGCCCCTCCGCGAGGTCCAGCTCGAAGGCCTGCGCCAGCGTGGCAAGGCACAGGATCGCCTCGGTGAGACCGAAGGTGAGCCCGGGGCAGATGCGCGGCCCGATGGCGAAGGGGATGTAGGCGTATTTCGACGGCCGCGGGGTGAGCCGCTCGTCGAAACGCTCGGGGATGAACTCGTCCGGGCGGCTCCACAGGTCCGGCTTGCGGTGCAGCATGAAGGGCGAGACCATCACCACCGATCCGCGCTTCACCTGCGTGCCGTTGATGTCGCCGTCCGCCAGCGCCTGGCGCCCGAGAATCGGCACCGGCGGGTAGAGGCGCAGGGTCTCCTCGATGATGGCGCGGGTGTAGGGAAGGCCGCGCACATCGTCGATGTCCGGCGCGCGGCCCTCCAGCACGTCGGCCAACTCGTCCTGCAGCCGGTCGCGCACACGGCTGCTCTGCGAGATGAGAAACCAGGCCCAGGCCAGCGTGTTGGCCGTGGTCTCGTGCCCGGCCATGAAGATCACGATCGCCTCGTTGCGGATCGCCTCGCGGTCCAGCGCCTCGGCCCCCTCCGCGCCCTCGGCGCGCGCGGCGAAGAGCTGGCCGATCACCGCCTCCGCGTCGCCCGTGCCCTGCTCGAACCGCTCCACGATCTCGTCGATCACCCCGTGCACCCGGCGCAGCGCCCGGCCCACCTTCAGCCCGCGCGGGCGGGGGAACCAGTCCGGCAGGCCGAGGACGGAGGGAATGTCCATCTGGTCGATGTGCTTCTGGTACTCCGCGAAGCCGGCCACGATCTCGGAAGTGTGCTCGCGCCCCAGCCGCCGGCCGAACACCGTGCGCGAGATGATCTCGGCGGTGAGCTCGGCCATTTCCGCCAGCACGTTCACCTCCGCGCCGTCGCCGAGGTCCTGCCAGTGCTCGCGCCATTCCACCGCCGTCTCGCACATCAGCGGCGAGAAGGAGCGCACCTTCGAGGTGTGGATGATCGGGCCCACCACGGCGCGACGGCGCTTCCATGTCTCGGAATCGGACACGAACAGCCCGTCGCCCAGCAGCGGCGCCAGCGCGTGGCGCATCTGCGGCGTCTTGCGCTGGAAGATCTCGTGCTTGGTCTGGAAGGTTTCCTGCACCAGCGCGGGGTCGTTCACCGTGTAGACGTCGAGCGCCAGGTAGCGGCCGTGGATGATCGGGCGGCGGAAGTCGTTCTCCGAGAACACCGCGATGATGTTCTCGCGGTAGAGCTTCATGATCTTCCACAAGGGGATCGGCGCGCTGCGCCGTTCGGGACACGGAGGCACGAACCTGCCGCCTTCGGCATCGATCGCGGCAAGAAACTCGTCGCTCAATTGCACGGTGGCGCGCGCCTTTTTCATCTGAGTGAGAGGGGGACGTGGACAAGCCTAGTCCAGTCCGGGCCCCTGCGTCCACCCGGGCGGGCTGCGGCGCATCCGCCACAGCCCGTGCCGTCACTCAGGCGGTGACCAGTATCGCGCGGAAATCGTTCACATTTGTCCGCGTGGGCCCGGTGACGACCTGCGCGCCGGCGGCCTCGAAAAACCCGTGGCCGTCAAAGCGCTCCAGCGCGCGGGCCAGCGGATAGCCCGCCTGCGCGGCCCGCGCCAGCGTGTCCGGCCCGATCACCGCGCCGGCCACCTCGGTCGCGCCGTCCACCCCGTCGGTGTCGCAGGCGATGGCGTGGATGCCCGGCGCGCCGTCCAGAACCTCGGCGAGGCCGAGCAGGAAATCCACGTTGCGCCCGCCCGCGCCGATTTCCCGGCCGTCCTTCGGCAGGGTCACCGTGGTCTCGCCGCCGGAGATCAGCAGCGCCCCGCGGCCCTCGGCGCGCAGCGCCAGCGCCTGCCGGCCCATGGCGCGGCCCAGCTCGCGGGCCTCGCCCTCCAGCGCGTCGCCGAGGATCTCGGGGTCATGGCCTTCCGCCCGGGCAAGCCCGGCCGCCGCCTCCAGCGAGGCGAGCGGCGCCGCGACCACATGCGCCTCGGCCCGCGCCAGCCGCGGATCGCCGGGCTTCACGCTCTCGTTCGCCGGGTCCTCGAGGGCCGCGCGCACCTGCGGCGACAGCTCCAGCCCGTATTTCGCCACGATCGCCCGCGCGTCCGCCAGCGTCGTCGGGTCGGCCACGGTGGGGCCGGAGGCGATGTTGATCGGGTCGTCCCCCGGCACGTCGGAGATCATCAGCGTCACCACCCGGGCCGGGTGGCAGGCCGCCGCCAGCCGGCCGCCCTTGATGCCCGAGAGATGCCGGCGCAGGCAGTTCATCTCGTCGATCGAGGCGCCGCAGGCCAGCAGCGCGCGGTTCACCGCCTGCTTGTCGGCCAGCGTCAGCCCCGGCGCGGGCAGCGGCATCAGCGCCGACCCGCCGCCGGAGATCAGCGCGATCACCAGGTCGTCGGGGCCCAGCCCGGCCACCAGCTCCATCATCCGCGCCGCCGCCGCCGCCCCGGCCTCATCCGGCACGGGGTGGGAGGCGGAGGCGATCCCGATGCCCGCGCAGGGCTCCTCGTGCCCGTAGCGGGTGATCACCAGCCCGGCCAGCGGCCCGGGCCAGCGACGCTCCAGCTCCGCGGCCATGGCGGCGGAGGCCTTGCCGGCCCCCACCACGACGACCCGCCCAGCCGGCGCCGCCGGCAGGTGCCCGGCCACGATGCGCGCCGGGCGCGCAGCGTCGACCGCCGCCTCGAACAGGCGGCGCAGGAAATCGCTCTCCCCGCTCATTGCAGCGGCAGCCCGTTGATGAGCACCGAACCGCCGCGCATCTCCACGGTGGATTGCAACGTGTCCGGCTCCGTTCCCGGCTGGGTGTAGGCCGAGGCCAGCCCGCGCACCAGCGCCAGCTCCTGCGGGGACAGCAGCCCCATGTCGCCGAGCTTGCCGGTGAGCGTGTCGAACCCGGAGAGGGTCACGTCCACGGAGCCTTCCGGGAAGGGCGCGGCCGAGCTGTTGTCCATCGTGGCCTCGCCGGTCGCCGAGATCCTGGCCCCCGCGAGGCTGAGCTCCAGCATGCCGAGCTTCACGCTCTCCATGTCCAGCGGGTTGGAGCCCGGCTCCGGCGGCGTGGTGGCAAAGCCGGCCGGGTCCTGGGTCCAGCGGCCCATGCCGGACATGTCGAGGCTGAGCTCGGCCGGGTCGCGCGGCAGCACCTTGCCGTCATCGAACAGGTCCCACAGCGCGTCGTCCATCTCCAGGTCCGAGAGGCTCAGGCCGAGGGCGAATTCCTGCGCCTCCTCCCGCATGCCCAGCGGCAGGGCGAGGCGCGCCTCCATCTGCTTGCCGGTGATCCCGGCGCCATCGATGGGCACGGCCGGATCGGAGAAATCCAGGGTGTAGTCGAGATCGGCCACCCGGCCGCTTAACTCGACCACCCCGTCCTCGATCGAATAGAGGGCGGAGCTGGGGCCGCTCTCTCCGCTCATGTGGACCGGGCCGGCGAGGGACGGCACGGTCATGTCCACCGCCGTGCTCTTCGCCCCGAGGCTCAGCGACACGCTGGTCGCCCCGCTGGTGAGGCTCGACAGGCTGTCGCCCTCGGGCATGTCCACGGCGAAATCCGCCTTGTATGCCTCATAGCTGAAGCGGCTCGTCGAAACCGCGTCTCCCGCGGAGCTGCTGCCGGGCACGAGCCTCTCCAGCGTCGGCGAGAGGGAGTAGGCCAGCGCCAGGGAGCTGGCGGTGAGCGTGCCGCTCACGTTGGTCTGGTCGGCGGAGACGGAGGCGTCGAGCTTGAAATCCTCCGCCTGCATCTGTCCGTCGCGGATCTCCGCCGGGGTCTGCTGGGCGATTTCCAGCGAGGAGGCGGTGACCGTGTGGTCCGTGCCGCCGTCGGTCGCGAGCCGGGCCACGGAGGTGAGCCCGCTGGAGGTGACGTCGAACACGATCGGCCCGCTGCCCTGCGGCGGGGTGACCGTGAGGGTCATCTTCTCGGGGAAGGCCAGAAGCACCGCGCCGCTGTCGAAGGCGGTGGCGGTGCCGCGCATCCACGGCGCCTGGATGCGCACCGCCTCGCCCGGCAGGGTGATCACCGGCTTGGCGTATTCCACCTCGTAGGACAGCGGAAAGCCGCCGATGATGCGGCTGTCATAGGTCACGGTGCCGCCGGCGGTGGCGATGCGCTCCTCCTCCGCGTCCAGCATGTCGCGCACGTTGCCGCGGAAGTAGAACCAGCCGCCCGCCCAGGCGGCGGTGCCCACGCCCAGCACCACCAGGAAGCCGAGGATCACCTTGTTCAGGCCGATCCCGCCCTCGGACGCACTGCTGTCGCCGCCGGTGGGGTCGTTGTCGCTGCTCATTCGGAGATCCTTTCCAGCCTGTCATCCGGGCGCGCGCCCTCTGGTCACGCCCGGGGAATTTGTTACACATGTGCCGTGCCGGGGGCAATCCGGCCCTTGGCACCGAACGCCCCGTCCCGCTCCCGCGCCGCACCCCGCCACGGGCGGCACCCCGCTCCCCGGCAGGCGCCGCCCGGTTCCGAAGCCACCGTATCCGCCGCCCCGCTCGTTCGCCCCACCCCGCAGGAGAGACACCATGACCGACGCGCTGATCGCCGGCGCCGGCCCGGCCGGGCTGATGGCCGCGGAGCGCCTGGCCGCCGCCGGGCTGAGCGTGCTGGTCGCCGAGGCGAAACCCTCGGTGGCGCGCAAGTTCCTGATGGCCGGGAAATCCGGCCTCAACCTCACCCGGGAGGACAGCGCAGAGGACGTCGCCCGCCTCTGCGGGGCCGATGCGCCCGGGGCGCAGGCGCTGCGCGCCGCCCTCGCCGCCTTCGGCCCGGCGGAGGTGCGCGCCTGGGCGGAAGCGCTGGGCCAGCCGATGTTCACCGGCAGCAGCCGCCGGGTGTACCCGGTCGCGATGAAGGCCAGCCCGTTGCTGCGCGCCTGGCTCAAACGGCTCACCGATGCCGGGGTGACCCTGCGCACCCGGATGCGCTGGACCGGGCTGGAGGACGGCGCGCATGTGTTCGCGGACGGCACCCGCCTGCGCCCGAAGGTGGCCGTGCTGGCCTTCGGCGGGGGCAGCTGGCCACGGCTCGGCTCCGACGCGGGCTGGACCGGCGCGCTGGACGCGACCGGCGTGCCGCGCGCGCCTTTCCGCCCGGCCAACATGGGCTTCGACGTGGCCTGGAGCCCGCACATGGAGCGGCACTTCGGCGCGCCGGTGAAGCCGGTGGCGCTGAGCTTCGGGGCCACCCGGTTGCGCGGCGAATTCGTGATCAGCCGCGCCGGGGTGGAGGGCAGCGCGATCTACGCCCTCTCCGCCGCCCTGCGCGACGCCTGCGGGCCGGAGGGCGTCACCCTCACGCTCGACCTCGCTCCGGACCGCGCGGCGGAGGCCCTTGCCGCGGCCCTCTCCCGGCCCCGCGGGAAAGCCAGCCTGTCCAACCACCTGCGCAAGGTGACCGGCCTGTCGCCGGTGGCGCTCGCCCTGTTGCGCGAGGCGGGCGCGCTGCCCGAGACGCCGGGGGCCCTTGCCGCGCGCATCAAGGCGACACCGCTGCATCTGGCGCGGCCGCGCCCGCTGGAGGAAGCGATCTCCTCCGCCGGCGGGCTCCGCTGGGAGGCGCTCGACGACACGCTGATGCTGCGGGCGCATCCGGGGCTGTTCTGTGCGGGGGAAATGCTGGACTGGGAGGCACCGACCGGCGGCTACCTGCTCACCGCCTGCCTTGCCACCGGGCGCCTCGCCGGCGAGGCGGCGGCACGCTTCGCGACCCGCGCCGGAAGCTGACGCCGCAACAGGCGGAACCGTCGGGCCGGCGCGCGCTCCGCGCGGGGTGACCGCGGCGCCGGTGCGACCGCCCCGGCGGAGGCCCGGCCCGCGGTGCCGGGTTCACCTCGTCATCACGTCATTGTCACGGCACGGACCAAGGGCAACGCCCCCGGCACGGGCACGGGGCCGGGAAGCGCTCCCCGGCCCGGGAAGGGTTCAGGCACCGGACTTCATGTCGGCGATCAGCTTGTCGACATCGTTGCCGCGCTTGTCGAGCATGCCGCCGACGATCTCACGCTCGGAGGTCACGAGGGAGATCCCCTCCACCACGATGTTCGAGATCTTCAGGCTGCCGCCCCGGTCGGAGATGCCCCAGTCGACCATCGCCTTCTGGCCGTTGGCAAGGTTGGCCTGGCTGCTCACCACCACGCCGCGCTCACCGTAGTCCTGGGTGCGGACGATCTCCATCCGGGTCTGCGAGAACTCGTTGAAGCGCGGCGCGTACTTGCGCGCCACATAGTCCTGGAACGCCTCGGTATAGGCCGCCTGCTGCTCCGGGCTCAGCTCGCGCCAGCGCGGCCCGAGGGTGGAGCGCGCCACCGCGTCCATCGACATGTACTGCGCCAGCATGCCGCGGAACTCGGCCGCCTGCCGGGACACGTCGCTGGTGGAATTGGCGATGTCGAGCAGCTTGCCGACAACGGTCTCGACGAGGTCGCGCGCCTGCGCGTCGGTCACGGTCGCGAGAGCCGGCCGGCCGAGGCCCATCACGGCCAGCAGGCCGAAGGCGCACGCACCGCCGAGCAATCCGCGACGGGACATCGGGGCGATCTGCGGAAGGTCGGACATGGAAACCCTTTCCAAAGCTGGTCTGTAGGTGCTGCGGCGCCGGGAGCCGGCCTCACTCATCCCCGTAGATGTCGGGAAGGGCCGCATCGGACGCTGCATCATCCCCGCTCAACTGGCGGCGACGCAGCTGCACATAGGACGTTTTCAGCGCAAGGTAAGAGTCCTCGCTGTTATAGAGCACCTCGTTGAGCAGGTCGTCGGACTGCACGCGCCTGTCCAGCGTGTTGGCGGCGTAGAGACCGAGGGTGATGTAGGTGAAGGTCTGCCCCTCGACCAGAATCGCCGGGTCGATCACCCAGTCCACGCCCCAGCCGATCGCGTCACGCGTGGTGCGCGGTCCGATGAACGGCAATTCGAGATAGACCCCCTCGCCCACGCCCCAGGTGTAGAGCGTCTCGCCGAAATCGGTCGGGTCCGCGGGCAGGCCGAACTCCGTCGCGGGGTCCAGCAGGCCGGCGGCGCCGAACACGGTGTTGAAGCCGAAGCGCCCGGCAGTGATCGCCGCCGCCTCGAAGTCGCCCTGCATCAGGTGGTTCGCCGCATCCACCGGCAGCTGCAGGTGATTGGCCTCGTTGGTGACAAGGAACCGCACCAGGTCCGGGGTGACCGTGTCATAGGCCTCCGCCGCCGGGCGCAGGATGTAGCGGTCCATGCCCTTGTTGAACTCGTGGATGTCCCGATTCGTCGATTCGTACGGATCAGCGATCAGTCCCGCCTGCTGAGGCTGGTCCGTTCCGGCGCACCCGGCGAGAAACACCCCGGTCGCGGCTGCGAGAAGCGCGCCACGCGCCCGGGCCAAGCAAAACGTAATCTTCATAATGAGCCTCAGTTGGGGCCGGGACCGGCCTCTGCTGGCCGAACCATAGGGGAATGCAGGAGGATCGTCAAAATACTTGCGCAATTGCACGCAATTTTCCTGATGTCCCCCGCACGGATCTTCCCGCACTCTTAACCGCCTGAATGTGACATTGCACATAGTCGCCAGGCGGGACGATTTGCGAACCTGCCGCTGCGTGCTATAGCCGGTCCGGGCAGCTATGATGTGCACCTCGCACGGCCACCGGCAGGACTGGTTCCGCAAGACTGGACGTTGTAATTCGAGGGGGACGCATTCGCATGGCGACGGTCAAGAAATTCAAGGACGGCAGGGCCGAGCTCCGGGCGGCGCTGGCCGGCAGCAAGCGGCTCTTCCTCGCCATCGGCGTGTTCAGCTTCTTCGTCAATCTGCTGATGCTGACCGGCCCGCTCTACATGCTGCAGGTCTATGACCGGGTGCTCACCAGCCGCTCGGAGGCGACGCTGATCGCCCTCACGGTGCTGGTCATCCTGCTCTACGCCCTCTCCGGCGCGCTGGACTATGCCCGCGCCCGCATCCTGGCCCGCATCGGCGCGCGCTTCCAGACCCGGCTGGACCGGCGGGTCTTCGAGGCGGTGCTGCGCCGCTCCATCGCCCCCACCGAGCGCACGCGCCCGGCCAGCGGCCTGCGCGACCTGGAGGCCATCCAGCGGCTGATGTCCTCGCCCGCGCCCTTCGCGGCCTTCGACATTCCCTGGACGCCGGTGTTCATCGCCATGCTGTTCCTGTTCCACTGGGTGCTGGGCGTCGCCGCCCTGCTGGGCGGCGCGGTGATCGTCTCGCTCACCTTCCTCAACCAGTACCTGTCCCGCCGGCCGCTGATGGCCGCGAACGCGGCCTCCGCCGAGAGCGAGGCCTTCGCCGAAAACCTGCGCCGCGAGAGCGAACTGGTTCACGGCATGGGCATGCGCGAGGCCGGCCTGCAGCGCTGGAAGACCCGCCGGGAAGCCTCGCTGGAGGCCACCATCACCGCCTCGGACACCTCCGGCACGATCTCCAACATCTCCAAGTCCTTCCGCTACTTCATGCAGTCGCTCATGCTCGGGCTCGGCGCCTTCCTGGTGCTGGCGGGCGAGATGTCGGGCGGCATGATGATCGCGGGGTCCATCCTGCTCGGCCGCGCCCTCGCGCCCATCGAGCAGTCCATCGCGCAATGGTCGGTGATCCAGCGCGCCCGCCAGGGCTGGACGCAGCTCTCCGAACTGCTGGAGAAGACCCCCGAGGAGCCGGAGCGCACCGAGCTGCCCCGCCCCCGCGCGCTGATGACCGGCGAGCAGATCACCGTGGTCCCCCCCGGAGACAAGGCGGCGACGCTGCGCATGGTCTCCTTCCGCATCGAACCCGGCCAGGCGATGGGGGTGATCGGGCCGTCCGGCTCCGGCAAGTCCACGCTGGCGCGGGTGATCACCGGCATCTGGCGCCCGGCCTCGGGCACGGTGCGGCTCGATGGCGCCGCGCTGGAGCACTACTCGAACGAGGCGCTCGGCCAGCACATCGGCTACCTGCCCCAGGACGTGGCCCTGTTCGATGCCACCGTGGCGGAGAACATCGCCCGCCTCTCCCTCGCCCCCGACCCGCAGAAGGTGGTGGAGGCGGCGCGCAAGGCCGGCGCGCACGAGATGATCCTGAAACTGCCCGAAGGCTACGACACGCGGATCGAATCCGGCGGCTCGCGGCTCTCCGGCGGCCAGCGCCAGCGGCTAGGGCTGGCCCGGGCGCTCTACGGCGATCCGGTGATGCTCGTGCTGGACGAGCCGAACTCGAACCTCGATTCGATCGGCTCCGACGCCCTGAACCGCGCCATCCAGACGATGAAGAACGACGGCCGCGCCGTGATCATCATGGCCCACCGCCCCGCGGCCATCGCCATGTGCGACACGCTGCTGCTGCTCGACGGCGGCATGCGCAAGGCCTTCGGCCCGCGCGACGAGGTGCTGCGCGAGCACCTGCGCAACTTCAACCAGGTTGCCGGCGCGATCGGCGCCGACAAGCGGCCCACATCCATCGGCGCGGAGAAGACGTCATGAGCGGCCCGACCCCGATTTCCCCCGCCCCGCGCCGGCCCGGCGCCACCCCACCCGCGCCGCCCGCCGGCGGCCCCGGCGCGCAGAAGATGCCGCCCCGGGCGCCGAAGCGCCCGGCGCCGCCCCGCCCCTCCCGGACATGGAGCGCCACGCGCCCGCTTGCCATCGGCGTCGCCGCCCTGTTCGTGCTGGTGTTCGGCTTCGGCGTCTGGGGGGCGATGGCCTCGATCTCCGGCGCGGTGATCGCCACCGGCGCCCTGCAGGTGGAAGCCGAGCGCCAGGTCATCCAGCACCCGGACGGCGGTGTGGTCGGCGAGATCCTCGTGCGGGACGGAGACGTGGTCGACGCAGGCCAGATCCTGCTGCGGCTCGACGACAAGCTGCTGCGCTCGGAACTCAACATCGTCGAGGGCCAGCTCTTCGAGATCTGGGCCCGCACCGGGCGCCTTGCCGCGGAGCGCGACCAGGCCGACACCATCACCTGGCCCGACGAGCTCGTCGAACTCGCCGCCACCCGCCCCGAGGTGCGCAAGCTGATGACCGGCCAGCAGGCCCTGTTCGAGGCCCGCCGCGACACCCGGCTGAAGCAGATCGCCGCCCTGCAGGAGCGCAAGCTGCAGACCGACCAGCAGGTGACCGGCGGCGAGGCCCAGCTCGACGCGCTGAAAACCCAGCTCTCCCTGATCCAGGAGGAGCTGGAGGACCAGATCACCCTGCAGAAGAAGGGCCTCACCCAGGCCAGCCGCGTGCTCTCCCTCCAGCGCGAGGAAGCCCGGCTGAAAGGCGAGGTCGGCGAACTGATCACCACCATCGCCCAGTCGAAGGGCCGCATCGCGGAAATCGAGATCGAGGTGCTCAGCGTCGACGACCAGGCGCGCGAGGATGCCATCACCCAGATGCGCGACCTCGAGTACCGCGAGGTGGAGCTGCGCGAGCGCCGGCTCTCCTCCACCGAGCGGCTCTCCCGGCTGGACGTGCGCGCGCCCCTCGCCGGGATCATCTACGGCAACACGGTGCACGCGCTGCATTCGGTGATTCGCGCCGCGGACCCGATCATGTACGTGATCCCCACCGGCGGCGGCCTGGTCATCTCCTCGCGCATCGAGACGATCCATATCGACGAAGTCCATGTCGGCCAGCCCGCCATCCTGCGCTTCTCCGCCTTCAACTCGCGCGAGACGCCGGAGATCACCGGCACCATCCAGCAGGTCTCGGCCGATTCCTTCACCGACGATCAGCGCGGCATCTCCTACTACGAGGCCCGCATCCGCCCCGACGATGGCGAGATCGAGAAGCTCACCGGGCGTGAGCTCATCCCCGGCATGCCCGTGGAGGCCTATATCCAGACCGGAGAGCGCAGCGCGCTGAGCTATTTCACCAAGCCGGTCATGGACTACTTCAACAAGGCCTTCCGGGAGGAGTAAGCTCCGCTGCGCCCGGGGGCCCCGCCCCCGCGCCCGGCCCCGCCCCTCCGGCGGGGCCGGACAGTCGCGACCCGGAACGGACAAGGACCCGATACATGAGCACTTTCGAAGCACGGCTGGCCGAGCTCGGCATCACGCTGCCCGACGCCCCCGCCCCCGCAGCCAACTACGTGCCCTACGTGGTCACCGGCAGCACGGTCTACATCTCCGGCCAGATCTCGCGTGACGATACCGGCCTGATCACCGGCACCCTGGGCCAGGACGTCGACGTGGACGGTGGCAAGGCCGCGGCGCGCGCCTGTGCCATCGCGCTCATCGCCCAGCTGCGCGCGGCCTGCGGCGGCGACCTCTCGCGCCTCGTCCAGGTGGTCAAGCTCACCGGTTTCGTGAACGCCGCCCCGGATTTCACCGATCACCCGGCGGTGATCAACGGCGCCTCCGACCTGATGGTCGAGGTGTTCGGAGACCGCGGCCGCCACGCCCGCGCCGCCGTCGGCTGCGTCTCGCTGCCGCTCGGCGTGGCGGTCGAGGTGGAAGGGGTGTTCCGAATCACCTGAGGGGGTCATTCTCCCCGGACATCGGGGAGGACGCGCCCTCCCTCGCCGGCGCCGGCGCCTGCCGGCACCAGACCCCCGAACCGGGAGGCCTGCCCCTCGCGGCCGGCTCCCGGCCCCTTCCCTCCTCCGGAGCCCCCCTGCATGGCCGACCTGCCGGACAGTTTCCTGACCCGCCCCATCGCCCACCGCGCCCTCCATGACCGCAGCAAGCACCGTATCGAGAATTCCCGCGCCGCCGTCTCCGCCGCCATCGCCGCCGGCTACGGCATCGAGATCGACCTGCAGCTCTCCGCCGACGGCGAGGCGATGGTGTTCCATGACGACACGCTGGACCGGCTCACCCCCGAGACCGGCCCTGTGACGCAGCGCAGCACCGCCGAGCTCACCCGCATCCCGCTCACCGACGGGGGCGAGACCATTCCGCGCTTCGCCGAGATCCTGTCGCAGGTCGCCGGCCGGGTGCCGCTGCTGGTCGAGATCAAGGACCAGACCGGCTGCCTCGGCCCGCAGACCGGGGCGCTGGAGGCCCGCGCCGCCGCGCTGCTCGGCGCCTACCAGGGCCCCGTGGCGCTGATGTCGTTCAACCCGCATGCGGTCGCCGCGCTGGCCAGGGCCGCGCCCGGGCGGCCACGCGGCCTCACCACCTGCCGCTTCACCCCCGAGGACTGGCCCGGCACCGACCAGGCGCGCTGCGACAGCCTCACCGAGATCGCGGATTTCGACCGGGTGGGCGCCTGCTTCATCTCCCATCACCACACGGACCTGGAGACCGACCCGGTGGCCCGGCTCACCGCCCGCCGGGTGCCCCTCCTGTGCTGGACGATCCGCTCGCGCGCCGAGGAACGCGCCGCGCGCCGCATTGCAGCAAACATCACCTTCGAATCCTACTCCGCCGCCATTGACCTCGCGGCCCCGGCACCCAAGTCATAGGGAATGGACGGCTCCACGAATATCGAGGTCACGGTGCTCACCGGCCTGTCGGAAATCCCGGCAGCGGAATGGGACGCCTGCGCCTGCCCCGAGACACTGGCCGGCGGACGCCCGGTCGACCCGTTCACCACGCACCGGTTCCTGCGCGCGCTGGAGGACAGCGGCTCGGTCGGCCGCCGGTCCGGCTGGCAGCCGCGCCATCTCGTGGCCCGGCACGGCGGCCGGGTGATCGGGGTGATGCCGCTCTATGCCAAGAGCCACAGCCAGGGCGAATACATCTTCGACCACAACTGGGCCCATGCCTATGAGCAGGCCGGCGGAGACTATTACCCCAAGCTGCAATCCGCCGTGCCCTTCACCCCCGCCACCGGCCGGCGCCTGCTCACCCTGCCCGGGCCGACGGAGGCCATCGCGCGCTCCGCCCTGCTGCAGGGCGCCACGCAGCTGTGCGATTCCAACGGCTTGTCCTCGCTGCACATCACCTTCTGCACCGAGGAGGAGATCGCCCCCGGCGAAGCGCAGGGCCTGCTGGCGCGCACCTCCCAGCAATACCATTGGGACAATCGCGCCTATGCCGATTTCTCCGCCTTCCTTGCCGAGCTCTCCTCGCGCAAGCGCAAGCAGATCCGCAAGGAACGCGCCACCGCCGCGCAGTTCGGCGGCACAGTGGAACTGCTCACCGGCGACGCGCTGCAGCCGCACCACTGGGACGCGTTCTGGACCTTCTACCAGGACACCGGGAACCGCAAATGGGGCCGGCCCTACCTCACCCGCAGCTTCTTCACCCAGGTGCAGGAGCACCTGCGCGACGACACGCTGCTGTTCCTCGCCAGCTGCGACGGCGAGCCGGTTGCGGGGGCGCTGAACTTCCTGGGCCGCAACACGCTCTACGGCCGCTACTGGGGCTGCTCGGAGGAGATCCCCTGCCTGCATTTCGAGCTCTGCTACTACCGCGCCATCGACTATGCCATCGAACACGGGCTCACCCGGGTGGAAGCCGGCGCGCAGGGCGATCACAAGCTGGCCCGCGGCTATCTGCCCGTGGCTACCCACTCCCTGCACTGGATCTCGAACCCCTCGTTCCGCAAGGCCGTCGCGCAGTATCTCGAGGCGGAGCGTGACGCGGTCGACCACGAGATCGAGGTGCTCACGGATTACGGACCGTTCCGGAAAGGACAGGGCGATGCCTGAGAAACTCACCAACCGCGAGACCGCCCTCGCCCCGCTGATCGAGAAGGGCTGGGCGGAGGTGGACGGCCGCGACGCCATCACCAAGACCTTCGAGTTCAGCAATTTCGTCCAGGCCTTCGGCTGGATGACCCGGGTGGCGCTCTGGGCGGAGAAGCTCAACCACCACCCGGAGTGGACCAACGTCTACAAGAGCGTCGAGGTCACCCTCTCCACCCATGACGCGGACGGGCTCACCGAACTGGACATCCGCCTCGCCGAGAAGATGGAGAGCCTCTGACCGGCCACGGGCGCCCGCGCGCGCAGGCGCCAGCCGGAGCTCAGGAGGCATGCGCGCCAGCGCTCCGCATGCCAACGGGCCCGCGGCGCCTCACGGCCATTTCGCCACCGGCGGCAGCGACATCAGCACCGCCTCGGGGTTGTGCCCGGTCTCCAGCCCGAATTTCGTACCCCGGTCATAGACGAGGTTGAACTCGGCATAGCGCCCGCGGCGGATGAGCTGCCACTCGCGCTCCGCCTCGGTCCAGGCCTCGTGCATGTGCTTTTCGGTGAGCGGCAGGAAGGCGGCGAGGAAGGCCCGGCCCACGGCCTGGGTGAAGGCGAAATCCGCCTCCCAGTCCCCCGTGCACAGGTCGTCGTAGAAGATCCCGCCCACGCCGCGCGGCTCCTTCCAGTGGCGGATCATGAAATATTCGTCCGCCCAGGCCTTGAAGCGCGGGTAATAGCCCGCGTCATGCGCCTCGCAAGCCTCGCGCAGCCGGTCATGGAAGAAAGCCGTGTCTTCCGGCACCTCCACCATCGGGTTGAGGTCGGAGCCGCCGCCGAACCACCAGGCCCCCGGTGTCCAGAACATCCTGGTGTTCATGTGCACCGCCGGGCAGCGCGGCGAGCGCATGTGCGCCACCAGGCTGATGCCGGAGGCCCAGAAGCGCGGGTCCTCCTCCAGCCCCGGCACCCCGCGGGCCGAGAGGCTGCGCTGCGCCGCCTCGCCCAGCGTGCCGTGCACGGTGGAGATGTTCACGCCCACCTTCTCGAACAGCCGGCCCTCGCGCATCACCGCCATCACGCCGCCGCCGGCGTCCGAACCGTCGGGGCTGTCGCGCCGGGTCTCGCGCAGCACGAAGCGCCCGGGCTCCAGCCCCGCGTGCGGGCCGCTGTCCTGCGCGTCCTCCAGGCGTTCGAAGGCTGCGGTGATGTCGTCACGCAGGCTCCGGAACCAGCCTGCGGCGCGGGATTTCCGCTCGGTGAAATCGTCGGTCATCATCCTCTCCTCGTCTGCCGCCGTTATGCCCGATACGCCGCCCGACACCAGCGGAACTTGCCCGGGCCCGGCAGCGGGGGCCAAACTGTCGACAAAATGCTGGACAGCCGAGGCCGAATCAGGCAACGAAAGGGCCCTGACCGCCTGCCAGGGAGGCCATTCATGCAGCCACGGATCGCACCGACATATCGATGACCGCCCGCCAGGCGCTTTCCGCGCCGCGGCCCGTCACGTCTGTCGCCCCCGGTGGCCTGCTGCCCGCATAGCGCGCCGCGCACCGGGCCCGCTTCCAGGCATCTCCCGTCTTTCTCTTCCCGCACCCGGCCCGCAGGCGCTTTCCGCCCATGTCCTGCCGTCCGCCCCGGGATACGCATCCATACCTGAGGCCCTGTCATGTTCCGGTTCTTTGAAAACCTGGTCGATCCCTTTGCCCCCTTCCCCGAGCGCACGCCTCCGGGGCGGCTCTGGCCGTTCCTGTGGTCGCACCTGCGCGGCTACCGCAAGCTGCTGATCGTGATGGCCTGCACCGGGCTGGTCGTCGCCTTCATGGAGACGGGGCTGATCTTCTATTCCGGCCGGATCTTCGACCTGATGACCGATGCGGGCCCCGACGCCTTCTGGTCCCTGCACGGGCTGGAGGTGCTGGTCGCAACGCTGTTCATCCTGTTCCTGCGCCCGATCCTGCACACGCTGAACATGGCGCTGCTGAACCAGACGCTGGCGGGAAACCTGCAGGCGGAGGCCCGCTGGCGGGCGCACAAGCACCTGCTCGGCCAGTCGGTGAGCTTCTTCCAGAACGATTTCGCCGGGCGCCTCGCGAACCGGGTGATGCAGATCGGCCCGGCGGTGGAGGATGCCTCCTTCATGGCGATGGAGGGCATCTGGTATGCCACGGCCTACGTGCTGGGCGCGCTGATGATCCTCAGCGGGATCGACTGGCGCCTCGCCCTGCCGCTCGCGGTCTGGGTGGTGCTCTACATCGGTTTCGTGCGCCGGGTGGCGCCCCGGGTGGGCGAGGCCTCGGAGCGGCTCAGCCGCGGGCGCTCGGCCGTCACCGGCCGGGTGGTCGATGCCTATACCAACATGGACACGGTGAAGCTCTTCGCCCATGGCGCGCGGGAGGAGGCCTATGCCCTCTCCGCCATGAAGCGCCTGCGGCTGCGCTTCCTGCGCTTCATGCGGCTGATGACCACCATGTCGCTGGGGCTGCAGCTGCTGAACGGCCTGCTCATCGTGGGCGTGGTGGGGCCGGGCATCTGGCTGTGGCATGCCGGAACGGTGACGGTGGGGGACGTGGCCGCCGCCTCCGCCCTCACCCTGCGCCTGAACGGCATGACCGGCTGGATCATGTGGGTGACCATCCGGCTGTTCGAACATGCCGGGGTGATCCGCGAATCGCTCGACAGCCTGAAGCAGCCCCATGGCGTGGTCGACGCTCCGGGCGCGCCGGAGCTGGCCGTTCCGCGCGGCGAGATCCGCTTCGACGCGGTGAGCCACCATTACGGCAAGGCCCGCGGCGGGCTGGACCGGGTGTCGCTCACCATCGCGCCCGGCGAGAAGATCGGGCTGGTCGGCCGCTCCGGCGCCGGCAAGTCCACCCTGGTGAACCTGCTCATGCGCTTCCATGACGTGGAGGGCGGGCGCATCGAGATCGACGGCCAGGCCATCGACGGGGTGACCCAGGACAGCCTGCGCCGCCGCATCGGCATGGTGACGCAGGACAGCTCGCTCCTGCACCGCTCCGTGCGCGAGAACATCCTCTACGGCCGGCCCGGCGCCTCCATGGAGGAGGTGATCGCCGCGGCGAAGCGGGCGGAGGCGCATGGCTTCATCACCACCCTGCGGGACCGGCAGGGGCGCAGCGGCTACGACGTGCAGGTGGGCGAACGCGGGGTGAAGCTCTCCGGCGGCCAGCGCCAGAGGATTGCATTGGCGCGCGTGATCCTGAAGGATGCTCCGGTGCTCGTGCTCGACGAGGCCACCTCGGCGCTCGATTCCGAGGTCGAGGCCGCGATCCAGGACACGCTCTACCGCGTGATGCAGGGCAAGACGGTGATCGCCATCGCCCACCGCCTGTCCACCATCGCCCAGATGGACCGCATCGTGGTGATGGATGGCGGCCACATCGCCGAACAGGGCAGCCATGCCGAGCTGCTCGCCCGCGGCGGGCTCTACGCCGGCTTCTGGGCGCGCCAGTCCGGCGGCTTCATCGGGCTGGACCCGGCCGAGGGCGTCGACGCCGCCGAGTGACCACGCCTCCGGGCCGCCCGCCCCCCGCCGGGGCGGACGGCCCCCGTTTCATACCGCCGCCCGCACCGGGGCCAGCTCCCGGCCGGACGGCCCTGGCGGGCAGGCCGGACATGCCGGGGGCCGCCCCGGAGAGTGCCGACCGTGAAGTTCTTCAGCTATTTCGAAACCCTGATCGACCCGCTGCGCCCGGTGGACGGCCCGCCCCCCGGCGGGTTCGGCGCCTTCGCGCTCTGGGCGCTGCAGGGCTCCCTGCCGGTGATCGGCATGGCGGCCTTCGTTTCCCTGCTCACCGGGGTGGCGGAGGTGGCCGCGGCCTTCGTCATCGGGGCGGTGATCGACCGGGCCTCCGCCGCGGGGCCGGAGGTGTTCTTCCGCGAGCACCTGTGGCTGGTGATCGGGGCGGGGCTGTTCTTCGCCCTGCTGCGCCCGGCGCTGGTCTCGCTCGGCGCGCTGTTCAGCTCGCTCGCCATCGCGCCCGGGCTGCTGCCGATGGTGCTCATCCGGCTCCACCGCCACACGCTGGGCCAGGCGCTCACCTTCTTCGACAATGACTTCGCCGGCCGCCTCGCCCAGAAGCAGATGCAGACGGCGAACGCCGCCACCTCCGTGGTGAACGAGACCTGCAACGCGCTCATCTTCGGGCTCGCCAGCGTGGTGGGCGCCGTGGCGATGATGGGCGGCATCGGCTGGGCCCTCGCCGCGGTGCTGCTGGCCTGGGTGCTGGCCTATGCCATGCTGATCCGCTGGTTCCTGCCGCGCATCCGCACGCGCGCGAAGGCCCGCGCCGCCGCCCGCGCCGCGCTCAGCGGCCAGGTGGTCGACACGCTGTCCAACATGGCCACGGTGAAGCTCTTCGCCCATTCCACCCGTGAGGAGGAGGCCGCGACACGGGCGGTGCACGCCTTCCGCCGCACCGCCCTCGCCTTCGGCCGGCTGGCCGGCGCCTTCCGCCTGTTGCTGATGTTCCTCGCCGGGCTGCTGCCGGTGATGCTGGTGGGCGCGGTGCTGTGGCTCTGGGCGCAGGGGGCCGCCACGGCGGGCGACATCGCCGTGGCCGGGATGATTTCCACCCGGCTGGCGCAGATGTCCGGCTGGATCTCCTTCACCGCGATGGAGATCTTCTCCAACATCGGCGAGATCGAGGACGGCATCCGCACCCTCGCCCCCGCCCACACCATCACCGACCGCCCCGGCGCCACGGACCCGGGCCGCGTGCGCGGCGCCATCGCCTTCGAGCATGTCACCTTCCGCTACGGGCGCGGCAGCTCCGAGGGCGGCGGCGGGCTGGAGGATTTCTCCCTCGCCATCGCCCCGGGCGAGAAGGTGGCCCTCGTGGGCCGCTCCGGCGCCGGGAAGTCCACCGCGCTCGCCCTCATGCTGCGGCTCTACGAGATCGAGCACGGCCGCATCACGCTGGACGGGCAGGACATCGCCGCCCTCACCCAGGACGGGCTGCGCCGGCAGATCGCCATGGTCCGGCAGGACACGTCGATGTTCAACCGCTCCGCCCTCGACAACATCCTCTACGGAGACCCGGATGCCGGGCCCGAGGCCGCGCGCCGCGCCGCCGGCCTCGCGGACGCGGACCATTTCATCCACGACCTGCGCGACCCCTCCGGCCGGGCCGGCTACGACGCCTTCCTCGGCGAACGCGGGGTGAAGCTTTCCGGCGGCCAGCGCCAGCGCATCGCGCTCGCCCGCGCCATCCTGAAGGATGCCCCGGTGCTGGTGCTGGACGAGGCCACCTCCGCGCTCGATTCCGAGACGGAAGCCTCCGTGCAGAGGGCGCTCGAAGGGCTGATGGAGGGGCGCACCGTCATCGCCATCGCCCACCGGCTCTCGACCATCGCCCACATGGACCGCATCGTGGTGATGGAGGACGGGCGCATCGCCGAACAGGGCAGCCATGCCGAACTGCTGGCGCAGGGCGGGCTCTACGCCGGCTACTGGGCCCGGCAATCGGGCGGGTTCATCGGGCTGGAGAGCGCGGAGGCGGCCGCCGAATAGGCTTTCCGCGCCCCGGGCGGGGCGGTATGATCCTCCCCCTGCCCCAAGGTGACCCGGACATGCCCGCCCTCTGCCTCGACTGCGGCTCCCGCACGACGCCCCCGCGCTGCCGCGCCTGCGGCAGCCCGCGGCTGAGCGCGCATGACGAGCTGTTCACCCTCTCCATCGCCCACCTGGACTGCGACGCCTTCTACGCCTCGGTGGAAAAGCGCGACGCGCCGGAGCTGGCGGACAAGCCGGTGATCATCGGCGGCGGCAAGCGCGGCGTGGTCTCCACCGCCTGCTACGTGGCGCGCATCCGCGGCGTGCGCTCGGCCATGCCGATGTTCAAGGCGCTCGCCCTCTGCCCGGACGCGGTGGTGATCAGGCCGCGCATCTCCTACTACGCGGAAATCTCGCGCCAGATCCGCGCGATGATGGACGATCTCACCCCGCTGGTGCAGCCGCTTTCGCTGGACGAGGCCTTCTTGGACCTCTCCGGCACCGAGGCGCTGCACCGCGCCAGCCCGGCGGAGATGATGGCCCGCCTGCTCATCCGCATCGAGCGCGAGCTGGGGCTCACCGCCTCCGTGGGCCTGTCACACAACAAGTTCCTCGCCAAGCTCGCCTCCGAGTTCGACAAGCCGCGCGGCTTCTCCGTGGTCGGCCGGGCCGAAACCCTCGCCCGCCTCGCCCCGCTGCCGGTGCGCGCCATCCTGGGCGTGGGCCCGGCCTTCGCCGCCACGTTGGAGCGCGAGGGCATCCGCACCGTGGCCGACATACGCCGTCAGGGGGCCGAGACGATGCTGCGCCGCCACGGCCAGGCCGGCCAGCGGCTGTGGCAGCTCGCCCATGGCGAGGACCGCCGGCGCGTGACCCCGCACGAGGCGGTGAAGAGCATCTCCTCCGAGACCACCTTCGAGCGCGACGAGCGCGACGCGGACATCCTGGACGGTCATCTCTGGCGCCTCGCGGAGAAAACCTCCGACCGCGCCAAGGCGAAGGACCTCGGCGGCCGCACCGTTACGCTGAAGCTCAAGCGCGCCGATTTCCGCACCATCACCCGGCGGCTGACGCTGGAGGACCCCACCCAGCTCGCCGGGCGCATCTACGCCGCCGCCGCCCCGCTTCTGGCCCGCGAGTTGGAGAATGCGCCCTTCCGGCTGATCGGCGTGGGCATCTCCGGCCTCGTCGCCGGAGCCGATGCGGACCGCTCGGACGACCTCCTGCGCCCGGACTCGGCCCGTGCCGCGGCCGTGGAACGCGCCGCCGACGCCCTGCGCGCGCGATTCGGCGACGGGGTGATTCTCAAGGGCCGCGCCCTGCGCTGACCGGACTGCCGATTTCCTGCGCGGACGCTAACTCACTTCGCCTGATTTTTCATCAGCTCACGAACGGATCACGCGTCATTTATTCGGGGGCTGAAAAAACAATTGCCCCGAGTGGATCGGAATTTTCAAATGCTTTCAATGGATTAACGAAACATTAATAAATGGTATACGTATACGATGGCAGGATACGACAACATTCCTGTTGCATATGCTGCGCCGCGAAATAGAGTGGGTCTCAGCGGTGTTCGCACCGCCGCCCTTCGTGGGCGTTTCCTCCCTAGACTTGGGCCGCGCTCTGCGCGGCCTTTTTTTTAGTCCGGGGACAGGGAAAATGCCGGGAAGCGGCGCGCCGATCAACAGGTTTCTTGCAGGCTGACGTCAGGATCCGGCGATCCGCTCCAGGCAATGCGATAGCGCGCGGCCTTGCGCACGTGTCCCACCAGGGCCGGGCGGAAGCAGGCGAGGCAGGTGCCGCCCGGCGCCCGCACGCTGGGATAGACGATGCCGGCCGCCCCCGCCTCCAGCAATTCGGAGGCCAGGGCTTGCGCGGCGCGGTAGCTCTGCGGGTCCAGGCAGGCGCGAAACGCCTCCGCCCCGCGCAGGTCGTGGAAGGCGGCGCCGAAATCGGCGAGGTAGCCGTCATAGGTCACCTCGTCCTCGAAATGGTCGATCTCCGCCAGCGCCACCGTGCGGTGCCAGATGATCTCGGCCAGCGAGGTCTCCACCTCGAACCCCGCATACCAGGCGCCGCGTTCCGGCCCGTTGAACCGGCTGCCCAGCGGGCTCGCATGGCAGAAGGCAGCGTTCACGATGCGGTAATGCGGCACGCCGAAGATCAGCTCGCCGATGCCGATGCCGGGCAGCAGGTTGGCCTCCGCCTCCAGCCGGTCGTTCGTGGCGCCGTCCAGGGCGAAGATGTCCTGCAGATGCGCGTCGTCATCGGCGATGCGGGTCAGCACGCTGTCGCCGCCGTCGCTGTATCTGGAGGGGATCAGCCGGCAGGTGTCCAGCTGGCGCAGGGCCGTGACCGGCGGCAGGCTCACGCCCCGCCCCGCCGGGCGTCCAGCAGCCGGCGCAGGGTGGCAAAGGCCGGCAGGCCGCCGCGCAGCAGGTAGTCCAGCGGCGTGGCCCCGGCGAAGATGCGGTTGCGGTTCGGCAGGGTCATCCAGCGGTCGGCCAGGGCCTCGCCATGCAGGATGTTGAGCGCCTTGAAGATGCCCACCAGATAGGAGATGCGGCGCAGCCGGTCCTCGTCCAGCGCCCGGCCGCCGCCCTTCTTGAGGGTGTAGAAGGCACCGTTCGACAGCCCGCCCAGCAGGCGGCGGGCGTCCTCGTCCCGCACGCCCCAGCGCTCCATGATGTTGAGGAAGGCGCGCACCGCCCCGTCGCTCAGCCGCGCGCGTTCCGCGGCGGCGCCGAGGTCGACAAGGGGTACGGGGTCATGGTTCGTTGCCGGGTGGACGAAGGGAAGGGCCATCGCAGTTCCTCCATTTCTGGAGTGAATATACTCCTCTTTCGGAGAAATTCAAGCGAGCGCCCTATTCCGCTGCCACCCGGGCTTCGGCCTGGCCGATGCGCGCCAGCGCCGCCACCACGCCCTGCATGCGCATGAGCATGTCGGGAAAGCCCTCTCCCGGCGCGATGGCCAGTTCGTCCAGGTACAGCCCGCGGTCGATCTCGATCTGGATCGCGTGGACCCCGCGCTGCGGCCTGCCGTGGCGCTGGGTGATGTAGCCGCCGGCGAAGGGCGTGTTGCGCGCCACCTGGAAGCCGGCGGCCTCGAAGGCTTCCTGCGTCGCGTCGGCCACCCAGGGCGCGGCGGAGGCGCCGTAGCGGTCTCCCAGCACGATCTCCGGGCGGCGCGAGCGCACGCCGGCGAAGCTGCGCAGCGCGTCCGAGGGCATGGAATGGCAGTCGAACAGCACCGCAATGCCGAAACGCCGCCGCGCGGCCTCCGCAAGGCCGGCGAGAGTGTCGTGATAGGGGGTGTGGAACCCGCTCACGCGGGCCTGCGCGTCCGCCGCAGTGATCTTGCCGGAATAGATCGGCATGCCCTCGGCCACCACGCGCGGCACCACGCCGAGGCCGGCGGCCACCCGCGGGTTCAGCCCCGCGCTGCGCACGCCCTGCACGAGGGCGGGGTCCATCTCCGTGGGGCCCCGGTTCAGGTCCAGCCAGGCCCGGGGCATCACCGCGGCAAGCAGCGGCGCCCCCAGCTCCGGCGCGGTGGCATAGAGCCGGTCCACGTAGGCGTCCTCGGACAGGCGCAGTTGCAGCGGCGAGAGGCGTGAGCGTGCGGTGAAGCTTTCGGGGTAGTGCCGTCCGCTGTGCGGTGAGGAAAACACGGCGCAGGACCGGAGCCTGTCGGGTTCGCGCAGGATGAAGGCGTCTTGCCGCATTGACCGAACCTACCTCCTCCTGCGCGTCGAAGGCCGAATATGCCATATTGCGACAGTATTGCAAAAGCCCTTGAACGCCCCGCCGACTCCTTTTATACACCGCGTCACCGGGCGGCGGGACGGTTCTGAGAACCCAGCGCCGCCCGAACTTTCGGGCGTATAGCTCAGCGGGAGAGCACTACGTTGACATCGTAGGGGTCGCTGGTTCAATCCCAGCTACGCCCACCATTCCCCACCCGAGGGGAACCCCGCAAGGGGAAGTGTGGAAATTCACCGAAGGCGCAGGCAAGCCTGGTCGCCGAGGAGAGATAGGAGATAGGCCATGAAGGTCAAAAACTCGCTTCGCTCCCTGAAAGCGCGCCACCGCGATTGCCGCGTCGTGCGCCGTAAGGGCCGGGTCTACGTGATCAACAAGACCCAGCGTCGTTTCAAGGCCCGTCAGGGCTGATCCGGCGCGCGGGCCAGCCCCGCGAACGGTTTCAGGAAAAAGGCCGCATCTCCGGATGCGGCCTTTTTCGTTTGCGCGCCGGTCAGTACGGCAGGCCGGGGTAGCCCTCGTCTCCCGGGGCCCATTGCTCGCAGGGGCGGACGTGCACGCCGTTGACCGTGGCGGTCCGGTGCCGGATGAACGGTTCCTCCTCATCATCGTGGAAGAGGAGTGTGTTCGCATGGCCCCTGCCCGGCGGAGCGTGGTTGATCCGCATCTCGTGCCCCGGGTTCAGGGCAAAGCGGTCATGACTGCACTCCTCGACGACCGGGATAACCTGATCCGCCCTGCGGACACATGGGCCCACCACACCCGGCATGTCCCTGCCAAGCTGCATGGGCGCTCCCTGCACGTGATCCTGCATGGCTGCGCATTTCATTCAGACGAGAACGAGGGTTTCGGGAGCGGCCGGCGACTCCGCGCGGCTGGCACGGGGGGCCCGATGCCGGGGGAAGGACCGTGTGGGAACAGGCGCGCAGCGCAGGGGAGGCGCGCAGGCAGGGGGCGCGCCGGGCCCCCTGCCCTTCGCGGGTCAGCCGCTGGCGGCCACGAGCTGGCGCAGGGTCCGGTCGTCGAGATAGCCGGTCACCTCCAGCCCGCGCGAGCGCTGGAAGCGGCGCAGGGCGATGCGGGTCTCGCCGTCGATCCTGCCGTCCACGCGGCCCGGCGGGAAGCCCTGGGCCTCCAGCCGCTGCTCGACGGAGAGCAGGCTGTCGTGGCTCAGGCGAAGCGCCTCCTCGCGCGCGGCGAGCTGGTCGCGCTGGTCCGAGACGTCGCCGCCGCCCTGGAGGGTCTCCATGCGGGTGCGGGCGGCATTGGCGAACTGCCCGTTCGGCCAGGACTGCAGGTAGCTGCGATAGGCCGCCGGCGTGTCGGAGCTGCGCGCCGCCTGCCAGGCCTGCCGCTCCTGCGCGGAGGCCGCGCCCAGCCGTCCGTCGTCGATCCGGTCGAGCAGGCGCGTGGCGTCATCCGCGTGCACGCCGTCGGGGTAGCGGCGGAGGTAGGCGCGCAGGCCCTGCTCGTCACCCCCCGCGGCGCGCTCCTTCCAGAAGGCGATTTCGGCCTTGCGCGCCGCCGCCTCGGCCTTGCGCGCTTCCGCGTCCAGCTCGCGTGAGCGTTTTTCGGCGAGGTTGAACAGCCGGTCCGTCTGGCCGTCGCGCAAGTATCCGGTGGCCGGCATGCCCTCAGCATCCTGATAGCGCGAGATCGCGGTGCGGGTGTTGGGGCCGAACACGCCGTCGATGCCCTTGGGCTCGTAGTCCAGCACCGTAAGCGCTTCCTGGATGCGCAGGCGCTCGGCGCGGCTGAAGTTCAGCGCATCCTCGGCCTCCGCATCGGCCTTCTCGCGCCCCGTGAGCTGCGGCTCGGCGGAGGACTGGTCCCCGGCCTGCGGCGCCGCGGCCGCATCCGCCGCGGCCTTCAGCGCGGCGTCGAGCTCGGCCTGGTTCTTCGGGCCGAACACCAGGTCCGGCGCGTCACCGCCGATCTCCACCCGGCCCTCCAGCCGCTTCACCGCCTCGGAGGCGGACATCGCGGGCTTCAGCACGGTCTCGGCCATCACGGTGCCGAAATCCCCCGCCTTGCCCTGCAGATAGAGCACGCCCTTGGGCACCGCGGGCGGGCCCATCCCGTTCTTCAGGCCGAAGCCGGGGCTTTCGAACCCGTCCTCTCCGGCGGCGATCATCACCACGGAGCTGCCGCGGCTCTTCGTGGCCATGCCCAGCAGCAGGTCCAGCGAGGGGCCGGTGAAATCGGCCAGCACGGGCGAGAGCGCCTGCATGTCCACCGGCGTGAGCCAGGTGGAGCGCACCGCCGTCACCGGGTTGCCGGAATAGTAGATCACGATCCGGTCCGCGTCGGGCAGCCGGTCATTGAATTCGCTCAGGATGTCGAACATGTCCTGGGAGGTGAGGTCCTTGCCCTCCAGCACCTCGTAGCCGGCGGCGTCCAGCACCGCGGCGATGCGGTCGGCGGCCTCGTTGGCGCTGTCGGGAAGCTTGGCCCCGTTGGCATAATCGGAATTGCCGATCACCAGGGCGAGATCCTCCGCCAGCAGCGGGCTGCCGGCCATGAGCGTGGTGGCGAAGGCCACGACGCCGAGACGGAAGGTTTTCATCGCTGTCCCCTTTCTTTTCGTTACGCGTTCACGTGCGCGGAGGGCGCGGGCCGGGGGCAGTTTGCCCCGCCGCGCCGTGCACACGAGAGTTCAACGCGCGGGCCGGCGGATACCGTCAACCGGACGGCTGACAATATCGTGAACTGCACCACGCGACCCCCGGCGCGGCGTTCCCCTGCAATGGAAGCGATTGCGCCGGCCCGGAGGCCCGCGCGGTCACGGCGCGCCGCGTCAGCCTGCAAGGCGAGGGCACCGGCGCGGGCACGGCGTTGCGCGACGGAATCCTGCGGTGGAGGCAAGTCTGCTGGCCCGGGGGTCCCGCGCGGTCACGGCGCGTCAGCCTGCGGGGCGAGCGCACTGGCGCAGGCACCGTGTTGCCCGGCGGAACGCCGGGGTGGGGCAGCTCTGCCCGCCCGAGGGCTTGCGTGATCAGGGCGCGCCGCGTCAGCCCGCGGGGGGATCGTGCCGGCGCCGGCGCGGTTGCGCGGCAGGCGCGGTTGCATGGCCCCCGCGCGCGACCTTCCCGGCCGCGCGGCCAGCGGGGCATCGCGGGCATGTTCCCCGCAGAATGCCGCCGGGGGGCCGTCCGGCCCCTGAGGGGCGCGCGTCTGCGGGCCGGAAAGGGGGTCAGTCGTAGCTGCGGGTGTCCTCGATCACCTTGCCGTCGTTGGGAAGCGCCCCGGGGGCGAGGAAGGTCACCGTGCCGCGCATCTTCAGCACCGCCTGCACGCTGTCGGCGATGCGCGCGCCAAGGTCGGGGGAGCCGGTGGCATCGGGGGTTTCGATGCACACGGTCATCGTGTCCTGCGCGCCGTCGCGGCCGGCGACCACCCGCGCGCGCAGGATCTCCGTGTGGCGCGAGACCAGTTCGGCCACTTGCTCGGGGCGCACGAACATGCCCTTGATCTTGGTGGTCTGGTCCGCCCGGCCCATCCAGCCGCGGATGCGCAGGTTGGTGCGCCCGCACGGGCTCTCGCCCGGCAGGATGGCGGAGAGATCGCCGGTGGCAAAGCGCAGCAGCGGGTAATCCGGGTTCAGCGTGGTCACCACCACCTCGCCCACCTCCCCCTCGGAAACCGGGTCGCCGGTGCCGGGGCGCACGATCTCCACGATCACGCCCTCATCCACGATCATCCCCTCCAGCGCGGCGCTTTCATAGGCGATGTTGCCCAGGTCGGCGGTGGCGTAGCACTGGCGGCAGGCGATGCCGCGGTCCGCGTATTCGGCGCGCAGGGCGGGGAAGAGCGCCCCGCCCCCCACCGCGGCACGGGTGATGGCGAGGCGGATGCCCTGCTCCTCCGCCCGGTCGAGGATCACCTTGAGGTAATCCGGCGTGCCGGCCCAGGCGGTGACACCCAGGTCATGCGCGGCGCGCACCTGCAGGTCGGTCTGCCCGGTGCCGGCGGGCAGCACCGCGGCGCCCACCGCCGCGGCGCCGCTCTCGAAGATCGCTCCGGCCGGGGTGAGGTGGTAGGAGAAGCAGTTCTGCACCACGTCGCCCCGGCCGATGCCGCAGGCGTGCAGGAAGCGGCCCATGCGCCACCAGTCCGCCGCGCCACCGCCGGGCTCGTAGATCGGGCCGGGAGACTGGAACACGTGCCGGAACCCGCCGGCCCCGCGCGCGGTGAGCCCGCCGAAGGGCGGATGCTCCGCCTGCAGGGCAACCAGCTCGGACTTGCGCAGCACCGGCAGCGTGGCGAGCGCGGCGAGATCGGCCAGCGGCCCCTGCCCCTCCAGCCGCGCGGCCAGCGCCGGGGCCGGCGGGGCGGCGAGCAGGGCGTTCAGCGCGGAGAGCTGCTCTGCCTGCCGCTGCGCGCGCGGCCGTGTTTCGAGGGCGTCGTAATGGGTCATGGGCCTGTCCTTGTGCGGTCGGGTCAGCTCAGCCAGCGCTTGCGGCGGCGGTAGCTGCGCACGTCCCGGAAGCTCTTGCGCCCCTTGTCGGACATGCCGAGGTAGAATTCCTTCACATCCGGGTTCTCGCGCAGATGGGCGGCGGGCCCGTCCATCACCACGCGGCCCGATTCCAGGATGTAGCCGTAATGGGCGTAGCGCAGCGCCACGTTGGTGTTCTGCTCCGCGAGCAGGAAGCTCACACCCTCGCGCTCGTTGAGGTCCTTCACGATGCCGAAGATCTCCTCGACCAGCTGCGGCGCCAGCCCCATCGAGGGCTCGTCGAGCAGGATGCAGGCCGGCCGGGCCATCACCGCGCGGCCGATGGCGCACATCTGCTGCTCCCCGCCGGAAGTGTAGCCCGCCTGCGAGCGCCGCCGCTCGCGCAGGCGCGGAAAATAGGCGTAGACCTTCTCCAGGTCGGCGGCGATCTCCCGGTCCTTGCGGGTATAGGCGCCGGTGAGCAGGTTTTCCTCCACCGTGAGATGCTCGAAGCAGTGCCGCCCCTCCATCACCTGCACCACGCCGCGGCGCACCAGTTCGGAGGGGTTGAGGTCCTGCACCCGGTCGCCGCGATAGCGGATGGAGCCCTTGGTGACCTCGCCGCGCTCCGAGCGCAGCAGGTTGGAGATCGCCTTGAGCGTGGTGGTCTTGCCCGCGCCATTGCCGCCCAGGAGCGCGGTGATGCCGCCCTGCGGCACCTTCAGGCTCACGCCCTTGAGCACCAGGATGACGTGATTGTATATCACCTCGATATTGTTGAGCTCGAGCAGGGTCTCGCCCGGCGGGGCGCCCGGCGTCGTCATGTGCGGCGTGTCGGTCATAGGGGCTCCCCCGGGCGATGGGCGCCGCCCCGGCGGGGGGCGGCGCGGGCACTCACTTGCAGTCGCGCGGTTCGATGCCGGATTCAGCGGCGAAGGCGGCCGCGTCCTCGGCGATGAGCGGCGCGATGACCTCGCGGTCCGGCGAGATGAGATCGGTGACGATCTTCCATTCCCCCGCCTTCGCGTCCCACTGCTGGATCATCGCGCTGCCCGGGCCGCCATGATCCGCACAGGTCACGGTGAAGGCCGGGCCGAAGCCGGGCAGGCCCAGCGCGGTCATCTTCTCCTCGGTGATCTCCAACGCCTCCATGCCGTCACGCATCATCGCCGCGTCGATCTTCGCGGTGCCGTGGATCTGCTGCGCGGTCTTCGCCGCCTCCACCGCCAGCATCGCCGCATACATGCCGCGGTTGTAGAGCACGGTGCCGAGCTGGTCGCCCGCGCCGGCCGCGAGGCCCTTGTCGGCGACATAGCTCCTCAGGTCGTCGTAGACGGGGTAATCGTCGCCCACGCCGTTCGGGGTGACGGCCTTGTAGCCGTCCGCCCGGTCTCCCACCGGCTTCACGTCATTCTCCGAGCCCGACCACCAGGCGCCGATGAAATGGTCCATCGGGTAGCGCACGTTCGCCGCCTCCTGGATGGCGGTGGGGTTCATCGCGCCCCAACCCCACATCAGCACGTAATCGGGCCGCGAGCGGCGGATCTCCAGCCATTGCGACTTCTGCTCCAGCCCGGGGTGGTCCACCGCCAGCAGCGCCAGCTTGAAGCCGTGCTTCTTGGAGAGCTCCTCCAGCGTGCGGATCGGCTCCTTGCCATAGGCGGAGTTGTGGTAGAGCAGCGCGATGGTCTTGCCGCCGATGTCCCCGCCCTCCTGCTCGAGGATGTATTTCACCATCACCGAGGCGGCGTCCCAGTAGGTGCCGGGGTAGTTGAAGATCCACTTGAACACCTTGCCATCGGCGGCCGAGGTGCGCCCGTAACCCATGGAGTGGATGGCGATGCCGTCGACCGTGGCCTTGGGAATGAGTTGGTAGGTGATGCCGGTGGAGAGCGGCTGGTAGATCAGCGCGCCCTCGCCCTTGGTGCTCTCGTAGCACTCCACGCCCTTCTCGGTGTTGTAGGCGGTCTCGCATTCGGTGATGCGGATCTTCTCGCCACCGATGCCGCCGTCACGCTCGTTCACCAGGGTGAGGTAGTCATGATAGCCGTCGGCGAAGGGGATGCCGTTGTTGGCATAGGCCCCGGTGCGGTAGCTCAGCATCGGGAAGGTGAGGTCGGCGGCGGCGGGGCCGGCCCCGGCCAGCAGCGTGGCGGCAAGCAGCGCGAGATGTCGTTTCATGTCGGGTTTCCTCCCAGAAGGGTTCGTCGCCCCGGGTTGGCCCCGGGTGCGGGGGTCTTGAAAGCGTCAGTGCGGGAACGGCCAGAGGCGCAGCTTTTCCTTGGCCACGCGCCAGAGCTGGGCCAGCCCGTGCGGCTCCAGGATCAGGAACAGCACGATCAGCCCGCCCACGATCACCATCTGGATGTGGGCGGCAAGGTCGGTGGGCCAGCCGAGGCCGCCCACCAGCACGTTTTTCAGCAGCACCGGCAGCAGCACCATGAAGGCCGCCCCGGCGAAGCTGCCGAAGATCGAGCCGAGCCCGCCGATGATGATCATGAAGAGCACGAGGAAGGACTTGTCGATGCCGAAGGCCTCGCCCACCTCCGCCGCGCCGAGGTAGACGGAGAAGAACAGCGCCCCTCCCACCCCGATGAAGAAGGAAGAGACGGCGAAGGCCGAGAGCTTGGTGGCCAGCGGGTTCACCCCGATGATCTCGGCGGCGATGTCCATGTCGCGGATCGCCATCCAGCTGCGGCCCACCTTGCCGCGCGTGAGGTTGCGCGCCACCCAGGCCAGCGCGGTCACCAGCACCAGGGTGAAGAGATAGCTCGCCCAGGGCGCCGCGTTCGGCCCGGTCACCAGGATGCCGAAGACCGAGCGCTCCGGCGCGGTGATCTGGCCGGAGGCGGAGGAGTTGTAGAACCACGGCACCTTGTTGAACAGCCAGACCAGGAAGAACTGCGCCGCCAGCGTGGCCACGGCCAGGTAGAACCCCTTGATGCGCAGCGAGGGCAGCCCGAACAGCGCGCCCACCGCGGCGGTGATCGCGCCCGAGAGCAGCACCACGAAGAAGATGTTGAGCTCGGGGAAGGCCGTCATCAGCTTGTAGGAGGCATAGGCCCCCACCGCCATGAACCCGCCGGTGCCGAGCGAAAGCTGCCCGCAATAGCCGGTGAGGATGTTGAGCCCGATCGCCACCGTGGACCACACCAGGAAGGGCATGATGATCGACTTTTCCCAGTAGTCGTTGATCACGAAGGGGATGACGAGGAAGGCCACCGCCAGCACGGCGTAGTAGCGCCAGCGGTCGAAGGCGATGGGAAAGGTCTGGCCGTCATCGCTGTAGCTAGTCTTGAAGTCGCCTGCCTCGCGGTAGAACATGTCTCAGACCCTCTCGATGATGCGGTCGCCGAACAGGCCCTGCGGCCGGAACACGAGGAACAGCAGCGCCAGCACGTAGGCGAACCAGTTCTCGGTGGCGTCGATGTTGAAGCCGGTGACGCCGTGGAAGGCATCGGAGGTCACGAAGTACTCGAACAGCTTCTCCCCCGCCCCGATGATCAGCCCGCCCACGATGGCGCCGGGGATGGAGGTGAAGCCGCCCAGCATCAGCACCGGCAGCGCCTTGAGCGCGATGAGCGAGAGCGAGGTCTGCACCCCGGTCTTGGAGCCCCACATGATGCCCGCCACCAGCGCCACCAGCCCGGCGATCGACCAGACCATCACCCAGATGAAGCGCAGCGAGATGCCCACCGAGAGGGCGGCCTGGTGGTCGTCCGCCACCGCGCGCAGGGCGCGGCCGGCGCGGGTGTACTGGCTGAAGAGCGTGAGCGAGATCACCAGCAGGGCCGCCACCACGGCCGCGGTCACGTCGAGCTTGTCGACATACATGCCCCAGTAGCCCGCCTCGGGGTCGGCCAGCGCCATGGAGGCGCCCTCGAACCACTCCGACAGGCCGCCGGGCAGGCCCACGTCGAGCTGCTTGATCTCGGCGGTCCACATCAGGTCGCCGAAGCCCTCGAGGAAGAAGGCAAGGCCGATGGTCGCCATGAACAGGATGATCGGCTCCTGGTTCACCAGGTGCTTGAGCACGAGCCGCTCCACCAGGAAGGCAAGCCCCACCATCACCACGAGCGTGAGCAGGATGGCGAGGCCCGAGGGCATGTTCCAGCCGAAATGGGTGACATGCATGCCGGTGACGGCGTTGAGCAGGTGGGCGAAGGGCACCTGCCCGGTCTGCAGCCCCACCAGCGTCATCGCGGCGAAGAGCGCCATCACGCCCTGGGCGTAGTTGAAGATGCCCGAGGACTTGAAGATCAGCACGAAGCCCAGCGCCACGAGCGCGTACATCACCCCGGACATCAGCCCGTTGATCAGCACCTCGATGAGGTTCAGCGTCTCAATGCTCATGCGCCTGCCCTCCCGCGCCGGCCTGCCCCGGGGGCCGCGCCAGCGGCAACCCGGGGCCTCGCGGGCCCGGCGTGTCGCCCGTGTCCGGCCGGGAGGCCCCGGCTCTGCGCTGCGCTCCGGCCGGGGCGCCGGCGCGCAGGGTGGCAGGGGCGCGCTCCGGCGGCGGAGCGGCGGTTCGCCCGTGGTGCCGGCACCTTGTGTGCCTCCGCCTGCCGGGCGGGCGCCCGGTCGGCGGGGCGCTTGGCACCGGGGCGGGTTGCGCGGAGGGGCTCAGTCATGGCTCACTCCCAGGTAGGCGTCGATGACGTCGGGGTTGTTGCGCACCTCCTCGGGGGTGCCGTCGCCGATCTTGCGGCCGTAGTCGAGCACCACCACGCGGTCGGAGATGTCCATCACCACGCCCATGTCGTGCTCGATCAGGGCGATGGTGGTGCCGAACTCGTCGTTCACGTCGAGGATGAAGCGCGACATGTCCTCCTTCTCCTCCACGTTCATGCCGGCCATCGGCTCGTCGAGCAGCAAGAGCTCCGGCTCGGCGGCCAGCGCCCGGCCCAGCTCCACCCGCTTCTGGAGGCCGTAGGGCAGCCGGCCCACCGGGGTCTTGCGGATGGACTGGATCTCCAGGAAGTCGATGATGCGCTCCACCTTCTCGCGGTGGTCGTTCTCCTCGCGCTCGGCCCGCCCCCACCACAGCGCCTGTTCGAGCATCGAGCTCTTCATCCGGGTCATCCGCCCGGTCATGATGTTGTCGAGCGTGGTCATGCCCTTGAAGAGCGCGATGTTCTGGAAGGTGCGCGCCAGGCCCTGCCGGGCGATCTGGTGCGGGCGCATCGGCCCGCGCCGCTTGCCGCGAAACCAGATCTCGCCCTCCTGCGGGTGGTAGAAGCCGTTGATCACGTTGAGCATCGAGGATTTTCCGGCCCCGTTCGGCCCGATGATGGCGCGGATCTCGCCCTGGCGGATGTCGAAGGAAATGTCGCGGATCGCCACCACCCCGCCGAAGCGCAGGGTGATGTTGCGGATGTCGAGCATCGGCTCCACGGTTGCCGTGTCCCTCATGCCGCCACCCTCCCCGCGCCGGTCACCGGGAAGGTGCGCGCGTCGCGGATCTCCAGCGTGGCGGAGATGGCGCCCTGGCGGCCGTCCTCATAGGTGACAGGGGTTTCCACGAACACCCGTCCGGCGCCGGAATAGAGCCCGTCGATCAGCACGCCGTAGCGCTCCTCGATGATGCGGCGGCGCACCTTGCGGGTGCGGGTCAGCTCGCCGTCATCCGCATCGAGCTCCTTGTGCAGCACCAGGAAGCGGTGGACCTGGCAGCCCGAGAGCATCGGGTCCGCGGCCACGGAGCGGTTCACCTCCGCCACATGGGCGGCGAGGGTGTCCAGCACCCGGGGATGGCCGGCAAGCTCCTGGTAGGAGGCATAGGCGATGTTGTTGCGCTCCGCCCAGTTGCCCACCGCGCCGAGGTCGATGTTGAGGAAGGCGGTGCAGGCGTCGCGCCCGTTGCCGAACACCACCGCCTCCAGGATGTCGGGGTAGAACTTCAGCTTGTTCTCCACGTATTTGGGCGCGAACAGGCTGCCGTCGGCCATCTTGCCCACGTCCTTCGCCCGGTCGATGATGCGCAGGTGGCCGGTTTCGGGCTCGATGAACCCGGCGTCGCCCGTGGCCACCCAGCCGTGCGGGTCCTTGGTGTCGGCGGTGCTCTGCGCGTTCTGGTAATATTCCACGAAGGTACCGGGGGAGCGGTAGTAGACCTCGCCGTTCTCGCCGATTCGCAGCTCCACGCCCGGGCTGGGCACGCCCACCGTGTCGGCGCGCACCTCGCCGTCGGGCTGCTGGGTGATGAACACGCTCGCCTCGGTCTGGCCGTAGAGCTGCTTGAGGTTGATCCCGAGCGCGCGGTAGAAATCGAAGATCTCCGGCCCGATCGCCTCGCCGGCGGTGTAGCCCACCCGCACCCGGCTCAGGCCCAGCGCGTTCTTCAGCGGCTCGTAGACGAGGAGCGCGCCCAGCCGGTAGCGCAGCCGGTCCGCGAGGGAGACCGGCCTGCCGTCCAGCAGCGCCGGGCCCACGCGCCGGGCCACCGCCATGAAGTGCCGGTAGAGCCGCTTCTTCAGCGCGCCCGCGTCCTCCATGCGGATGGTGACGGAAGTGAGCAGCCCCTCGAAGAAGCGCGGCGGGGCGAAGAAATAGCTCGGCCCCACCTCGCGCAGGTCCGCCTGCATCGTCTCCGCGCTCTCCGGGCAGCACACGCAGAAGCCGGTGCAATAGGCCTGGCCGATGGAGAAGATGAAATCGCCCACCCAGGCCATCGGCAGGTAGGCCAGCACCGAATCCTCCGGCCCCAGCCGGTCGAACTCCGCCGAGGCGCGGGCGGTGCGGATGATGTTGTCATGGCTCAGCACCACGCCCTTGGGCTTGCCGGTGGTGCCGGAGGTGTAGAGCATCACGCAGGTGTCGCGCGCGGTGGCGCCGGACACCAGGGCGTCGAGCTGTGCCGCGTACTCGGCGGCGTGGCGCCGGCCGGTCTCCTCCACCTCGTGGAAGGCGCGCAGCAGGGTGTGGTCGTATTTGCGCAGGCCGCGGGGGTCGAGGTAGAGGATGGTCTGCAGCGCCGGGGCCTCTCCGGCGACGGAGAGCAGCTTGTCCACCTGCTCCTGGTCCTCGACGATGGCGAGCTTCGCGCCGCAATGCCCCAGCACGTAGGCCATCTCCTCGGCCACCGCGTCCTGGTAGAGCGGCACGGGAATGGCGCCGGCGCATTGCACCGCCACCATGGCGCGGTAGAGGTCCGGGCGGTTCGAGCCGACGATTGCCACATGGCTGTGGCGTTCCAGGCCCAGGGAGAGCAGGCCCAGCGCCAGGGCGCGCACCTTCTCCGCGCTCTCGGCCCAGCTGTCGGTCTGCCAGATGCCGAATTCCTTCTCCCGGTAGGCCGGCCGCGCGCCGTGGACCACCGCGTTGTGCGCGAGCAGCCGGGCGAGCGTGTCCGGGCCGGCCCCGGTATGGGCGGCGTTGGTCACAGGCGTATCCTCCCTTGCGGCCGTCTTGCTGCGGCCGTCTCATGTCCGAGCGGGGCATCTGTCGGCCCACGTCTTCCGGATGTCCGAGTGAAGCCCCGGAATCCATCGCGAGTATGTCGCGAATGTAACCAATTGTAACGCCTCCCCCTTGCCCGCGGGCCGCCACCCCGCCAGACTGGCCGAAAACAACCGGGAGGAACGATCATCGGACCAGCGCCGCCACCCCTGCCCGGCCGGGGCGACGACCGGCTGCTGCGCGGGGCGCTCAACCTCATCCAGCAGGCCCTCTCGGTGTTCGACGCGGGGCTGACCCTGCGGCTGGCCAACAGCCGCTTCCGCGAGATGTTCGCCCTGCCGCCCGAGCTCACCCGCCCCGGCGCCTCCTTCGAGGCGATCATCCGCTGCATGACCGAGCGCGGCGAATACGGGCCGGGAGACGTGGAGGAGATGGTCGCCCACCGGGTGGAGAAAGCCCGCCGCTTCGAGCCGCACTACTTCGAGCGCGAGCGCCCCGACGGCCGGGTGATCTCCATCGAGGGCCACCCGCTGACGCCGGGTGGCTGGGTCACCGTCTACACCGACATCACGGCGATCCGCGCGCAGGAGCGCCTTCTGCGCGCCCGTTCCGAAACCCTGTCGGAAAAGCTGCTGGCCCATTCGGAGGACCTGGCCCGCGCCAACCGCGAGCTTGCCACCACCATCGCGGACCTGCGCGAGGCGAAATCGGCGCTGGCCGAGAGCGAGGCGCGCATCCGCCTCATCACCCGGATGACCCCGGCGCATATCGCCCATCTCGACCTCACGCAGACCTACACCTGGTCGAACGACCAGCTTCCGCTGGTGATCCCCGGGGCGACGGGGCAGGTGGTCGGGCGCGGCATCGCGCAGGTGCTGGGGCCGGAAGCCTACAACATCATCCGCCCGGAACTGGACCGCGCGCTGGCCGGCGAGGCGCGCGCCTTCCAGTTCTCGCTCTCCGACGGGCCGCGCTGGCTGCGCGCCGCCTTCACCCCGGACCTCGACGAGACCGGCAGGGTGCAGGGCGTCTACATCCTCTCGGTGGACATGACCGAGGAGGCCCGCGCCCGCCAGGCGCTCAGCCACACCGCCAAGCGCGAGCTGGCCGCGCAGCTCACCAGCGGGCTGGCGCATGATTTCTCCAACATCCTTACGGTGATTCTCGGCCTGCAGTCCCGGCTCGGCGGGATGGATCTGCCGCCGAAGGCGCGTGAGGCGGTGGCCGCCACCCGGGCGGCGGCGGAGCGCGGCGGCGCGCTGATCGAGCGGCTGGGCAGCATTTCCGGCGCGCGCAGCCTCACCCCGCGCCCGACGGACCCGGCGGAGCTGCTGAGCGGCCTGCTGCCGCTCGCCCGCCCCGCGCTGCCCGACCAGGTGGTGCTGGAGCTGGAGACCGTGCCGCGCGAGCCGGTGCTGGTCGATTCCGGCTTCCTGCAGGACGCGGTGCTGAACCTCATCCTGAACGCGCGCGATGCGCTGGACGGCCAGCCCGGGCGCATCACCCTCGGCGCCGTCCTCACCGCGGAGCGGCTGGAGATCACCGTGGCCGACACCGGCCCGGGCTTCACCGAGGAGGCCCTCACCCGCGCCACCCAGCCCTTCTTCACCACCAAGCGCGGCGCGCCGGGCTCCGGCCTCGGGCTGGCGATGGTCTATGATTTCGCGCGCGCCTCCGGCGGGCGGCTGCGGCTGGCGAATGCGCCGGGCGGTGGCGCCCGGGTCACCATCGCGCTGCCGGCGCGGCGCCCGGCCGCCCTGCCGCCGGGCCTCGTCCTGCTGGCCGAGGACGACGCGGACATCCGCGACGCGCTGCGCGAGGACCTCGTGGCCCTCGGCCACACCGTGATCGAGGCCGGAACGGGGGAGGAGGCCGCCCGCCTCCTCGCGCAGGTGGAGGGCATCGGCCTCGTCCTCTCCGACCTGGTGCTGGGCCCCGGCCTCTCCGGCCTCGACCTCGCGCGCGGGATCCGGCAGGCCACGGTCTGCGCCCCCGACGCGCTCCCGGACCGGGCAACCATCGGCGACGGCGCGCCCGCCCCGCCCTCCGGCACATTGCCGCGGACCACCCCCTCGCCCGCCGGCCAGCCGACAGGAGCCCCCGCCGGCACCGCCGCGCCGCCCGACGCCGCGCCTCCCCCTGCAGCGCCACCCGTCGCCGCGACGGCGGCCGGAGGTCCCCCCGTCACCGCCGCGCCTCCCGACGCCGCGCCATCCGGTGCCCGTGGCACCCGAGCCGCGCCTCCTGCTGCGCCGTCCGGCGCGCATCTCGACCGCTTCGCATCTCCCGCCGCGTCACTGTCCGAAGCCTCGCCCGCCGGCGCCGCGCCTCCCGGTGCTGCGCCCTCCGCCCGGCACCTGCAGGCCGGCGCCGCCGGGCGCGCCGCCCCGCTGCCGCGCCTGGTGCTGATGACCGGCCTGCCGCCGGACGACCCGCGCCGGCAGGAGGCGGCCCGCCTCGCCACCCTCCTGCCGAAGCCCTTCACCCGCGCCGAGCTGGCCGCCTGCCTCGCGAGCATCACATGACCGCGCCGCTCATCGCCCTGCTCGACGACGAGCCGGAGATCCGCGTCCTCCTCGCCTCCGCGCTGGAGGAGGCCGGGTTCCGCACCGTCGCCTTCGGCCGGGTGGCGGAGTTCGAGACCGGCCTGAGGCGCATCACCCCGGATGTCTGCCTGGTGGACCTCGGCCTGCCGGACCAGGACGGGCTGGCGCTGGTCTGGCGGCTGGCGCGCGAGACCGGTGCTGCGATCATCATCATCTCCGGCCGTGCCCGGGTGCAGGACCGCATCACCGGGCTGGAACTGGGCGCGGACGACTACATCACCAAGCCCTTCGACCCGGCCGAGGTGGTGACCCGCGTGCGCGTGCTGCTGCGCCGGGGCCGGGCCCGGCCCGAGACGCCGCTGGCCCGGGCGCGCTTCTCCGGCTGGCAGGCGGATTTCGACCGTCACCTGCTCACCGCGCCCGATGGCGAGGACGCGGCCCTGTCGCGCGCCGAGGGTGCCCTGCTGCGCCTGTTCCTCGACCAGCCCAACCGGCTGCTGAGCCGCGAGCAGATGCAGGACCGCCTCGGCGGCGGCGCCGGCTCCGGCTTCGACCGGGCGATGGACGTGCGCATCAGCCGCCTGCGCGTGAAGCTGCGCGAGGACCCGCGCAACCCGCGTTTCATCAAGACGATCTACGGCGCGGGCTACATCTTCGTCGGCGACGTCGACTGGAGGTGACGCCCCCGCGGACTATCTGGTGCCCGGAGAGCCGGACGCGCCAGCGCCGCGCCACGCGCCGTCACCGCCGGGGGGGCGGGTCGCCGGGCCGGGCGCGCGCGGAGCCGGTTCGCGAACGCGACTGCCCGGAGGATCCCTCCCCGCGGAGGCCCGTTCGGGCCGCCCGGCCGCCGGGGGGTCACATCTGCCGAGCCGTCCGCAGACATCCTCTGCGGAATAATGTCCGCAACTCTCCAAGGATCGGCTGCCCGGCCGCGTCCGAACTGTCAGGATGCGCATGGACCCGGATGACGACACGCTTGCCATGGCCGCCCGGACGGGCGACGCAGCCGCCCTCGGGGCGCTGCTGGAGCGGCATTACGACCGGGTGTTCCGGCTGGCCTACCGCATCCTGGGCAACCGCGCGGAGGCGGAGGATCTCACCCAGGAGATCTGCCTCGCCCTGCCCCGGCGGCTGGCGGGCTTCCGCGGCGAGGCCCGCTTCACCTCATGGCTGCACCGCGTGGTGGTGAATGCTGCCCGTGACCTGATGCGCCGCAACGCCACCCGCGCCCGCGCCGGCGCCGGGTGGGGCGAGGCCGAGCACCTGGCCCGCGCCGAGGCCGAGGGCCGCGCCGAGGAAGCCCGCTGGCTGGAGGCGGCGATGTCCGCCCTCAGCCCGGCGCTGCGCGAAACCGTGGCGCTGGTGCTGGGCGAGGAGATGACCCATGCCGAGGCCGCCGCAGCCCTCGGCCTGTCCGAGGGCACCGTTAGCTGGCGCCTGTCCGAAGTGCGCCGGCTGCTGCGCGACCGCGCCCGCGAAGAGGAGATCGCATGACCCCCCCGGCCCCCACCACCGACCCGCTCCACCGGCTCGGCGCCGCCCTCGCCGCGGCGCCCCCGGAGGTCGATGCCACGGCCCGGGCCCGCACCATCGCCGCAGCGCTCGCATCCGGCACCACGGTTGTGGAAGCGGACGGTGCCGCGTCGGCCAGCACCACGGCTGCGGAGGCGGAGGGCACCACGTCGGCGCGCACCGCGATTGCGGAGGCGGAGGGCGCCGCGTCGGCCCGCACCACGGATGCGGAGGCGGAGGGTGCCGCGCCGGCCAGCACCACGGCTGCGGAGGCGGAGGGCGCCGCGTCGGACCGCACCGCGATTGCGGAGGTGGAGGGCGCCGCGTCGGCCCGCACCACCGCTGCGGAGGCAGAGGATCCCGTGCCAGCCAGCACCACGGTTGCGGAGGCGGAGGGCACCGCATCAGCCGGCCCTCCGCCACCCGCAGGCGCACCGCGTGCCCCCGCCGCGCCGTCAGCCCCGAGGCACATGGCGACGGCGTCGCCCTCCGGCACGCCGTCAGCACCGGGCGCGGGGCAGCCCGCCGGGCCGGATCAGGGCCCGCCCGCAGAGGCCTTGCAAGCCTCCACCCCGTCAACGCCGGAGACGGCGCAGCGCGGCAGCGCGGGCGCCGTGCCTGCACCGGCATCGTCGATGACCACCGGCTCGCCCACCGGAGCACGTGTGCCGCAGACGGGCCAGCCGGATGCCCCGGCCGGGGCGCGGGAGCGGGCGGCGGCACCTGCCGGTGGCGCGGCTCCGGCCAGGCCGGGCCCGGGAGGCACCGTGGGGCGCGATGGTGCGGCGGAGCCCGGCCGGGCGACCGCCGGGGCGGCCCGGCGCAGGGCCGCCACACCGGTGCGGCACGGAGCGCTTGCTTCTGCCCGGCGCAAGCTGTCCTGGCCGAGGGGGCGGCGCTCACCCGCGCTGATCGTGGGCGGCGGGCTGGCTGCGCTGGTGGCCGTCGCGCTGCTGCCGATCCTGCCGCAGCCGGAGGTGCCCGCCGAGCTGCGCATGGCGCTGGAGGGCGGCGGCGCGGCGAGCATCCCGGACCAGCAGGTCCGGATCCCCCCGCCCGGCACCGGCGCGGCCCCGCCGCCTGCGCTCTCGCCCCTGCCCGCCGGCACAGCACAGCGCCAGACCGCGGAACGGCGGGTGTCCGGCTTCACCCTCGCTCCGCAGACCGGCGCGCTCTCGCAGCTGCGCAACACCCTGGCACGCGGCGTGTTTCCCGCCCCCGGCGCCGTGCCGGTGGAGGCGCTGGTGAACGCCTTCGCCTATGACTGGCCGGCGCCGCGCCCCGGAGACCCGGTGCCGCTGCGCCTCTCCGCCGCGCTCATCCCCACGCCGTGGAACCCGGAGACGCGGCTGCTGCGCATCGGCATCCGCGGCGCGGTGCGCGGCATTCCGGACAGGCCGCCCCTGTCACTGGTGCTGGTGGCCGACCTGGGCGCGCCGGAGGATATCGCGCTGCTGCGTGCCGGGCTGGGCGAGGCGCTGGACGGGCTGGGGCCGGACGACAGGGTCGCGGTGCTCGGGCCCTCGGGGGAGACGCTGCTGGCCCCGCTGGCGGCCACCGAGCGGGCGCGCATTCTCGCCGCCCTCGCGGAGCCGAACCCGGGGCCGTCGGTGCAGGAGGGCCTGGCGGCGGGCCTCGCCCTCGCGGACCGGCTGCGCACGGACCATCCGGGCATCGAGACCCGGGTGATCCTGGCCAGCGACGTCGCCCTGCCGCAACTGCCCCAGAGCACGCGCGGCATCCCTGTCTCGCTGCTCGGGCTGGGGGACACGGACCTGCCCGACGCGCGCGCCGGGGAGGGCGTGGTGGCGCTGGTCGACAGCCCCGCCTCCGCCCGGCGCGCCCTTGCCAGCTCGCTGGCGGACGGGATGAGTGCGGCGCGCGATGCCCGCGTTCAGGTGGAGTTCAACCCCGCCACGGTGATGCGCTACCGCTACGTGGGCGCCACCGCGCGGGACGGCGCCGATGACACGCGCGGCTCGGGCCTGCTGGAACAGGGCGGCGGCGGGGTGGCGGTGGACCCCGGCCACACCGTGACCGCGCTCTACGAGATCACCCCCGCGCCGCTGCCCGACACCCGAAGCGCGAAGCGCGGCACTGCCGACAGCGCCGCAGGCGGGGCCGCCCCGTCCGGCTCCGGCACCGACCTCGCGCTGGTGCGGCTGCGCTACAGCACCGCGAGCGATACCGAAAGCCGGCTCACCACCCTCGACGTGCCCGCCGCCCCCGCGACGCCGGGCCCCGCGGACAGCATCGCGCTGCGCGAGACACGCTTCGCCGCGGCGGTCGCGGGGTTCGGGCTGTTGCTGGAGGGGCGCCGGGACCTGGGCGCCTGGGGCTTCGCGGAGGCCGCCGCCCTGGCCCGCGACGCCGCCGGCCCGGACGAAAGCGGCCGCCGCGCCGCCCTCGCCGCCCTGATCGACACCGCCGCCGAACTCGCCGCCGCCCCGCGCTGAGAGCCGGGGCCGGCGCGGGCTCACCGGATCACGGACCGCTGCGCGCGCCACGCGCCGGGGCCTGCCCTTGGGTGTCCGGAGGCCCGCCCTCGGGAGAGTGTCCGCCGTCCCCGCGGATCACCACCGGCTCCGCGCAGGCCGGTCCGGCGCCGGGCGTTCCGAGGCCCGCGCCCTCCGGGGCGGTCATCAGTGGGGCAGGGCGCAGGCCGGGGCCGGTCACGGCGGTGCGCGGTCTGCGCCGGCATGTCATGGCCGGGGCACCGATGCATCCGGCGCGCGCGCGGCGACCGGCGGGCGCCCTGGTGCCCGGCCCGGGGGAACATTCCCGCAGCGAGGCGGGCCGCTCTCCCGCTCCGCGGCGTCAGCGCCGCCAGCGTTCCTCGGCCAGATCGTCGGATTCGCGTGCGTCCACCCAGTGGCCGCCGTGGTCGGTGGCCTCCTTCTTCCAGAAGGGCGCGCGGGTCTTGAGGTAGTCCATCAGGAATTCCGCCGCCTCGAAGGCTGCCGCCCGATGCGGCGAGGCGGTGAGCACCAGCACGATGCGCGCGCCCGGCGCCAGCACGCCGTAGCGGTGGACCAGGGTGACGCCCTGCAGCGGCCAGCGGGCGCGGGCCTCCGCCTCGATCGCCTCCAGCGCCCGCTCGGTCATGCCCGGGTAGTGCTCCAGCTCGAGGGAGGAGAGCGCCGCCGCCTGTCCGAGGTCGCGGACGAGGCCGGTGAAGCTCACCACCGCCCCGATGTCCACCCGCCCGGCGCAGAGCGCGTCGATCTCCGCGGCGATGTCGAAGTCTTCCTCCTGAACCCGGACGGCCATGCTCAGCCCCCGGTCATCGGCGGGAAGAACGCCACTTCGCGCGCGGCCGCGAGGGGGGCATCGAAATCCACGACCTCCTGGTCCACCGCCACGCGCAGCGCCGAGAGGTCGGAGAAGGCGAGGGCGTAGCGCTCCTCGCGGCCGCGCAGTTCCTCGATGAGGCCGGCGACGGTCTCCGCCCCGGTCTCCACCTCTTCGCGCGGCACGCCGATGCGCTCGCGCACCCAGGCGAAATACAGTACCCGCATCATGCTCCCTTTCCGGCCAGGTAGCCCATGGCCCTGGCGAAATAGTCGATCCCCGTCGCCACGGTCAGCACCGCGGCCAGCCACAGCCCCACGATGCCGACGCCGTAGAGCGTGTCGGCGAGGCCGCCGGTGAAGCTCCCGGCCAGGAACAGCAGGGCGATGGCGGTCATCTGCACCGCCGTCTTCCACTTGGCCAGCGGTGTGACGTGCAGCTTCACCGCCCCGAGGAATTCCCTGAGGCCCGACACCAGCACCTCGCGCAGCAGGATGAACACCGCCGGCAGCAGCACCAGCCAGTCCAGCCGGGTGAGCCCGATCAGCGTGGCCAGCGCGATGACCACCATGGCCTTGTCGGCCACCGGATCCAGCATCCGGCCCAGGTCGCTCACCTGGTTCCAGCGCCGGGCCAGCCAGCCGTCGAGGAAGTCTGTCAGCGAGGCGGTCACGAACAGCACCAGCGCCAGCCGGTCGGCCGTGGGCCTGTCGAACACGACGAAGGCCATGGCCACGAGCGGGGCGGCAAGCACGCGTCCCACAGTCAGAAGGTTCGGAACCGTCCAGTGCACTGCCTTCTCCATCCGTTCCGTCCGGCGCAGCCGGACCGGGCCGGGCAAGTGGCCCCCGGCCTTCCGGGGGTCCGGGCCCGGCCCGTGCCCCCTACCTAATGCTTCATCCGTCGCCGTGAAAGTGCGCATAGATGCTCTCGGCCAGTGCGTCGGACACGCCGTCGACGGCCTTGAGGTCCTGCAGCCCCGCCCGCGACACGGCCTTGGCCGATCCGAAATGCGCCAGCAGCGCGCGTTTGCGCGCCGCGCCCACGCCGGCGATCTCGTCCAGCGGGGTCGCGCTCACCGCCTTGGCGCGCTTCGCCCGGTGGGTGCCGATGGCGAAGCGATGCGCCTCGTCGCGCAGCCGCTGCAGGAAATAGAGCACCGGCGAGCGGTAGGGCAAGGCGAAGGGCCGCCGCCCGGGCATGTGGAATTCCTCCTTGCCCGCGTCGCGGTCCACGCCCTTGGCCACGCCCACCAGGGTCACGTCCTCCACGCCGATCTCGCGCAGGGCCTCCAGCGCAGCCCCCACCTGCCCCGCGCCGCCGTCGATCAGCACCAGGTCCGGCCACATGTCGCTGTCGCGGTCCGGGTCCTCCTTCAGCAGGCGGGCGAAGCGGCGCTCCAGCACCTCCTTCATCATGCCGAAGTCGTCGCCCGGGGTGATCTCGGTGGAGCGGATGTTGAACTTGCGGTAGCGCGACTTCTCGAAGCCCTCCGGCCCCGCGACCACCATCGCCCCCACCGCGTTGGTGCCCTGGATGTGGCTGTTGTCGTAGACCTCGATGCGCTCGGGCACGCTCTCCAGCCCGAAGGCCTCGGCCACACCCTCCAGCAGCCGGGCCTGGCTGGCGCTTTCCGCCGTGCGCCGGGCCAGTTCCTCACGCGCGTTGCGCAGCGCGTTCTCCATCAGCAGGCGCTTCTCGCCGCGCGCCGGCACGCCCAGCGTCACCTTGCGGCCCAGGGTCTCGCTCAGGGCCGCGGCCACCAGGTCGGGGTTGTCCACCGGTTCGGAGAGCAGGATCATCCGCGCCGGCGTCTTGTTCGCGTAGAACTGGGTGAGGAAGGCCTCGAGGATCTCCGGCCCCTCCGCCCCGCCGCCGGCGCGCGGGAAATAGGCCCGGTTGCCGCGGTTCTGGTTCGCGCGGATGAAGAACACCTGCACGCAGGCCTGCCCGCCCTCCTGGTGCAGCGCGACGATATCGGCCTCGGAGACATGCTGCGGGTTGATGCCCTGGGCGGACTGCACCTGGGTGAGCGCGCGGATGCGGTCGCGCAGCGCGGCGGCGCGTTCGAATTCCATGTCGCGGCTCGCGTCCTGCATCTGCCGGGCGAGGTCCGCCTGCACCTTGCTGGAGCGCCCGGCCAGAAAATCCTCCGCGTCGCGCACCAGGCCCGCGTATTGCGCCTCGTCCACCAGCCCCACACAGGGGCCGGCGCAGCGCTTGATCTGGTAGAGCAGGCAGGGCCGGGTGCGGCTCTGGAAGCTCGCGTCGGTGCAGGTGCGCAGCAGGAAGGCCTTCTGCAACTGGTTCAGCGTCCGGTTCACCGAGCCGGCGGAGGCGAAGGGCCCGTAGTAATGCCCCTGCGCCCGGCGCAGGCCGCGGTGCTTGGAGATCTGCGGATAGGGGTGGTCCGTGCGCACCAGGATGTTGGGGAAGCTCTTGTCGTCGCGCAGCAGCACGTTGTAGCGCGGCTTGAGCTGCTTGATGAGGTTCTGCTCCAGCAGCAGCGCCTCGGTCTCGGTCTGCGTGGTGAGGAACATCATCGAGGCGGTGGCCGAGATCATCCGCATGATCCGGCCCGAGTGCCCGGTCGGCCGCGCGTAGGAGGAGACGCGCTTCTTCAGGCTGCGCGCCTTGCCCACGTAGAGCACCTCGCCCCTCGCGTCGAGCATGCGGTAGACGCCCGGCCGGTCCGGCAGCGAGCGCAGGTATCCGTGGATGACGTCGTGGCCCGTTGCCCCCTCCCGGGGGGCGGCTTCCTCGAAGCCCGGGCCCGTCTCGTCCTGGCGGTTTTCAGTCATTGCGATTCCCGCCTCCGCCCTGCCTTGCCCCGCCCCCGAAAGCAACAGCAATACAATCCACGATTCCTGTGGATAAGTCTGTGCGCAATTCGCCGGAACTCTGCAATCCCATTGAAAACACACCGGTTTCCCCGGCATGATTAATCTTTGGGCAACTTTTCAAGCCCTTGTTCCCGCAGGCAAATTTTCTCGTATGACGTAAAATACTGACCTTCCTAACAGAATCATAACGGGTTCGTGACGCTCCCCCGTCAAGTGGAAAACTCCGCGGGTCCGGCCGCCGCGCAGCCCTGGGCGGTCGTTCGTGCACCGGTTCACTCCACCCCGAGCACGTCCGGGGTCGCCCAGGCCAGGTGTTGCCCACCATCGAGGCAGATCACCTGTCCCGTCAGCCCGGGCGAGGCAATGATGAAGTCCAGCGCGCCGCAGATCTCCGCCGGAGAGGTGCCGCGGCCCAGTGGCGTGGCCGCGCGCTGTGCGGCAAAATGCTCCGCCGACTGGCGGCCGCCCTGCAGCGTGGGGCCCGGGCCGATGCCCATCACCCGCACCGCGGGGGCCAGCCCCTGCGCCGCCGTGCGGGTGAAGGCCCAGAGGCCCATCTTCGCCAGCGTGTAGGTCATGAACTCCGGGGTCAGCTTGCGGATGCGCTGGTCGAGCATGTTCACGACCAGGGTGCGGGCCACCGGCTCGCCGTCTTCATCGCGCCCGGCCTCCGGAGCCTGCGCCGCGACGGCCTGGGTGAGGAAGAACGGCGCCTCGAGATTCGAGCTCGCGTGGCGGTGCCAGCTCTCGCGCGTCGCACGGGAGACCGTATCGTATTCGAAGATGGAGGCGTTGTTCACCAGCAGGGTGACCTGACCCAACTTCGCGACCACCTGCGGCACCAGCACGTCGGTCTCGGCGGCGTCCGTGAGGTCGGCGCGAAACGCTGCCGCCCGCACGCCGAGCGCACGCGCCTCGGCCACCACCGCATCCGCCTCCGCGACGGAGCTCATGTAATGCACCGCGATGTCCCAGCCGCGGGCCGCGAGATGCAGCGCCATGGCGCGGCCCACGCGCTTTCCGGCGCCGGTGATCAGGGCAATCCCTGGTTTCATGTGCAATTCCCTCCCCTGCCTGCGCCGTGCCCGCCCTCGGGATACCGTGGCCCGGCGGCGCGGCGCGATACTAGCCGCGGCACCCGGCGCAGGCCAGCCCGGGCCGGCGCAGCTCTCGCCCGCCCACGCCTGCGTGAGCGGACGCGCGGCGCCGTTGCCCGGTGTGCCGCCCTCCTCTAGACAGGGAGGTATATGGGGGCAGACAGGGAGGAGACCACAAGACATGCCAGCGCTCACCGGACTTCGCGTCGTCGATCTCACCCGGATTCTCGCCGGGCCCTTCTGCACCCAGTGGCTGGCCGACCACGGCGCCGAGGTGATCAAGGTGGAGCCGCCGCAGGGCGACGACACCCGGGCCTGGGGCCCGCCCTTCGACCCCGCCTCCGGCGCTGCCTCCTATTTCATGGGCGTGAACCGCAACAAGCGCGGCATCGCGCTGGACCTGCGCCGCGAGGACGGCCGGGCCGTGCTGCGCCGGTTGCTGGCGGGCGCCGACGTGCTGATCGACAATTTCAAGTCCGGCAGCATGGAGGCCTGGGGGCTGGGCCACGAGACCCTGCAGGCGGAGTTTCCCCGGCTGGTGCAGTGCCGGGTGACCGGCTTCGGCGCCGATGGCCCTCTGGGCGGCCTGCCCGGCTATGACGCGGTGGTGCAGGCCCAGGCCGGGCTGATGAGCGTGAACGGCCCGGAAAGCGGCGAGCCCACCAGGCTGGGCATCCCGCTGGTCGACATCTCGGTGGGCATGTCCTCGGCCATCGGCATCCTGATGGCGCTGCGCGAGCGCGATGTTTCAGGCCAGGGCCAGTTCCTGGACATGACGCTCTATGATGCCGCCGTCTCCATCCTGTTCCCCTATGGCGCGAACTACATGATGGGCGGCCCGGTGCCGAAGCCGGTGGGCAACGCGCATCCCAACATCAGCCCCTACGAGACCTTCCCCACCCGCAGCGTGCCGATCTTCGTGGCCGCGGCGAATGACAGCCAGTACCGCAGGCTGTGCGAGGTGCTCGCCTGCCCGGAGCTGGCCGCCGACCCGCGCTTCGTCACCGGGCCGAAGCGCAACGGGCGGCGGGAGGAACTGGCCGCGCTGCTGCGCCCGCTCATGGCCGTTTGGGACGGCGAGGAGCTGGCGCAGGCGCTGATGGCCGCCGGGGTGCCCGCCGGCCCGGTGATGGACGTGCCCGGCGTGCTGGACCATCCCCACACCGCGCATCGCGGCATGGTGGTGGAGATCGACGGGTTCCGCACCCTCGGCAACCCGATCCGCATGTCGCGCACCCCGGCGGAGACCGGCGCGCGGCGCCCCCCGGTGTTCGGGCAGGACACGCGGGCGGTGCTGGCAGAGGCCGGCTACACGCCGGAGGAGATCGAGGCGCTGCTCACCGCAGGCGCCGCCTTCGCCGCCCCGAGCTGAGCTGGATCAAGCCGACCTGACCTGACACGAGCGGAGCTGACACGGCCCGAGTTGAACTGAGCTGATCAATCCGAGCGGACCTGATCTGATTGGTTCACGCTGACCTGATCTGTCCCGGGCGCGTCTGTCCCCGGCTGACCGGAACCGGCGGTGCGGTGACGGCCCCCGGGCGCGTCACCGCCAAGCGCCGCCGCCTCGGAGCGCTGCGCCGGCACCCTCTCAACGGCTTGCGCCGGCACCTGCTCAACGGGTTGCGCCGGCACCTGCCCAACCCGTTGCGCCGGCACCTGCGCCGCTGCCGCCCGGCGCGCTCGGGGCCAGCGGCCCGGGAAACCCGTCGGCCGGTCTCGCCAGAAGAGATGCCGGCGCGCGCGGGGGCTCGTGCAGCAGGCGGCTGGCGCGACGGGACAAGTCGCGCCTCATGCGATCGGCGCGCGCGCCGGCTCGGCGCCCGGGCGGGGGACTGACACGGGGCAAGGGTGTGCAGGCCCCTGAGAGCGCGGGAGACGCCGCCGCGGCTCAGAGCACCGTCCAGATGTAGCCCACGTAGAGGGCCACGAACACGCCGCCGGAAAAGCGGCCCAGCACCGGGATCTTGCAGATGAACGGCGCCAGCACCAGGCTCACCGCGATCATCACCCACAGGTCGTAATCCAGGAAGGACTGGTCCACCTCCACCGGGCCGAAGAAGCTGGTGATGCCCATGATGGCGCCGATGTTGAAGATGTTCGAGCCGATCACGTTGCCCATGGCCACGTCGGCCTGGCGGCGGATGGCGGCCATCACCGAGGTGGCCAGCTCGGGCAGCGAGGTGCCCACGGCCACGAGGGTGAGGCCGATGGCCGCGTCGGAGATGCCGGCCTGGGAGGCGATGTTGCGCGCGCCCTCGATGAGCATCTGCGCGCCCAGCGGCAGGGTGATGATGCCCGCCACGATGAGCAGCGACAGTTTCCAGCCCGGCAGGTGGGGGTCGACCTCGTCGAGTTCCGAGGCCATGTCGCTGTCGCGGGATTTCTTCGCCGACCACAGGTTCTCCGCGATCACCGCCGCCAGCACGCCCAACAGCACCAGCCCGTGCCACCAGGTCAGCGGCCCGAGGAAGCACAGCACGGTGAACAGCACCAGCACGCCCAGCATGATGACAAAGGAGCGCCCGGTCTCGCAGTCCCGCGTGGCGATGGGCGCGATCAGCGCCGGAATGCCCAGCACCAGCAGCACGTTGGCGATGTTGGAGCCGACCACGTTGCCGATGGCGAGGCCGGGAAGCCCGTCCATGGCCGATTTCACCGAGATCAGCAGCTCCGGCGCCGAGGTTCCGAAGGCGACGATGGTGAGCGAGACGATGAGCGCCGGAATGCCGAGCTTCAGGCTGAGCCCGACGGCCCCCTTCACGAGAACGTCCCCCCCGACCACAAGAAGGACGAGGCCGGCGAGGACCCAGACGATATCCATATTGGCGGCAGCTCCGGTACGTTCAGGCCCGCGTGTGGGGGCGATCGGGTCTCTCATGTATGCGCGGCGTACCGGCGGCGGAAGGGCGGAGGGTCATTTTTCTGCGCAGATGCAGGGAACCCCCTCCACCTGCCAGGCACCGCATTGCGGGCACTTGCGGGCCGCGCGCACCTCGGGGCCCTTTCGGCGCGGCAGGATCTTCTCCGCCCACTTCCCCGCCAGCGCGATGACCGCGAGCACGACGAGCAGCAGAAGCGCGATTTTCGCCATCATGTCACAGCCCGTACCGGGCCCAGAGGCTGCGATCCTCGACCGCCTCCACCAGGCTGGCAGCGCCCGGGGCGCCGATGCGCTGGAACAGCGAGCGTTTCGGGCTGCACAGGGCAAAGCGGGTCTTCGGCCCGAACTTCGCCTTCATCACCGGGATCAGGTGGCCGACACCGTCGATCAGCCCCTTGTCCCGCGCCTCGGCGCCGATCCAGATGTCGCCGGTGAACAGGTCCTCGCCCTCGGGCAGCTTCGCGCCGCGGCGGGAGGCGACCTGCAGCTTGAAATTGGCGTGGATGCGTTCGAGCACCCGGGTGAGGCGGGCGACATCCTCCGGCTGCTCCGGGCGGAACGGGTCGAGCATGGACTTGCTCTGCCCGGCCGTGTGCACCCGGCGCTCCACCCCGTGGCGGGCGATGAGGTCCTGCAGGCCGAAGCCGGCGGAGATCACCCCGATGGAGCCGATCACCGAGTTGTCATCGGCCCAGATCTCGTCCGCCGCGGTGGCGAGCCAGTAGCCCCCGGAGGCGGCCACGTCCTCGCAGAAGGCGAAGACGGGGATGTTCCTCTCCGCCGCCAGCCGCCGGATGCGCGCGGCGATCAGCGCCGATTGCGTGGGCGAGCCGCCGGGCGAGTTGATCGCCAGCGCCACCGCCTTCGGCTTGCCGCGCCGGAAGGCGCGCTCGATTGTCCCGGCCAGCGCGTGATCGGACAGCGCTGAGCCGAAGCGTCCGGAGACGCCGATAGCCCCGTAGAGGCGGATCACCGCCACGGTCGGGCGGGAGGGAAACAGCTCTCGAAGTCGGGAAACGAGTTTCATCCCCGATATCTAGCCTTCGAAAAGCACCCCTTCAAGCGGCGGCGGCTCTTTCGGAGCGCGTCCGAGTGCGATATGTTGCCTCTGTCGCCCCAAGCCCGCGGACCTCTGCTCATGAATGGTGAGATGAACAACACACCTCCACAGATGAGCCGCGAGGACATCCTGCGCATCCGGCTCGACATGCTGCGGCGGGAACACCGGGACCTGGACCAGGCGATTGCCGCGCTCGACATGGAGGCGCGCGCCGACATCCTCACCATCCGCCGGCTGAAGAAGCGCAAGCTGCTGCTGAAGGACGAGATTTCGCGCATCGAGGACACGCTCACCCCCGACATCATCGCCTGAACCGGGCGCCGGCCTGCGCGTGCGGCGTGGGGGAGATCCCTTTCGTGCCGGATCCTGCCGGGCGGCGGGCGGGCGGATCGCCGCGCAGAGGCGCCGGCGTCACGTCGCGGGCCCTCGCGCAGCGCGCTTGTTGACTTCCCGGGCGGCGGAAACATATCCGCCTCATGCCCGGAGACAAAAACCTTGACACCATTTTCGGCGCCCTCGCCGACCCGACGCGGCGCGCGATCCTCTCGCGCGTCCGGCGCCAGCCCGCGCGCATCGGTGACCTCGCGCAGCCCTTCGCGATGACCCTCGCGGCGGTGTCGAAACACGTGAAGGTTCTGGAGGCCGCCGGGCTCATCCGCCGCGAGGTGCACGGGCGCACCCATGTCTGCCATGCCGTGCCAGGGGCGGCCCTGCCGGCGCTTGCCTGGCTCGAGAGCGCTTCCGGGCATGCCCCCGGGCCCGAGGCGCCCCGCCCCTCCTCCCGCGAGGCCCGGGCCGCGCCCGGACAGCGGGGCCAGGCCAGGACTGCCGCTCAGGCCGGCACGCCGGCTGCCCGCCCCGCCGATCCGCGCCCCGTCCGGCCACGCGAGGCGGGAGCACAGAAAGGAAGCCCGATGTCGATCCAGGAGCGCATCACCGCCGCGCGCATGCTGCCGCATTCTCCGGCCACGGTGTTCGCCGCGCTGATCGATGCCCGCAGCGCGCCGTCCTGGGTGTTCGAGGCCTACGAGACGCCGGCGAGCGGCGACACCGAGCGCTTCGTGGAGATCGACCCCCGCCCGGGCGGGCATTTCCGGCTGATCCGCAGCGGCCCGGAGGGCAGCCACTACCGCCGGGGCACCTTCCTGGAGCTGTCGCGCGGGGAATACCTGATCTTCACCTATGCCGACGGGCCGGAGACCGCGGAATCCGAGCAGGTGCAGGTCGAGCTTTACCCGGAAAGTGGCGGCTGCGTGATCGTGGTGAGCCATGCGCTGGAGCCGGGCCAGCCGGAGCGCGGCGCCCGGCTGCAGAACGGCTGGGCGCGCCTGCTGGAAGCGCTCGCCTGGCATCTCGGCCCCGCGTCCACGGAGGCCACCGGCGCGGAGGACGAAGCCTGAGCCGCGCGCCGCGCCGGGGAGCATCGCCCTGCCCGGCCCGTCGCGCGGGGCGGCGCTGCGTGCTTGAACACGCCCTGCGGCCGCAATAAGGTGCGCCACCTCAAGCGCGTGAAGGAGCATCGCATGGCCTCTCCCCTCGTCGGAATCGTGATGGGCAGCCAGTCCGACTGGGAGACGATGCGCAATGCCGCCGTGCTCCTGGAGGAGTTCGGCGTGGCCCATGAGGTGAAGATCGTCTCCGCCCATCGCACGCCCGACCGGCTGTTCGCCTATGCCGAAAGTGCCGCGGGGCGCGGGTTGCGCGCCATCATCGCCGGGGCCGGCGGAGCGGCGCACCTGCCGGGGATGCTCGCGGCCAAGACCCGGGTTCCGGTGCTCGGCGTGCCGGTGCAGTCGAAGGCGCTGTCCGGGCTCGACAGCCTGCTCTCCATCGTCCAGATGCCGCGCGGCATCCCGGTCGGCACGCTGGCGATCGGCGCGGCGGGGGCGGCGAACGCCGCACTCTTCGCCCTGGCGCAGCTTGCCACGACCGACCCCGCCCTCGCCGACAGGCTCGACGCCTGGCGCCTCGCGCAGAGCGAGGCCGTCGCCGATGCGCCGGTCGACGCGCTCTGATCCCCGTCCCCTGCCCCCTCATCTGTGGAGACCCCCGACCGTGACAGAAGCCCTGCACCCCGGAGCGACCATCGGCATTCTCGGCGGCGGGCAGCTTGGCCGCATGCTCTCCATCGCCGCCGCCCGGCTGGGGCTGCGCTGTCATGTCTACGACCCGCTGGCCAACCCGCCGGCCGGCGACGTGGCCCATGCCGTGACCACCGCCGGCTACGATGACACCGAGGCGCTGCGGCTTTTCGCCGACAGCGTGGACGTGGTGACCTTCGAGTTCGAGAACATCCCGCTGGAGGCCGTCGCGGTGCTGGAAGCGCTGCGCCCGGTGCGGCCGGGCGCGCGGGCGCTGGAGATGTCGCAGGACCGGCTGACGGAGAAGGATTTCCTCGCCGGGCTGGGCCTCGCCACGGCGCCCTACCGCGCGGTCGACACGCTGGAGGAACTGGAGGCGGCGCTCGCCGAGATCGGCACGCCCGCCATCCTGAAAACCCGCCGCATGGGCTATGACGGCAAGGGCCAGGTGCGCATCATGGCGCCGGAGGAGGCCCCGCAGGCCTTCGCCGCACTTGCCGGCGCGCCGGGCCTGCTGGAAGGGTTCGTGGCCTTCGAACGCGAGGTCTCCGTGATCGCGGCCCGCGCGCTGGACGGGTCTGTCACCTGCTACGACCCGGGCGAGAACGTGCACCGCGACGGCATCCTGCACACCACCACCCTGCCCGCCAGCCTCGGCCGCGGCCGGGGAACCGATGCGGTTCTGCTGGCCGGGCGCATCCTCAACGCACTGGACTACGTGGGCGTGATGGGGGTGGAGTTGTTCGTCACCGCCTCGGGGCTGGTGGTCAACGAGATCGCGCCCCGGGTGCACAATTCCGGGCACTGGACCATCGAGGCCTGCGTGATCGACCAGTTCGCCCAGCACATCCGCGCCGTGGCCGGCTGGCCGCTGGGCGACGGCAGCCGGCACTCGGACGCGGTGATGACCAACCTCATCGGCGACGAGGCCGGGGACTGGGCGCGCTACGCCGCCGACCCCGCCACCGGCCTCCACCTCTACGGCAAGGCCGAAGCCCGGCCCGGGCGGAAGATGGGGCACGTCACCCGGATCTCGCCCCGCCGCTGAACGATCGGCGGGCATCGCGCGCCTGTGGTGCCTGCCCCGGTCCTGACCCTTCCTGTCACCCTGCCACTTGTCCGGAGCCAGACCGGTGTGCCCGGGACCGGCGGACGAGGTGCCACAGCGCCGCGGCCGAGCCTGTCACGCCTTCGTCGCAATGCTGTCGCGTCTCCGTCAGGCCCGCCGCCTATGGCAGGGGCCGAGCGCGCTTGCGCACCAGGGATCGGGAGACAGACAGATGGCCTACAACGACAGCGCCGCCGCCAGCGGCATCACCCTTGCCGGCAGCTACGTGAGCGGCTTCGGCGAGGCCGGCTCCGAGGTGGTGGCCTATGAGGACGGGCTGCTCTACGTGACCAACGGCGCGGCCGGGCGCATCGACGTCATCGACGCCGCGACCATGGCGTTGGAGCGCTCCGTCGATCTCACCTCCCTGCCGGACTACAAGGGCGTGAACTCCGTGGCGGTGAGCCACGGCACCATCGCGGTGGCCATCGACACCACCGACATCGGCTCCGGCGAGAGCGCGCAGGCCCGCGCCGGCCTGCTCGCCCTCTTCGACGCGGCGGACCCGGACGCGGCCCCCACCCTGGTGGAAACCGGCAACCACCCGGACATGGTGACCTTCTCCGCCGACGGCACGCAGGTCTACGTGGCCAACGAGGCTGAGACCCGCACCGACGCGGACGGCGAGTTCATCGAGGATTACGCCACCCCCGCGAAGGGCAGCATCACCGTGGTGGACCTCGCCGCCCCGCGCGCCGCCGCCACCTATGATTTCTCCGAATTCGACGGGCTGGAGGACGCGCTGCGCGCCGCCGGCATCCGCATCTTCCCCGGCGCCTCCGCCTCCGGCGACTTCGAGCCGGAATACATCGCCGTCTCGCCGGACGGCAGCCAGCTCTTCGTCACCCTGCAGGAGGCGAACGCCGTGGCGGTGTTCGACCTGGAGAGCCGGAGCTGGTCCGACATCCGCACCCTGGGCACCACCGACCATTCCCTGCCGGGCAACGGGTTCGACGCCTCCGACAAGGACGACGCGATCGACATCGCCCGCCACCCGGTGCTGGGCATGCGCATGGCCGATTCCATCGCCGCCTTCGAGGACGCCGGCCAGACCTGGTACATCACCGCCAACGAGGGCGACGACCGCGGCGAGAACGCCCGCATCGAGGACCTCGACCTGGACCCCGACGCCTTCCCCGACGCCGCCGCCCTGCAGACCGACGCGGGCATCGGCCGCCTCTCCGTCTCGACCGTCGACGGCGACACGGATGGCGACGGCGACTTCGACGCGCTCTACGCCTACGGCGCGCGCTCCTTCACCATCTTCGCCGCCGACGGCACCGAGGTGTTCGATTCCGGTGACATGTTCGAGACCGTGATCGCCCGCCTGCGCGTGGCCAACGCCTTCAACAACGACGACTTTCCCAATGACGCCCCCGGCGTGGTGGACGACAACCGCTCCGACGCCAAGGGCCCGGAGCCGGAAGCCGTCGCCGTGGGCGAGGTGGACGGCCACCGCTTCGCCTTCATCGGGCTGGAGCGCGACAGCGGCATCATGATCTTCAACATCGACACCCCCGCCGCCCCGGAATTCGCCGCCTATATCGAGAGCGCGGTGGTGGGCGACACCTCGCCCGAGGTGATCCGGTTCATCCCGGCGGCCCAGAGCGTGAGCGGCTCGGCCCAGCTCGCGGTGGCCTACGAGGTCTCCGGCACCACCACGCTCATCGACCTCGCCTCGGGCCTGGACGGGCGCATCGCGCGCGACGCGGGCACGATGACCGGCTCGCTGGTCGATGACCTGCTGCGCGGCAACTGGCAGGACAACACCCTCATGGGCGGCGCGGGCGACGACATCCTGCGCGGCAACGGCGGCGACGACCTGCTGATCGGCGGCACCGGGGACGACCGCATGCGCGGCGGCGCGGGCGCCGACACCTTCGCCTTCATGGAGGGCGACGGGCTCGACAGGGTCTGGAAGTTCGAGAGCGACGACCGGCTGGACCTCTCGGCCACCGGCCTCGCCTTCGAGGACCTCACCCTGGTCGCGCGCACGGAGGAGCGCACCGTGGTGCGCTACGGTGACGCCGGCGACAAGATCGTGCTGACCCATGCCGCCGACGTCACCCTGGACGCGGATCACTTCGTGTTCTGAGCGTCCGGATGCCCCGCGGCGCGCGGCGCGACCCCGCGCGCCGCGAGTGCCAGCGCCGCCGCTTCGGGAGACACCCCGGCGGCGGCGGCCCGCGCCTCCAGCGCCGCGCGCAGCGGCGGCTCCAGTTGCAGCACCACCGGCCGGCCCCCCGGCCAGGCCGCCGGCACCTGCACCGCGCCCGCCGCCTCCTCCGCCAGCCCGCGCCGGATCGCCTGCCGCAGCCCGGCGGCGAGCGAGCCATGCCCGAGCGGCCGCGCCGCCCGGCGCAGGTCGCGCCCCGGAAACACCAGCAGCGCGCGGCGGCTGTCATGCGCGCTCACGCCCGGCGCCTTCCCAGCAGGATCGCCCCGCCCACCCCGCCGAGCACCAGCGCCGCGGCCACGGCGAAGCGCCAGGTGGCCGGCTCGCCGAGAAACACCATGCCGCCGGCCAGCGCGATCAGCGGCACGGTGAGCTGCGCCACGGCCGCCACGCTCATCTCCAGCCGCAGGAGCACCGTGTACCACAGGGCATAGCCCAGCCCGGAGGCCACCGCCCCGGAGGCGACCGCCAGCAGAACGCCGACCAGCCCCGGCGCCGGCTCCCCGGCCAGCAGCCCGATGGCACAGCCCGGCACGGCGGCGAGAAGGAAGTTGCCGGCCGTCGCGCCCAGCGCGTCGCCCGCGGCGCGCCCGCGCAGCGAGTAGACACCCCAGCCCACCGCGGCGGCGAGCATCAGCGCCGCCCGGTCCGGCGCGGGCGCCGCCGCTCCGGGGGCGAAGAGCACGCCCAGCCCGGCCAGCGCCAGCACCGCCCCCGCCCAGCGCGCGACACCCGGCCGCTCGCCGCCCGCCAGTGCGCCGGCGAACATGGTCACCTGCACGCCGCCGAACAGGATCAGCGCCCCGGTGCCCGTGGGCAGCCCGGTATAGGCAAAGGAGAAGCCCGCGGCATAGACGAGCAGCATCAGAGCCGGAAACCAGCCGCCCGAGAGCCCGCCCGCGCCCCGCCCCGCCCGGCGCCGCCGCGCCGCCACCAGGAACCCCAGCATGAGCGCGCCGGCCGCGAGGCGCAGCGCGGTGAACAGGCCCGGCCCGATCGCCCCCTCCGCGAGGGCGGCGCGCGCGAGCACGGAGTTGGCCGCGAAGGCGATGAGGGTGAGAGCCGTGAGCAGGAACAGACGCATGATCCGTCACCTATGGCGGCAGCCGCCCCGCCTGTAAAGCGCCGTGCGCCGCCCCAGGCGCGCCGGGGAACCTCCCTCTCCCACACCCCCCGTTCCGCGCCACCGCCGGCTGCGCAGCACCCGGCCCGGCCCAAAGCCGGGGGCACCGGCAGGTGACCACGGCACGGGAGCGCCCCCGTTTTCCCCGTGACCGGGCGGTTCGCGGGTCTGAAACCTCCCGCTCGGCACGGTGTGCGCGTGCGGTGAGTGCGGTGAGTGCGGTGAGTGCGGTGAGTGCGGTGAGTGCGGTGAGTGCGGTGAGTGCGGTGAGTGCGGTGAGTGCGGTGAGTGCGGTGAGTGCGGTGAGTGCGGTGAGTGCGGTGAGTGCGGTGAGTGCGGTGAGTGTCCGGCCCGGGCGGGGCCGCGCGCAAGCGAAAAGGGCCGCCCTTGCGGGCGGCCCTTCCGTGCCATCTCTGGCAGACGTTCCTGAGCGGGAACGGCGATGATTACATCATGCCGCCCATGCCGCCCATGCCGCCCATGCCACCCATGTCGGGCATGCCGCCACCGGCGCCCTTCGGCTCCGGCTTGTCGGCAACCATCGCCTCGGTGGTGATGAGCAGGCCGGCCACGGACGCGGCGTCCTGCAGCGCGGTGCGCACCACCTTGGCCGGGTCGATCACGCCGAACTTGAACATGTCGCCATATTCTTCGGTCTGCGCGTTGAAGCCGAAGGCCTTGTCGTCGGACTCGCGCACCTTGCCGGCAACCACGGCGCCGTCGACGCCGGCGTTGTTGGCGATCTGGCGCAGCGGGGCCTCGAGGGCACGGCGGACGATGTTGATGCCGGCGTTCTGGTCGGCGTTGACGCCTTCGAGACCGTCGAGCGCCTTGGCACCCTGCACGAGAGCGACACCGCCGCCCACGACGATACCTTCCTGAACCGCGGCGCGGGTCGCGTTGAGCGCGTCATCGACGCGGTCCTTGCGCTCCTTCACCTCGACCTCGGTCGAGCCGCCGACGCGGATCACGGCCACACCACCGGCGAGCTTGGCAAGACGCTCCTGGAGCTTCTCGCGGTCGTAGTCGGAGGTGGTCTCCTCGACCTGCTGACGGATCTGGGCGACGCGCGCCTCGATCTCGGACTTCTCGCCCGAACCGTCGACGATCGTGGTGTCGTCCTTCGTGATGCGGACCTTCTTGGCGGTGCCGAGCATGTCGATGGTGACATTCTCGAGCTTCATGCCGAGGTCTTCCGAGATCACCTGGCCGCCGGTCAGGATCGAGATGTCCTGCAGCATGGCCTTGCGGCGATCGCCGAAGCCCGGAGCCTTCACGGCCGCGATCTTCAGGCCGCCACGCAGCTTGTTGACGACGAGCGTGGCCAGGGCCTCGCCTTCCACGTCCTCGGCGATGATCAGCAGCGGCTTGCCGGTCTGGATCACGGACTCGAGCAGCGGCACCATCGGCTGGAGCGAGGAGAGCTTCTTCTCGTGCAGGAGGATGTAGACGTCCTCGAGCTCGGCCACCATCTTGTCGGCGTTGGTGATGAAGTAGGGCGAGAGGTAGCCGCGGTCGAACTGCATGCCCTCGACGACTTCGGTCTCGGTCTCGAGGCCCTTGTTCTCCTCGACGGTGATGACACCCTCGTTGCCGACCTTCTGCATCGCATCAGCGATCTGACGGCCGATCTCGGATTCGCCGTTGGCGGAGATGGTGCCGACCTGGGCGACTTCGTCGGTGCCGGTCACGTCACGGGCCATCGCCTTGATGGACTCCACGACACGGGCCACGGCGAGGTCGATGCCGCGCTTCAGGTCCATCGGGTTCATGCCGGCGGCAACCGACTTCATGCCCTCTTTCACGATCGCCTGTGCGAGGACGGTCGCGGTGGTGGTGCCGTCACCGGCGGTGTCGTTGGTGCGCGAAGCGACTTCGCGGACCATCTGGGCGCCCATGTTCTCGAACTTGTCTTCCAGTTCGATTTCCTTGGCCACCGAGACACCGTCCTTGGTGATGCGGGGCGCGCCGAACGACTTGTCGATGACCACGTTGCGGCCTTTCGGGCCCAGGGTCACCTTCACGGCGTTGGCGAGGATGTCCACGCCGCGCAGCATGCGGTCGCGGGCGTCGGTGCTGAACTTGACGTCTTTCGAAGCCATGTTGCGTGCTCCTTCTATTCAGTTGTTTCGGAGGGAGAGGAGGCGGTCGCTCAGCCGATCAGGCCGAGGATGTCGCCTTCCTTCATGATGAGCAGGTCTTCGCCGTCGACCTTGACCTCGGTGCCCGACCATTTGCCGAACAGCACGCGGTCACCAGCCTTCACGGCCATCGGGATCAGCTCGCCCGAATCCTTGCGCGCGCCTTCGCCCGCCGCGATCACTTCGCCCTCGGCCGGCTTTTCTTTTGCGCTGTCGGGGATGATCAGGCCGCCCTTGGTCTTCTCTTCGCCTTCGAGGCGACGGACCAGAACGCGGTCATGCAGGGGGGTGAATTTCATGGAAGTCGCTCCTTGGAACTGCGTTTTCCGTATGTCCTTGCGGGCAGTCATTGCCGGGCCATGCGACGCGGGGCGCCGCCGGTCCGCCTGTTAGCACTCGCCGCCCGTGAGTGCTAACGTGGTTGCCAGATACGCTCCGGCCTTGAGTCTGTCAAGAGGAAGGCTATCTCTGATCCAGCCCCCGACGACCATGGAGAGATGTGGATGAAGACGCGCGTTGCAACCGGCCTCGGAGCCCTTCTTTCCATTCTCGCCGCCCCGGCCCTGGCGCTGTGCGGCGGCGAGGACCGCCTCTCCGCCCTGCGCGGCGATGCCCCCGCCGACTACCGGAGCATCTTCTCGGCCGCCGACGCGGTGCCGCATGGCGAGGGCCGGTTCTGGACGGCGGAGAAGGCCGGGCGCGTGTCCTGGATCTTCGGCACCTACCATGACGCGGACCCGGAGATCACCACGCTTCCCGCCCCGGTGGAAGCCGCGCTGGGGGAGGCGCAGCGGGTGGTTGTGGAGATCACGCTGGACGAAATGTCGCAGATGGAACAGGATTTTGCCGCCAACCCGGCGCAGATCTTCGACCTCTCCGGCACCCCGCTCTCGCAGAAGCTCTCGCCGCAGGCGCTGGAGATGCTCGCCGGGATCCTGCCGCAATACGGCATGACGCTGGACATGGCCCAGCGCATGCACCCCTGGTTCCTCTCCATGCTGCTGGCCCAGCCGGCCTGCGCGCTGGAGGCCGCCCAGGCCGCCCCGGTGCTGGACCGGCGCATCATGAACGAGGCGCGCGACAGCGGCCGCCAGATCATCGGACTGGAGACCGGCGCGGAGGCGATGGATGCCTTCCGCTCCGGCGATGCGCGCACCGAGGCGGACCTGCTCGAACTGGTGATCGTCACCTCCCGCGACGCGGAGAACTACCGCGCCTCCTCCAAGAAGCTCTATCTCGACGGCGACCTGCAGGCGATCTGGGAATACGGCAAGTACGAGACCTACAAGGTGCTGCCGCAGGAGAAGGCCGACGCGCTGATCGCGCTCTTCGAGACCCGGCTCATCGAGGGGCGCAACCGCAAGTGGCTGCCGAAGCTGGAGATGGAGCTGGAGCGCGGCGGCGCCTTCGTCGCCGTGGGTGCGCTGCACCTGCCCGGCGCGGCCGGGGTTCTGCAACTGCTCGACGACGAGGGCTGGACCATCACCCGCGTGAACCTCTGAGCGCCTCCGCCCGGAACCGGGCAAACCGCCGCCTGCCATCCCGCGGCCTGCCGCCCGCCGTCCCGTTGCCTGCCGTCCCGTTGCCTGCCGTCCCGTTGCCTGCCGTCCCGTTGCCTGCCGTCCCGTTGCCTGCCGTCCCGTTGCCTGCCGTCCCGTTGCCTGCCGTCCCGTTGCCTGCCGTCCCGTTGCCTGCCGTCCCGTTGCCTGCCGTCCCGTTGCCTGCCGTCCCGTTGCCTGCCGCTGCGGCCGCACAGAGCGCGGCCGCAGCGCGGCGCCTCGGAAGGCGCTTCTCACACCTCACCTCGTGCGGCGCCCGCGGCTCCGGCCGCAGCACCGCCGTCCGGAGACGGCCGTTCACCGCCCGTCGGCCGGCACACGCGGCCCGGGCGGAACAGCCTGCGTCCGCAGCGCGGCGCGCCGGCGGCCACCGCTCGCCTCGTCCGGCGGGACCCGCGCAGGGCGGCAGGCCCCGGGTGCGGGGAGGCCGGAAGGCCGCGCCGCTGCGCCCGCCTCCCCTGCGGCCGACGCCCGGGCACGGGCGTGTTCGCGCGCCGCGGGCCGGTGGCACGGCCAGCCATCGGGTTGATTGCCCGACGGGTGGCGGCTACACCTGCGCCGCTGCACCTGCGCATGCCACCCCAAGCCGCGGAACACCCCATGACCCAGATTATCACGTCGCTCGATGAGATCGCCGGGCGCTACGACGCCCTCTTCTGCGACCTCTGGGGCTGCCTGCACAACGGCATCACCACCTATCCCGCCGCGGTGGAGGCCCTGCGCCGCTTCAAGGCGCGCGGCGGCACGGTGCTGCTGCTCACCAACTCGCCGCGTCCGCGCCGCTCGGTGCATGGCCAGCTCGACGCCGTGGGCACCCCGATGGACGTGCGTGACGACATCGTCTCCTCCGGCGACGCGGCCCAGGCGGCGATGCTCTCCGGCGCCTTCGGCACAAGGGTCTTCCATCTCGGCCCCGAGCGCGACATCTCCTTCTTCACCGAGCCGGGCCGCGACCTGCCGCATACCGAGATCGCCCGGGTGCCACTGGCCGAGGCCGAGGGCATCGTGTGCACCGGCCTGTTCCACGACGAGACCGAGAGCCCGGACGACTATACCGACATGATCGCCGAAGGCGTGGCGCGCGGCTTGAAGCTGCTCTGCGCCAACCCGGACGTGTTCGTGGACCGCGGCGAGCAGCGCATCTGGTGCGCGGGCGGCATCGCCGCCGCCTACACCGCGGCCGGGGGCACCTCGTGCTACTTCGGCAAGCCGCACGCGCCGATCTACGACCTCGCCCGTCAGCGCCTGTACGCCGCGGCGGGCCGCGAGATCGCGGACGATCGCATCCTGTGCGTGGGAGACGGCATCCACACCGACGTGCGCGGCGGCGTGGACCAGGGGCTCGACACGCTGTTCATCACCGGCGGGCTGGCGGCCCCGGAGATGGGCCCGGACGTGGAAGCGCCGGATGCCGAACGCCTCTACAGCTATCTCGATGCGCACGACCTGGACCCGAGCTACGCCATCGGCCGCCTGCGCTGACCCCGGCGCCCCCCTCGCAACCCCAGGGCACCGACGGAGGGCTCGGAGAGCGGGCGGGCGCACCGCTGCAAGGCCGCGGCGGTCCGGGTGCGCCCGGAACCGCCCCTCCGCCACGTCTCTCACCGGGCGGAGCGCCCGCGGGAGGGGAGCTCGGGGGGCGCGCTGCAACGGCGGGCCGGCGGGAACAGCCATCAGGACCACCGGGCGAGCCGGGCAGGCGCAATCGGCTGCCCAGGTGCGCCTGCACCCGCCGCACCGCGCCCGACGACGCTCTGCCGCGCCAGACCATACCGCGCGCACCGGCAGGCGCAATCGACTGTCCCGGTACGCCCGCGCCTTCCGCACCGCGCCCGGCTATGCTGCCCCGCGCCAGGCCATACCGCGCAGCGCGCTGAACGGGACACCCGGCGCGCGTCGCGGCGTGCGGCGTGGGCGGAGCAAGGGCCGCGCCGTTCGGCGTGGCAGCACCGGCACCGCAGGCCGTGCCGGGCGCAGGCCTCAGAAGCCGTGCAGCCCCTTGGCCCACTGATAGGCGATGAACCCGCCCTTCACCCGTGGCAACATCCACATCGACAGGCCGAGGGCCACCACGCAGAGCACGGCGGCCACCGTCAGCGGCGCCACGCGCAGGAATGACGAGAGTTCGAGCATCAGCAAGCCCATCACATGGCCGACGATGAGGATCACGATATAGGCCGGGCCGTCATCCGCGCGCTGCCGGGTAAGGTCCAGCCCGCAGGAGTCGCAGCAGTCATTCACCCGCAGATACCCGGAGAACAGCTTTCCCACGCCGCAGCGCGGGCAGCGGCGGCGCAGGCCGCGCAGCACGGCCGGGCGCAGCGGGCGGTCATCGGGGGCGAGGTTTTCGGCCATTTCCGGGGTCCTTGGATTGCAGGCGTTTCCTCCCCTCCATATGCGCCGCGCGCCGCGGAGATTGAAGGCATCATTGTGGACCGATTGTCACGTTACTGATGGTATCGGCTGCGCACGGTGGCGATGCGCACCCCGTCAGGGCGCCACAGGCCCAGCGCCCCCGCACCCTGCCCCGGCTCCGGGTGGAGGGCGATGCTGTCGCCCGGGTCGACATTGCCGAGGTAGATCACATCCCGACGGGCCAGCGGCCCGGGTCGGGCCGTGCGCGCCCGCTCGGCCAGCGCGCTGAAGGCGGGAAAATACAGCAATCCCACCGCGTTGAAGTCAAGCGCTGGGCAGGGCGTGACCGCGAGCAGCGGCGCCGGCTCCGGCCGGGCCGGCGCCAGGGCGCGCACCGTGGCGCGGCTGTGCGCAGCGAGGTCCGACAGCTCGGGGCCCGCCTCCGGCAGCACGACCCGGCGCAGCGGCGGGCGGCGCAGGATGCCGCGGTTGCCGCCCTCCGGGCCATGGCCCACGAAGGTGGAGATCATCCGCAACCGCCCGGCCGGGCGGCCGTCCACGGCGAGGTGATGGATGGAGCCGATGCGGCTCGCGCCCAGCCGGAACAGCGCCGAGCGCAGGCCGAGCACGCCGCCGAGCGCGCCCGGTCCCGGCGCCTCCAGCTCCAGCGAGGTGGCGCAGAAGGCGGCATAGACCGGGCGACCGTCCGCATCGGTGAACACGGCGCGCGCCTGGCCCATCGCCAGGGCGATGAGCTGCCAGTGCCGGTCGCCGCAGTCGCGCAGCAGCCATTGCTCGGAGAGCCCGTCCGGCCCGAGCTGGGCCATGCCCAGCCGGACCTCGTCAGCGAGCTCCGGCGCCGGCGGTGCGGGGCGCAGGGGCAGGACGGCCGCCGCGTCCGCGTGCCGGGGCGTGCCGGACGGGGCCTCCGGCCGGGTGGGGCGCGGGGCGGCCGGGGTCAGGGCCCGCACGGCTCAGGCCTCCGCCCGGGCGGCGGCATGGCGGGCCTCGATCACCCCGGCGAGATGATTGCTGTCCTCGTCGATCCCGAGGAAGCGGCCGGAGCCCCAGGTGTTCAGCCAGCCCAGGCCGATGAAATACATCCCCGGCACCGGGCAGACGCCGCGCGTGTAGAGCGGGCGGCCGCGGTCGTCGAAGACCGGCACGTCGATCCAGCCGTAATCCGGGCGGAAGCCGATGGACCAGACCACCGAGGTGATGCCGAGCGCGGCGCAGTCGATCTCCTGCGTCTCCCGCTCCGGGTGCCAGAGCGGCTCGAAGGGCGGCTCCGCGGGCGCATCGATGCCCTGCCGGGCGATCCAGGCGTCGATCTGGGTGCGGATGCCGAGGTAGGAGCGGTCCGCGTCATCGAGATTGCGGCCGAGGTCGGGCAGGAAGCGGATGCGGGTGCCCTCGATATCCGCCAGGCTGCCGTAAAGCTGCACGCCGTTCTCCACGTGGAAGCGGCGCAGGTCGATCTCCCGGCCGCCGTCGCGCCCGGACATGTAGTGATTGGTCTTCGAGACGGCCGCCGCGGGGTCCGGGTGGCGGTCGATGGTCATGGCGTAATGGCCCATGTCGTAGAGCCAGTCGGTCGCGTCGCGGCCGCGGTACTTGCGCGGGCTGCGCGGCGCGGGGCCCACGGCGAGGTGCACCTCGCGGCCGACGCGCACGAGGTCGTCCATGATCTGCACGCCGGACTGGCCGGTGCCGACCACCAGCGTACCGCCCTCGGGGAGCTGCTCCGGGCGGCGATAATCGCGCGAGTGGAGCTGGGTGACGGCCGGGTCCAGCGCCGCGGCGCAGGGCGGCACGATCGGGCTGTCGTAGCCGCCGGTGGCGATCACCACATGGTCGCAGCGCCAGATGCCTGCCGAAGTCTCCACCCGGTAACCGGTGTTGGCCGGGGCATCGGTGCCACCCGCGCCGCGCGCTCCGGCTTCCGCCTGCCACGGGCCATCTGCCGGGAGCCGCGCAGGGCTGACCGTGTGCGGCTCCCCCTCTCCGCCTGCCTCCTGCGCGCCCTCTCCGGCCGCGTTCGGCGCGCCGCCTGCGCACGCATCCCGCACGCCCTCTCCGCCCGCGTCCCGCACGCCCTCTCCGCCCGCGTCCCGCGTGACGCGGGTGACGGTGACGCCCTCGCGCAGCGGCGGGTCGAAGCTCGCCGCGAAGGCATCGAGGTATTCGGTGATCTCGTCGCGCAGCATGAAGCCGTCCGGGTCCGGCCCCGCGTAGGGAAAGCCCGGCAGCCGGCACTGCCAGTTCGGCGTCACGAGGCAGAAGCTGTCCCAGCGGTTCTCCCGCCAGGAGTGGAAGCGGCCGAAGCGCTCCAGCACCACATGGTCGATGCCGCGGCGCGTGAGGTGCCAGCTCACCGAGAGCCCGGCCTGTCCGCCGCCCACGATGACGACGGAAACCCGGTGCTCCGGGGCCGTCTCCTTCAGGTCCTTCATGTCGCCCTCCCTCACTGGCTCATCGCCGTGCAGGCGACGGCGGCCTCCGCCTGGCCCTCGAAGGTGGCGGCACGGGCCTCGATCCGGTCCAGCTCGGCCATCGCGGCGGTGCAGGCATAGCCGTAGCGCTCGGCCACGCGCATGGAGGCCTTCTCGTAGCCGATGCGCGCGCGGGTGAGGAAATCGGGCAGCGCGTAGCTCTCGCCCACGGTGAAGAACCGGGTGATCACCGTGGAGGGCGAGTAGCACACATCCTCGCTGCCATCGGGCCAGCGCAGGGTGAAACGGACTTCAGGCATGGGAGGGCTCCTTCGGCGCGAGGCCGAGATAGGGGGTTGCGGCATGGTCCCAGAACAGCGCCGCCGCCCCGCCGGAGCGGAAGGTGACGGCACTGCCGGGGGTGACCGTGCCGATGACGGTTGCGGAGATGTCGCGCGCGGCGAAACGGGCGCAGACTGCGGCCGCGTCCTGCGGCCGGGCGGTGAGCAGGAAGCCGAAGCTGGGAAAGCTGCGCAGCCAGCGCTCCGGGTCCGTGCCCCCGGGCAGGACGAGCGCGTCCAGGTCGATGTCGATGCCGGCGCCCGAGCATTCCGCCAGCATCAGCGCGGTGCCGGCGATGCCGCCCTGGCTGATGTCCTTGCCGGCGCGCACCAGCCCGGCCTCCGCCAGCTCCGGCAGCAGGGCGAGGTCGGCGCGCAGGCGTTCGGGCGCCACGTCGAGGGCGGCGCAGAAATTGTCGAAGCTGGGCCGGTAGGCGCCGCGCAGGTCCACCGCGGCGATGAGCGTCTCGCCCGGGCGGGCAGCGGCACCGGAGATCAGCGCCTCCGCCCGGCCGAACACCGACACGGCGAGCGACAGCTCGCGCCCGGCGTAATTGGTGTGGCCGCCCACCACGGGCACGCCGTAGGCTTCGGCCGCGGCGCGCAGGCCGGCCATCATGGGGGCTGCCGCCTCCGCCGAGGGGGCCCAGACCTGGTCGATGAGGGCCACCGCCCGGCCCCCCATCGCGGCGATGTCGGAGAGGTTCACCATCACGCCGCACCAGCCGGCGAACCAGGGGTCGTCGGCCACGAAGGCGGGGATGAACCCCTCGCCGGCCAGCAGGTCATACCCGCCGCCGGGGCGCGGCAGGACGGCGGCGTCGTCGCCCGGCTGGCCGGCGCTCGCCGCGCCCAGGCCGAGCTCTGCCGTGGCCGCGGCGATGGCGCGCTTGCCGCGGATGGAGGGATGCGCCCGCAGCGCCCCGGCGAGGGCGGCGAGGCCCTCCGGCCCGGCAGCGGCCGGCGCGGGGCGCGGTCCGGCGCCGCTCATCGCGCGGCACTCCGCACCAGCGCGAGCCAGCCGGCGAACGGGTCCGCGATGGGGGGGTATTTCGCGAGGTCGGCGCGCATCCGGGCATGGGGCACGCCGTGCAGGCTCACCTCCTCCTCCAGCGCCCAGTGCAGGCGGCGGAACAGCGGCACGTTCTGCTTCTGCACATGGGCGAGGAAAGTCTCGCAGCCCCGGCCATGCGCGGTGCGCACCGCAAGGCGGATGAGCTCGGAGCCCAGCCGCCCCACCCGGCGGAACCGCGCGTCCACCGCGAGGCGCGAGCCCCACCACAGGCCCGGCTCCGCCTCATGGATGCGCACGGTGCCCACCACCTCGTCAGCCTCATGGGCGTAGGTGGAGATCGCCACCAGCGCGGTGGCGACATCGTCGATCGCGTCGCGGTCATGGCCGGTGAAGATGCCCTGCTCCTCCACGAACACCCGGTGGCGCAGGGCGGCGGCGCCGGCATGTTCCCAGGGCTCGCCCGCGGCGCGGATGTAGTAGCCAGGGCAGTGGAAGACGGACTGGTCGAGCGCGCTCATGCCACCCTCAGCTTCTCGTAGGTGGAGAGGGCCGAGCAGGCGCCGCACTTGCCGCAGCCGGCCTTGATGTCCTCCGACTTCATGCCCGCGGCCACGATCATCGCGCCGAGCGGGCGCAGGATGGAGGCCATGAAGGCCGAGCTGGGCGCGGGATGGCTCTCCAGCGGCGTGCCCGAGATCGGCACGAAGGGCACCACGAAGGGGTAGACGCCCATGGCACAGAGCTTCTCGGACATCGCGAGAATGGCCTCCGCGCTGTCTCCCAGCCCCGCGAGGATGTAGGTGGAAACCTGCCCGTGGCCGAACACCTTCACCGCCGCCTCGAAGGAGGAGAAGTACTTCTCCAGCGGCACGCTCGCCTTGCCGGGCATGATGCGGGCGCGGACCTCGGGCGTGACGGCTTCGAGATGCATGCCCAGCGCGTCGACCCCGGCATCGGCCATGCGGCGGTGCCAGGCGTCATCCTCCGGCGGCTCGCACTGGGCCTGGATGGGGAGATCCACCGCGGCCTTGATGGCGGCCGCACTCTCGGCCAGCACGGCGGCGCCGCGGTCCTTGCCGCGCGGGGTGCCGGTGGTGAGCACCATGTGCTTCACCCCGTCGAGCGCCACCGCAGCCTTCGCCACCTCGGCGAGCTGGGCGGGGGTCTTGTGCGCGATGGTGCGCCCGGCGGCGAGGCTCTGGCCGATGGAGCAGAACTGGCAGGTCTTCTTGCGGCTCTCGTAGCGGATGCAGGTCTGCAGCACCGTGGTGGCGAGCACGTCGCGCGAGTGCAGCACCGCGATCTGGTTGTAGGGGATGCCGTCCGCGGTCTTCAGCTCGTAGAAGCGCGGGCGCAGCGGGAAGCGCACGCGCGCCACCTCCGCCCCGTCACGCAACACGCGCGCAGCACCCGAGGCATCCGGCGCCTCGACGAGATAGGGGCTCTCGAAGGCAGGCGCGGTGTGCACCGGCACCATCACCGTGGTGGTGCCGATGGTGATCGCCTTGTGGTCCGAGGGCCCTGCCCCGCCGCGGCGGCTCTCATGGCCGGCGCGGGGGTCGACCAGGCGCATGCCCCTGGTCTGAAGGTCGTTGATGAGCTCGGAGTCAGACATCGGCGGGTTCCTCCTCGGATGGGGCGGCGGCCTCGGGCGCGGGGGCCTCATGGCGCGGCTGCGCGGGGCGGGTGTCATGCACGAGATGCAGCAGCTCGGGGCGGGCGTAATGGCCCACGCTGTCCATCATCCGCTTGCGCTTGGTGATCAGCCGCATGTCCATGTCCGCGATCAGGATGCCCTCCCGGTCGGTGAGCGGGGGCGCGAGATGCCGGCCCTCGGGCGAGACGATGCAGGTCATGCAGCCGTCGCGCAGGCCCTTCTGCAGGGCGGGGTCGGGGTGGATGGAGGCGATCTGCTCCTCGGTGAGCCAGCCGGTGGCGTTCACCACGAAACAGCCCGCCTCCAGCGCGTGGTGGCGCATGGTCACCTCGATCTGCTCGCCGAACACCGGGCCCACCAGGCTGCCGGGGAAATGGGCGGCGTGGATCTCCTCGTGCTGGGCCATCAGCGCGTAGCGGGCGAGCGGGTTGTAATGCTCCCAGCAGGCCAGCGCGCCCACGCGGCCCACGGCGGTGTCGACCACCTTCAGCCCGGCGCCGTCGCCCTGCCCCCAGACCATGCGCTCATGGTAGGTGGGGGTGATCTTGCGACGCTTGAGGGCCAGCGTGCCGTCCGCGTCGAAGATGAGCTGGGTGTTGTAGAGCGAGCCATGGTCGCGCTCGTTCACCCCCAGCACCACCACCACGCCGCGGGTGCGGGCGGCCTCGGCCACCGCGCGGGTTTCCGGCGAGGGGATGGTGACCGCCTCGCGGTAGAGCTCGAGATGCGGCGCCCCCTGCTGCACCGGCGGCAGCACGAAGGAGAAATACGGGTAGTAGGGCACGAAGGTCTCGGGGAAGACGATGAAGCGCGCGCCCTTGTCCGCCGCTTCGGCGATGGCGTTCAGCACCCGCTCGACCGTGCCCGCCCGACCCGTGAGATCGGGGGCGATCTGGACCGCGGCGGCCCGGATGGTGTCGGTTCTCATGTCATGGCTCCGGTCTCGGGGAGGCCGGAGCGCCGGGGGCGGCGCTCTCGGCTGCGGTTCGGGGCGGCCCGTCCGGGGGGCCCGGGGCACCGACGGCGCGGTGCCCCGGGGCGGCGGGTCAGACCGTCCAGGTGTCGAGGATCACCGCGTTGGCCTTCTTGTGCAGGAGGATGCAGTCCAGCACGTCCTGCGGGGCGATCGGGGTGATGCCGGGCAGCAGCGAGGGCTCGCCATGGCCGTAGAGCGCCTGGAGCGCGAAACGGCAGGCGTAGACCTTGCCGCCCTCGCCCATGAACTTCTTCAGGTTCACCGCGAAGTTCTGGTGCCCGGGGAAGGCCTCGTCGCCCAGCGTGGGGAAGCCGCGCTGGATGCCCAGCGTCACGCCCGGGCCGTAGAGCAGGATGGAGGTCTCGTAGCCCTTCCGGTTCAGGCGAATGGCATTGAGGATGTTCACGAGGCCGATGGAGCCTTCGAAGGCGACGGTGTGGAAGGTGACCAGCGCCTTCTCACCGGCTTCGGCCTTCACGTCCTCGAAGACCTTTTCCTCGTAGTTGACGAAGAAGTCGCCGTCCTTGTGGGCTTCCTGAGTGACTGCAGGCATCTGATGTCTCCTGTTCCTGACTGGGGTCAGGTGCAGGATGTGCGGCGCGCCGGAATGCAGTCAATTTGCAATTCAATCTGCATACAATTTTTTTAACGAAATGCCCGTCCGGGATGATTTTTTCGGCAAAATTCCCTCGCTTCGCCCGCATAATATGCAATTTCTACCCGGGATAACCCGGAATCCGGGCGGCGCATTTCGGAAACATTCCCGAATCATTTGACAAAAACAGCGAGACTCATTCGGCATACAATGATACCTACATACAATCCGCTTCAATTCCCCGGGACATCGCGCTAGAAAGCCGCCCAGGAGGGTCACTGCCTTGATCGACTGGACGCCAGATCTGCCCGACAGCGGCAAGCCGCGCTACATCCTGATCGCCGACGCGATCGCGGAGGACATCCGCTCCGGCGCGCTGAAGTCCGGCGATCGCCTGCCGCCGCAGCGCAAGCTCGCGGCCCGGCTGGGCGTGGATTTCACCACCGTCTCGCGCGCCTATTCCGAGGCCCAGTCCCGCGGGCTGCTGGACAGCCATGTCGGGCGCGGCACCTTCGTGACCGCCGGGTCCGCCGGCGACACCGCCCCCGACCCGGCCCGCGCCGGGGAGGAGGACCTGTCGATGAACATGCCCCCGGAGCCGACCGACCCCGCCCTGCTGGAGAAGATGCGCGAGGGGCTGGGCTATGTCGGCGCCAACCTGGTGTCGCTGCTGCGCTACCAGTCGCCCATCGGCAGCGAGCAGGACAAGGAGGCCGCCTCCACCTGGCTGTCGATGCGCGGAATGGTGCCGCGGCTGGAGCGAATCGCCGTCACGCCCGGTGCCCATGCCACGATGATCGCGGTGCTCTCCAGCCTCTGCGCACAGGGCGACACGGTGCTGTGCGAGCGCATCACCTACCCCGGCCTGCGCAACATCGCGCGCCGGCTCAGCATCGAGCTCGTCGGGCTGGAGATGGACGCAGGCGGCATCCTGCCCGATGCGCTGGAAGCCGCCATCCGCGCCCACCGGCCCAAGGCGCTCTACCTCAACCCCACGCTGCAGAACCCCACCACCCTCACCATGCCCACCGCCCGGCGGCTGGACGTCTCGGAGGTGCTCAACCGCCACGGGCTGCCGCTGATCGAGGATGACGCCTACGGTTTCATCCCCGCCCGCGCGCCGGCGCCGCTGGCGGTGAGCGCGCCGGACCTCACCTGGCACATCGGGGGCCTGGCGAAATGCATCGGCGCCGGGCTGCGGCTGGCCTATGTGGTGGCGCCCAGCGGCCGGGCGGCGTTCAACCTCGCCCAGGCGCTGCGGGCCACGGCGGTGATGCCCTCGCCGATCTCCACCGCCCTCGCCACCCACTGGATCGAGGACGGCACGGCCGAACGCATCCGCCGCTTCATCCGCGCGGAGAGCGCCGCGCGCCAGGCCATCGCGGCGGAGACGCTGGAGGGGCTCACCTTCACCTCCGACCCGAACGCCTTCAACATCTGGCTGAACCTGCCCAAGGGGTCCGGCCGCGCCGACCTGATGGGCCGCATGGCGGGGCGGCATGTCGGCATCATGCCCTCGGACGTGTTCACCGTGAGCGGCGCGCCGGATGAGCATGTCCGCGTCTGCCTCGGCGGCTCCATCACCCGCGAGGAGCTGCAGCGCGGCCTCATGTTCATGGCAAATTCCCTGCAGCAGGAGGCCTGGATGGGCTGACTCACACCCCCGCCGCACATGTGCGCGCGGGTGGCGGCGCGCGATTCCACACGCAACAATGTTACGACTTTAATCCACACCGCGTGCTTATCTTGCGCGACCCTCTTGCCAAGCCTGGCCCTCCGCGCTAGGTTGCACTGCAACAACATCAGCAGGACGTGCGCGCTGCCTCCCGCACCGCAGTCCGAACCGGCGTTGTGCGCTGCACTGCAACCAGGAAATGGCCATGCTCGACAACCAGCCCCGAGGCACGATCGTCATCGAAGACATTGAAATCGGCATGCGCCGCAGCCTGGCCAAGGTTGTGACCGACCGCGACATCGAGCTGTTCGCCGAAGTATCCACCGACCATAACCCCGTCCACCTGGACGATGCCTATGCCCGCGACACCATCTTCGAGGGCCGCATCGCGCATGGCATGCTCACCGCCGGGCTGATCTCGGCCGTCATCGGCGAGCAGCTTCCCGGCCATGGCACCGTCTACCTGGGCCAGACGATGCGCTTCCTCGCCCCCGTGCGCCCCGGGGACCGGGTGGAAGCCACCGTGGAAGTGACCGCCATCGATCACTCCCGCCGCAGGGTGACGCTTGATTGTGCGGCCCGCGTGGGTGATACGGTCGTGCTGAAGGGCGAGGCGCTGGTTCTGGCGCCGAGCCGCAAGTTCGACTGAAGGACGGGGCCGCGACCCCGCCAGGGGGCCATGCGGATCATCCGGAGCACTGCCACGACCGATCCCGCGGAGCGGGGCGCGTCGATCGCCATGGGAAATTTCGACGGCGTCCATCTCGGCCACCAGGCGGTGATCGGGCTGGCGCTGGAGGCGGCCCGCGCTGCCGGCGTGCCTGCGGGTGTTGTCACCTTCGAGCCGCACCCGCGCAGCTTCTTCGCCCCGGACGCGCCGCCCTTCCGGCTGATGAATCCCGCCGCGCGCGCCCACCGGCTGCAGAAACTCGGCGTCGGGCTGCTCTACGAACTCCCCTTCAACGCCGCTCTCGCGCGCCTCACGGCGGAGGATTTCGCCCGTGACATCCTGGTGCGGGGCCTCGGCGTGTCGCATGTCGTCGTCGGGCAGGACTTCCGCTTCGGGCGCGGCCGGGCCGGAGACGCCCAGACGCTGGCGCGCCTGGGCGCGGAGCTGGGCTTCGCCGTGACCGCGGCGCCGCTGGTCTCGGACGGGGACACGGATTACTCCTCCACCGCCATCCGCCAGGCGCTGGAAGAGGGCCGGCCGGCCGACGCGCGCCGCATGCTGGGCCACTGGCACCGCATCGAGGCGCGGGTGGAGCATGGCGACGCGCGGGGCCGCGAGCTGGGCTTTCCCACCGCCAACCTGCCGATCGACGGGCTGCACCTTCCGGCCTTCGGTGTCTACGCCGTGACGGTGGACGTGCTGGAGGGCCCGCATGCCGGCAGCTACCACGGCGCCGCCTCGCTGGGCGTGCGGCCGATGTTCGGCGAGAACCGGCCGAATCTCGAAGTGTTCCTGTTCGATTTCTCCGGCGATCTCTACGGCACCGAACTCTCCGTGGGGCTGGTGGATTTCCAACGCCCGGAGCTGCGTTTCGACGGGCTGCCGGCGCTCATCGCGCAGATGGACCGGGACTGCGCGCAGGCCCGCGCCACGCTGAGCGCGCGCGCGCCACTCTGACCGGTTGGCAGGCGGGGCAAAACCGGGCACCCTCCGCGCCGGCCGGACGGGAGGGGCCGCGTGTGCGTTCAGTGCTGTTCAATCTCTGGCTCTACGGCTTCACCTTCGCCATGGCCGGCCTCGCCTGGGCGCTCAGCTTCGTGGTGGGGCCACGCAGGCTGCGCGGGCTGCTCGGCCTCTGGGCGCGGATCATGCTGGGCGCGGTGCGCCTCATTCTCGGCGCCCGGGTGGAGCTGCGCGGGCGCGACGCCCTGCCCCCCGGCGGCCCGGCGCTCATCGTGGCGAAACACCAGTCCGAGCTGGACGCCATCGCGCTGCTCGCCCTCTTCCCCCAGGCCGGCGCCATCGCCATGCAGGAGCTGGAGGGCTACCCGTTCGTGGGCCGGGTGATCCGCCGGCTGGGCTACATCCTCGTGCCGGTCTCCGGCCCGCCGGCCGGGCGCAGCGCCGCGGTGATCGACGGCGCGGCCCGGGTGCACGCGGAAGGCAGGCCGGTGCTCATCTATCCCGAGGGCACGCTGATGAGCCTCGGCGCGCGCGAGCGCTACCGCACCGGCGTCTGGCGCATCTATGACGCGCTGGGGGTGGAGGCCACACCCGTCGCCCTTTCCGTGGGCGTGATCTGGCCGCGGCGCGAATGGGAAAAGCACCCGGGCACCACGGGCGCCGTGGAATTCCTGCCGCCCATCCCGCCGGGCCTGGCGCTGGAGCCCTTCATGGCACGGCTGGAGGAGACCATCGAGACCGCCACCATGGCGCTGATCGAGGAACATGCCGGCCCGGAGCGGGCGGCCCGCGCCCGGGCGCTGTACGCCGCGAAGGCGCCGAACGAGGATTGACCCCGCCCGCCACGCACCCCATTCCGGGAGGGGGACCGCCCGCACACGCAGGAGACGCCGCATGACCGATGCCCCGGAGCAGGAGCCCAGCCAGTTCGCCCTGCTGCGCCTCAGGCGCTTCTGGCCGCTGTTCTGGGTGCAGTTTCTCGGCGCCTTCAACGACCAGTGCTTCAAGACCGCCTTCGTGGCGCTGCTCACCTGGCGGCTGGCGCGCGAGCGCGGGCTGGAGGGGGAACTGGACCTGCTGGTGCAGGTCTCCGCCGCGCTGTTCATCCTGCCCTTCGCGCTGATCTCGCCCACGGCGGGGCTGATCTCCGACCGGGTGGACAAGGCGGTGATGATGCGCTGGGTGAAATTCGCCGAGGTGGTGCTGATGGGGCTCGCCGCCCTCGCCTTCCACGCCCAGAACGTCACCCTGCTGTTCGTGCTGCTGTTCGCGATGGGGGCGCAATCCGCCTTCTTCGCGCCGATCAAATACGCGGTGCTGCCGCGCTACCTTGCCCGGCGCGAGCTGGTGGCCGGCAACGGGCTGGTGCAGGCGGCGACCTTTCTCGCCATCATCCTCGGGCAGATCGCCGGGGCGAAGCTGGTGCTCACGGCGGACGGGGTGACGGTGGCCTCGCTGGCGGTGATCGGCATTGCGCTGGTCGGCTGGCTGGCCTCGCTGCGTGCCCTGCCGGTGCCGCCGCTGGGGCCGGCGCCGAAGGTGGACTGGCTGCTGCCGCGCGCCATGGTCCGCTCGCTGCGCGACGGGGCGCGGGCGCCCGAGCCGTTCTTCGCCATCCTGCTCTCGGGCTGGTTCTGGTTCACCGGCGCGGCGGTGCTGAGCTTCATCCCGCCGCTGGCCAAGGAAAACCTGCACGGCACGGAGGACGTGGCCCTGCTGCTGCTGGTCACCTTCTCGGTGGGCGTGGCGCTGGGGGCGCTGGCCTGCAACCGCATCCTGCGCGGCGAGGTGAGCTACCGCACAGCACCCTTCGGCGCGCTCGGCATCCTCGCCGGCATTGCGCTGTTCCGCGCCGGGCTCGCCGGCTACGGCGCCGACATCGCGCCCGACGCGCCGCTGATGGACGGGGCCGCCTTCCTCGCGCGCGGCGACGCCTGGCCGCTGCTGACGGGCTTCACGCTGATGTCTGCGGCCGCGGGGCTCTACGTCGTGCCGCTCTCGGTGATCTACCAGGCCACCTCGCCGGAGGGCGAGCGCGGGCGGTTCGTGGCCTGCTCGAACGTGGTCGATTCGATCTCCATGGTGGGCTCCGCGCTGCTGGCGATCGGGCTGGTCGCGGCGGGGCTGGCGCGCGAGGACGTGATGGTGATCTTCGGCCTCACGGGGCTTGTCGCGGCGGCGGTGATCCTGCGCCACCACCGTGCCGGGCCCGATCTCTCCTCCCCCGAGCGATGAGACTGGAATCGCACCGCAATCCGGCTTAGAAACGGCCATGTCCAAGCTTCGCCCCGCCTTCTGGAACACCGTGCCGCTTCTCGAGATGACCTCGGAGGAGTGGGAAGCGCTGTGCGACGGCTGCGGAAAGTGCTGCGTTCTCAAGCTCGAGGACGAGGAGACGGGCAAGGTGCACTACACCGACGTCGCCTGCCGGCTGTTCGACGATTCCACCTGCCGCTGCAGCCAGTACGCGCTGCGCCAGTCCCTGGTGAAGGGCTGCGTGGTGATCTCGCCCGACAACCTGCCGCAGATCCGCGACTGGATGCCGAAGACCTGCGCCTACCGTCGGCTCTCCTACGGCGAGAAGCTGCCCTACTGGCACCCGCTGCTGACCGGCGATCCGGACAGCCCCTTCCTTTCCGGCAACTCCGTGCGCGACAGCACCGTTCCGGAGTGGGACGTGGACGAGGACGACCTGGAAGATCACATAATCTGGAGAGACATCTGATGTGGTTCAGCTCTGACAACGCAGGCCCCGTGGCCCCCGAAGTGATGGCCGCGCTGGCCGCCGCGAACGCCGGGTACGCCGCCTCCTACGGAGCCGATCCGCTGATGGCACGGGTGACCGCGAAGATCCGCGAGGCCTTCGAGGCCCCGGAGGCCGCGGTCTACCTCGTCTCCACCGGCACCACGGCCAACGCGCTGTCGCTCGCCATGCTCTGCCCGCCCTGGGCCACCGTGTTCTGCCATCGCAACGCGCATATCGAGGAAGACGAATGCGCGGCGCCGGAATTCTATACCGGCGGCGCCAAGCTCACCCTGCTCGACGGCAAGGACGCGAAGATCGCCCCCGAATCCCTCGCCCGCGCGCTGTCCTTCACCGGGCGCGGCGGGGTGCACAACGTGCAGAAGGGCGCGCTGTCGCTCACCAATGCCACAGAGAACGGGGCGATCTACACGCCGGCCGAAGTGGCGGAACTGGCCGGGATGGCCCATGCCGAGGGCGTTCCGGTGCACATGGACGGCGCGCGCTTCGCCAATGCGCTGGTGCGGCTCGGCTGCACGCCGGCGGAGCTGACCTGGAAGGCCGGGGTGGACATCCTGTCCTTCGGCGGCACGAAGAACGGGCTGATGGGCGTCGAGGCCGTGGTGATGTTCGACCCGAAGAAGGCCTGGGAATTCGAACTGCGGCGCAAGCGCGGCGGCCACCTGTTCTCCAAGCACCGCTATCTTTCCGCGCAGATGGACGCCTATCTCACCGACGGGCTGTGGCTGCGCCTGGCGGCCAGCGCGAATGCCGCCGCCGACCGGCTGGCCGAGGGGCTGCGCGCCCGGCAGGCCCGGCTGCTGCACCCGGTTCAAGCCAACGCCATCTTCACCGCCTTCCCCCGCGCCAGCCACAAGCGGGCGCAGCAGGCCGGGGCGCATTACTACTTCTGGCCGTTCAACCAGTCCCTCGAGGGGCCGGATGACGAAATGCTGTCCTGCCGGATGGTGTGCAACTGGTCGACCACGGCCGAGGATGTGGACGCGCTGCTCGCAGCGCTCTGACGTCGCGCCCCCGTCCCGCGCGACAGACAGCACGTGCCGGCACCGGGGCCTGGCCCTGCCCGGCGGCGCATCAGGCAGGCAACACCAGCCCTGAATGCTCCGCCCCCGGTGGCGGAGCGCGTGCCGTGCCCCGGACCGGTGGCGGAAAAGGGTGGGAGGGCGCGATTCGGGCGCCCCCTCGGATGAGATCAGCTCGGACGGGTGTTCTTGCGAATGTCCGTCAGGTAGTCGGCCAGGGCGCCGCAAAGCTCCTCCATCTCGCCGAGAATCCGGTGCTGGGTGACCCGGTCATTGCCCGAGAGCTGATTGCGCATCTCGCGCGTCAGCGTGTAGAGCCGCGACACGGGGGGCGACATCTCGCTCACGCAGTCGCGCGCGAAGCCCTGCATCCGGTCCTGGGCGGCTTCAGGCAGCGCCTCGGGCGGGAAGGAGGCGCGGCCGCGTTCCACCAGGCCATGCACCATTTCCGCGAAGAGCTCCGGGCTCAGCCGGTCCTTCTGCACGAACTGGTCCATCCCGGCCCAGATCGCGGCATCGGAGAGGCCGTTCTCATCCTGCCCGCTGAGCATGATGACCGGCAGCCCGCGCTCCGACAGGTCGAGCGCGAGGCCCAGCCCCTGCCCGTCCGGCAGGAAATTATCGAGCAGGATGAAGTCTATGGGCTGCGTATCGAGAGCGGTGCGCGCCTCCGCGATCGTCGTGGCCTCGAGGAAGGCGATGTTGATCCCGCTGCGCTCGGCCACATAGCGCACGCGCCTGCGATCAAACCGGCTGTCATCCACCAGCAGGCAGGACAACTGCCGCTCCGCCATTCCGATACCCAGCAGGTCGGAAGACCTGCTCACCTCAACTGGACTTTCCCTCATAGGACCCTCCCGGAATGCAACCTCACGGGGACTCTAGGCCCGGGGAAGTTAAGGAAATCCGAAGAGGGGGGCCGGGCAGCGGGGGCCGCCCGGCGGCGAGGAGCGGGTCACTCCTCGGTGATGCGCCCGTCGGTGTAGGGCTTGTAGCTGCCGGAGGCCTCGATGAACTTCGCCACCACCTCCTCCAGGCCCGGGCCGTAGTCATAGGCGTTCATGCCGTCCTCGGCGAACACCTTGTAGCCGTCGCCGCCCGAGCGCATGTAGTTGTTCGAGACCACGGAATAGGTGGTTTCGGGGTCGATCGGGGCCCAGCCCTCGCCATCCGCCACCATGACGGACTTGATGCGGCTGCCGGCGGGCGCGCCGCGGTTCCAGGTGTATTTCAGCCCGGCGACCTGCGGGAAGCGCCCGGCGAGTTCCTCCACCTGGCTCACGCCGTTCTCCAGCGCCGCGACCACGTCCGCGCCCTTGAGCTGGAAGGTGGCGAGCGTGTTCTGGAACGGCAGCACGGTGAGCACCTCGCCCATCGTCACCTCTCCCGCGTCGATGGAGGCGCGCAGGCCGCCGCCGTTCGCGATGGCGATGGTGACACCCTGGTCCTTCACGCGGTCGAGCATCGCGTCGGCCACCAGCACGCCCATCTCGCATTCGGAGATGCGGCAGCTGTCCTTCGAGCCGTCGATGGGAGCCGCGGTGGAGCCGATCACCTCGGAGCGGATCTCCTCCAGCGGCTTCGCCGCCTCGGCGATGCGCTCCTTCACCGGCCCGTCCTCGACGACATTGCCGTCCATGATGAGCGGCTCGCCGGTGGCGGAGGTGACGTTGCCGTCATCGTCGAACACCACGTCGAGCTTGCCGAGGAACTTGCCGTAGGCATAGGCGGAGACGATGGCCGTGCCGTTGACCATGGTCGGGTACGGGCCCTCGGCCTTGTCGGAGGTGTTGGAGAGGAAGGTGTTGGTGTGGCCGCCGACGATCACGTCGATCCCATCCACCTCCGCCGCCACCTTCTGGTCCACCTTGTAGCCGGAATGCGACAGCACGATGATCTTGTTCACGCCCATCTCGGCGAGCTTCGCCACCTCGCCGCGCACGGCCTCGGAGGGGTCGGAGAAATGCACGTTCGGGCCCGGGGAGGCCAGCTCGTCGGTGTCCTGCGGGGTGAGGCCGATGAGGCCGATCATCTGCCCGTCCTTCTCGATGACGGTCGACTTCTTCAGCACGTCGGAGAGCTGCGGCTCCGCCGAGATGTCGGCGTTCGACATCAGGATGGGAAACTCGAGCGCGTCGATGAAGCCGCGCAGCACCTCGGGGCCGTCGTCGAACTCATGGTTGCCCACGGTCATCGCGTCATAGCCGAGGCGGTTCATCATCTCCGCCGCCAGCTTGCCCTTGTAATAGGTGTAGAACAGCGTGCCCTGGAACTGGTCGCCGCCATCCACCAGCAGGGTGTTCGGGGTCGCCTCGCGCTGCTCCGCGATGGCCGTCGCCAGGCGCGCCGAGCCGCCGAAGCACTTGCCGGCGGTGTTGTCCTCCTCACCGCAGCCGCTGTCGTATTTCGAGATCGGCTCGAAGCGGGAGTGGAAGTCGTTGGTGTGCAGGACGGTGAGACGATACTCCGCATGCGCCATGCCGGCCATCATCGCGATGGCGGAGCCGATCGTGAGGGTTCTCGCGAGCTTCAAGACAAATTCTCCCCTGTGTGCGTCCGGGGCCTTCCGCAGGCCGGATAACGGGATGGTGAGCGAGGGCCCGGCTCAGGTCAAGCGCGCGCAACCGCAAGGGGGGGGGGCCGCGCCGGTCACGACAGGTTCACGCGGACTTGACCTGCGCCGCCTCGGCGGGTCTTCTGAAGGTCCTGCCGTTGCGGAGCCCTGTCCCTCGATGTCCCTGCCGCGTTCCCGTTCCCTCCGCCGCGCCCGGCCCCGGGCCGGAGCGGCGTGGCCGCGCGCCGGGCGGTCGGGCGCGTCCCCTCACCGCCTTCTCCCCCGGAGCCGGACCGGGGCCGCCGCCGTCGCGCGGCCGGCCCGGTCATCGTCATCGCCATCCTGACCGGCTCCCCCATCCCGCCCCTGCCGGAGTACCGGACATGCCTGCCATATCCCCGCCTCGTGCCGCGGTCGCCTGCGCCGCCCTCGCGCTGCTGTCCGCCTGCACCCCCGCCCCGCAGAACATCCGTGCGGGAACCGTGGCGGTGGAGACGGTGCGCCCCCGGGCCTACATGGGGCGCTGGCGCAGCGGCGAGAGCTTCACCGTGATCTACGCCGTCACCGAGATCTCCGGGCGCGCCGCGGTCTGCGGCGCCTGGTCCTACTTCGGCAATGCCACCAGCACGCATTATCCCCAGCTGCTCAGCTCGATGCGGGTGGACATGGGCGACGACCGGCTGGTGAGCAACCTCTCCTACTTCACCGCAACCGGCGTGGCGGAGCCCGGCACGGTCGACACGCCCACGCTGAGCTGCGCGCTCTCCGAGCTGCCCTGGCAGCCGGGTTATGCCACGCAGCGCCCCGAAATCTCCGCCAGCCAGCACAGTTTCAACGGCTGAGCCGCCGCCTGTTCCGCCATTTCAGTCGATCATCAGGAGTGACCATGATTACCCCCCGATCCCTTTCGCGCGGCGCCGCCGCCCTCGGCCTCACCGCCCTCGCCGCCCTGTCGGCCTGCGCGCCGGCGCACCAGAATGCCGGCACCGTGGACATCAGGTCGGTGGACGCGCATGGCACCATGGGCCGCTGGACCACCGGCGAGAGCTACACCATCGTCTACGCCGTCACCGAGACCGCCGGGCGCACCGCGGTCTGCGGCGCCTGGTCCTACTTCGGCGGCGGGCCCAGCATGCACTACCCGCAGATGCTGCGCTCCATGTACGTCTACATCGGCGACGAGCGGCTGATGCAGAACATCGAGTTCTTCAATGCGACCGGCAAGACCGAGCCCGGCAACCTCGGCGAGCGCACCCTGAACTGCGCCTTCTCCGACGTGCCGTGGCAGCCCGCCTTCGCCACCACCGCCCCGCGCCTCAAGCAGGGTCAGACGACCTTCGTCGAATGACCCCGCCCCCCTGTCCCTTCCAGCCCCTGCGAGACACCATGCCGGCATCCCCCCTCTCCTGCGCCTTCACCGGCCAGCGCGCCGCCCCCTGCACCGCGGGGGTGCCGGGAACCGCCCCCCGGACGCCCACGCCGCAGGCACGGGCACAGGCGCGGCCTGCCCGCCGCCTGCGCGGCGCGGCCCTGTGTGCCCTGGCGCTGCTTGCCGGCTGCGCCGGGTCCACGACCCCGGGCGGCACGGTGCAGATAAGCGACGTGCACGCCTACCGGAATGTCTTCAGCTGGAACGATGGTGGCAGCATGACCTTCTACTACGCAGTGGTCGAGCAGGACGGCGTCGCGGCCGTGTGCGGAGCATGGTCGCGCGCCGGGAAAGGGAGCAGTGTGCCGGATTACGAGTTCTTCGGCGCGCTGGCGGTTGACACGGCCGGCGACCGGCTGGTGCGGAACCCGGATTTCTTCCTGTTCACCGGAACCGCCGAGCGGGGAGAGATCAACGGGACCACGCTGGCCTGCGGCAAGACCGCGACCCCCTGGAGCGAGGCCTATGCCGCCACCACGCCCGAGCTGGTGATGATCAAGACCCGCTTTCGCTCCTGATGCCTCATGCGATTGCGGGGAGCCGTCATTGACCATGGCTCCCCTTCCACGCTACGGATGTATCAGCATGCAATGCGGACCGTTCCAGAGGACATCGCGATGAACCAGCTCACCAACACCCAGACCCGTGACGTGGAGGCTCTCCTCCACCCCTACACCAACGCCCGTCAGGTGCGCCTCGACGGTGCGCATGTGATCGAGCGCGGCGAGGGTGTGCGTGTGTTCGACCAGGCTGGCAAGGGATACATCGAAGGCATGGCCGGCCTGTGGTGTTGCGGTCTCGGCTTCGGCGATGCCGAGGTCGCGGATGCGGCGCGCGAGCAGTACGGCAAGCTGCCCTACTACCACCTGTTCGGCGGCCGCTCGCACGAGCCGGCGATCGAGCTGGCCGAGAAGATCAAGGACCTCGCCCCGGACATGGCCCGGGTCATCTACCAGTCTTCCGGCTCCGAGGCGAACGACACCCAGATCAAGCTGGTCTGGTACATGAACAACGCCCTCGGCCGGCCGGAGAAGAAGAAGATCATCTCCCGCAAGAAGGCCTATCACGGCGTGACCATCGTCTCCGCCTCGCTCACCGGCCTGCCCTACAACCACCGCGACTTCGACCTGCCGGTGGACGGCATCAAGCACACGTCCACCCCGCATTTCTGGCGCGAGGGCAAGCCGGGCGAGACCGAGGCCGAGTTCGCGAAGCGCATGGCCGAGGACCTGGAAGCCCTGATCATCGCCGAGGGCCCGGAGACGGTTGCCGCCTTCATCGCCGAGCCGGTGATGGGCGCGGGCGGCGTGATCATCCCGCCGGCGGGCTACTTCCCGGCCATCGCCGCGGTGTGCAAGAAGTATGACGTACACATGATCGCGGACGAGGTGATCACCGGCTTCGGGCGCACGGGCGAATGGTTCGGCTCCGACACGCTGGAGATGCCGCGCAACTCCATGTCGCTGGCCAAACAGCTCACCGCCGGCTACGCGCCGCTCTCCGCCGTGGCGATGGACTCGCGCATGGCCGAGGCCATCGAGTCCAACTCCGGCACCATCGGCACCTTCGGGCACGGCTTTACCTATGGCGGCCACCCGGTGTCCTGCGCCGTGGGCGCCAAGGTGCTCGACATCTACCGCGAGCGCGACATCGTCGGCCAGGTGAAGAAGATCGCCCCGCTCTTCGCCACCAAGCTCAACGCCTACAAGGACCACCCGCTGGTCGGCGAGGTGCGTGCGCTCGGCCTGGTGGGCGCGCTCGAGCTCACGCCGGACGGAACCGCGACCCCCTTCGAGCAGCCCGGCAAGGTCGGCGCGAAGCTGGGCACGGAGCTGCTGGCGCGCGGCGTGATCCTGCGCTCCATCGGCGATTCGATGGCCTTCTGCCCGCCGATGATCATCACCGAGGCCGAGATCGAGGAGATGTTCGCCCCGATGGAAGAGGCGCTGGACGCCACCTACGCCTGGGGCAAGGCCGAAGGCTTCGTGAAAGGCTGAGCCCCTTCGCGACACGTCAGGAAAGCCACGCATGCCCCTGATCTACAAGATATGGCGCGCCCCGGAATGGGACGCGCTGACCGCCTCGGGCAGCACGCGCGGCGCCCCGGTGGACCTTGCGGACGGCTTCATCCACTTCTCCACCGCCCCCCAGGCGGCGGAGACGGCGGCGAAGCACTTCGCCGGCGCCGAGGGCCTGATGCTCGCCGCCCTCGAGGCCGATGCCCTCGGCCCCGAGCTGCGCTGGGAGCCCTCGCGCGGCGGCGCGCTTTTCCCGCATCTCTACCGCCCGCTGGCGCGCGAGGAGATCCTCTGGTGCCGCCCGCTGCCGCTGGGCCCCGACGGCCGCCACATCTTCCCCGAGCTTGCCTGAGCCACCCCGGGCCGCCCCGCGCGGCCCGGTCACCCTGCCGGGAAACACGGGCCGCCGAGCCACCCTGGCCCCGCTCCCTGTGCCGGCACCGCCACCCCACGCTCCGCTGCCCCGGCCGCAGCGCCGGGGCCTCCCGCCATCCATCGGGCCGCTCGGCACGCGCGACGCGCTCCGCCGGCCCTCTCCCCGCACCGCCCCGGCCATGACCCCGACGAGAAGGACACCGGCCGCCCGCCTCTTGACCCCGGGCCCCGCTCCGTCCGATAGAACGGCACCCCTGCCGCTGCCCCGGAGCCTGCCCATGTCCGCCTTCCTCGAACGCGCCGGCCTGCCGCTGCTGCGCCGCCTCGACCCCGAGACCGCCCACGGCCTCGCCATCCGGGCACTGCGCCTCGGGCTCGCGCCCGCGCCGGGGGCGATCACCTCGCCGCGCCTGGCCACGCGCCTTGCCGGGCTGGACCTTGCGAACCCGCTGGGCCTCGCCGCCGGATTCGACAAGAACGCCGAGGCGCTGGCGCCGCTGCTGCGCGCGGGCTTCGGCTTCGTGGAAGTGGGCGCCGTCACCCCCCGCCCGCAGCCGGGAAACCCGCGCCCGCGCCTGTTCCGGCTGGAACAGGACGTCGGTGTCATCAACCGTTTCGGCTTCAACAACAAGGGCATGGAGGCGATGGCGCAGGCGCTGGAAGCCCCGCGCCCCGCCGGCATCACCGGCCTGAACCTCGGCGCGAACAAAGACAGCGCGGACCGCGCGGCGGATTACGTGGCGCTGATCGCGCGCCTGGGGCCGCTGGTGGATTTCGCCACGGTGAACATCTCCTCGCCCAACACGGAGAAGCTGCGCGACCTGCAGGGCCCCGCCGCCCTGCGCGCGCTGCTTGACGGGGTGCTGGCGGCGCGCGCCGCCCTGCCCCGGCGCATCCCGGTGTTCCTCAAGATCGCGCCGGACCTCGACGTCGCGGCCCTCGCCGACATCGCCGCCACCGCGCGCGAAACCGGCATCGACGCCATCGTGGCCACCAACACCACCCTCGCCCGGGACGGGCTCACGAGTGCGGCGCGCGGCGAGGCCGGCGGCCTCTCCGGCCAGCCGGTGTTCGAGCGCTCCACGGCGGTGCTCTCGGAGCTTTACCGGCTCACCGGGGGCGCGGTGCCGCTCATCGGCGTGGGCGGCATCGGCTCGGCGGAGCAGGCCTATGCCAAGATCCGCGCCGGGGCCTCGGCGCTGCAGCTCTACACGGCGCTGGCCTACCGCGGCCTGTCGCTGGTGCCGACCATCCTCACCGGGCTGGACGCGCTGCTGGCACGCGACGGCTTCGCCACCGTGGCGGAGGCAGTGGGCGCCGATCACGCCTGAAGCCCCCCGGCTGCCCGGGCGACGGCCCGCCGTCCCGCCCGCGCGGCATGGCTGCTCCCTGCCCGCGTGGAGCTGTTCGCCTGCAACGCGGCAGGGCGCTTCGCCTGCCACGTCACGGGCCGTTCGCCTGCCGTGCCACGAGCGGGTGGGCCGCGACGCAACCGGCGGTTCGCCTGCAACTCCGCCGGCCGTTCGCCGCCAACGTCGCGGGCTGTTCACTGCAGCGCCGCCGGCTGTTCGCCCGCAGCGTTGCCGGCTGTTCGCTTGCACTGCGGCAAGGCAGTTCTCGCCCCGCGCGGCAGGCTGATTCGACGCCAGCGCGGCCGGACAGGTGGATGGCGCCTCCGCACCGGGGCCCGGCGCGCGGCGCGGCTCCCGGGCTTCGGGCGGCACTTGCCCGGCCCTCCCTGACGCGGGCCCGCACGGCGCAGGGGCGGAGGGCGGCCCGAGGCCATGGCGCAGCGGCGGTGCCGCACTGACGCACTGACGCACTGACGCACTGACGCACTGACGCACTGACGCGGCACATTCCGGCCAGGCCGGGGCCTGCGCAAGGGCCCGCTGACCGGGCGCCGGTCTCGGCCCGGGCAGCGCCCTGGTCCTCGCGGCGTGTCAGGCGGCCGGGGGCGGGGTGTCGGCTTCGCGTTCCAGGCCGGGGTAGCGCAGCCAGAGGGTGAGGGCCCGCGCGGTGTTGAGCACCATCAGCCCGGCCCAGAGCCCGTGGTTTGCAAACAGCGGAACGAGGGCGAGCAGTGCTGCGGCGTAGATCAGGCTGGACCACACGGCCGCCATGCGCATGTCCCGCGTGCGGGTGGCGCCGATGAAGATGCCGTCGAACATCCAGGCCAGGATGCCCACCACCGGGGCCAGCACCGCCCAGGGCAGGTAGGCGCGGGCCTCCGCGCGCACCGGGGCCGCGGTGGTCATCGCGTCGATGACGAAACTGCCGCCCAGCGCGAAGGCAAGTGCGAGGGCCAGCGCCCCGCCGATGCCCCAGAGGCTGGAGAGCCAGGCGCCCCGGCGCAGCGCCGCGCGGGCGCGCGCGCCCATCGCCTGGCCCACCAGTGCCTCCGCCGCGAAGGCGAACCCGTCGAGCGCGCAGGCGGTGATCTCGAGGAATTGCAGCAGGATCTGGTTTGCCGCCAGCGTCACGTCGCCGAAATCCGCGCCGAGGAACAGGAAGCTGGTGATGCTGGCCTGCAGCAGCACCGAGCGCACCATGATGTCGCCGTTCACCGCGGCCATGCGGCGCAGGCGTCGGCGATCGAACACCCGGGGCCAGTCGCACCATTGCGACCCGGCGAAGGCGGCGCGGCACAGGAACAGGCCCAGCGCCAGCCCGGTCCACTCCGCGATCAGGGTGGCCGTGGCCACCCCCTCCACCCCCCAGTCGAGCCCGAGGACGAACCACAGGTCCAGCCCCACGTTCAGCCCGTTCATCCAGACCTGCAGCAGCAGCACCGCGCGGGTGCGCTCCATCGCGATCAGCCAGCCGGTGACGGCGTAGAGCGCGATGGTCGCCGGCGCGCCCCAGATGCGGATGGAGAGATAGGCGCGCGCCAGCCCCTCCACCGCGTCGGAGGCCGGCGCCACCCGGAAGGCCGCCCAGAAGAGCGGCCCCTGGGCGGCGATGAACACCAGCCCGGCCAGCCCGCCCACCATGAGCGCGCGGGTGAGCAGCGCCCCGGTCTCGGCCACGTCGCCCGCGCCACGCGCCTGGGCCACCATGCCGGAGGTGCCCATGCGCAGGAAGCCGAACACCCAGTAGATCGAGGTGAGGATGATGGCGCCGATGCCCACGGCGCCGATGGGCGCGGCGAGCCCGATCTGCCCCACGACGCCGGTGTCGACGGCGCCGAGGATGGGCACGGTGGCATTGGAGAGCGCGATGGGCAGCGCGATGCGCAGCACCCGCGCATGGGTGATGTCGGCGGGGGAAAGTCTGGCGGTCATGGGTCCGGGGTCCGGTCTGGCTTGCGGCTGAGGGGCGGAGGCGGCTGTGCCTCAGCCTTGCCCGCGCAGGGGCCGCCGCGTGCCCGCCCGGCCACGCGGGCCGGTGACGCGGCGGTCCGCCTCAGCCACGGTCGAAGCGGGGCATCATGAAATGCCCCGTCGCCTGGATGAACGGTTTCTCGCGGTTGTCCTGCCAGCCCTCCACCTGCACGGAGGCATAGCGCCGCCCGGAGCGGGTGATGCGCGCGCGGGCATAGGCGTCGCGCGGCAGGCCGGAGCGCAGGTAGTCCACCGTGAAGTCGATGGTGCGCGGCAGCGAGATCATCCCGCCCGCCTCCAGCCGCGCCGCCTCCGCGCCGCCACCCTCGATGCGTTCCCAGATCATCTGCCAGGCCAGCTCGGTGATGGCGGTGATCTCCAGGAAGGCGCCGGTGACGCCGCCGTGCAGCGCCGGCAGCAGCGGGTTGCCGATGTTGGTCTGCGCATAGGGCAGGATGCCGGTGAGCTCATCCCCCCGGCGCTCGAAGGTGACCCCGAGGAAGCCGATATAGGGCACGGCGCCCACAAGGTGGCGCAGGGCCGCATCCCGCCGCTTCTTGATCACCTGCACGGGTTCGGGCGCGGGGCGGGCCATCAGGATGTCTCCTCCCGGGGGTCGCGGTCGATGATGAAGGCGCCGCTGGCGGTGGCGACGACCGCAGTCTCGTCAGCGCCCTCGAAGGCGGTAGCGCGCACGAAGCCCACGTTGCGGGTGGTGTGGTAGCACAGGGCGCGCGCGCTCACCGCAAGGCCCGGCGCCGCGGCGCGCATGTAGTCGATGCGCAGGTCCATCGTGGCGGTGATCTGCGCATTGGTCGGGTGCAGCATCACGGCGGTGCCCGAGCAGGTGTCCAGCAGCGTGGTGATCACCCCGCCGTGCATCACGCCGGTCTCCGGGTCTCCGACCAGCCGGGGGTGATAGGGCACGCGCAGCACCGCCTCGGCCAGCCCCATGGACACGAATTCCAGCCCCAGCGCCTGCGCATGCGGCAGCGAGCCGATGAAGGCCCGCGCAAGGCCGATCCGCGCTTCAAGGTCGAATGCAGTCATGTCCCGGGCGACCTCCCCTCACGCCTCACTGCGCCGCAAGAGACCATACTCCGCCGGGAACGGCAACGCAGCCCGGTGCGTCATCCGCGCGCCTTGATTTTGGCCGGAAATGATCCGATGTTGCAATTGAGAATTGTTCTCAATAAGGAGAGCCCCAGGATGCTTCCCCAGACCGGCGCCGCCGGACGGCTGCCCCGCACCGACCTTCCCGCACGGCGTGGGCCCTTCCGGCCGGGCCGGCTGGCGCTCGTCCTGCTGCTCGGCGCGCTGGCGGCGTTGCCGGGAGACCTGGGCGCCATCACCCGCGGCGCGCTCACGGACGCCTACCTGCAGGTGTCGGTCTTCGTGGCCGCCACGCTGCTCCTGTTCTACGGAGTGGAACGGGTCTGGCACGTGGACGTGGGCGCGCTGATGCGCCGGCACAGCCGCTTCCAGGTGCCGATCGCGGCGCTGTTCGGCGCCCTGCCCGGCTGCGGCGGCGCGATCTTCGTGGTGGCGGCCTATTCCTCCGGCCATGTCGGCATGGGCGCGGTGACCGCGACCCTGACGGCGACCATGGGCGACGCGGCCTTCCTGCTGATCGCCACCCGGCCGGACGTGGCGCTGGTGGTGCTGCCGGTCAGCCTGGTCACGGGCATCGTCTCGGGCTACGCGGTGGACTGGCTGGCGCCCGGGCGCGCCAGCCCCGGCGCGCGGGCGGCGGCTGCCCGGCCGGGACGGATCTCGCGGGTGCGGGCCCGCGACATCGCCGCCCTCGCGCTCGCGGCGCCGGGACTGGTGTTCGGGGCGATGCTGCTGGCCAATGTCGACCCGGCGGGGCCGTTCGGCGCCCTGCCCCAGGGCGTGGCCCTCGCCGGCATCGCCCTCGGCGCGCTGATCTGGGCCGCCTCGCCGGTCGATGCGATCACCTCCCCGCAGGACCCGCCGCTGGCGCGGATGAGCGAGGAGACCAGCTTCGTCACCGCCTACGTGATCATGGCCTATCTCGCCTACGACTACCTCATCGCCCTCACCGGCATCGATCTGGGCCAGGTGTTCGACACCGTCACGCCGCTTCTGCCGCTCATCGCCATCGTCGTGGGGCTGGTTCCGGGCTGCGGGCCGCAGGTGCTGGTGACCACGCTGTTCGTGAACGGGCTCATCCCGTTCTCCGCACTCATCGGCAACGCCATCTCGAATGACGGCGACGCCCTGTTCCCCGCCATCGCGCTGGACCCGAAAGCCGCGGTGCGGGCCACGCTTTATAGTACGATTCCCGCACTATTGGTGGCCTACGGCTTCCATTTCCTTGCCCCGGGACTGTTCTGACCCCATCTGAGGGGCGCCCGCGCGGACATCACGCGGGCGCTTGACCCCGGACGAGGCTTCGCAGAAAATGAACGCTCATTCAGATAAGCAGCGGAGGGAGGCTCCGGGCGTGCCCACGCGGCCATCGACCATCAGCGAGATGTGCGCCGAATTCGGCGTCACCCCCCGCACACTTCGGTATTACGAATACATCGAACTCATCGCGCCGGAGCGTGACGGGCGCAAGCGCCTGTACACGGCGCGGGACCGTGGCCGGCTGAAGCTCATCCTGCTCGGCCGGCGCTTCGGCTTCGCGCTGGAGCGCATCCGGCAATGGCTCGACCTCTATGACCAGGACACCGGGCCCGAGCTGCAGGTGCGCATGTGGATCGAAAGCTCCGCCGTCCGGCTGGAGGAGCTGGAGCGCGAGCGCGAGGAGCTGGACCAGACCATCGAGGAGCTGCGCGCCCTGCACGAGGCCGCCAGCAGCGGCCTGCTCACCGGAAAGCGCCTTGCCGCGGAATGAGGGGCTTACGCGACGTTATGCGCCCCTGAGCCCGGGAAGCCCTTGATCGAATCGCCCCCGCACCGCTCGTCTTGGAGGAACCGGACAGGAAACATGCCCGGGGGGGAAACCACAGTCGGGCCGGAGCCGGTCACCAGCCCGCACCGCATGCCGTCGCCATGCCGATCACCGGTTCCCTCCGGGCAACGCGCTGTCATCAGCGCCGGGAGGGCCGATGCAGACCTATGCGCCGCCGCTGAGGGACTTCGCATTCCTGCTCCACGAGGTGTTGCGGGCGGGCGAGAGCCCGGTGCCCGCCCTCCGCGCGCTTGACCCCGAAACCACCGCCGCCGTGCTGGCCGAGGCCGGGCGCATCGCCACCGAGGTGCTCGCGCCGCTCAACGCTTCGGGAGACCGCGCCGGCTGCCGGCTGGAAAACGGCGGGGTGCGCACGCCGCAGGGCTTCGCCGAGGCCTATGCCCTGCTGCGCGACGACGGCTGGAACGCCCTGGACTGCGCGCAGGAATGGGGCGGCCAGGGCCAGCCCCACCTGCTCGGCGCCGCGGTGGGGGAAATGCATGTCTCCGCCAACATGGCGTTGATGATGTACCCCGGCCTCACCCACGGCGCGTATTCCACCATCCGCGCCCATGGCACGGAGGCGCAGAAGCGCATCTACCTGCCCCCGCTCACCTCCGGCCGCTGGACCGGCACCATGAACCTCACCGAGCCGCAGTGCGGCACCGACCTCGGCCTGATGCGCAGCCGCGCGGAGCCGCAGGCCGACGGCAGCTACCGCATCACCGGCCAGAAGATCTTCATCTCCTCCGGCGAGCATGACCTCACCGAGAACATCGTCCACCTCGTGCTCGCGCGCATCCCCGGCGGGCCCGAGGGCATCCGCGGCGTGTCGCTGTTCATCGTGCCGAAATTCCTGCCCGACGCTGCCGGCGCCCCGGGCCCGCGCAACGCCCTCTCCTGCTCCAAGCTGGAGAAGAAGATGGGAATCCACGCCAACGCCACCTGCGTGATGGATTACGACGGCGCCACAGGCTTCCTGCTCGGGGAAGAACACAAGGGCATGCGCGCGATGTTCACCATGATGAACGAGGCCCGCATCAAGGTGGGGCTGCAGGGGCTGGCGCAGGCCGCGGCCGCCCATCAGGCCGCGGTCACCTGGGCGCGGGAGCGGCTGCAGGGCCGCGCCGTCATCGGCCCCTCGGACCCCGCGCAGCCGGCGGACCCGATCCTCCGCCACCCCGACATCCGCCGCATCCTGATGGAACAGCGCGCCTTCGTGGAGGGTGGGCGGGCCTTCCTCCTCTCCACCGCCGCACTGGTGGACGCGGTGGAGCACAGCGGCGACCCCGAGGCCGCCGGGCGGCTGGCGCTGCTCACCCCGGTGGTGAAGGCCTTCCTCACCGACCGCGGCTTCGAGGCCTGCGTGAACGCCCAGCAGGTGTTCGGCGGCCACGGCTACATCGAGGAAACCGGCATCGCGCAATTCCTGCGCGATGCGCGGGTGGCGATGATCTACGAGGGCACCAACGGCGTGCAGGCGCTCGACCTCGTGGGCCGCAAGCTGCCGGCCGACACGGGCCAGCACATCGCGGGATACCTGCGCGAGACCGGCGAGTTCCTCTCCGCCTGCGCGGCAGACGGCAGCCTGCCGGCGGAGTTCCTCGGGCCGCTGGCCGCCGGCGCGGCGGACCTGGGAGAGGGCGTTGCCTGGCTCGCCTCCGAAGGGCCGGCCGACCCGGCGGGCGCTCTCGCGGGGGCCACCGACTTCCTCCACCTGTTCGGGCTGGTCTGCCTCGGCCGGGCCTGGGCCGACATGGCCCGCGTGGCCGCCGCCGCCCTTGCCGGCACCCCCGAAGACCCGGCATTCTACGAGGCGAAGCTGGCCACCGGCCGCTTCTACATGGCCCGCATCCTGCCCGAGACCGCGCTGCGCCTGATCCGCATCCGCACCGGCGCCGGCCCGGTCACCGGGCTTGCCGAGAGCGCCTACTGAGCCCCGGGGCCGCACGCGCGCGCCCTGCAACAAGGACATACCATGGCCGACTACGCCCTCCATTGCTTCGCCCAGTCGGGCAACGCCTACAAGCCGGCGCTGATGCTGGAACTCTGCGGCGCGGACTGGGAGCCGCGGTTCGTGGATTTCTTCCACGGCGCCGTGCGCAGCCCCGAATACACCGCCCTCAACCCGATGGCCGAGGCGCCGGTGCTCGAACACGCCGGCCTCATCCTCAGCCAGTCCGGGGTGATCCTGGATTACCTCGCCGGCACCCTGGGCCGCTTCGGCCCGGAGACGGAGGAGGAGCGCCGCGAGATCCTGCGCTGGACGCTCTGGGACAACCACAAGCTCACCGCCAACATCGCCACCGCCCGGTTCCTCGCCAACTTCGCCCCCGAGAAGGCGCGCAACCCGGACGTGATCGCCTTCCTCACCGGCCGCTGGCGCGCGGCGATGAAGGTGCTGGAGGCGCATCTGAAGGACCGGGAGTGGATCGCGGCACCGAGGATGACCACCGCCGACCTCTCCTGCTGCGGCTACATCTTCTACGGCCCCGAGTTCGGCTTCGACCCGGCGGAATTCCCCGCCGTGGCCGCCTGGGCGGAGCGCATCCGCGCCCTGCCCGGCTGGAAACACCCCTACGACCTGATGCCGGGCCATCCCCTGCCCGGCTGACACGCGGGAGACCGAGATGACCGACGCCTACATCTACGACACCGCGCGCACCCCGCGCGGCAAGGGCAAGCCGGACGGCGCGCTGCACGAGGTCTCGGCCGTCCGCCTCTCCGCCGACATCCTCGACGCGCTCGTGGCCCGCAACGGGCTCGACAGCCGGCTCATCGAGGACGTGATCTGGGGCAATGTCACCCAGATCGGCGAACAGGGCGCGTGCCTCGCGCGCTCGGCCGTGCTGCTCTCCGGGCTCGACGAGAGCGTGCCGGGCGTCTCGGTCAACCGCTTCTGCGCCTCCGGCCTCGAGGCGGTGAACATGGCCGCGGGCCAGGTGATGGGCGGCCAGGGCGAGGCCTATATCGCCGGCGGGGTGGAGAGCATGTCCCGCGTGCCCATGGGCACCGACGGCGGTGCCATCGCCGCCGACCCGGAGCTCGCGATGAAGGCCTATTTCGTGCCGCAGGGCATCTCCTCGGACATCATCGCCACCCGCTACGGCTTCGACCGCGACACCTGCGACGCCTACGCGGTGGAAAGCCAGAGGCGCGCCGCCCGCGCCTGGGAAGAGGAGCGCTTCGCCCGCTCCGTCGCCCCGGTGCGCGACCGCAACGGGCTGGAGATCCTCGCGCGCGACGAACTCCCCCGCCCCGGCACCGACATGCAGTCCCTCGGCGCGCTGAAGCCCTCCTTCCGCGAACTGGGCGAGGTGATGCCGGGCTTCGACGCCGTGGCGCTGATGAAATACCCCGAGCTGGAGCGCATCGCGCACGTGCACCATGCCGGCAATTCCTCCGGCATCGCCGATGGCGCGGCCGGGGTGCTGATCGGCTCGAAGGCCTTCGGCACGGCGGCCGGCCTCACGCCCCGCGCCCGCATCCGCGCCACGGCCAAGATCGGCTCCGACCCCACGATCATGCTCACCGGCCCGGTGCCCGTCTCCCGCCGGGTGCTGGAGCGGGCGGGCATGAGCGCCGACGACATCGACCTCTTCGAGGTGAACGAGGCCTTCGCCTCCGTGGTGCTGCGCTTCATGCAGGCCTTCGACCTCGACCACGACCGGGTGAACGTGAACGGCGGCGCCATCGCCATGGGCCATCCGCTGGGCGCCACCGGCGCGATGATCCTCGGCACCGTGCTCGACGAGCTGGAGCGCTCGGACAAGGAGACCGCCCTCACCACGCTGTGCATCGGCTCCGGCATGGGGGCGGCCACCATCATCGAGCGGGTGTGAGCGATGCGCCTGCTTTCCTCCCGCCGGAGCCGCACCCGCCGCACCGGCGCGCCACTGCCCGCACAGGAGTGAGACCGATGACCGATTTCCACTACATGGCCGACCCCTCCGGCGTGGCCACCCTGATCTGGGACCAGCCCGACACCGCGATGAACGTGCTCACCTTCGAGGCGCTGGACGCGCTCTCCACCCACCTGGAGCGCGCGCTGGCCGATGACGCGATCAAGGGCATCATCGTGACCTCCGCCAAGAAGGATTTCGCCGGCGGCATGGACCTGCGGGTGCTCGGCGCGCTGCGCGCCTCCTCCGGCGCGGAGCCGGCGAAGGGCATCTTCGAGGGGTTGATGAAGATGCACGGCGTGCTGCGCCGGCTGGAGCGCGCGGGGGCGGACCCGAAGACCGGCAAGGGCGGCAAGCCGGTGGCCTGGGCCTCGCCCGGTACCGCCGCCGGCATCGGGCTGGAGATCGCGCTCGCCTGCCACCGCCGCTTCGTGGCCGACGCGCCGCGCGCCCGCCTGGGCCTGCCGGAGATCAAGGTGGGGCTGTTCCCCGGCGCCGGCGGCACCATGCGGGTCTCGCGCATGCTGGGGCTGATGGCCTCCGCGCCCATCCTGCTGGAAGGCAAGATGATGAAACCCGCCGAGGCGCTGGACTTCGGCCTGATCGACGAGGTGAGCGAGCCCGAGGCGCTGCTGGAGACCGCCCGCGCCTGGGTGCTCTCCGCGAAACCGGACGAGCTGATCAAGCCCTGGGACCGCAAGGGCTGGAAGATGCCCGGCGGCGCGCCCTACACCGCCCCCGGCTTTCCCACCTTCGTGGGGGCCGCCGCGATGGTGCATGGCCGCACGCAAGGCGTGTACCCGGCGGCGAGGGCGCTGCTCTCGGCCATCTACGAGGGCGCGCTGGTGCCCTTCGACACCGCGCTGAGGATCGAGGCGCGCCACTTCACCGCCGTGATGCTGAACCCTTCCTCGGAGGCGATGATCCGCTCGCTGTTCCTCTCCAAGCAGGCGCTGGAGAAGGGCGCCCTGCGGCCCGAGGGCGTGGCCGACCGCAAGGTCTCCCGCCTCGGCGTAATCGGGGCGGGGATGATGGGGGCCGGCATCGCCCAGGTGGCCGCCGCCGCCGGCATAGACGTGGTGCTGCTCGACCGGGACGGGCAGGCCGCCGAGGCGGGCCGCGCCGGCATCGCGAAGCGGCTGGGGGCGAGCGTGGAGCGCGGCCGCCTCGCGCCGGAGGCGCGCGACGCCGCCCTCGCCCGCATCACCGCCGGGGCCGACATGGGCCTGCTCGCCGGCGCCGACCTCGTCATCGAGGCCGTGTTCGAGGACCCCGGCGTGAAGGCGCCGGTCATCTCCGCCGCCGAGGCGCTTCTGGGCGCGGAGGCCACCTTCGCCACCAACACCTCCACCCTGCCGGTCTCGGGGCTGGCAAGGGCCAGCGCCCGGCCGGAAAATTTCATCGGCATCCATTTCTTCTCGCCGGTGGACCGGATGATGCTGGTGGAGATCATCCGCGGCAAGGAGACGGGCGACGCCGCCGTGGCCCGCGCGCTCGACTTCGTGCGCCAGATCGGCAAGACCCCGATCGTGGTGAACGACGCGCGCTTCTTCTACGCCAACCGCTGCATCATCCCCTACATCAACGAGGGGGTGAGCCTGGTGGCAGAGGGGGTGAGCCCGGCGCTGGTGGAACACGCCGCCACAGGCATGGGCATGCCGCTGGGGCCGCTGCAGCTGGTGGACGAGACCTCCATCGACCTCGCCGCGCGCATCGCCCGGGCCACGAGCGCCGCCGGCGAGGGCCACGCCCCCGGCGCCGCGGACGCGGTGATCTTCACGCTGGAGGGCGAGGGCCGGCTGGGGCGCAAGGCGAAGGCCGGCTTCTATGCGTATGACGATGCAGGCAAACGCACCGGCCTCTGGCCCGGGCTGGCAGGGCACTGGCCGCCCGCGCCCGAACAGCCGGGGGTGGAGGAGGTGCGCCAGCGCCTCATCCTCATCCAGGTGCTGGAGGCCCTGCGCGCGCTGGAGGAGGGCGTGCTCACTGATGTGCGCGCAGGCGACGTGGGCGCCATCCTCGGCTGGGGGTTCATGCCTTGGTCCGGCGGGCCGTTCTCCTGGGTGGACATGACCGGGCCGGGCCGGGTGCTGGAGCTGGCCGAGGACCTCGCCGCGCGCTGCGGCCCGCGCTTCGCCCCGCCCGAGCTGCTGCGCGAAATGGCGGCGAGCAACCGGCGCTTCTACCCAGGCTCCGGCCAGCGCGCCGCCGCCTGAGGGCGGCGCGCGCACAAGCGTGAGGGGCGCAGCCCGCAAACCGTGCTACGCTCCTCCCCAAGGGCCGCCAAAGGCCCGCACAAGAGCACTTGGGAGGACACGCGAATGCACGACCTGATGCAGGACTGGGAAATGCGCGTGACGCATATTCTCGACCACGCGGCGCGCTACCATGCCGGGCGCCGGCTGGCCGGCCGCAGCGCGGAGGGAGACCGGATCGACACCACCTACGGCGCCCTGCGCGGGGCTGCCCTGCGCGTGACCCAGGCACTGCGGCGCGACGGCATCGGCCGGGGCGACGTGGTGGGCGTGATGGCCTGGAACACGCCGCGGATGATGGAGGTGTGGTACGGCGTGCCCGGCGCAGGCGCGGTGTTGCACACGCTCAACCCGCGCCTCTTCGCGGACCAGCTCGTCTACATCATCAACCACGCCGGCGACACGGTGATGATGGTCGACGCGGACCTGCTGCCGGTGCTGGAGGCCATCGCCGACCGGCTGCCGAAGGTCCGCCGCTGGATCGTGCTCACCGACACGGCGCGCATGCCCGCCACCGCCCTGCCCGCCATCAGCTACGAGGACTGGCTTGCCGGCACGGACGGCGACACCGGCTGGACAGAGGGTTCGGAGCGCGACGCCTGCGGCATCTGCTACACCTCCGGCACCACGGGAAACCCCAAGGGCGTGGTCTACACCCACCGCTCCAACGTGCTCCACGCCCTCACCGCCCAGGCGCGCGACATGTTCGGTCTCGCCTCCTCCGACACGCTGATGCCGGTGGTGCCGCTGTTCCACGCCAACGGCTGGTCCTGCGCCTATTCCGCGCCGATGTCTGGCGCGGCCATGGTGATGCCGGGGCGCGACATGAGCCCCGCCGGGCTCTACGAGATGCTGTCGCTCGGGGTCACCATCACCGCTGCCGTGCCCACCATCTGGCTGGGCCTGCTGCGCTATCTGGAGGAGAACCGGCTGGACCTGCCGCATCTCGACCGGGTGGTGATCGGCGGCTCCTCCTGCCCGCGCGCCGTCATCGAGGCCTTCCAGGAGCGCTACGGCGTGCAGGTGCTGCACGCCTGGGGAATGACCGAAATGTCCCCTCTGGGCACGGTCTGCACCTTCAAGCCGGAGGTGGCCGCCCTCGGGCCGGAGGCCCGGCTCGACACGCAGGAGACCGTGGGCCACCCGCCCTTCATGATCGACCTCGCCATCACCGACGACGCCGGCCGCCCCTTGCCGCATGACGGCCGCACGCAGGGCCGGCTGAAGGCCCGCGGCCCCGCCGTGCTGCGCCGCTACCTCAACGAGGAGGAGGACGCGCTCTGCCCCGAGGGCTGGTTCGACACCGGGGACATGGCCACCATGGACGCGCACGGCTACGTGCGCATTACCGACCGCTCCAAGGACGTGATCAAGTCCGGCGGCGAATGGATCTCCTCCATCGCGCTGGAAAACGCAGCCGTCGGCCACCCGGACGTGGCCGAGGCCGCCGCCATCGGCATCCCCCACCCGAAATGGGACGAGCGCCCGCTGCTGGTGGTGGTGCCCCGCCCCGGCCGGCACCCGGACAAGCGGGACATCCTGGACCTCATCGCCACCCGCTTCGCGCGCTGGCAGGTGCCCGACGACGTGCTCTTCGTCTCCGAGATCCCGCACACGGCCACCGGCAAGATCTCCAAGCTCACCCTGCGCCGGCAACTGGCGGAGATGAACTACGTCGCACCGGAGTGAGCGCCGCCCGCACCGCGCCGGCACGGGGGCCGGACACCCAGTGGAATGCGCGCCGGACAAGCGTGCCGGAGAAAGGTTGCCGCAGTGTTGCACCGCGGACACCGGGCCGGCACGGGAAACGGACGGATCGCGGGACGCACGGTGACCGGAAAGGGCCGGAACCAGCCCGGCGCCGGCACGCGCGCAGTCCTGCGTGCAACGGGGGGTCCCCCGCCCCAGCCCCGGCGCCGGCCCCCGCCCCGGCGCCGGCCCCGGCTCAGGCGCGGCTCCCGCACCACACTCGCGCGCAACCCGCGGCCCCACGCGCATTGGCGGATGACCTTCCCGCGCCGCCTTGGTAGGCTCTGCGCCGAGAGCTTCGCCCGGAAAGAACGCATGAAATGAGCATCAGACCCCTGCCCTCTCTACCGGGCAGTGACAGGACAGCCGCCCGCCACGCCGCGTCGCGGCCGGTCGCACCCCGCAGGAGCGCCCTGCACTGATGTCCCGCACCGCTCTCGAACGCTATGCGCTGCTGGAAGCGCTCGGCCTCTATTACGACGGCTTCGAGGATCACCCGCGCGAGGTGGTCGTGAAGTTCGGCGAGGCCACCCTCACCCTGCTCAGCACGAATGACCTGCCGATCACCCACTGGGCGCTCGCCTCGCTGCGCCGCCTGCCGGATTCGCCGCCGGACGGCCCATTGCGCCTGTCGCCCGGGCCGGAGAGCGACGAGCGGCTGGAACTGTCGGATCCGGACATGATCGAGGCGCTCACCCTCGTCTGCCGCGACCTCGACGGCACGCCGCAGCCCCGAAACCGCCGGGCGCTGAAGCTGATCGGCGGCGCGGGGCTGCTGGCCGCGGCGCTGGTCGCGCTCTATCTCGCGGTGCCGATGATGGCGGTGCAGATCGCGCTGCTGCTGCCGCAGGCCCGCCAGCAACTGCTCGGCCGCGCCATGGTCCAGGACCTGCGCACGGACCTGGGCGACGGCACGCCGCTGCGCATGTGCGACGCGCCGGAGGGCGTGCGGGCGCTGACCCGGATGATGACCCGGCTCACCCGCGGCGACGCCGCCGGCGGGCGCGTCACGGTCCAGGTGTTCGACCACCCGATGCAGAGCGCCTTCGCCGTGCCCGGCCACCGCATCCTGGTGTTTCGCGGACTGATCGAGGCGGCCGACAGCCCCGAGGACCTCGCCGGCCTGCTCGCCCATGCCCTCGGCCATGCCCTGGCGGAGGACCCCACGGGCCGCACCCTCGCCGCCGCCACCCCGATGGAAATCGCCGAGATCGTGTTCGGCCGCCTCTCGCCGGACACCGTCTCGCGCCTCGCCGCCGACCTGCCGCAGAGCGACTACGCCGACAAGCGCGAAGCCGAGGCCATCGCCCGCGCCACCGGGCTGCTCCGCCAGGCGGGACTGCCCGAGACCGCCGGCCAGGCCCTGCTGCGCCGGCTGGCCGCACAGGGCGCCACGGACACCGGCACAGGCCCGGTGCCGCACGCCGCACGCCACGTGATGCCGGAGCCGCCTGCGCCGGAAGCAGCCGCGCCCTTCATCCCCTCCCTCGATGATCAGGACTGGGTGGCCCTGCGCGGCATCTGCGACCGCTGACGCGCGGCCGGGAGGGGCCGCGCACGCGCTCCCCGGGCCGGGCGGCCGCCCCTGATCCGCGCCGGGGCCCGCAGTCTGCCCGCGTGGCGGCGGACCGACAGGCCCCGAGACCACCCGCGACATCCACCGGCCGGGCCCCTCAGGCTCCGGAAATCAGCGCCAGCCAGTCATCCTCGCTCAGCACCTCGAGACCGAGCGCCTCGGCCTGCGCCAGTTTCGAACCGGCGCCGGGGCCGGCCACCACGATGTCCGTCTTCTTCGACACCGAGCCGGACACCTTGGCCCCGAGGCTCTCGGCACGGGCCTTGGCCTCGGCCCGGGTCATCTTCTCCAGCGTGCCGGTGAAGACCACCGTCTTGCCGGCGACCGGGCTGCCGGCGCCGCTCGGCGCCGCGACATCCTCGACCTCCAGTTGCGCCAGCAGCCGGTCCATCGCGGCGCGGGCGTTCGGCTCGGCGAAGGTCTCGATCAGGGCGGAGGCGAGCACGGTGCCCACGCCGTCGATGTCCAGCAGGCCCTGGCGCTCCGCCTCGTCCTCCTGCGCGGCGCGCATCGCCGCCTCGAACGCCCGCCACGAACCGTAGTGCCGCGCCAGCAACGTGGCGGTGCTCTCGCCGACATGGCGGATGCCGAGGCCGAAGATCAGCCGGTTGAGCGGGATGCGGCGGCGCTCGTCGATGGCCGCGAACAGCTTGGTGGCGGATTTCTCGCCCCAGCCCTCCAGCGACTGCACCCGCTGCAGGTTGCCCGGGCCGTGCCGGTCCTTCAGGGTGAAGATGTCCGCCGGCTCGTTCACCCAGCCCATGGAGTGGAAGGCCTCCACCTGCCGGGCGCCGAGACCGTCGATGTCGAACGCGGCGCGGGACACGAAATGCCGAAGCTTCTCAACCGATTGCGCCGGGCAGATCAACCCGCCGCTGCAGCGCCGCACCGCCTCTCCGGGCTCGCGCGGGGCGTGGCTGCCGCAGGCCGGGCAGGTCTCCGGGAAGACATAGGGCACGGCACTGTCCGGCCGGCGCGAGAGGTCCACGTCCTTGATCTTCGGGATCACGTCGCCGGCGCGGTAGACCGTTACCCAGTCGCCCACGCGGATGTCGCGACCCTCGCGGATCGGCTCGCCGTCGCCGCCCCGTCCGGCAATGTAATCCTCGTTGTGCAGGGTGGCGTTCGAGACCACCACGCCGCCCACCGTGACCGGCCGCAGCCGCGCGACGGGCGAAAGCGCCCCGGTCCGGCCCACCTGGATCTCGATGGCAGTGAGCTCGGTCACCGCCTCCTCGGCCGCGAACTTGTGCGCGATGGCCCAGCGCGGCGTGGTGGAGCGGAAGCCGAGCCGCTCCTGCAGGTCCAGCCGGTCAAGCTTGTAGACTACGCCATCGATGTCATAGGGCAGCATGGCGCGCTCGGCCGCGATGTGATCGTAGCGCGCGATCATCGCCCCCGGCCCGTCGCAAAGCTGCGTGAGCGGGTTCACACTGAAACCCATGGCCTTGAAGCGCGCCAGCACGCCGGACTGGGTTTCGCCCAGGGGCTCGGACACCTCGCCCCAGGCATAGGCGAAGAAGCGCAGCGGCCGCGCCGCGGTCACGCCGGCGTCGAGCTGGCGCAGCGAGCCCGCGGCCGCGTTGCGCGGATTGGCGAAGGGCCGCGCCCCGCGCGCCTCCTGCGCTGCGTTCAGCGCCTCGAAATCGTCATGGGCCATGTAGACCTCGCCGCGCACCTCCATCACCTCCGGCGCATCGGCGATCCGCTCGGGAATGTCGTCCACGGTGCGGGCATTGGCGGTGACATTCTCGCCCTCGGCGCCATCGCCCCGGGTGGCGGCCTGCACGAGCACGCCCTTCTCATAGCGCAGCGACAGGGAGAGGCCGTCGATCTTCGGCTCGGCGGTGTAGGCCAGCGGCGCCTCGGCATCGAGCCCGAGGAACCGGCGGATGCGGGTGTCGAACTCGGTTACCTCCTCCGCGGAGAAGGCATTGGCGAGCGACAGCATCCGGACCCGGTGGCGCACCTTGGAAAACCCGTCCGCCGGGGCGGCGCCGACCCGCATCGCCGGGCTGTCGGCGCGGCGCAGATGCGGAAACCGCTCCTCGATCGCCAGGTTCCGCCGGCGCAGGGCGTCATAGTCCGAATCAGTCAGGAGCGGTGCGTCCTCCCGGTGATAGGCGACATCGGCCTCCGCGATGCGGGCGGCCAGCCATTCCAGTTCGGCCCGGGCCTGGTCTTCCGTCAGATCGGAAATGTCAGTGTCGCTCACGATTCGCCCTCCCGAAGATCGGGGAGCAATCTAGCTTTTCGGCCGGCAGCGTCCAGCGCCCTCCCCACGCGGGCGACCGGCCACCGACACCGCCCGCCCGGCGTCGCCTTGCCCGGCGCACCTCCCAGCGTGGGGCCGGCACCGCCACCCGACACGCCTCGGCTGCTGCGCGCCAATTCATCGCTCGGTCCGAAATGAATGACTGAACCGTATCGCTCCTGCCCGCGCCGATCACACCCACGACCGGCCCTGTCCGGAGGGGCTGCGTCCGCCCTGTCGGGTTTCAGCCTGCACCACGGGCCGCAGGATGACACATGCCTGTCCGGCCTGGTCATGGAGGGATGCCCGCCGCGTGACGGCAGTCCGAGGCGCCGGGTGAGGGGCGGATGCCCACCTCCCGGCCCTGCCCGGATGCCTTCCTCAGCCGGCCATGGCGGCCTGTGAAGGAACCGGATCGCGGAGCACGTAGCCGCGCCCCCAGACAGTCTCGATGTAGTTGTCCCCTTCCGTGGCAACGGAAAGTTTCTTTCGCAGCTTGCAGATGAACACGTCGATGATCTTGAGCTCCGGTTCGTCCATGCCCCCGTAGAGATGGTTTAGGAACATTTCCTTGGTCAGCGTCGTCCCCTTGCGGAGCGACAGCAGCTCGAGCATCTGGTATTCCTTGCCGGTCAGCGGCACCGGCTTCCCGGCGACATCGACCGTCTTGGCATCGAGATTCACCCGGACCTTCCCGGTCTCGATCACAGACTGCGCATGGCCCTTGGAGCGCCGCACGATGGCATGGATCCTGGCCACCAGTTCGTCGCTGTTGAAAGGCTTGGTCATGTAATCATCCGCGCCCACGCCGAAGCCGCGGATCTTGTTCTCGGTGTCGTCGAGCCCCGAAAGGATGAGGATCGGCGTCGCGATCTTGGACACCCTCAACTGGCGAAGAACCTCGTAGCCGGTCATGTCCGGCAGGTTCAGGTCCAGCAAGATGAGGTCGTAATCATACAGGCGTGCGAGATCTATTCCCTCCTCTCCGAGATCTGTGGTGTACACATTCAGGTTCGCCTTGCTCAGCATCATCTCGATGCTGCGCGAGGTCGTCGGATCATCCTCAACCAGTAGAACACGCATAGAAACTCTCCTGAGACTGCCTCCCCACCAACAGTTAACCAGTCTGGAGCAACAATAGTAAACATAGAGTTACTATTGCAAACCCGTTTCGGGAGCGGGCGCCCTCGTATAACTATAAGCAGACTAACGAAATGTCTGCATTGTCGTTACCCGAAGGGCACGCGCCCCGTGCCGGGCGACCGCATCGCGCCAGGCATCCAGTTCTTCCATCGACAGGGCATATCGCCTGCACGCCTCCTCGGCGGTGATCAGGCCGCCGTTCACGGCCGCGACGACCGCGGCCTTGCGGCGCGCGACCCAGCGCTTGGTATCTGCCGGCGGCAGATCCGAGCGCGTTATGACTTCTCCGTTCAGCCCCGTCGCGAAGACAGGGCCGTTCACCCGCTTGATATACATTCTACCCCACTCATTTCACTCATATTCACCCACGGGAAAGGCTAGTCCCAATGGCTTAATGGGGGGTGAAACCTCGCTTGTGACGCGCGGGGCCACGCCTATATAAGGGCCGCAAGGAGAACGTCATGCTCAACGCCCTGCCCGCACCGGGCCTCAACAGCCTCGGATTCGCCAAGCCGCCCGCCGAAACGCGGGTGGTCGTCGCCATGTCCGGCGGGGTGGACAGCTCGGTGGTCGCAGCCCGGCTCAAGCGCGAGGGCTACGACGTGGTGGGCGTCACGCTCCAGCTCTACGACCACGGCGCCGCCCTGCAGAAGAAGGGCGCCTGCTGCGCAGGGCAGGACATCTACGATGCCTCCCGCGTGGCCGAGGTGATGGGCTTTCCCCACTACGTGCTCGACTACGAGAACCGCTTCCGCGAGAGCGTGATCGACGAGTTCGCCGACAGCTATCTCGCCGGTGCCACGCCCATTCCCTGCGTGCGCTGCAACGAGCGGGTGAAGTTCCGCGACCTGCTGGAGACCGCGCGCGAGCTCGACGCCGACTGCATGGCTACCGGCCATTACGTGCAGCGCTTCGAGGGCGCGCAGGGCCCGGAGCTGCACCGTGCCGCCGACCCCGGGCGCGACCAGTCCTACTTCCTGTTCACCACCACCCCCGAGCAGCTTTCCTACCTGCGCTTCCCGCTGGGCCACCTGAAGAGCAAGGCCGAGACCCGGGCACTGGCCGCCGAATTCGGCCTCACCGTGGCCGACAAGCCCGACAGCCAGGACATCTGCTTCGTGCCCGAGGGCGGCTATGCCGACGTGATCGCGAAGCTGCGCCCCGGCGCCGCCGAGCCGGGCGAGATCGTGCATCTCGACGGCCGCAGGCTGGGCCGCCACGCGGGCGTGCTGCACTACACCGTGGGCCAGCGCCGCGGTCTCGGCATCGGCGGGGGCGAGCCGCTCTACGTGGTCAAGCTCGATCCGGACGCGCGGCAGGTGATCGTCGGCCCGCGCGAGGCGCTCGCCATCCGCGAGATCCCAGTGCGCGAGATCAACTGGCTGGGCCACGCCGCCTTCGAACAGGCGCCCGAGGGCGGCTGGGAGATGATGGTGAAGGTCCGCTCCGCCCGCCCGCCGCGGCCCGCGCGCATCCACCCCACCGGGCCGGACACGGCGCGCGTGGAGCTGCTCTCGGCCGAGGAGGGCGTGGCCCCGGGGCAGGCCTGCGTGTTCTACGCGCCGGAGGGCAACCGGGTGCTGGGCGGCGGCTGGATCCACCGCGGCTGAAGCACCGCCCCATGGCGGGACGCTTTCCACGCGGGATCGGGGCGGGGACCGCGGCGACGCGTCCGGGCCGGCCCGCACGGAGCTGAGGCGCATTCCGCCCGGGGGTTCTGGACACGCGCCGGGCCGCGGCATAGCCTCTGCCGCGGATCGCCGGATTTCCCGAAAGGAGCCTCTGCATGTCGCAGCTCGACGACGTTCTCGCCCATATCGATGCCGACCAGCCCCAGGCGCTGGAGCGGCTTTTCGACCTGCTGCGCATGGAGAGCATCTCCACCGATCCGGCCTATGCCGCGGAATGCGAGAAGGCGGCGGACTGGCTGGTGGAGGACCTGAAGTCGCTCGGTTTCGAGGCCACGCGCCATGACACGCCGGGCCGGCCGATGGTCGTGGCCCATTCCGGCGGCAGCGGCAAGCACCTGCTGTTCTACGGCCATTACGACGTGCAGCCGGTGGACCCGCTGGAGCTGTGGACCCGCCCGCCCTTCGAGCCGATGATCGAGGACACCCCGCATGGCCAGGTGATCCGGGCGCGCGGCGCGTCCGACGACAAGGGCCAGCTGATGACCTTCCTGGAGGCCTGCCGGGCCTGGAAGGCGGTGACGGGCGCGCTGCCGGCGAACATCACCATCCTGTTCGAGGGCGAGGAGGAATCCGGCTCGCCCTCGCTCATCCCCTTCCTGGAGGCCCATGCGGAGGAGCTGAAGGCCGAGCTGGCGCTGGTCTGCGACACCGGCATGCTGGACCGCGACACCCCGGCCATCGCCACCCGCCTGCGCGGCATGCTGGGCGAGCAGATCACCGTGAAGGCGGCCAGCAAGGACCTGCATTCGGGCGCCTTCGGCGGCCCGGCCGCGAACCCGATCCGCGTGCTGGCGAAGATCCTCGCCGGGCTGCATGACACGGAGGGCCGGGTCACCCTGCCCGGTTTCTACGACGGCGTGGCCGACCTGCCGGCCGAGATCAAGGCGCAGTGGGACGCGCTGAACTTCGACGGCGAGGCCTTCCTCGGCGAGGTGGGGCTGAAGGTGCCGGCCGGCGAGCAGGGCTATTCCGCGCTGGAGCAGATCTGGTCGCGCCCGACGCTGGAGTTCAACGGCATCATCGGCGGCTACACCGGCGAGGGCTTCAAGACCGTGCTGCCGGCGCAGGCCTCGGCCAAGGTGTCGATGCGGCTGGTGAGCCAGCAGGACCCGATGACGCTGCGCGCCGCCCTGCGCGCTTACGTGGAGAGCTGCCTGCCCGCCGACGTGACGGTGGAGTACAAGCCGCACGGCGGCTCCATGGCCACCGAGCTTCCCACCGACACGCCGGAATTCACCGCGGCCCAGGCCGCCCTCACCGAGGAATGGGCCACCGAGGCCGTGTTCTCCGGCATGGGCGGGTCCATCCCGATCGTCGGGCATTTCCGCAAGATCCTCGGGATGAACAGCCTGATGGTGGGTTTCGGGCTGGACGATGACCAGATCCATTCGCCCAACGAGAAGTACGAGCTGCGCTCGTTCCACAAGGGCACGCGCAGCTGGGCGCGGATCCTCGAGGCGCTGGCGAAGGCCTGAGGCCTCAGCTCTTCCGCCGCCTGCGCCGTTCCGGCCGGGCGGCGGTGCGCTCCGCGCCTTCGGCCAGCACCGCGCTCATCGGGTGGTCCGGGGCCGCGGGGGCGAAGCGGGCGTGCAGCCGGCGGGTCATCTCCGCGAGGTCCGTGCCCTCGGGCATGCCCAGCGCCCAGTCGAAATAGATCGACCGGCAATCCTGCGCGGCGATGCCTTCCATGCGGTAGGACTCGGCGATGAGGCCGCGCGGGTCTTCCGGGCTGGTGTGCTTGTCGGGCATGCGGCTGCCTCCTCTCACCGAGGCGTTACATCCGCGCGCCGGCCCGCGCAAGCGCCGGCGCGGCCCTCGCGCACGGGGCGAAGGGGCCCGAGCGGGGAAAAATGCGACCCGCCGCTGATGTCGGTGTGAGAGAGGGACTACGGCGGGTCGCGCGGCGGACCGTGGCCGGAGCCGCCGCTGCCTCAGGAAGTGGGGCGGCACCGGGCTTGTTCCAAGGACCGCACGATCACAACTGATTGACGGCCGCCCGCGGAACCGATCGGCGGAACCGCGTCGCGCCTGCCGGGCGCGGGCCCTCGCCCCGATGCGCCTCGTCCCGTCCCGGCGTACCCGGCGCTCCCGGTCAGCGGCGCCCCGGCCCGGGGCCCGGAGCGCTTCTGCCGGGCCGTCCGACAGCGGCCTCGGCGCGCCCCCGACTTTTACTGCGGGGGCTCGGCACCGCTTCGCCGCCCCCTGATGCCGTGGCGGGCGGGGCGCACCGCTTCCTTCGGCTGCAGAGGCTCTGCATCCTTCCCTGTCCCTGTCCCTGTCCCTGTCCCTGTCCCTGTCCCCCTCCCTTGCCCTTGCCCTTCCCCTTCGCTCGCCACCCGATCCCGCGGCGGCCGCTTCGGCGGCCCATCCAAGCCCCCCGCGGCGCACACGGCCGGTCACTTGCCCGGGCCTCTCCGGCGGTGCGCCCACGGGACCGGTTCAGCCTGGCCAGGCTTGGCTTGGCCGCTCCCGCACAGCACAGCACAGCACAGCACAGCACAGCACAGCACAGCACAGCACAGCACAGCACAGCACAGCACAGCACAGCACAGCACAGCACAGCACAGCACAGCACAGCACAGCACAGCACAGCACAGCACAGCACAGCACAGCACAGCACAGAAAGGCCCTGCGCCTGTCAGGCGACGCTGGCAAGGCTGTCGCGGGCGGCTTCGATCAACAGCACATGCCGCTCCGCCACCTCGAGCGGGTCATGCCCGTAGCCGCCGCCGAGCACGGTGACCACCGGCAGGCCGAGGGCGCGCAGCCGCGACAGCACCATGCGGTCGCGCGCCGCCAGCCCGGCGCGGGTGAGCGAGAGCCGGCCCAGCCGGTCCTCGGCCACCGGGTCCGCACCGGCATTGTAGAACACGATCCCCGGCCGCGGCCCGGCCAGCACCCGGTCCAGCGCGGCGGAGAGCGTGTCGAGATAGGCGGCGTCGCCGGTGCCGTCGGGCAGGCCGATGTCCAGGCTGGAGCGGGCCTTCTCGCGCGGGTAGTTCGCCTCGGCATGCAGGGAGAAGGTGGTCACGTCCGGATCGCCGTCGAAGATGCGCGCGGTGCCGTCGCCCTGGTGCACGTCGAGGTCGACCACCGTGACGCGGGAGACCGCCCCCTCGTCGAGCAGTGAGCGCGCCGCCACGGCCACGTCGTTGAACACGCAGTAGCCCGCGCCGGAGAGCGGCCCGGCATGGTGCGAGCCGCCGGCCAGATTGCAGGCCAGCCCGTGCTCCAGCGCCAGCCGGGCGGCGAGCAGCGTGCCGGCGCAGGCAAGCCGGCTGCGCCGGGCGATGTGCTCCGAACTGCCCAGCCCGATGCCCAGGAGCTCCGCCCGGGTCATCCGCCCGTCGAACACCCGCTCGACATAGCCGATCTCGTGCACCCGGGCGATGCGCGAGAGGCTGGCAGGCGCCGGGGCCAGGTATCCGCCGCTCTCCGGCATCATGCCCCGGCGCACCAGGGCTGCGCGCAGGTAACCGTATTTCGACATCGGGAACCGCCGCCCCCGGCTGAGCGTGATCGTGTAATCCGGATGCCAGACCAGCGGCGGCATGCCCGGCGCACTCACCCCCCGAGCCGCCTGGCCACGATCTGCGCCGCGCTGTCGGTGAGCCGCTCCAGCCGGGTGGCGAGCCGGGCGAGGTCCGGATCGCCCGTGGCGCGGATCAGCGCCTCCACCAGCCCGGTTCCGGCGGCCTCCGGGGTGAAGGTGCCCTCCACCGACAGCCGGGCGTAGTGCTGCACGATGGTCTGCAGGTGCAGCGCCTCGGACAGCACCTCTCCCGCATCGGCCGCGATGAACCCCGCCGCCACCAGCGGCGCGATGGCCTGGCGCGGCGCGCGCACGTCGGAGAGGCGCGTGGCAAGCAGCCCGGTCTGGACCAGCAGTTCGATGTCCATCATCCCGCCGGGCCGGTGCTTGACCTCCCAGATCCGCGCCGCCTGCCCGGAATGCGCGCGGCCCAGCCGGCTGCGCATGTCGCGCGCATCGGCGAGCAGGCCCTCCGCGTCCCGCCGCGCGGTCCGCACCCGGCCGATCACCGCCGACACGTCCTCGCCCACCGGGCCCGGGCCGGAGACGATCCGCGCCCGGGTGAGGGCCATGTGCTCCCAGCTCCAGGCCTCGTGGCACTGGTACTGCCCGAAGGCGGAGAGCGAGACGGCCACCGGCCCCTGCCGCCCGGAGGGGCGCAGGCGCATGTCCACCGCGTAGAGCGTGCCCTCCGCGGTGGGAGAGGACAGCGCGGAGACGAGCGCCTGCGTGAGCCGGGCGTAATAGGCGGTGACGGCCAGCGGCCGCGGGCCGGCGGACTCGGTCTCCCCCGCCGGATCGTAGATCACGATGAGGTCCAGGTCGGAGGAGATGGTCATCTCTCCCGAGCCGAGCTTGCCCATGCCAAGGATGGCATGGCCGCGCCCGGGGGGTGGGCCGAAGCGCTCGGCGAAGGCGGCCTCCACATGCGGCAGCAGCGCGCGCAGCGAGGCCTCCGCCACACGGGTGAAGGCGGCGCCCGCCTCCTCCGCCGTGGCGATGCCGCGCAGAAGCTGCACGCCGATGCGAAAGCGCATCTCCCGGTCCCAGCGCCGGGCCGCGTCGAGCACCTGCTCGTAATCCCCGGCGCGCGAGAGCATGCCACCCAGCGCCTCCAGCAGGCTGTCGAGCGGCTTCACCGGGCCGAAGAACCCGCCCTCCAGCACCGGGTCCAGCACGCCGGGGTGGCGCGCCATCTCCCCGGCCAGCCGCGGCGAGGCGGCGAAGACCTCGCCCAGGAGGTCCAGAAGCTGGGGGTTCGCCTCCAGCAGGGAGAGAAGCTGCACCCCCGCCGGCAGGCCGGAGAGGAAGCTGTCGAACCGGGCGAAGGCCTCGTCCGGGTTCGCCGCCCGGGCCAGACGCGACACGATCTCCGGCTCGATGCGCTTGAGGATGGCGCGCGCCCGGTCCGCCCGCGTGGCCGGGATCAGCCCGGCATGCCAGCGGTCCAGCAGGCCGGTCACCATCGCCGGGCGGGCATAGCCCAGCGCCTGCAGCCCCTCCTCGTCCACCGCCGGGGCGGGCCCGGCGCCGTTGGGGGAGAAGAACGCCTCCGTGAGCCGGTCCACCTGCTCGAACCGCCGCTTCACCGAGGCGTCGAACCGGGCGAGATCCGCCTCACCGCAGAGCGCCGCCAGCCGGGCGCGCGCCGGGTCGCTGCGCGGGATCACGTGGGTCTGCGCGTCCTCCAGCATCTGGATGCGGTGCTCCAGGCTGCGATGGGCGACATAGGCCTCCGACAGCGCCTCGGCCACCTCGGACTGGATCCAGCCGCGCCGGGCCAGGGCGTGCAGGGCCGGCACCGTCTGCTCGCAGCGCAGCTCCGGGTCCCTCCCCCCGCAGATCAGCTGCCGGGTCTGCGCGAAGAACTCGATGGTGCGGATGCCGCCGCGGCCCAGCTTCACGTCATGCCCGGGCACCACGCAGGGCCCGTGCAGGCCCTTGTGGTCGCGGATGCGGCGCTGCATGTCATGCGCGTCCTCGATGGCGGCGAAATCCAGGTGCCGGCGCCAGATGAACGGGGTGATGTTGTCGAGAAACGCCTGGCCGGACACGAGATCCCCCGCGCAGGGCCGTGCCTTGATCATCGCCGCGCGCTCCCATGTGCGGCCCAGCGATTCGTAGTAGGTCTCGGCCACGCCCATGCCGATGCACACCGGCGTGACGGACGGGTCCGGCCGCAGGCGCAGGTCGGTGCGCAGCACATAGCCATGCGCGGTCTGGGCGGAGAGCGTGCGCACCATCCCCTGGGTGACCCGGACGAACCCGGCGCGGATGCCGGCATAGGCATCCGGCGGGTAGCGGCGCTCGTCGAACAGGCAGATGAGGTCGATGTCGGAGGAATAGTTCAGCTCGCGCGCGCCCATCTTGCCCATGGCCAGCACGAACATGCCGCCGTGGTCCTGCCGCGCGCTCTCCGGCAGGCGGCCGCGCTCGATGGCGGCGGCGAGGTGGTGGCGCAGCGCAGTCTGCACCGCGTAATCGGCGAAATCGGTGATCGCGCCGGTCACCTCGGACAGGCTCCACACCCCGCCCAGGTCCGCCAGCGCGGTGACGAGCGCCAGCCGGCGCTTGGCCTCGCGCAGCATCCGGTCGGGGTCCGGGCCCGGCGGCGTGGCCAGGATGTCGGCAAGGATGGCCTCGGGCGCGCGCGCCGCCAGATCGGCCAGCACCTCCGGCTGGGCGGCGATCAGCCCGGCGAGGAAGTTGCTCGACCCGGCCGTGGCCCCGGCCAGCCGGGTCAGCGGCTCCGGCAGCCCCCCGGGCAGGCCGGCCAGGATATCGGCCGCACGCTCCGGATCGGCGGCAAGCGGAAATCGGGTGATGCGGGCGGCGAGCGGCTGCATCTCACCGCCCCTCGAAGCGCGGCGGCCGGCCCTCGTGCAGGGCAACCAGCGCCTCCGCGTGGTCGCGGCTGCGCAGGGCGGCGCCCTGCTCGGACGCCTCCAGCGCCAGCTGGGCTTCCAGCGCCCGGGCATGGCCGGCCCGCAGGCTGTGCTTGATGGCGGCATAGGCGCGGGTGGGCCCGGCCGCCAGCGCCGCGGCGCGCTGTGCCACATGGGTGGCGAACCGGGCGCGCGGCACCGCCTCCCAGATCAGCCCCCATTCTGCGGCCTGCGCGCCGCGCACCGGCTCGGCGAAGAGGGCCGCGCCCATGGCCCGGGGCAGGCCGGCGGCCTGCGGCAGCCAGTAGCTCGCCCCCGCATCGACCGAGAGCCCCAGCCGGGCCTGCGCGAAGCTCAGCAGCGCGTCATCCGCGGCGATCACCACATCCGCGGCCAGCGCGAGGCTGGCCCCCGCGCCCGCCGCCGTGCCGTTCACCGCGGCGATGGTCGGCACCGGGCACTCCGCCAGCGTGGTGACAAGGGGCGCGTATTCCTCGATCAGCGCGCGCTCATGGTCCAGGTCGGCGGCGGTGCGGCGCAGGCCCAGGTCCTGCCCGGCACAGAAATCCTCCCCCGCGCCGGTGAGCACGACCACCCGCGCCTCCGCCCCGGCGCGGCGCAGGGCATGCAGCAGGTCGCTGCGCATCCGGGCGTTCAGCGCATTGCGCGCCCCGGGGCGGTCCAGCGTCAGCCAGGCGACGCCGCCGCGCAGCTCGAAGCCCAGCGTGTCATAGCTCATCGCTCGTGTAGGAGCGCGTCCAGCCGGTGGCGCTCCTCCTCCGTCAGGGTTTCCACACCCGCGCCCGGGCGGCGCATCCCGCGGCGCTGGCGCGCGATGAACAGTGCCGCGATCCCGCCCCCGACCAGAAGCAGCGCCGGGCCGGCCAGCCACAGCGCCCAGGTGGAGCCGCCGAAGCGCGGGCGCAGCAGCACGAAATCGCCGTAGCGGTCCACGATATAGTCCACCACCTGCGCGTCCGTGTCGCCCTGCGCCAGGCGCTCGCGCACCAGGATGCGCAGGTCGTGCGCGATGTCGGCGTTCGATTCGTCGATGCTCTCGTTGCGGCAGACCGGGCAGCGCAACCCCTCGGAGATCTGCCGCGCCCGCGCCTCCAGCGCCGGATCGGCCAGCATCTCCGACGGCTGGACCGCGAGCACAGGCCCGGCCAGCGCCATGAACAGCAGCACCAGGAGCGCGCGCATCCGCCCTACTCCGCCGGAACCGCGGAGGCGGCCGGCCGGCGCACGGCGGCGCCCACCCGGTAGCGCCGGTCCGACAGGCTCAGCGCCCCGCCCAGCGCCATCACCAGCGCGCCGAGCCAGATCCAGTTCGCGAAGGGCTTCACGTAGCTGCGCACCGCCCAGCCGCCGGCCTGCTGAGGGTCGCCCAGAACCACGTAGAGGTCGCGGGTGAAGCCCATGTCGATGGCCGCCTCGGTGGTGGGCATCTGCTGCACCGGGTAGAAGCGCTTCTCCGCGCAGAGCGTGGCCACCCGGCGGCCGCCCTGGTCCACGTGGAAGCGGCCGAGATCGGTGGAGAAGTTGCGCGCGCCCTCCTCGCCGAACAGCCCGGCGAGGCCGAGCAACCCGTGCTCCGCGGTGCAGCCCGCCACATGGAAATCGGCGCCCAGCGGCAGGGGCGTCACGCTGTCGAGGGTGATGGTGTAGCCGGAAAGCTCGAAGCTCTCCCCCGCGCGCAGCACCCGCACATCCTCCGTCTGCCAGGCGGAGACGGCGGCGACGCCGAGGAAGGTGAGCCCGAGCCCGGCATGGGCCACCGACTTGCCCCATTCGGCGCGCGGCAGGTTCACCAGCCGGCGCAGCATCTCGGCCGGCCCGGCGCGCCCGGCGCGGGCGCGGGTGGCGAGATCGGTGAGCGCGCCCAGCACCAGCCACGCGGCGAGCCCCAGACCGATCGGCGCCAGCAGGCTGCGCCCGCTCTGCATCGCCCAGACCAGCCCGGCCACGGCCAGCGCCAGCACCAGCGCGGGCAGCAGCGGCCGCACCACCCGGCCCGTCTGCGCGCGCTTCCACGGCAGCATCGCGCCCACCGGAAGCACCAGCGCCAGCAGCACCATGAAGGGCGTGAAGGCACTGTCGAAGAACGGCGGCCCGACGGAGACCTTCTCCCCGTTCACGAACTCCACCATCAGCGGCCAGATGGTGCCCAGGAACACCACGAAACAGGCAACCACCAGCAGCAGGTTGTTCACCACCAGTCCGGATTCCCGGCTCACCAGCCCGAACACGCCCTTGGCCGCCAGCCGCTGCGCCCGCCAGGCGAACAGGGTGAACGACCCGCCGATGGCGATGGCGAGGATGCCGAGGATGAACACGCCGCGCGTGGGGTCGTTCGCGAAGGCATGCACGGAGGTGATCACCCCCGAGCGCACGATGAACGTGCCGATGAGCGAGAAGGAGAAGGCGAGGATGGCGAGCAGGATGGTCCAGCTCTTCAGGCTCTCGCGCTTCTCCACCACGATGGCGGAATGCAGCAGCGCCGCGGCCACCAGCCAGGGCATGAAGGAGGCGTTCTCCACCGGGTCCCAGAACCACCAGCCGCCCCAGCCGAGCTCGTAATAGGCCCAGTAGGAGCCGAGCGCGATGCCGATGGTGAGCGCGATCCAGGCCGCGAGGGTCCAGGGCCGCACCCAGCGCGCCCAGGCCGCGTCCACCCGCCCCTCGATCAGCGCAGCCACCGCGAAGGAGAAGGCCATCGAGAGTCCCACATAGCCCAGGTAGAGGAAGGGCGGGTGGAAGGCGAGGCCGGGGTCCTGCAGCAGCGGGTTGAGGTCATTCCCGTCGACCGGCGGGTTGGCGAGACGCTCGAACGGGTTCGAGGTGAACAGGATGAAGGCGAAGAAGGCCACGCCGATCAGCGCCTGCACGGAGAGCACCCGCGCGCGCAGCCCCGGCGGCAGATTGCCGCCGCGCCAGGCCACCAGCGCGCCGAACAGCGTGAGGATGAGCACCCAGAGCAGCATGGAGCCCTCATGGTTGCCCCATGTGCCGGTCACCTTGTAGAGCATGGGCTTGAGCGAATGGCTGTGCGCCGCCACCAGCCGGACGGAGAAATCCGACACCACGAAGGCATGGACCAGCGCGGCGAAGCTCAGCGCCGTCAGCAGGAACTGCAGGTGCGCGGCCGGCACGCCAAGGCGCATCCAGTCGCTCCAGCCCTTCGAGGCCCCCACCATCGGCACCACGGCCTGCACGACAGCCACGAGGAAGGCGAGGATGAGGGCGAAATGACCAAGCTCGGCGATCACGGGTGGGGACTCCTCAGTCTGTTCCGGCCATGGCTAGCATGTCGGGCAGGTGTGGGGAAAGGGTAAGCGGCGGCGGGGTCACGGGTTCGTGGGCGGGGTCAGCACTATCCATCACTCGATGCCGGTCCTATTCCGATGCCACCAGCCTAGGATTGCGCTCCACCTCCTCCACCAAGCCGAAAGGCAGCAAACTTCCCGACCGCATCATCAGGAGGATCTCGTCCCGGGGGGCCCCACCTTGCGTTCCACCTCCCAAGCTCCTTACAGAGAAGCGGTACAGCGCCAGAACTCCCTGATCGACTTGCGTAAGGGTGGTAGCCGGAATGATGTCCTCCGCGAGACACCTTTGCATTGCTTCGCAGTGTACCTGCAGCGCAGCACAATCCGCGAGCAGCATCCGCAATTCCGAGACTGGTTCGACCACTCTCCCCGCCCGTAAGGTTTTGTCCGTTAGGTTTCGAATCCGGGAGCTCACCAAGGTTGCCAATCTCACAAGCGTCATAGCCTGGGGGAACAGTCCTGTTTCGAGTTGCGATGCAAATGACGGCAAGCTCGAAATCACGCGATCCGGAAGGCCATCCATCGTGGGCGCCTTCTTCAGCGTGAAGTTCGCTTGAGAATAGAGCTCACCCTCAGTGTAGAACTGGTACAGGATGGCGCCACTGCTCAACGTCCAGATATTAAGATCTTCGACGATTGGTATCAGCGCAGCGCGCGCCGCACGTTCTGAAGCCCTTCTTCTCTCACGCTCTGCGCCCTCGGCCTGCGAGATTTGCCTTCTCAGAAGCCGCACGGTCCATGCCGCCGCAAGAAATGCCAAAACTCCAGCGATCAGCGTCTGCCACTTGAAGATGAACGTGTCCTCGGCAATCACCCACGAACAAACGACAATCCACCAGTCTTGCACTTTCACACACTCCCCACCCTTCGGGACTCGGGCAATCTAGCATGCGAGCCGAAAAACGCCCCTCCGACATTCGGAGGGGCGCGGCGTCAGGCCGTCCGGGCGAGGTATTCGGCCAGCGGCGGGTTGGTGGCGGCCACTTCGGCCGTGACGGGGGCCGAGGCGGCGGGTTCGGGGGCGGCGGCCGGGGGCTCCGGGGTGGCCTCCTGCGCCGCCATGTGCGGCTCGGCGAGCGGAGACACCCGGATGGGGGTGTCGGGGGCTTTCGGCTCGGGCCGGGGCGCGGGCGTGCGCTCCGGCGTGAAGGCCGGCTCCTCGATCGGCCGGGGGGCCAGGGCGCGCAGACGGTCGACCTCGGCGAGGGTGCGGGCGACATCTGCCGGGGCGGCCGAGACCCGGCGGTTCTCGCGCAGGTAATGCAGCTCGCGCGCGCCGAAGTAGAAGGACACCACCGCCCCCAGCAGCCACCACAGCGGCTCAGGGATGAGCTGAAGCCCCTGCATGCGCACGGAAAACCCCAGCGGGTCCGCCATCGCGTAGACGAAGAGCGCGAGGCAGCCCAGCGCCAGTGCCGGGCGCGGCAGCCGGTTGAGCCCGTCCACCAGCCCGGCGAACCGGCCCTGCGGCTGGGCGCGGAACTCGGCGCCGAACTGCTCCAGCGCCCCGGTGAATTCGCCGGATTGCCGGGCCGCCTCGGCCTCCGAATTCACCCGGAACACCTCCGAGACGTCCTTCACCCCGGAGGCGATCTGGCGGATGCCGCCGCCGAAGAGCCAGCTCATCATGCCCATGCCGCAACCCTCGCGCGATGCTCGGCCTCGGTGAGGCGGAAGCGGGGGGAGATGAACTCCTCGGCGCGGGTGATCCAGCCGCCCTTGCCGCCGTCGCGCCGGGTGGCGTACTTGCGGCTGGTGGGACGGCGGTCGGCCAGCGCGTAGTACCAGCTGCGCCGGGCCACGCCGTAGGCATCCACGAGCAGGCCACCCATCGCGGCCTCCGCGCGGGCGGCGGCGGCGGCGGTGCGCGGGCCGGCCGCCCCGTCCACGTCCAGCGGGCCGAAGCCGGCCGCGTTCAGCAGCTCCTGCAGCAGGCGCACCGCGGCGCCGCCGGCATTCACCTGCATGTCGAAGACGGCCGGCTGGAGGGCGCGCGGCAGACGGCCGAGGCCGGGCCGCTCGAAATACTCCGCCACGAAGATCTCCACCGCGCCGTCGAGCGGCAGCGCGCGGACGTCCGCCGCGTCCACGTCGCCGTCGCCGTCGAGATCGCGGCCGAGGGCGCGCAGGGTGTGGAGGGTCACGCCGTGGTTGGTGGCGCCGCCCGGATCGTCGGGATCGTTCACGAACCCGCCCTCACGCGCAACGATGTCCCGCGCAATATCGCGTACTGATTGCATGAAATGTCTCCGCTGATGAACCGGAGACCCGCGGCGCAGGCGCGGCGGGGCTCCGGGCCGGGAGACTAGCGCAACGGGATTTACATTCCGCTAACCGGTTCCATGCCCTCATGGTCCACGCCCTGCTGCTTCAGCGCGTCGACCACTTCGCGGGGCATGTAGCTCTCGTCATGCTTGGCGAGAACGCTGTCGGCCATGAACACGCCGTCGACCAGGTGGCCGGAGGCGATGGCCATCTCGCCCTCCTTGAACAGGTCGGGCAGCACCTGGGAGAAGCGCACCGGCACGGAGGAGACGTTGTCACGAATGTTGAAACGGGTGTCCAGGCCCTCGCCCCGCTTCAGGCTGCCTTCCTCCACGATCCCGCCGAGGCGGAAGCGGACGGTGGGGCCCGGCTGCTGTTCGGCGATCTGGTAGGGGGCGCGGAAGAACTCGATGCCATCCTGCATCGCGTAGCCGACCATGCCGGCAGCACTGACCATCAGCACCAGCCCGATGATGATCAGGCGGATCCGTTGTTTCTTGCGCAATCCGGCCAAATCACTCTCCCGCTACGGCAGGGCCATCCTCGCGCGACACCTCGAGACTGGCATTCACTTCGGCCCCGAAGATGAACACGATGCCTGTGAGGTAAAGAAACAACATCGTGATGATCACACCGGCCAGGGTCCCGTAGGTCACGGTGTAACTCGGGGCATAGTCGAGATAGGCGGAAAAGGCCAGCGCGCCGACTAGCCACAGCGCCGCACTCACCAGCACGCCAGGCCAGAGCCGCCGCGGCCGGGTGGAGGAGGTCGCCAGCCGCCGGTGCAGCACCATGAGGAAGAACAGCAGCACCACCACGCCCACGACATAGCGCACCACGCTCACCACGCCGGGAATGCTGGTGTCCAGGCTGCTCTCCACCAGCCGGATCAGCAACGGCCCGGCCACGATCGCCAGCCCCAGCACCACGAAGGTGAGCGTGCCCAGCAGCACCACCGAGATCGCCACCATCCGCCGCATCACATAGCTGCGCGGGGTGCGCACCTCATAGGCCCGGTCGAGCGAGATGCGAAACGCCTCCACCCCGTTCGACGCGGTCCAGATCGCGATCAGCGCCGAGATCGTCACCACCCCGCGGGAGGAGCGCGACACCACCTCGTTCACCACCGGCGCAAGGGTCTGCGCCACGTGGCTGGGCAGCATCTCGAACAGGAAATCCACCGCCTCCACGCTCTGCGCCGGGCCGATCAGCACACCGGCCAGCGACACGCAGAAGATCAGGAACGGGAACATCGCCAGCAGCACCGAATAGGCGACATAGCCCGCCACCACGTCGCCCTCATGGCGCAGGAAGCGCGCGCCGGCGCGCGCCAGAACCCGCACGGGCACCGGCATCCGCCCGAGGAGGCCGGCGCTGACGCCGGGAACCGCCCGGGGGGTGCCCGGCTTCGTCTGCCCTGTCGGTCCGCTTTCGATGTCGCCACCTCCGGAAGTGCCATCGCGGGGCGAGCCCTTCGCCCACCCGTCCCGCGACCATGGCCGCACGCTACCCAAGCGCTCTAGAACAGCTGTGGCACCCGATCAATTCTTCAACAGGCTTTTCTGCGGCTGGCGGCCAATTCGAAGTCGAAACCGTTGCCGAGATCGCGCAGTGGCTCCGGCGACAGCCGGTAGGTCTCCTCACGCAGGTAGGCCATCAGCGCCGCCGGGTCCGAGCCGCGCGCGGCAATCTCGGCGGGCGGCAGCGGCGCGCCGACCACCATGCGCACCGGCGCGCCCACCCGCACCCGGAACTCCTTGATCAGCAGCGCGAGCCGCAATGTCTGGTGCAGATGACTGGCGATCTGGAACAGGCGCGAGTTCTGCCCGTCGAAGTAGAGCGGCACCACGCTGGCGCCGCTGCGCGCGATCATCCGGGCGGTGAAGCTGCGCCATCGCGGGTCCATCGGCCGGCCGAAGGGGCGGCGCGCGGTCGAAACCGTGCCGCCCGGAAAGATCGCGATGCAGCCCCCCTGCCCCAGATAGTCGAGGGCGGTGCGCCGCGTGGCGATGTTCAGCCGCTGCGCCTCCGGCGTGGGGTCGAAGGAGATCGGCAGGATCACCCGGTCCAGCTCCCGCGCCTTGCGGAACACCGAATTCGCGATGATGCGGAAATCGCCCCGGGTGCGCGCCAGCAGCCAGCCGGTCATCAGCCCGTCGAGGATGCCGTAGGGGTGGTTGGAGATCACCACCACCGGGCCTTCCGCGGGAATGTTGGCGAGACTGCCGCCCACGATGTCCGGCGTGAGGCGGTAGCGCTCCACCAGCAGGTCCCAGAAGCCGCCGCCCCCGGCCAGCGCGGCCTCGTAATCCCCCGCCATGCGCAGCAGGGCCAGCCGGCCGGTGAGGTTTTCCACCGAGCGGATCAGCGCCCGCCCGGCCAGGGTCTGCGCCGATGAGGCATAGGAGATCTCGCGGGCCAGGCTGTCGATGCGGGTCGGCTGCAAGGCATCCTCCTGTGAGGGGCGAGCACGGGCGCCCGGGCACGTCCGCCGCCCGGACCAGCCGCTTCACGAACCCGTCCCGATTGGCACAGATTTGTGTAACTTTTGTCTAAACGGCGGGGGTTGCCGGCGCCACGGACGGGCGGACATGAAAAAACCGCGCGCCCCGGGGGCGCGCGGTCCGATGTCTCGCGAGGCTGAGGATCAGCGCTTCGAGAACTGGAACGACCGGCGGGCTTTCCGCTTGCCGTATTTCTTGCGCTCGACCACGCGGCTGTCGCGGGTGAGGAAGCCGGCGGCCTTCAGGGCCGGGCGCAGGCTCGGCTCGTACAGGGTCAGCGCCTTGGAGATGCCGTGCTTGACCGCGCCGGCCTGGCCGGAGAGACCGCCGCCCTTCACGGTGCACATCACGTCGAACTGGCCGGCCACGTTGGCCACGGTGAAGGCCTGGCCGATCACCATCTGCAGCACCGGGCGGGCGAAGTACTCGTTCATCGCCTTGCCGTTCACCACGACCTTGCCGGAACCCGGCTTCACCCAGACACGGGCGATCGCGTTCTTGCGCTTGCCGGTGGCATAGGAGCGGCCGAGATTGTCACGGACCGGCTGGGCAGGGGCGCGGACCTCGGTCACCGGGGCGTCGGCCACGGCGGTTTTCAGATCCTCAAGCGTTTTGATATCGTCAGCCATGATCACGCGCTCCGGGTGTTTTTGCTGTTCATCGACTTCACGTCGAGCACTTCGGGGCTCTGCGCCTCGTGGGGGTGGACGGCAGCCGCGTAGACCCGCAGGTTGGTCAGCTGCTGGCGGCTCAGCGGGCCGCCGGGCATCATGCGCTGCACGGCCTTGGTCAGCACGCGCTCGGGGAAACGGCCCTCGAGGATCTGGTTCGCGGTGCGCGACTTGATGCCGCCGGGGTAGCCGGTGTGCCAGTAGTAGGTCTTGTCGGCACGCTTGTTGCCGGTCATCTGCACCTTGTCGGCATTGATGACGATGACGTTGTCGCCGTCATCCATGTGCGGGGTGTAGGTGGGCTTGTGCTTGCCACGGAGACGGTTGGCGATGATCGAGGCCAGACGCCCGAGAACGACGCCCTCGGCGTCGATCACGATCCACTTCTTCTCGATCTCGCCCGCTTTGGCGGAATAGGTTTTCATGTCGCTTCGTCCATTCTGCGGCGGCGGACCGCCCGGAAAATTCGTGCGATGGACGAGAAAGCCTCCGGCCCATCGGATGGAGGCCTTCTAAACTCTCTGGCGCGCGAGTCAATATCGCGAACTCTCGGAAATCCTTTATAGATCAAGGGGTTGAAAAATAGGTATCTGAATACCCCACTTTTCGGCCCCTCAATCGAGATATCTGAGCGCCTCATTGCGGGCAAAGCGCTTCAACTCGGCTCCCGGGCCGGCCATGAACGCCCGCACCCGCGCCGGATCATGCTTGGAGAGCGTGCGCAGCCAGACGGACAGGGCGCCCTGGATGATGCCGTTGCGGTCCACCGGCACGGCGGCCTCCGCCCAGCCCAGAACCCGCTCGCGCGCGGCGCGCTCCGCCTCGGTGGGATGGGTGAGCTTGGCCCAGGGCAGCGTGAAGGTGAACACCGCGCGCCGCACCCACAGGCCCGGGCTCAGCGCCCAGTCCTGCACGGTGTCGAGCCGCGCGGGATCGGCCACCAGCCGCCGCGCCCCGGCATCGGCCACCACGTCCGACAGCGCCTGGCAGTCGAGCTGCGGCACCCAGCGGCAGATCTCCTCCCAGACTGGTGCGTCCGGGCGGATCCGCGCCTGGGTGAGCAGGCGCGCCGCCGCCACGCGGGCCTCGTGGATGTCGCTGTCCCAGAGCTCGGCCGCCAGCGCGACCCGCTCCTCCACACTGCCGCCCTCGCGCCAGCCCTTCGCCAGTTCGGTGATCGCCGCGACACGCACGCCGAGATACGCCCGCCCCACCTTGTGGGTCGCCGCCGCCTCCGCGGCACTCTGTGCGTCTCCGAGCGCGGTCAGCGCCGAGAGCGCTGACGCGCCGTCGATCATGTAGCGGACTTGGGCAGCATGGCGATGGTCATCGTCCGGTTGCCGGAGAGGTGCTTCACCCCCATCAGCTTGCCGTTCTCGACCCAGTACTCGCGCTCGATCCCGTCCGCGTAGAAGCGCAGGCGGTTGTCCTCGCCCAGCTTGCCGACGCGGGCGAAGGCGGTGCCGTCATGCCCGCCGCCGGGGCCGTGCGTGTCCATCAACGCCACCTTGCCGTCCTCGTCGATCTTCATCACGTAGAGATCGTGGCACCAGGTGTTGTTGTTCCAGCCCGCCTTGCCCCAGACACCGCTGAACGCCTTCCAGGCGTCCGGAAGGTCCTTGGGCGGCTTGGAGATCTTGGTGCTGTCAAAGACAACCACCGTCCTGCATTCAGGATCCATCGGCGCTGCGGCCACCGGCTGCGGCGCGGGGGGCTTCGTGTCCCCGCATGCCGTCAGCAGGCCCAGCGCGACAAGGCCTATTACCCACTTCATCCTCGACTCCTCGACGCTTTCCTTGGTCGGATCGCATTTTCTTGTGAGCACCGAAGGCCGGCCCGGCCCCTTGCACATTCACGCGTTGTACAGGTTGTTACTCTACCGTGACCGATTTTGCCAGATTCCGCGGCTGATCCACGTCGGTACCCTTGGCCATGGCACTATAATACGCAATCAGCTGCGCGGGAACAGCATAAACCAACGGGGCGATGAAGGGGTGCACGTCCGGCATCACCAGCGTCGCCCAGGCCTCGTTGCCGGCCTGCCGCGCCCCTTCCGCGTCCGTGACCAGCACGATACGGCCGCCGCGCGCCATCACTTCCTGCATGTTGGAGACGGTCTTCTCGAACAGCGCGTCGCGCGGGGCGAGCACGATCACCGGCACGTCCTCGTCGATCAGCGCGATGGGCCCGTGCTTCAGCTCGCCGCTGGCATAGCCCTCCGCGTGGATGTAGCTCAGCTCCTTGAGCTTCAGCGCCCCCTCCAGCGCCAGCGGATACATCGACCCGCGGCCGAGGAACAGCACGTCGCGCGCCCGCGCCAGTTCCATGGAGAAGGGCGCGATGTCCGCCTCGATGGCGAGCGCGCGCGCCAGCGCACCGGGCGCGGAGGAGAGGGCGCGCACCAGCTCCTGCTCGCCTGCGGTGTCGATGGTGCCGCGCTGGCGCCCGGCGAGGATGGCGAGGCTGGCCAGTACGGTGAGCTGGCAGGTGAAGGCCTTGGTGGAGGCCACCGAGATCTCCGCCCCCGCGAGGATCGGCAGCGCCACGTCGCTTTCGCGCGCGATGGAACTCTCGGGCACGTTCACCACGGACACGGCCCGCCCCACCCGGCCGCGGGCATGGCGCAGGGCGGCCAGCGTGTCCGCCGTCTCGCCCGACTGCGAGACGAAGATCGCCACCTCGCGCCCGGTCAGCACCGGGTCGCGGTACCGGAACTCGGAGGCGATATCGATCTCCACCGGCACGCGCGCCACCTGCTCGAACCAGTATTTCGCCACGTGGCAGGCGTAATGCCCGGTGCCGCAGGCCACCAGCACGATGCGGTCCGCGCGGCTGAAATCCACGTTCATCGCCGCCTCGGCCACCAGGTTGCGCGCCTGGTCGATGTAATGGCCCAGCGCATAGGCCACCACGGTGGGCTGCTCGTGGATCTCCTTGGCCATGAAATGCTTGTGGTTGCCCTTGTCGACCAGCACGGTGTCGATGGAGACGGTCTTCATCTCGCGCGTCACCCGGTTGCCGGCGGCATCGTGGATCACCGCGCCGCCCCGGCGGATGATCGCGTAATCGCCCTCCTGCAGATAGGTGACGCGGTTGGTCATCGGGGCGAGCGCCAGCGCGTCCGAGCCCACGAACATCTCGCCGTCGCCATGCCCGATCGCCAGCGGCGAGCCGGCGCGCGCGGCAACCATCAGGTCCTCCTCGCCCTCGAACAGGAAGCACAGCGCGAAGGCCCCCTCCAGGCGCGAGAGCGTCGCCGCCGCGGCATCCCCGGGCGCAAGGCCCCGGTCGATGTAATGGGCGGCCAGCTGGGCGACCACCTCCGTGTCCGTCTCCGAGGCGAAGCTGCGCCCCTCGGCGGCCAGTTCGTCGCGGATCTCGCGGAAATTCTCGATGATGCCGTTGTGAACCACCGCCACCGAGCCCGCCCGGTGCGGGTGGGCGTTGATCTCGGTGGGGGCGCCATGCGTGGCCCAGCGCGTGTGGCCGATACCGGAATGCCCGCGGATCGGCGATTGCACCAGCAGGTCCGACAGCGCCGCGAGCTTGCCCACCGCGCGGCGGCTCTCCATGTGGCCGTGGTTCAGCGTGGCGATGCCGGCACTGTCATATCCGCGGTATTCCAGTCGCTTCAGCGCGTCGAGGATGATGGGGGCAACCTCGTGATTGCCCAGAATTCCGACGATTCCGCACATGCTCAGCCCTTCCCCTTGTCCGCCGCGGCGGCCCGTCCGGCCTTGATCGCCTTCAGCCGCTCGCGCAGGCGCAGCCCGAGGCCCGGCTTGTTCTCCTGGCGCCCGCGCGCCAGCGCCAGCGCGCCCGGCGCCACGTCGGAGGTGATGACCGATCCCGCGGCCACGAAGGCATCGTCCCCGATGCCCACCGGCGCCACCAGCACGCCGTTCGAGCCGATGAAGGCCCGCGCGCCGATCCGGGTGCGGTGCTTCATCACCCCGTCGTAATTGCAGGTGATGGTGCCCGCGCCCAGGTTCGCCGCCTCGCCCACGGAGGCATCGCCCACGTAGGAGAGGTGGTTGATCTTGGCGCCCTTGTCGATCTGGGCCTCCTTGATCTCGACGAAATTGCCCACGCGCACGTCCGCGCCCAGCTCCGCGCCCGGCCTGAGCCGCGCATAGGGCCCCACCTGCGCCCCGGAGGAGACATGACAGCCCTCCAGATGGCAGAAGGGGCGGATCTCCGCACCGTTCTCGATGGTCACCCCGGGGCCGAACACCACGTTCTGGCCGATCACCGTGTCCGCGCCGATCATCGTGTCACGGGCGAAGAACACCGTCTCCGGGGCGGTCAGGGTCACCCCCGCCTCCATCATCTCTCGGCGCCGTCCGGCCTGGAAGGCGGCCTCGGCCGCGGCGAGGTCCGCCCGTGAATTCACGCCCAGCGTCTCGGCCTCGCCGCACACCACCACGCCGGCGCGCGCGCCGGCGCCGCGCGCCAGCGCAACCAGGTCGGTCAGGTAATACTCGCCCTTCGCATTCTCGTTGCCCACCCGGGGCAGCAGGCTGCGCAGCAGGCCGGCCTCCACGCACATCACCCCGGAATTGCACAGGGTGAGCGCGCGCACCGCCGCATCGGCGTCCCGCTCCTCCACGATGGCCACCAGTTCGCCGCCCTCGCGCACCAGCCGGCCATAGCCCGCGGGTTCCGCCGCCTCGAAGCCCAGAACCACCAGCCCGGCCCCGGAGGCCCGCGCGGCGCGCATCTTCTCCAGCGTGTCGGGGCGGATGAACGGCGTGTCGCCGTAGAGGATGAACACGTCCCCCTCCACGCCCTCCAGTGCCGGCAGCGCCTGCAACACGGCATGGCCGGTGCCCAGCTGCTCGGCCTGGCGGGCGAACTGGGCCTGCGCGCACAGCGCGGAGGCCAGGGCCTCCACCTGCTCCGCCCCGTGCCCGGTGATCACCACCGTCACCTCCGGCTCCAGCTCCGCCGCCGTCGCCAGCACATGGGCAAGCATGGGCTCGCCCGCGACGCGGTGCAGAACCTTGGGCATTTCCGAAACCATGCGGCTTCCCAGCCCCGCGGCCAGGATCACGACTGCACTCGACATTTGACCTCACATCTCTTTTGAGGCGTTCTACCAGCCCGGAGGCCGGCTGCAAATCGCTGTCGGCTTCATAAATGATTACCATTCATTGCCAAGGATGCCCCCATGCGCAGCGCCGTGTTCGATCTCGACGGAACCCTCGCCGATACCGCAGCCGACCTGATCGCGGCGGCCAACCACTGCCTGGAGCCCTATGGCACGGCGCTGGACGCGGCGGTGGACGCCTCCACCGCCTTCCACGGCGGCCGGGCGATGCTGCGCCTCGGCCTGTCGCGTCTCGGCCCGGTGGACGAGATGGCGGTGGACCGGCTCTACCCCGAGCTGCTGGCCTTCTACGGCGCGCATATCTGCCGGCACACGGTGCTCTATCCCGGCGTGAGGGAGGCCCTCGACACGCTCGCCGCCACCGGCTGGCGTCTCGGCGTGTGCACGAACAAGCCGGAGGGCCTCGCACGCACCCTGCTGGGCGAACTGGGGCTGCTCGAGAGGTTCATCGCCCTCATCGGCGCGGACACGCTGCCGGTGCGCAAGCCCGACCCGGCGCCGCTGCTGGAGACCATCGCCCGGCTGGGCGGCACGCCCGCGCGCACCGCGATGATCGGCGACACGCTGACCGACCGGGCCACCGCCCGCGCCGCCGGCGTGCCCGCCATCCTCGTCACCTTCGGCCCCGAGGGCATCGACGTCGCCCGCCACAGCCCGGAGGCCCTGATCGCAGGGTATGGCGAGCTTCCCGCCCTGCTCGAGAACCTCATCCCCGCCACCCGTCACGAATCCGCTTGACCACCCCGCCAGCCCCCCTTATATCCCGCGCCACCGGGACGTTAGCTCAGTTGGTAGAGCACAGTGTTCACATCGCTGGGGTCAGTGGTTCGAGCCCACTACGTCCCACCATTATCCGGTACATCACGCTGAAACGCCCTCGCCATCCGGCGAAGGCCGGGCCATGTGTCGCGCCCTGCGGCGATGGGCTGAACGGGTGTGCCGGCGCAAGGCGCGTCCGGACTCGGCATCGCCGCCGGGGAGCCGCGCCAGAAACGCCCCGTTTCGCGAACCGCCCCGAGGCCCGCGCCCGAACGGCGCCGCCCGGTGCCCCTGACGCCGGATGTCGCCCTCCCCTCCTCCGCGCATGGCCATGCCGCACCCTGCGCGCGCGGCGCCTCCGCGCGCTCTCCGCTCCGCCGTGGCGAGGCCCCTGACAGCGCGCCAATGGTTCGCCCGCACACCGGCCCGCACCCGGAACATCTTGATTTGTCATGCCACGATCGCAACCGGCACAGCCCACCTCCCGAACCAGTCGGTACACTTATGCATACCGGACCTGCGGCAAAGCGCCCCGGAAGAGGTTGCACTCCGGGGCCGGCCCTGAAATGTCCGTGCCAGTTCATTTCGCGTCCAGGCCACGGCACCGCCCCCTGCGGCCGCCGCATCCCCAGACCGAATGCGCCTCACCGAACCCTTCTGACGGGATCAAACATGACACATTCGACTCACACCGTCTCCGCACCGGCGAAATGGCTGCTTGTCCTGCTCGGAGTGCTGCTCGCGCTCGCAGGGCTGGGGCTGGGCGCCGGTGGCGTGATGCTCATTTCACGCGGCGGAAGCTGGTACTATCTGCTGATGGGCCTCGCCCTGCTCGCCTCCGGCATCCAGATTGCCCGTGGCCGCCCCTCCGGCGCCGCGATCTACGCCGTGGCCTTCACCCTCACCGTGATCTGGGCCTTCTGGGAAGCCGGGATGGACTTCTGGGCCCTGCATGCCCGGATATTCGCCTTCCTCTGCGCCTTCTTCGTGGTGATGCTGCTGCACCCGCTCACGCTGAAACGCGCCGGTCGTGCCCCGATGGCCGGCGCGAACCTCGGCGTGGCCGGCCTCGCGCTCCTCGCCATCCTGGGCATGGGCTGGGGCATGTTCCAGCCGCACGGCCGGCATTTCACCGATGCCGCAACCGGCCGCGTCGCCGTCACCGATGCCACCCGGCAGGTGAACTGGGACCATTACGGCGCCGATGCGAACAGCGACCGCTTCGCCGCCCTCGACCAGATCAACCGCGACACCGTGAAGGACCTCCGGGTTGCCTGGACCTTCCGCACGGGCGACATCCCGCTCAGCCCGGGCGGCGGCGGCTCCGAGGATCAGGGCACCCCGCTCCAGATCGGCGACAGCCTCTACTTCTGCACCCCGCACAACACGGTGATCTCCATTGACGCGACCACCGGCACCGAGCGCTGGCGCCACGCGTTCCCCACCCAGACGCGCACCTGGGTGCGCTGCCGGGGCCTCGCCTATTTCGACGCGTCCCGGCCGCTGGCCCGCCCCGACCTTCCCGGCTCCACCCCGGTCACGCCGGTGTCCGTCGCCCCCGGGGCAGCCTGCGAACGCCGCGTCTTCATGAACACGATCGACGCCGTTCTCGTCGCCCTCGACGCGGACACCGGCGCGCTCTGCGCCGATTTCGGCAGCAACGGCACGGTCGATCTGAAGGCGGGGCTCGGCGCCTCCGAGGCACCGCTCTACTCGCTCACCTCACCGCCCGCCGTGGCCGGCACCACCGTGGTCGTCGGCGGCCGTGTCGCCGACAACGTGGCGCTGAACATGCCCGGCGGCGTGATGCGCGGCTTCGACGTGGTCACCGGCGCGATGCGCTGGGCCTTCGACCCGGGCCGCCCGGATGACCGCTCCGCCCCGCAGGACGGCAGCGTCTACACCCGCTCCACGCCGAACGTCTGGGCGCCGATGACCTATGACCCGGCCTCCAACACCGTGTTCATGCCGGTCGGCAACGCGGCGATCGACCTCTGGGGCGTGGACCGCACCCCGGAAGACGAGCGCTACGGCGCCTCGATCCTCGCGCTCGATGCCACCACGGGCGACGAGAAATGGGTCTACCAGACCGTCCACCACGACCTGTGGGACTTCGACGTGCCCATGCAGCCGACGCTGATCGACTTCCCCACCGAGGACGGCAAGAGCGTTCCCGCGCTCACGATCGGCACCAAGGCCGGCCAGATCTTCGTGCTCGACCGGCTCACCGGCCAGCCGCTGACCCGGGTGGAGGAGCAGCCGGTGAAGCCGGCCACCATCCCCGACGAGCGCTACGCCCCCACCCAGCCGGTTTCCGTCGGCATGCCGAGCATCGGCGCGCCGCATCTCACCGAGGCCGACATGTGGGGCGCCACGCCCTTCGACCAGCTGATGTGCCGGGTGATCTTCCGGGGCTACCGCTACGAGGGCCTGTTCACCGCCCCCGACACGGATTATTCGCTCAGCTTCCCCGGCTCGCTCGGCGGCATGAACTGGGGCGGGATGTCCTATGATCCCACGTCGCAGACCCTGTTCGTGAACGACATGCGCCTCGGTCTCTGGGTGCACATGGAGAAGCAGGACAGCACCGCCGCCGGCTCCAACGGCTCGGAGGCGGTGAACGCCGGCATGGGCGCCGTTCCGCTGAAGGGCACGCCCTACTCGGTGATCAAGGACCGCTTCCTCTCGCCGCTGGGCATCCCCTGCCAGGAACCGCCCTTCGGCAGCCTCACGGCCATCGACATGAAAACCCGCAAGGTGAACTGGGAAGTGCCGCTGGGCACGGTGCAGGACACCGTGCTGTTCGGGGTGAAGATGCACGCGCCCATCCCCGTCGGCATGCCCACCATCGGCGGGTCTCTGGCCACGCAGGGCGGGCTGATCTTCTTCGCCGCCACGCAGGATTACTACCTGCGCGCCTTCGACAGCGCCACGGGCGACCTGGTCTGGAAGGCCCGCATGCCGGTGGGCAGCCAGGGGACGCCGATCTCCTACGTCTCGCCTCAGGACGGGCGGCAGTACATCGTGATCTCGGCCGGCGGCGCACGCCAGTCGCCCGACCGCGGGGATTACCTGATCGCCTACGCCCTGCCGAAATCCTGACCGGCAGCCCGCCACGGGGAGGAGCCTCCGGGCTCCTCCCCCTCTCCCGCCGCTCCGATCACAAGTTTCCCGAAGCGCTGGAATGCGCCCTGCGACGCACTAGATGCAGCTTAAGCGTGTGCACAGCAGAGGTTCCACATGACCAGGCGCTCCCTCCAGACCGGCGCGATGGCGCTCACCCTCTCCGCGCTCGCCGGAATGGCCGAAGCGGACACTGCCTTCGATCACCGCTTCACCGCGCTCACCGGCGGGGAGATCAGCATGGCGGATTTCGCCGGCAAGGCGGTTCTCGTGGTCAACACCGCGTCGATGTGCGGCTACACCTACCAGTATCAGGGCCTGCAGGACCTCGCGGACCGCTACGGCGCGCGCGGCCTCGTGGTGCTGGGCGTGCCCTCCGACGATTTCCGCCAGGAATTCAATTCCGCGGACGAGGTGAAGGATTTCTGCGAGGTCAATTTCTCCATCACCTTCCCGATGACCGACATCGAGCATGTGACCGGAGAGGACGCCCACCCGTTCTACCGCTGGGCCGCGGTGGAAGGCGGCGCGCCGGCCGTGCCGCGCTGGAACTTCCACAAGTTGCTGATCGCGCCGGACGGCTCGCTCGCCGCCAGTTTCCCCACCCGCACGAAACCGGAAGACCCCGAAGTGGCCGCCCGGATCGAGGCGGTGCTCCCCGGGAGCTGACGCCACGCCGTCCTCAGCCCTCCCCCGGGCAGTCACGGTCCATAACCCCGCACGGGGGCGGCCCGCGGATGGGCGCCACCTGCGCGCGGCATCGCCATCCGACCACCCCTCCGGCGCGGCAGCCCGGAGCTAGCGCCGCGGGAGCGCGGCCTCGGCCGCGAGCACCGGCCGGGAGTGCGTGAAGACCTGGTCTTCAAGATCGGGCAGCAGGTCCGGCAGCAGGTCTTCCAGACACCCGTCCTCCGTCACGGCCTCGGGCGTCGGCGGGCCGCCAAGGATGCACCGGCGGATGGCCAGCGCCTCACGCCAGGGCAGCAGCCGGGCTTCGCTCAACAGGTAGCGCGGCTCCCATTCCGGCCGGAAGCTCTGCTTGAAGCGGTGCAGCCCGCGCAGGGACGCCATCCTCTCGTGGTCCCAGAACCGCGCCGCGAGCCGTTCGAGCAGCCGCGCGGCCAGCGGGTCGGCGCCTGCGAGCGGCGACATGCACAGGCTGAACCGGCTCGCGCCCCCGGCCTGCGCTGCCTCGATCCCGGCGCAGACCAGAGCATGCATCGTGCCGGAAGGGGCGGCCTGCGCCACGCGCATCACGTCTAGCCCCCACTCCCGTCCGTCCCCCGAGGCCCAGAGCGAGAGCAACCCCAGGGTCTCGCCGTCCCGCCGTGCCTCCAGGATGGGAAAGCCCGCCAGATAGGCCGCGTCGAACCGGCCCATGGAGAACCCGGTCTCGCGCCCGCGCGCTGCCTGCCAGGCGTCTGCAACAGGCCTGAGCCGGGCCATCGGCGCGCGTCCCGGCGCGTGCATGAGGATCTCGACGCCGGCGCGACCGGCCTGTCCGAGCTTGCGGCGCAACTCGCGCCGGTCCGCCCCGGCGGTCGAGAACCCGGCGAGATCCACCACGGCCTCGGCCCCCAGCCGGTCTGCCCGAAGCCCGGCATCGGCCAGTTGCCCGGCGAACACGGCGCCGCAGCGATAGAAGGCCGGCCGCAGCATCCGCTCCCGCGCGGCCTCCAGCACCGCACGTGCCACCTCCGGCCAGGCAGCGGGCGCGCCCACCGGATCGCCCATCATCACGAGGCAACCGCCCGATTCGCGCAGCATGGCGAAGGCCTCGCCGCCGGGGTTGAGCAGGAATTCCTTGTCTCCGCCGCGCGCCAGGCCGGCTTCGGCCTGCCCGGCGCAGGCCAGCGCCGGCCAGAGCGCCGCCGGCACCTGCCCGACACGCACCGGCGCGATCCGCCGGGCCCGGGGCTCATGCCGGATCTCCGCCTCCACCTCTGGCGCGGCAGAAAACTCGCACCGGCAGAACAGCGCGAGGCCGAGGAGGAAGGGCAGCCCGTGGTAGACCACCCGGTAGAGCAGCAGCGCCGCGGCAAGGTCGGCCTGCGGCACCTGCGGCAGGGCGGTGAACATCGCCAGTTCGAAGGCGCCGATCCCCCCGGGAGCGTTCGAGATCATGCCCGCGGCCATGGCCAGGGTGAACACCGCCAGGAAGCCGGCGAGATCGGGCGCGCCCGGCAGCAGCAGCCACAGCACCATGCCGGCCGGCACGACGTCGACCACGGCCAGCCCCACCTGCGCCGCAAGCAGGCGCGGCGGCGGCAGGCGCAGCACCCGCCCGGCAATCCTCAGTTCCGGCTGCAGCATGGCCGCGAGCCCGAGCGGCACCAGCGCCGCAATGGCCAGCCCGCCCGACAGCCGCACCGCATCCGCACCGATGCCGCTGAAATCGGAGAGCGTGTAGGGGTCCGTGAGGGCCAGCACCGCAATGACGCCGCCCAGCCCGAAGAAGAAGCCCAGGCACACGAGCATGCTCAGGGCGCCGGCGTCCGTGGCCCCGAGATGATAGCGCCGATGCATCCGCCAGCGCACCAGCGCGCCGGTGATCATGCCGAAGCCGAGGCCCTGCGAGAGCGCCGCGGCCGCGAGCCCCGCGCGCATCGCCGCCCCGCGCGGAAGGGTGATGCGCAGCTGGCGCAGGGCCAGCAGGTCGTACGAGGCCATGGCGAGGTAGCTCGGCACGGCAAGCAGCACGGCGCACAGCAGCGTCTGCGCGGTGACCTCCCGCAGGCGGGTCATCACGTCAGCGGCCTGAATCGCCGCGACTTCGCCGCCCAGCAGCCACAGCGACAGGCCCGCAAGGCCCAGCATCGCCGCTGCGCGCAGCATCCATCCGCGACGCATCCGCGCGCCATTGCCCTGGCGCGACACCGCGCCTTCGACGTGAGCCATATGCTCCCTCCCCGTGGATAAACTCGCAACCCCGGGGTCAGGGATAGACTGCAACACTTGCGGAGGAGTTAACCGGAGGCATCGTTTCGAAAGCCGAAACAGCCCGGGCCGGCCCGAACCGCTTGCGAAAGCGGTTCCGCGCCTCCATATCCCCGCCAGCCGGGCAGGGTCCGGCGCCCCATTCCCTTTTCAGGATAGAAACGATGTCATCTGGAAAACGTCGTGCCTGGGCCGTCGCCGCGCTCGCAGCGGCCTGGGCGGCCGTCACGGTCACCTCCGCCGTGCTCAGCCTCTCGGCAGGCTGAGTCCAGCGCGAATCCTTGCCCTTTCCCACCTTTGGTCCTATAGACCGCGCTTTGACGAGGGTGGCAACGCCCCCGCCTTCACACGAGCCGGAGTTGACGATGGCCCGCCGCAGAATGGTTTACGAGGGCAAGGCGAAGATCCTCTACGAAGGCCCCGAACCCGGGACCCTGATCCAGTATTTCAAGGATGACGCCACAGCCGGTAACGGTGCCAAGAAAGACGTGGTCGAAGGCAAGGGGGTGCTGAACAACCGCATCTCGGAGCATGTGATGACCGGTCTGAACGCCATCGGCGTTCCCACCCATTTCATTCGCAGGCTGAACATGCGCGAGCAGCTCGTTCGCGCAGTCGAGATGATTCCGCTCGAGATCGTGGTGCGCAACGTTGCCGCCGGGTCCCTGTCCACCCGGCTCGGCATCGAGGAAGGCACCCCCCTTCCGCGGCCGATCATCGAGTTCTACCTCAAGGACGATGCGCTCGGAGACCCGATGGTCACCGAGGAGCACATCATCGCCTTCAACTGGGCCGCCCAGCAGGATATCGACGACATCATTTCCCTTGCACTGCGTGTTAACGACTTCATGTCAGGGATGATGATGGGCGTCGGCATCCGGCTCATCGATTTCAAGATCGAGATCGGCCGGCACTGGGAAGGCGATTTCCATCGGCTCGTCGTGGCCGATGAGATCAGCCCCGACAGCTGCCGCCTGTGGGACGCCAAGTCGGGTGACAAGCTCGACAAGGACGTCTTCCGCCGCGATCTCGGTTCGATCGCGGACACGTATTCGGAGGTCGCCCAGCGCCTCGGCATCATGCCGCGGCCGGGTGAGCGCACCGAGGGCAAGCGCGGCCCGAAGCTGGTGCACTGACGCAGGTGCGCTGAGCTGCCCCGGGGCGTCGGCCCCGACAGGACCTGCCGGCCGCCCCCCGGGGCGACCGGACACTCCCCCGGCGCACGGCGACAGGCCGTGATACTCCGCCGGGGCGCCTTCGCCCGCCGCTCCGCGCGAGCATCGGGCACCGCCCCATCGGGTGGAGACCATGGCCGGCTGCGCAGGTCCGCTCCCCGGAGCGGGCGGCGCAGGCCCCGCGCGGGGCAAGGCCGCGAAGTGCCCCTGCCGGGCGAGATGTCCATACGCCCTTGCCGGGCACGCCTGCCAGACCGCCGCACCCGGCGCGAATTCAGACCGAACGGAGACGACACGCATGCATGCCCGCGTTCACATCACCCTCAAGCCCGGTGTCCTCGATCCGCAGGGAGAGGCGGTGCGCCACGCGCTCGGCGCCATCGGTTTCAACGGCGTCAATGGCGTGCGTCAGGGCAAGGTGATCGACCTCGACCTGCACGGCATCGAGCCCGCGAAGGCCGAAGAAGAAGTGCGCCAGATGTGCGAGAAGCTGCTCGCCAACACCGTGATCGAGAATTATACGGTGGAAATTCTCTGACACGTCCCCCGGGGGCAGGTCAGACCAGCTGAGACTGCGGTCGGGCCCTGCAGGGCCCGCCGGGAAACACCGGCCCGTTCACGCGCCGCCCGGCCCGGCGCTTCTGGAGAGTGACCATGAAAACCGCTGTCATCGTGTTCCCCGGCTCCAACTGCGACCGAGACCTCGCCCGCGCCCTCGAACAGGCCACCGGCCGCCCGGCCACCATGGTCTGGCACAAGGAAACCGCGCTTCCGGGCGGGCTCGATCTGGTCGCCCTGCCCGGCGGCTTTTCCTTCGGTGACTACCTGCGCTGCGGCGCCATCGCCGCGCGTTCGCCCATCATGCGCGCCGTGGTCGAGTTCGCCCGCGGCGGCGGCCATGTGCTCGGCATCTGCAACGGCTTCCAGGTCCTGCTCGAAACCGGGCTGCTGCCCGGCGCCCTGCTGCGCAACGCCGGCCTCAACTTCGTCTGCCGCGACGTGCACCTGAACGTCGAGACCACGGACAGCCCGTTCACCGGCGCCTGGCACAACGGCGGCGTCGCCCGCATCCCCGTCGCCCATCACGACGGCAATTACCTGGTGGACGATTCCCTGCTGGACCGCCTGCATGGCGAAGGCCGCGTCGCCTTCACCTATTGTGACGCGATGGGCAACGTGACGGATGAGAGCAACCCCAACGGCTCGGTCAGCAACATCGCCGGCGTGCTCTCCGCGAACCGCCGCGTGCTCGGCATGATGCCGCACCCGGAGCGCCTCTCGGACCCCGCCCTTGGCGGTTCTGACGGCGCCAAGCTGTTCGAAAGTCTGGCCGGGGCCCTCGCCCCCGCCTGAGCCTGGCCCCGCGGCCGCTCCCGACGCCGGCCAGCCTCGCGCCCGTCACCGGGCCGTCGACGACCCGACGGGGCTCGATGCCCCTGAGGGGCGTTCCCCCTCCGGACGGGGCGTTGCGCCCGGGGCCGGGCTGCGCCGGTTCCCCAGCGCCCCCGGCAGGCCGCGTCAATACCAGAGCGTGCGGGCGTCCTGGTCCATGCCGGCATAGAGGCTGGCAACCTCCTCGGCATATCCGTTGAACAGCTGCGTCGGCACCTGGTCGCCCGTGCCCAGCACCCGCTCCTCTGCCTGGCTCCAGCGCGGATGCGGGACCTTCGGGTTCACATTGGCCCAGAACCCGTATTCGGAGCTCTGCAGCGCCTCCCAGAAGCTGGAGGGCTGCTCGTCGGTGAAGCTGATCCGCACCACCGACTTCACGGACTTGAAGCCGAACTTCCACGGCAAATGCAGCCGCATGGGCGCACCCATCGATTTCGGCAGGTCCTTGCCGTAGGCCCCCACCACCATGAAGGCGAGCGGGTTCATCGCCTCCTCCACCGTCAGCCCCTCCACGTAGGGCCAGGGGTACCAGGTCTGGCGCTGGCCCGGCGCGATCTCCGGATCCTTGAAGGTCTCCATCCGCACGTATTTCGCATCCGAACTCGGCCCGGCCATGCCGATCAGCTCCGACAGCGGGAAGCCGATCCACGGCACCACCATCGACCAGGCCTCCACGCAGCGGTGGCGGACGATCCGCTCCTCCAGCGGCATGCGCTTGAGCAGGTCCTCCATCCCGATCTCCATCGGCGTGTCGACCATCCCGTCGATCTTCACCGTCCAGGGGTCGGTCTCCAGCGCCTCGGCCTGCCGGGAAATCGACTTCGACATGCCGAATTCGTAGAAGTTGTTGTAGGTGCTGTTGATGGATTCCTCCGTCACCGCCCGCCCTGCGTCGGCGAAGGACGGGTTCATCTGCGGCTCCGGCGAAAACCCGGTGGCGGCGGAGGCGAGCCGCGGCAGCGCGGCGGACAGGCCGATGCCCGCCATTCCGGCCAGGATCGTCCGTCGGTTCAGGAAGCAGGCTTCCGGCGTGACCTCGCGTTCCGGGATGATCCAGCGGGGCTTGCGGTGATAGTGCATCGGGCTCTCCTCATGGCTCGGGTGCATGCACCCCCGCCCCGATCCTAGTCGCAACACCGCCCCACATCCAATCAAAGGCGCTTGAGCCGGCCCCCGCGCCGCCATATCCTCGCGCCATGACCCCATCGCCAGCCCGGACCAGAGACGCCATTGCGGCGCGGCGCAGATCGCTCCTGCGCCGGGGCCTGGCCGTGCTCGCGGTGACACTGGTCGCGCTGCTGATCTGGGGCAGTCACAACTACCTCACCACCTTCTACTCCGAGGACCTGCGCAACCGCGCCAACGTGCGCGCCGCCATCTACAACGGCTCGCTGCTGAACGTGCTGGAGCGCCATCAGCTCATCCCGTCCGTCCTCGCGCGCGACCGCACCCTCACCGATGCGCTGATGCGCGGCCAGTATGCAATGACCTCCGCCCGGCTCATCGACATCAACGACGAGCTGAAGGCCCGCAACCTGCTGCTGTTCGACGCCACCGGCCGCATCGTCGCCTCCTCCGACCGCCGGCTGCTGGGCACCTCCCGCGCCGACCGCCCCTATTTCCGCGAGGCCGCGCGCGAGAACACCACCATCTTCACCACCACGGGCGTGGCGGAGCGCGAGCTGGGCTTCTTCTTCGCCCATGCCGTGCGCTCGGGCGGCCAGCTCCTCGGCGTCATCGCCGTGCAGGTGAACCTCGGGGAGCTGGAGGCCTCCTGGGCGCGGGACACGGGCCGCGTCTTCGTCACCAATGCGGAGGACGTGGTCATCCTCTCCTCCCACCCGGACTGGCGCTACAAGCTGCTCTCGCCGCTGCTGGAGGAGGCGCGCATGGCCGCCCTGCGCTCGCGCCAGCTCGGCGGGCTGGAGATCCTGCCGATGGACTGGACCGGCACCGGCCGTCAGGTGCGCATCGGCGGCGCCACCTACCTGCGCCGCGACGTCTCCATCGGCTTCCGCGGCTGGACGCTGAACTACCTCGCCCCGCTCGACGACGTGCGCGCCCGGGTGAACGCGGTGATCGCGCTGGAGATCATGGCCGTCGCCCTGCTGGTGGCGTTGATCTTCTGGATCCGCTCCAAGCAGGCCTGGCGGCGCTTCCTGCGGCTGGAGCGCGAATCCGCCGAGCTGCGCGACCTCAACCGCCGCCTCTCCGACGAGATCCTGGAGCGCCGCCGCGTGGAGCAGACACTGGCGCGCACGGAGCAGAGCCTGGTGCAGGCCTCCAAGCTCGCCGCCCTCGGCCAGATGTCGGCCGCGGTGAGCCATGAGCTGAACCAGCCCCTCGCGGCCATGCGCACCTACATCGCCGGCGCGCGCCTGCTCATCGAGCGCGGCCGCATGCCGGAGGCGCATTCCTCCATCCAGCGCATCGACGACCTGATCGGCCGCATGGCCATGCTCACCCGCCAGCTCAAGTCCTTCGCGCGCAAAGGCGAGGACGAGATCCGCCCGCTGGACCTGCGCGACGCCATCAAGGGCGCGCTCTCGGTGATGTCGCCCCAGCTCGGCCAGGTGCGCGTGGAACTGGTGACCGACATGCCCTCCACCCCGGTGATGATCCGGGGCGACCAGCTGCGCATCGAGCAGATCCTGGTGAACCTGCTGCGCAACGCGCTCGACGCCCTGCGCGGCCAGGACGACCGGCGCATCGACGTCACCCTGGTGCCCGGGCCCCTGCCCACCATCCGCGTGTCGGACAACGGACCGGGACTTCCGAAGGAACCCGATGCCCTGTTCGAACCTTTCTTCACCACGAAGCGTCCCGGCGAGGGGCTTGGCCTCGGACTCGCCATTTCCGCCGGCATCGCGCAGGATCTGGGAGGCGAGCTTACGGCCCGAAACCTCGTGCGTGGGGGCGCATGCTTCGAGCTCACGCTCCCGGCCTTGCAGAAACTGGACACCGCAGCAGAATGATCCCGCTTCCCCCTACCCCCGTCGCCATTGTCGATGACGAGGAGGACATGCGCGCCTCCATCGGCCAGTGGATGGAGCTTTCGGGCTTCATCCCCGCCCCGTTCGAAAGCGGCCTGGCCGCGCTGGATGCCATCGGCCCGGATTTCTCCGGCGTGGTCATCACCGACGTGCGCATGCCCGAGATGGACGGCATGACCCTGCTCAGCCGCCTGCTGGAACGTGACAGCGACCTGCCGGTCATCCTCATCACCGGCCACGGCGACGTGCCGATGGCCGTGGAGGCGATGCGCGTGGGCGCCTATGACTTCCTGGAGAAGCCCTTCAACCCGGACCGGCTGACCGACCTGGTGCGCCGCGCCGCCGAGGCCCGGCGCCTCGTGCTGGAGAACCGCGCGCTGCGGCGGGAACGCGCCGACGGCTCCGCCCTCCTGCGCCAGATCGCCGGGGAGAGCCCGGTGATCCGCCGGTTGCGCGAGGACATCCTCGACGGCGCCGTCACCGGCGCCAACGTGCTCGTCCAGGGCGAGACCGGCACCGGCAAGACCATGATCGCCCGCGCCCTGCACGGCTGCTCGCCGAACGCGGAGGGGCCCTTCATCACGCTCAACTGCGCCGCCCTGCCGGAGGACGCCCCGATGACCGCCCTGCAGGACCGGCTGATCGCCGCGCGCGGCGGCACGCTGTTCCTCGACGAGGTCACCGCCCTGCCGCCGCCCCTGCAGCCGCATCTGGTCGACGCGCTGCATGACACCTCCCCCGGCGCGCCGCGCCTGATCGCCGCCGCGCCCGAGGGCACCGACGAGGCCATCGCCGATGGCCGGCTGCGCAAGGACCTCTACTTCCGCCTCGCGGCGATGGAGCTGATCGCGCCACCGCTGCGCGACCGGGGCGAGGACATCCTGCTGCTGTTCGATCTCTTCGCGCAGTCCCTCGCCGCCGAGCACAATGCCACGCCGCCGGCGCTCTCGGCCGATGACGCAGCCACGCTGCTGCAGTTCCCCTGGCCCGGCAATGTCCGCCAGCTGCGCAACCTCGCCGAGCGCGCGGTGCTGCGCGCCAAGCGCGGCCCCGTGGTGCTGGCGGAGCTGCTGGACCCCGTGGCCCCCTCGGGCAGCGAGCAGCTTCCGCAGGACCTGCGCCCCCTGAAGGACCACGTGGAAGCCTTCGAGCGCATGATGATCCGCAACGCCCTGCGCCGGCACCGCGGCTCCATCGCGGAGGTGATGGAGGAACTCGCCCTCCCCCGCCGCACGCTCAACGAGAAGATGGCCCGCTACGCGATCTCGCGCTCCGACTTCGTCTGACCCGGCGCGCGCCCTCCCCGACCAAAAAAAGTCGCCGCAACCCGGTGTGGGTGCGGCGACAGTCAGGCGAACCGGGAGGTGGTCGAGGGACAGGGACAAGGCCATCGACTGATCGGAAGAGGCAGAAGACCGATCTCCGGCAGGGGCGCCGGATCTCCGGACGGTTCGCAGGCGAAACAGGGTCGAGTGCAGGCTCAGAACATGCCGGCAACACCGAAGAGCGCGACCAGAAGCACGGTCAATGCCATCAATCCCACGACATCCTCTGCTGCTGCGCGGCGGGCGGGATCAGTGTCTCGTACGATGCGGATCAGGGTCGCCATGGGGTGTCTCCCTCGGTGAGCGGTTAATGTTTCCTTAATGTTCCCGCTCCACCCTCCGGAGTCAAGAACTTTAAGAGAACAAACGCGAACAAACCCTCAACCGATTGATATCAAACGGATCGTCTCATCCCGTCCCATGAGGTAGAGGAGGACCCGCAGCGCCTGACCGCGCGCCGATTCGAGGCTGGAATCCCGCGCGAGGATGAGTCGCGCATCGTCCTGCGCGATCTTCATCAGGTCGGCCTGCCCCTCCAGATCGGCGATTCGGAACTTCGGCAGGCCGGATTGCTGGTGGCCGATGAGATCGCCCGCGCCGCGCAGGCGCAGGTCCTCCTCCGCGATGCGGAAGCCGTCCTCCGTCTCGCGCAGGATGGAGAGGCGCGCCTGCGCGGTCTCGCCCAGCGGCGGGTCGTAGAGCATCAGGCAGGTGGACTTGCCCGCCCCGCGCCCCACCCGGCCGCGCAGCTGGTGGAGCTGGGCGAGGCCGAAGCTCTGCGCGCCCTCGATCACCATGATCGTGGCCTCGGGCACGTTCACCCCCACCTCGATCACCGTGGTGGCCACCAGCAGCCGCGTGCGCCCGGCGATGAAATCGGCCATCGCCGCATCCTTCTGCGCGGGGGGCATCTGGCCGTGCACGAGGCCCACCAGCCCCTCGCCCAGCGCGGCGCGCAGCGCCTGCGCGCGGTCCTCGGCGGCGGTCATCGCCACGGTCTCGCTCTCCTCCACCAGCGGGCACACCCAGTAGGCGCGCCGCCCCTCGGCAAGCGCGCCGCGCAGCCGCTCCACCACCTCCGAAAGGCGGCCGGAGGACACGAGCACGGTGTCGATCGGCTGGCGCCCCGGCGGCTTCTCGTCCAGCACCGAAAGGTCCATGTCGCCGTAGGTGGAGAGCGCGAGGCTGCGCGGGATCGGCGTCGCGGTCATCACCAGCACGTCCGGCGCCTGGCCCTTGGCGCCCAGCTCCATGCGCTGGCGCACGCCGAAACGGTGCTGCTCGTCCACCACGGCAAGGCGCAGATCGGCGAAGGCGATGTCGCGCTGGAACAGCGCATGGGTGCCGATGGCGATGTCGATCTCGCCCGCCGCCAGCCGGGCGCGCTTCTCCGCCCGCTCCGCGCCCTTGTCGCGCCCGGTGAACAGGCCCACGCGCAGGCCCGCCGCCTCGGCCAGCGGGCCGATGCCCTCCAGGTGCTGGCGGGCGAGGATCTCCGTGGGGGCCATCAGCGCCGCCTGCCCGCCCGCCTCCGCCGCGATGGCCATGGCGAGCATGGCGACCAGCGTCTTGCCCGCGCCCACGTCGCCCTGCAGCAGGCGGTTCATGCGCAGCGCGCCGGCCATGTCACCGGCGATCTCCTCCACCGCGCGGGCCTGCGCGCCAGTGGGGGCATAGGGGAGTGCGGCGAGCAGCTTCGCGCGCAGCGCGCCGTCTCCGGCGGTGCGGCGGCCCTTCGCGCGCTTCATCCGCGCACGGGCCAGCGCGAGGGTGAGCTGATGCGCCAGCAGCTCGTCATAGGCGAGGCGCTCGCGCGCGGCAGCCATGCGCCCCGCGTCCCCCGGCACCGGGGCGTGGACGAGGTGCAGCGCCTCCCGCCAGTCCGGCCAATGGTGCTTCGCGCGCAGGCCGCGGTCCAACCAGTCCGGCAGATCCGGCGCGCGCTCCAGTGCCCCGGTGACGGCCTTCTGCATCGCCCGCTGGGTGATGCCGGCCCCGATGGGATAGACCGGCTCGTAGCGCGGCAGGGTGCCGGCCTCCTCGGGCAGCAGGATATGGTCAGGGTGGACCATCTGGGCGAGGCCCTCGAACACTTCCACCTTGCCCGAGACCACCCGGCGTTCCCCGGGCGGGAGCTGGCGCGTCAGCCACTCCTCGCGCGCATGGAAGAAGACGAGCTGGAACTCGGCGGCGTCATCCTCCACCCAGATGCGGTAGGGGCGGCCGCGCTGGCGGGCCGGCATGTGGCCGCCGATCGTCACCTCCACCGTCACCACGCCGGGCAGCGTGGCGCCCTGGATGGAGGCGCGGGGCGTCCGGTCGGTGAAATGCGAGGGCAGCGTGAAGCACAGGTCGCGCGGGCGGGCGATGCCGAGCTTCTCCAACGCCTTCGCGGTCTTCGGCCCCACGCCCGGCAGGGCCGGGAGATCGGCGAAGAGGGGGAACAGAATCTCGGGGCGGCCCTGGCTCATGACTGCCTACATGCCACGGCGGCGGCCCGGCGCAAACCCGGGCCGTCAGGCCGGGATGACGCGGGCCCGCTCCAGCTTCAGGACCCGGTCCATGCGCGCGGCCAGTTCCAGGTTGTGCGTGGCGATGAGCGCCGACATGCCGGTGTCGCGCACCAGGCGCACCAGCACGTCGAACACGGTCTCGGAGGTGCCGGGGTCGAGGTTGCCGGTGGGCTCGTCGGCCAGCAGGAGCTGGGGGGCGTTGGCGAGGGCGCGGCACACGGCCACGCGCTGCTGCTCGCCGCCCGAGAGCTCGCCCGGCCGGTGCGTGGCGCGCGGGGTGAGGCCGACGGAGCCGAGCAGCATCGCCGCCCGCGCCTCCGCATCGGCGCGCGACACGCCGGCGGCACGCTGGGGAAGCACGATGTTCTCGGCCGCGGTGAACTCCGGCAGCAGGTGGTGGAACTGGTAGACGAAGCCCACCGTGTCCCGCCGCAGGCGGGTGCGGGCCCCGTCGCGCAGCCGGGTGGCGTCCTGTCCGGCGATGCGCACCTCGCCGGTGTCCGGCGTGTCCAGCAGCCCGGCGATGTGCAGCAGGGTGGACTTGCCGGAGCCGGAGGGGGCGACGAGCCCCACCACCTCGCCCCTGGCGATGTCGAGGTCCACGCCCTCCAGCACGCGCACCTCGCCCGGCGTGCCCTTGTTGAAGATGCGCGAGACGCCGCGGAGACCGAGGGTCATGTCACTCATAGCGCAAGGCCTCCACCGGGTTGAGCCGCGCCGCGCGGCGGGCGGGGAAGATGGTCACCAGGCAGGACAGCAGGAAGGAGAGCGCCGCGGCGCGGAACACGTCCCACCACACCAGCTTGGCGGGAAGCTGGCTGAGCATGCGCTGGGACGGATCCCACACGCCGCCGCCGGCCACCGTGTTCACGAAGGTGAAGATCGGGTCGATGTAGATGGCGAAGAGGCAGCCCAGCACCACGCCCAGGATGGTGCCCACCACGCCGATGGAGGCGCCGCAGATGAAGAACACCCGCAGGATGGAGCCCTGGGTGAGGCCCATGGAGCGCAGCACGCCCACGTCGCGCCCCTTGTTCTTCACCAGCATCACGAGGCCGGAGGTGATGTTCAGCGAGGCGATGAGCACGAGGATGGAGAGGATGACGAACATCACGTTGTCCTCCATCGTGAGCGCCTGCAGGTAGGCGCCGTTCGTGTCCTTCCAGGTGAGCACGCTCATGCCGGGCACCGCGTCGGCGATGCGGGCGGTGAGCGCGTCCGGCGCGCGGGAGGAGCCGAGCGCCTCCGGCCGGTCCACCATCACCTCGATCTGGTCGACCGTGTCCTGGTGGTTGAAGAACTTCTGCGATTCCGCGAGCGGCAGGTACACGCGCACCCGGTCGATGTCGTAGCGGCCGATCTGGAAGATGTAGGCGATCTTGTAGTTGTTGATGCGCGGCGAGGTGGCGCCGAAGGCGGTCTTCACCCCGTCGGGCGAGATGAGGGTGACCGTGTCGCCCACGAAGAGGCCCAGTTCGCGCGCGACGCCGGAGCCGATGGCGATGCCGTTCTCCTCACCACCGAACCCGTCGAGCGAGCCCCAGCGGCGCTCCGGGGTCTCGATGAGCGGCAGGGTCTCGAGGTCGGAGCGGCGCTCGCCGAACACCTGCACGCCGGCGTTGCGGCCGCGCGCCGTGGCCATCACCTGGGCCGAGACCATGGGGGCCGCGCGCACCACGCCGGGCACGGCGGCGACCTTCGCCGTCACCGCGTCGAAATCCGGCATCGGCGCGATGCGGCCGTCCTTCATGTGGTAGAGGGTGACATGGGCGTTCGCGCCGAGGATCCGGTCGGTGAACTCGGCCCGGAAACCGGTGCGCACCGCGAAGGTGGCGACAAGCGCGAAGACCGCGAGGGTGATCCCGATCAGCGAGATCCAGGTCATCACGCTCACCCCGCCCTCGCGCCGCCGGGCCCTGAGGTAACGCCAGGCGATCAGCCATTCGAAACCGGCGAAGGGCGCGGTGCTGCGGCTCATGCATGTCTCCCGTTCGGGGGGAAGGATGGGGACGGCCCGCGAGGGGGCGGCGGCCTTCGGGGGCATCGAGCCCCCTCGGCCGCCGGGCCCGTGCCGGGCCCCTGCCCGGCTCAGACCGCCGCGAAGATCTCCGCCACCCGGGAGATGGCGTCTTCGGGCGACAGCTCCACGCTCTCTCCCGTACGCCGGGACGTAAGCTCCACGACGCCCTTGGCAAGACCCCGTGGCCCAACCGTGATCCGCCAGGGGCAGCCGATCAGGTCCATCGTGGCGAACTTGGCGCCGGCGCGCTCGTCACGGTCATCGTAGAGGGTCTCGACCCCGGCCTTCGCCAGCCCGGCATAAAGGTCCTCGCAGGCCGCATCCGCCGCGGCGTCGCCCTGCTTGAGGTTCACGATGCCCACGCCGAAGGGCGCCACGCTCTCGGGCCAGATGATGCCCTTGTCATCATGGTTCGCCTCGATCAGCGCGCCCACCAGCCGGCTCACGCCGATGCCGTAGGAGCCCATCTCCACCGGAACCTGCACGCCCTCGGCATTGGTGACCACGGCGTTCATCGGGGCGGAGTACTTGGTGCCGAAGTAGAAGATGTGCCCCACCTCGATGCCGCGCGCGGTGACCTTGCGGTCCTCCGGCACGGCGTCGAACAGCGCCGCGTCATGGGTCTCGTCGGTGCGCGCGTAGGGGGCGGTCCACTGGTCCACCAGGCCCTGCAGGGCGGCGGTGTCGTCGAAATCCACCGTGCGGTCGCCCAGGGCGAGGTCCGCCACCGACCGGTCGAGGAACACCTCGCTCTCGCCGGTCTCCGCCAGCACCAGGAACTCGTAGGAGTAATCCCCGCCGATCGGGCCCGCGTCAGCGCGCATCGGCACCGCCTTCAGGCCCAGCCGCTCGAAGGTGCGCAGATAGCTCACCACATGGCGGTTGAAGGCGTGGATGGCGCTGTCGCGGTCCAGGTCGAAGGAATAGCCGTCCTTCATCAGGAACTCGCGGCCGCGCATCACGCCGAAGCGCGGGCGGATCTCGTCGCGGAACTTCCACTGCACGTGGTAGAGGGTCTTGGGCAGCTCGCGGTAGGAGGAGACCGCGGTGCGGAAGATGTCGGTGATCAGCTCCTCGTTGGTCGGGCCGAAGAGCATGTCGCGGTCATGCCGGTCGCGGATGCGCAGCATCTCGGGGCCGTAGGCGTCGTAGCGGCCGCTCTCGCGCCACAGGTCGGCGGACTGGATGGTGGGCATCAGCATCGGGATGTGCCCGGCCTTCTGCTGCTCTTCGTGCACGATCTGCTCGATGCGGCGGAGCACCTTGAAGCCCAGCGGCAGCCAGGAATAGATCCCGGCGCTCGACTGCCGGATCATGCCGGCGCGCAGCATCAGCCGGTGCGAGACGATCTGCGCCTCCGCCGGGGTTTCTTTCAGAACGGGAAGAAAGTAGCGCGTGAGACGCATGGAGAGCCCTCGGGAACGGTCAGATCGGATCGGGCCGAGGTGTACGGCAGGTGCGCGCGCGGCGCAATGCCCGGCATCGGCCACCGGCCGCGCACCGCGAAAACGAATCAATGGTTAACCAGCCGGTGTCTCTCGCCATGACGCAGTGCGAAAGATCGCCCCCGATCCTGGATGCAGCGCAGTGCTTATACTGCACATGCGAAGGAAACGCCCCCAAACACCCCCGCATGCCCTGATTTTTTGCACTCCGCCCTGAAATTGCGCAGTTTTTTGCTGACGAAATGTCACAGGTTGGCGTAGGTTCTGGAGGCCACAAACAAGGCTCAAGTCTAGGGGAAGAGAAGCGGTCCGCCATCAAGAGCGGGCCGCTTTTTCATTTGGCCCCCGGGCCCGGCCGGCCCTCTTCCCCGCCCGTTTCCCTTGCCCTCACCGCCCCGGCGGCACCGCGCCCGCCCCGCCGGCGGCCCTGCGCCCGGCCCGCGCGCGCGCACGCCACACCGGCGGAGCGCCTGCGCGCAGCGGCACGGGCCGGCGGGGTCCGGCGAGGAAGTGTGACGTGAGGGGTGGCTGCCGCGGCGCGGTGGCTCAGTCCTCGGCGACGGTGAGTTCCGCCGTGAGGCCCAGGGATTTCGCCACCGAGGCGAGGCGCTTGGACACCACCTCCCCGGCGAGATCGGCCATGTCCGCGCCCAGCGCCAGCACCAGCCGGTCGCCCACCCGGGCGATCGGGGCGCCGGAGAGGCCGCCGGGCGTGGAGCCGGAGAGCATGGCGCCGAGGCGCATCGCCCGGCCCAGCCGTTCCGCCTCGTCCTGCCGTTCGGGCGACAGCAGCCCCAGCATCGCGTCGGCGCCCAGCTTCTTGCGGCTGCTCTTGTAGCGGTGGAACAGCGCAAGGCCGATGAACACCCGCCCCGGGTGGTCCACCCCGCCGAGCGAGGCGCGCATCAGCGTCTCGAACCCGACATGGGCGCGGTAATCGGGGTGGGCGCGCCAGTTCACGTCATGCAGCATGCAGGCCGCCTCCGCGAGGCGCAGGGATTCGGCCGGGAACCCGTCCAGCAGCGGGCGCACCCACTCGAACAGCTCGGTCCCGAAGCCGGGGAAGCGCGCGCGCCGCCGCTCGCGGAACCGGCAGGCCTCGATCAGCGGGTCCAGCGCGCGGATGCCCGGGCTCAGGTGTTCCCACAGCAGCCCCTCGCGCAGCCCGTAGGCCGAGACGGAGACCTTCTCCGGCGCGAAGGCCTGCACCAGCCGCTCCAGCACCGCGGCCGCGAGCGGCAGCACCTCGGCGCGGGCGGAGGAGATGTCGGACATCTCGTCGAGCGCCTCGGGCGTCTGGCGGGCCATCCAGCGTGTCTGGGCGGCGAGGTCCACCGGGTCCATGCCGTATTCGTGCAGCACGTGGATGGGATAGTCCGAGCGCACCATGTGCACCCGGCCCAGCGCGCGCCAGGATCCGCCGACGAGGTAGAGGTTGCGCACCGGCCCGGGAACCGCCTCGCGCGCCCGGGTGAGATGCTCGTCGATCAGCGCGCGCAGCGCCTGGGTGTCCCCCGCCCTGTCGCGCAGGTGCAGGGGGCCGAGCGGCGTGGTGATGCGCTGGCCGACCATGCCGTTGCCCACGCGGGCCAGTTCCATCGAGGCGCCGCCCATGTCGGCGACCACGCCGTCGGCCTCAGGCCAGCCGAGCAGAACGCCCTCGGCGGCGATGCGGGCCTCGTCGTCGCCCGAGGCGATGCGGATGCGGATGCCGGTCGTCTCCAGCACCTCGGCGCAGAAGGCCGCGCCGTCCTCGGCCTCGCGCACCGCGGCCGTCGCCACGGCTTCCAGCGTGAGAACCTGCATGCGCTCGGCCAGTATCGAGAACCGGCGTAGCGCCGCCAGCGCGCGCGCCCGGCCCTCCGGGTGCAGCCGCCCGGTGTCCAGCACGCCGCGGCCCAGGCCGCAGAGCACCTTCTCGTTGAAGAAGTAGGAGGGGCTGCGCGCGATGCCGTCGTAGACGACCAGCCGCACGGAGTTCGACCCGACATCGATCACCGCAATCCGGCGATGCGCTGTCGCATCCGTCTCGATCGCCTTGGGCGCCGCGAAGGAGCGGGCGCGTCGGAACAATTCGTCTCTCACCGACAAGATGCATTCCCGGATGGTGCGGACCTAAGGGACGCGTGACACGCCAGGCCCGCGCGGTCAACCGCTCCTGACGTCGGAGACCGCCGGCGCGGCGCATTCGCCACAGCCCGCCGCGGCGCCCGGAACCCGAAGAACGGCCCCGGCCCGCGCCCGGAAAACGGCCCTTCGGTCACGGCCTCGCGCCGCTCCGCACGCGGCAGAGGGCCCCCGCGCCCGGCGCCCCGACAGGTTTCGCGCGCGAAAACCGGCCTCCGGCGCAGGGCCCTGGGGCCCCTTTCCGCGGCTTCCGGGGCCCTGCGGCCTGACCGGGCGGCGTGACCGGGGGCGGCGCGGGCACATCGGCTCCGGCCTGCGCGGCCCTGCCGGGCTGCGCGGGCGCGAGGCCATGGGTTCGGGCGGGCTGTCCTCACCTTGCGGGGCCGGGGCGGAGGGCCGCTCAGTCGGAGCTGTGGGTGAGGCGCGGGGCGTCGCCCGCCCCGGCCCGGCCGCGGCCGGACATGGACGGGTTCTCCATGAAGAACCGGTGGCAGGAGAAGGGCCGCGCCCCCTCCGGCGCCGTGGCCCGCGCCCATTCGGCATCCGGCCCGAGCACCCAGCTCTGCGCCACGTCGGCGAGGTTCGCCGCCATGATCTGGTCCACGATCTGGCTGTGGACGGTGGGGTTGTCGATGCGCACCAGCGTCTCCACCCGGCGGTTGAGGTTGCGCCCCATCCAGTCCGCCGAGGAGATGTAGACCTTCGCATGCGCCGAGGGCAGGCCGTGGCCGTTGCCGAAGCACACGATGCGCGAGTGCTCCAGGAAGCGCCCCACCACCGATTTCACCCGGATGGTCTCCGACAACCCGGCAACCCCGGGCCGCACCCCGCAGATGCCGCGCACGATCATGTCGATGCGCACCCCGGCCTGGGAGGCGGTGTAGAGCGCGTCGATGATCTCGGCGTCGATCACCGAATTCACCTTCACCCAGACATGCGCCGGGCGGCCGGCCTGCGCATGGGCGGCCTCGGCCTTCAGCCCCTCGAGCAGGGTGCGCTTCAGCGAAAGCGGCGAGAGCGAGAGGTTCTCCAGCCCCTGCGGCTCGGCATAGCCGGTGATGTAGTTGAACAGGCGCGTGGCGTCGCGGCCCAGCGCCGGGTCACAGGTGAAGAGCGAGAGGTCGGTGTAGATGTTGGCCGTGCCCGGGTGGTAGTTGCCGGTGCCGAAATGCGAGTAGGTGACCAGCTCGTCCCCCTCCCGGCGCACCACGGTCGAGACCTTGGCATGGGTCTTCCAGTCGATGAACCCGTAGACCACCTGCGCCCCTGCCCGCTCGAGCTGGCGCGACTGGCGGATGTTCGCGGCCTCGTCGAAGCGCGCCTTCAGCTCCACCAGCGCGGTGACGGACTTGCCGTCCTCCGCCGCCTCGCACAGCGCCGCCACGATGGGGCTGTCGCGCGAGGTGCGGTAGAGCGTCTGCTTGATGGCGAGCACGTTGGGGTCGCGCGCCGCCTGCTGGAGGAAGCGCACCACGATGTCGAAGGTCTCGTAGGGGTGGTGCAGCAGCATGTCCTTCTGGCGGATGGCCGCGAAGATGTCGCCCTCGTAATCCTGCACCCGCTCGGGCATGCGCGGCTTGAACGGCGGCCAGAGCAGGTCCGGGTCGTCCTTGACCACCAGTTCGGAGAGGTCGGCGATGCCGATCAGCCCGGCGACGGGGATCACCTCGTCGCGCGCGACGTGGAGTTCGTCCGTCACCAGGTTCTGGATGTCGGGATTGTCGGAATGGGTGATGGTGAGGCGGATCACCTCGCCGCGGCGCCGGCGCTTCAGCGCGGTCTCGAACTCGCGCACCAGGTCTTCCGCTTCTTCCTCCACCTCCAGATCGCTGTCGCGCAGCACCCGGAACAGGCAGGAGCCGGAGACGCGGTAGCCCGGGAACAGCCGGTCGAGGAAGATCTCCAGCAGCACCTCCAGCGGCAGGAAGCGGATCGCCTTGCCGCGGCCGCCCTTCAGCCGGTGGAAGCGCGGCACCTGCGGCGGCACGGGCAGCAGCGCGTCCAGCGGCGCGTCGTCGGAGATGCGGCGCAGCTGCAGGGCCATGGCGAAGCCGCGGTTCGCGATGAAGGGGAACGGGTGCGCCGGGTCCACCGCCAGCGGGGTGAGGATGGGAAACACCGTCTCCAGGAAGATCTTCTCCAGCCGCTCCACGTCGGCGCCGCTGAGTTCGTCGCGCCGCACCACCTCGATGCCGGCGCCGCGCAGTTCGGCCTGCAGCGACAGCCAGGCGGCCTGCTGGCGCTGCATCAGCGCGCGGGCGTTGGCGTCGATGCGCTCCAGCTGCTCGGCGGGGGTGAGCCCGTCGGCCGAAGGGCCGCCGAGGCCGCTGCGCATCAGGCTGCGCAGGCCCGCGACGCGCACGGTGTAGAACTCGTCGAGGTTGTTGCCGGAGATGGAGAGGAAGCGCACCCGCTCCAGCAGCGGAACGTTCGGGTTCTCCGCCTCCTCCAGCACACGCCAGTTGAAGGCGAGCCATGACAGCTCGCGGTTGATGAAGCGCGCGGGGCCGGTGATGTCGAGCCCCTCGGGGAGGCGAGGCGCCTCGGGAGCGGAATTGAGAAAATCTGCCTGGGTCATGGCGCTTTCATAAGGCATGTCTTGCAACATCTCCGTGACAGACCGGTTACCAGCCCAGAATGCGCTTGGCGAAGGCGGGCGTGAGCGATTTCTTCGCCGCCAGCGCCTCCGCGTCCAGCCGCGCGACCAGCGCCGCGGCCTCGCGCGCCGAGCGCTCCATCCGGGTGACGAGATAGGGAATGAGCTCGGGCGGCACGGCCAGCTGCCGGTCGTCGAAGAGCTTGACCAGCAGGGCGGCCAGCAGCGCGTCGTCCGGCGCGTGGATCTGGGCCACCTGCATCGCCCCCAGCCGCGAGGCGAGGTCCGGCAGGCTCACCTCCCAGCGCGCGGGCGCGCGCCGCGCGGTCACGAGGATCGGCCGGCGCGCCTCGGTCATCGCGTTGAGCAGGTGGAAGAGCGCGGCCTCGCGCTGCGGGCGGCCCGGCACGGCGGCATCGGCGTTCTCCAGCACCAGGGGGGCGTCCACCAGCTCGGGCACCAGCGCCTCGGTGAGGGCCTCCGCCTCGCACACCCGGGCGCCGAGATCCCCGGCCCACACCTGCGCGAGATGCGTCTTGCCCGATTGCTCCGGCCCCACCAGCGCCAGCCGCCCCTGCGCCCAGGCGGCCCAGAGGTCGATGGCGCCCAGCGCATCCGCGTTGGCCGGGCTCACGAAGAAGGCTTCGCGGTCCCGCGCGGCGCGGCTGGGGAGGTCGAAGATGAGCTGCGTCATGCGTCCGGCCCGTCCTGGGTGCCGCGGTAGAGGCGGCCGGACTGGTATTCGGCCATCGCGAAGCGCCCCAGCACCCCGATGGCCGCCGCCACCGGGACGGCGATGAGCAGCCCGGAGAAGCCCATCAGCGCGCCGAAGGCCGAGAGGGCGAACATCAGCCACACCGGGTGCAGCCCGACCGAACCGCCCACCAGCCGCGGGGTGAGCACGTTGCCCTCGATGGCCTGGCCGACGATGAACACCCCGGCCACTGCCGCGATCCACGGCCATTCCCCCCAGAACTGGAACAGCGCCAGCCCGATGGAGAGCGCGCCGCCCACGATGGAGCCCACGAAGGGAATGAAGCTGATCAGCCCGGCGACGAGCCCGATCACCAGCCCGAACTGCAGCCCCAGCAGCGCCAGCGCGATGGCGTAGAACGAGCCGAGGATGACGCAGACCAGCAGTTGCCCGCGCACGAAGCCCGCCAGCACCCGGTCCACCTTCAGCGCGAGGTCGCGGATCACCGGCGCATGCTGGCGCGGCAGCCAGGTGTCGATGACGGCGATCATCCTGTCCCAGTCCAGCAGCAGGTAGAAGGCCACCACCGGCGCCACCACGATCAGCATCAGGAAGTCGATCAGCGCCAGCGAGGAGCTGAGCACGCTGTTGAGCATCGTGAGGCCCTTCTGCTGCAGCGTGTCGGAGGCGGAGGAGAGCGCGCTGCGCAGCGGGCTGTCCTCGGTCAGCACCTGGGGGTAATGCTCGGAGAGGAAGGCCTGGAACTGGCGCACCATCTCCGGCGTGGTCTGAACCAGCGCCGTGACCTGGCGGACGACGGAGGGAATGAGCACCAGCAGCGCCCCGGCCGCGATCAGCAGCGCGGCCAGCGTGATGACCACGGTCGCGGCCGCGCGCGACAGGCCGAGCCGCTCCAGCCGGTCGGCGACGGGGTCGAGGAAATAGGCGATGGCGGCGCCCACCAGGAACGGCACCAGCGCCTGCCCGATCGCCCAGAGGACGACGAGCAGCACCAGAAGGCCGATACCCCAGTAACGCAACTGGTCCCGCGAACTCAGGCTCATGTGGCGGCTCCCCTCTTCCTGTCGGCTCCCAGATGACGCAGCAAGGCTCGTTATGCAAGTCGGAGCGGGCGGGCGGGGCCCGCCGTCAGCTGAACTGCTCGCGGATCAGCCGCTCCTCCAGCCCGTGCCCGGGGTCGAAGAGCAGAGTATGCGACACTGTCTCGTCGCTGGAAACCTCGGCCCAGATCACGTCGCGCACCTCCACGTTGTCGGCCACCGCCGCCACCGGGCGCTTGTGCGGGTCGATCACCTCGAAGCGCACCGTGGCGGTGATGGGCAGCAGCGCCCCGCGCCAGCGCCGCGGCCGGAAGGCCGAGATCGGCGTGAGCGCGAGAATGGCCGCGCCCACCGGGATGATCGGCCCATGGGCGGAGTAATTGTAGGCCGTGGAGCCCGCCGGCGTGCACACCATCGCCCCGTCGCAGATCAGCTCGTCCATGCGCTCGCGCCCGTCCACGTGGATGCGCAGATGCGCGGCCTGCGGGCCGGCGCGCAGCAGCGAGACCTCGTTGATCGCCAGCGCCTCGGCCCGGGTGCCGTCGCTGCCTTCCGCGCGCATGCGCAGGGGGTTGATCTGGGTCGGATCCGCCTCGGCCACGCGCGCCTCCAGCCCCTCCTCGTCATAGGCGTTCATCAGGAAGCCCACGGTGCCGCGGTTCATGCCGTAGACCGGCACGCCCAGCGCGCCGGTGGCATGCAGCGTGGCGAGCATGAACCCGTCGCCGCCGAGCGCCACGATCACCTGTGCCTGCTGCAGCCCGGCCTGGCCGTAGCGCGCGGTGAGGCGGGCGATGGCCTCCTGCGCCTCCGGCGCGCCCGAGGCCGTGAAATGGATGCGTGTGCCGCTCATGCCTGCCTCTTGCCCAGTCCTGCGTCTCGCCCGGTCGTGCCGCGTGATGCCCGGTCCCGGGCGGGGCCCGGCCCTGCGCGATGCCCGGCCCTTTGTGGTGCCCCGGGGCGGCGCCCTGCCCCGGTCTGCCTCCCGTACCGTGCCATCTCCTGCGCGGTGCTCTCTCTCCTGAGCGGTCGCGGCCCACCCTGCCCCCCCGGCGCGGCAGTGACAAGGCAGGAAAATCCGTCGCGCCGGGGCACGCAGGTTTCCGATCGGCGCGAAAGGTCGTGGATGGGCGCGGGGGGGACGCAATTGCACAGCCCGAATGCCGAAACCGCTGTCACTTTGCCCGCGACAACCGCCCCGGGCACCGCTAAAAACCGCGCGACCCCGCCCCCGCCCCTGACTGGAGGAAGACGAGCATGACCACCGAAGTCCGCGACCCGGGATTCTTCACCGAGGCCCTCTCCGGCCGCGACCCCGAGCTCTTCAACGCCATCACCCTCGAACTCGGCCGCCAGCGCGACGAGATCGAGCTCATCGCCTCCGAGAACATCGTGAGCCGCGCGGTGATGGAAGCCCAGGGCTCGGTGCTCACCAACAAGTACGCCGAGGGCTACCCCGGCCGGCGCTACTACGGCGGCTGCCAGTTCGTGGACATCGCCGAGCAGCTCGCCATCGACCGCGCCTGCGCGCTCTTCGGCGCGAAATTCGCCAACGTGCAGCCCAATTCCGGCAGCCAGGCCAACCAGGGCGCCTTCCAGGCCCTGATCAAGCCGGGTGACACGATCCTCGGGATGAACCTCGCCTCCGGCGGCCACCTCACCCACGGTGCCGCGCCCAACCAGTCCGGCAAGTGGTTCAACGCCGTGCAGTACGGCGTGCGCAAGCAGGACAGCCTGCTCGACTACGACGAGGTGGAGGCGCTGGCGAAGGAGCACCAGCCCAAGCTGATCATCGCCGGCGGCTCGGCCATCCCGCGCCAGATCGATTTCGCCCGCTTCCGCGCCATCGCCGACAGCGTGGGCGCCTACCTCATGGTGGACATGGCGCATTTCGCCGGCCTCGTGGCGGGCGGCGCGCATCCGAACCCGATGCCCCACGCCCATGTGGTGACCACCACCACCCACAAGACCCTGCGCGGGCCCCGCGGCGGCATGATCCTCACCAATGACGAGGCGATCGCGAAGAAGGTGAACTCGGCGATCTTCCCCGGCATCCAGGGCGGCCCGCTGATGCACGTGATCGCCGGCAAGGCCGCGGCCTTCGGCGAGGCGCTGCGCCCCGAGTTCAAGGCCTACGCGGCACAGGTCGTCACCAACGCGCAGGCGCTGGCCGACGAGCTGATGAAGGGCGGGCTCGACATCGTCACCGGTGGCACCGACACCCACGTGATGCTGGTCGACCTGCGGCCCAAGGGCGTGAAGGGCAATGCCACCGAGAAGGCCCTCGGCCGCGCCCACATCACCTGCAACAAGAACGGCATCCCCTTCGACCCGGAGAAGCCGACCGTGACCTCCGGCGTGCGCCTCGGCACCCCGGCGGGCACCACCCGCGGCTTCGGCGAGGCGGAGTTCCGCGAGATCGGCCGGCTGATCACCGAGGTGGTCGACGGGCTCGCAGCCAACGGCGAAGAGGGCAACGGCGCCGTGGAAGAGGCGGTGAAGGCCAAGGTCGCCACGCTCTGCGCCGCCTTCCCGATCTACCAGGGGCTCTGAGCTCCGCGGGTGCCGCAACCGCTTCCGGCAGGCCCCCGGGGCCTGCCCTTTTCCGCCCCGGAAGGGGGCGGAAAAGCTGCGCGCGGCGCGCGCAGGGAAGCGCCCCGCCCGGCCCCGGCCGCGCGCTCCGGCCTGCTGCCACCGCGCGCCTGCCGCCTTGGCGGTGCCGCCCGGGCGCGACCGCTCACGCATTTGCCGCGCACCCCACATGTGGGGCCGACCATTCCCCTCTACCCAATCCATCGCGGGATGCCTATAGTGCTGCCTGACGGAGCTCCAGGGGGAACAAGATGCGCTGCCCGTTCTGCGGAAATGTCGAAACCCAGGTGAAGGACAGCCGGCCGGCCGAGGACCATGTCTCGATCCGCCGACGCCGCTACTGCCCGGCCTGCGCGGGCCGCTTCACCACCTACGAGCGCGTGCAGCTGCGCGACCTCACGGTGATCAAGAAGAACGGCCGCCGCGAGAACTTCGACCGCGACAAGCTGGAACGCTCCATCCGCATCGCCCTGCAGAAGCGCCCGGTAGACCCCGAGCGCATCGACCAGATGATCTCCGGCATCGTGCGCCGCCTCGAATCCATGGGGGACTCGGATGTGAAATCGGACTCCATCGGCGCCATCGTGATGGAGACCCTGGCGCGGATCGACACCGTCGCCTACGTGCGCTTCGCCTCCGTCTACAAGAACTTCCAGGCCGCCGATGACTTCGAGGATTTCGTTGCCGAACTCCGCCCCATTGCCACAGCCGTCATCGATGGGGACTGAGCGTCCCGCCAGCGACGCCGACCTCCGCTTCCTCGCCATGGCCCTGGCCCTCGCCTCCCGCGGGCTTGGGCGTGTGTGGCCGAACCCGGCGGTGGGCTGCGTGATCGTGCGCGACGGCCGGGTGCTGGGCCGCGGCTGGACCCAGCCCGGCGGCCGGCCCCATGCGGAGGCCATGGCGCTTGCACAGGCCGGCGCGGCGGCCCGCGGCGCCACCGCCTATGTCACGCTGGAACCCTGCGCCCACCACGGCCGCACCCCGCCCTGCGCCGACGCCCTCGTCGCCGCCGGCATCGCCCGGGTGGTCTCGACGATGGAGGACCCGGACCCGCGGGTGAGCGGCCGCGGCTTCGCCCGGCTGGCGGATGCCGGCATCCCGGTGTGCCGCGGCGTGATGGCCGAGGCCGCGCACGCGGTGAACCGCGGCTTCCTCACCCGCATCACCCTGGGCCGCCCGATGGTCACCCTCAAGCTCGCCACCACGCTCGACGGGCGCATCGCCACGGCCACCGGTGAGAGCCGCTGGATCACCGGGCCCGAGGCGCGCCGCCTCGTGCACCTGATGCGCGCGCGCCATGACGGCATCCTGGTCGGCGCCGGCACCGCGCGCACCGACAACCCGATGCTCGACGTGCGCGACATCGGCCTGGAAGAGGCCGCCCCGGTGCGCGTGGTCGCCGACGCGCGGCTGAGCCTGGGCACCGGCTCGCGCCTCGTGGCCAGCGCCGGGGCGATCCCGCTCTGGGTGGCCTGCGGCCCGCAGGCCCCGCCGGCAGAGCGCGAGGCGCTGGAGAGCGCCGGCGCCGAACTGCTGCCCTGCGCCACCGGCCCGGGCGGCGCCATCGACCTCGCGGACCTGCTCACCCGGCTGGGCACCCGCGGGATGACCCGGCTGATGTGCGAAGGCGGCGCCCGGCTGGCCGCCGCCCTGCTGCGCGCCGGCCTCGTCGACCGGCTGGTCACCTTCACCGCCGGGCGGACGATCGGCGGCGAGGGCACCGCGGCCATCGCCGGACTCGGGCTCCGGCGCCTCGCCGATGCCCCGACCTTCCGGCTCGCCGACAGCAGGCGCGTGGGCGTGGACCTCATGAGCACCTGGGAGCGCGACTGAGGCCGGCCCGGCGCGGGCCTCGGGTGAGGCCGCGCACACGCCCCCCCGGCTCGGCCGCCCCCCCGGGCCCCACGGCGACCCGGCCGCCACGGCAGCCTCCGCCCGCCCGCACCGGGGCGCGGCTTTGCCTTCGCCGATGCGTGCTCCGGCTTCCCGGCTTCCCGGCTTCCCGGCTTCCCGGCTTCCCGGCTTCCCGGCTTCCCGGCTTCCCGGCTTCCCGGCTTCCCGGCTTCCCGGCTTCCCGGCTTCCCGGCTTCCCGGCTTCCCGGCTTCCCGGCTTCCCGGCTTCCCGGCTTCCCGGCTTCCCGGCTTCCCGGCTTCCCGGCTTCCCGGCTTCCCGGCTTCCCGGCTTCCCGGCTTCCCGGCTTCCCGGCTTCCCGGCTTCCCGGCTTCCCGGCTTCCCGGCTTCCCGGCTTCCCGGCTTCCCGGCTTCCCGGCTTCCCGGCTTCCCGGCTTCCCGGCTTCGAGGACCTGCCCTCCGGCGCCGGGTGTGGCAAGGGGTGTCGGGCGGGCTGCGGCCCGGACGGAAAAAGGGCCGCCCCGGCATGCGGAGCGGCCCTTTCGATGGCGCGAGGGCGGGGCGATCAGCGCGACAGGTTGTTCACCGTGCCGGCGAAGCTCACCAGCGGGGAGAGCGAGCTGAGCGTCTTGATCACGCGGACCAGCGGCGCCTCGGTCACGTAGAGCACGTCGCCGCTGCGGATGCCGAAGGAGCCGGCGGTGAACATGCCGCCCGGCTTGGTGAGGTCGATCACATAGGCGGTGTTCACCGGCTCGGAGAACGACTTCCCGGGCATCACCTTGTTGGCGATGTCCGGCAGCTCGGTGCGGAACACGAACACGCCCTGCGGGTTGGCGAGCTGCGAGTTCAGGCCGCCCACCAGGCCCAGGGCCTCCAGGGCGGAGATGTTGCGCGCCGGGAACTGCACGCGCTGCTGGGTGCCGAAGGCCCCCAGGGCGGTGAAGGTGCGCCGGTCACGCTCGATGATCAGCGAGTCGTCGGCCTGCAGCGGCACGTCGAAGGCGGGGTTGTCGTAGAGGTCCTGCAGCCAGATCTGGCCGCTCTGCGAGCCGCGGCGCAGCTTCACGATCGCCACTTCCGGGTCCAGCGAGATGCCGCCGGCCTTGGAGAGCATGCCGACCAGTTCCTGCGTGGAGGCGTCGATCGGGTAGACGCCCGGCGCGTTCACCGAGCCGAGGATCTTCACGGTGGCGGAATCCGAGCGGACCCGCCGCACCTCGACCTGCGGGTCGGGGGTCTGGCTCTGCAACCCCTGGGTGATGATCCGGCGCAGCTCCTCGGGAGATCGGCCCGCGGCGCGGATCCGCCCGGCATAGGGCACGAAGATGTAGCCGGACTGGTCGATCTGGGTTTCCTGCAGGCTGGTCTGCTTCTGGCCCATGCCCACCAGCAGCCCGTTGTCCACATTCTCCCAGACGGTGATGGACAGACTGTCTCCGGGGCCGAAAAGATCCACGTTCTGCCCGAGGGCGGAGAGGAAGCCGGCGCCGAAGTTCAGCGTCTCGTCGCGCGAGGAAAACCGCGCGACCTGGTCGGTCACGTCCACAACCTCGAAGGGCAGCGCCTCGGCGTCGTCCGACGCGGTGGAGGCCTCGATCTCCGTCATGCTGGGGCCGGACCGCGGCAGGCCGCAGGCGGACAAGGGAAGAATCAACGCAAGGCCCGCATATCTCAGCGGCCCGGTCGCAAGGAGCCTGATCACAGTTATGTCCCTCTTCTGGCCTTTTTTACGGGCTTTTCGCCCTGGCAGTGCGCGCAATGGTAGCCCATCGCGCGCGGGGGAAAAAGCCCTAACGCTGCGGTGCGGCGCGTGGCGGAAAAACTCCAGCGTGGCTTGCACAGGCCGCAGCCGCACGCTACTTCCCTAGCCCGGCAGCGCGGAAAGGCGAGAGACATGTTCACCGGCATCATCACCGACATCGGCGAGATCCTCGAGATCACACTGCGCGGCGACACCCGGATGCGCATTGCCTGCGGCTATGACATGGCCGGCGTGGCGCTGGGCGCCTCGATCTGCTGCGACGGCGTCTGCCTGACGGTCGTCGACAAGGGCACCCTCCCCGCGGGCGGCGACACGGCCACCTCCGGCGCGGGTGCGGCCGGGAACGCCTCCGGCACGGGTAAGGGTGGAAGCGCCTCCGGCGCGGGCATGGGCAGGAGCGCCTCCGGCGCGGGCCGCGGCTGGTTCGATGTCGACGCCTCCGCCGAGACCCTCTCCCTCACCACGCTTGGCGGCTGGAGCGCGGGCACGCGCATCAACCTGGAGCGCGCCCTGCGCGTGGGTGACGAGCTGGGCGGCCACATCGTCTCCGGCCACGTGGACGGCACGGCCGAGATCCTCTCCCTCACGCCGGAGGGCGACAGCATCCGCTACCGCTTCCGCGCCCCGAAGGCCCTCGCGCGCTTCATCGCGCCCAAGGGCTCGGTGGCGCTCAACGGCACCTCCCTCACGGTCAACGAGGTCGACGGTCCGGATTTCGGGGTGAACATCATCCCCCACACCCGCGCCGAGACCACCTGGGGCGACGCCCGGGCCGGCGACCGGGTGAACCTCGAGATCGACACGCTGGCCCGCTATGTCGCGCGGCTCGCCGAGATGACCAACGCGTGAGGCGACGCTGATGATCAACACCTACTCCGATGCCATCTCCTCGATCGAGGAAATCATCGAGGATGCCCGCAACGGCCGCATGTTCATCCTCGTGGACCACGAGGACCGCGAGAACGAGGGCGACCTGGTGATCCCCGCCCAGATGGCCACGCCGGACGCGATCAACTTCATGGCCACCCACGGCCGCGGGCTGATCTGCCTCGCGATGACCGGCGAGCGGCTGGACAAGCTGGGCCTGCCGATGATGTCGGCCTCCAACCAGTCGCGCCACGAGACCGCCTTCACCACCTCCATCGAGGCGCGCGAGGGGGTGACCACCGGCATCTCCGCCCATGACCGGGCCCGCACCGTGGCCGTGGCCATCAACCCCGAGAGCGGCCCGCACGACCTCGCCACCCCCGGCCACGTGTTCCCGCTGCGCGCGAAGCCCGGCGGCGTTCTGGTGCGCGCGGGGCACACGGAAGCGGCGGTGGACATCTCCCGCCTCGCCGGGCTGAACGCCTCCGGCGTGATCTGCGAGATCATGAACGACGACGGTACCATGGCCCGCCTGCCGGACCTGGTGGCCTTCGCCCAGCGCCACGCGCTGAAGATCGGCACCATCTCCGACCTCATCGCCTACCGCCGCCGGCACGACAACCTGGTGCGCGAGAGCGCCCAGCGCGCCATCTCCTCGGAGCATGGCGGGGACTGGCTGCTGCGCGTCTTCGTGGACGAGACCGAGGGCCAGGAGCATCTCGCGCTCACCAAGGGCGATCTCTCCGCCCCCGGGCCGGTGCTGGTGCGCATGCATGCCGCGAACATTCTCGAGGACATGCTGGGCCTGCGCACCGGGCGCGCGCACCAGTTGCACGACGCGATGGCCGAGATCGGCCGCGAGGGCCGCGGCGCCGTGGTCATCCTGCGCGACATGGAGCCGAACGCGCTCACCAACATGATCTCGCCCGGCGGGCTCACCCCCAACATCCTGCGCCAGTACGGGCTGGGGGCACAGATCCTCGGCGCGCTGGGCATTTCCGAAATGATCCTGCTGACGAACTCTCCCGCGCCGCGTATCGTGGGGCTCGAAGGCTACGGGCTCACGGTGCATTCCACCCGCCCGATTTCCGGCCCCGACGGGCCGAAGGAGGACTGATCCATGGCCGGTGAAAGCCACTACCGGGTGCCGCTTCCCGCCTTCGATCCGGCGCCGCACGTGCTGATCGTCGTGGCCCCCTACTACCGCGACATCGCCGACGGCCTGCTGGCCGGCGCGCGCGCCGCGCTGGACTCGGTGGGCGCCACGCATGAGACCATCGAGGTGCCCGGCGCGCTGGAGGTGCCCACGGCCATCCGTCTCGCCACCAACTGCTACCGCTATCAGGGCTACGTGGCGCTGGGCTGCGTGATCCGCGGCGAGACCACGCATTACGAGACCGTGTGCAACGACAGCTCCCGCGCCCTCGCCCTGCTGGGGCTGGAGGGGCACTGCATCGGCAACGGCATCCTGACGGTGGAGACCCACGCCCAGGCCGCCGCCCGGGCCTTCGACCAGAACAAGGGCGGCGGTGCCGCCGAGGCGGCGCTGCACCTCATCGCCCTCGCCCGGCGCTTCAAGCGCGGCGGCAAGGCCTTCGCGCCCTCCTCCACCGACACTCTGATCGCCGCCGGCGGCGCTCCCGCCTCGAAGGATACCGCCTGATGGCCCGTACAATGCCCGTCTCGCTCGCCCGCCGCATGCGCTCGGCCGCGCGGCTCTACGCCGTTCAGGCGCTGTTCCAGATGGAGGCGCAGGGCTCCTCGCTGGAGGAGACCATGTCGGAGTTCGAGACCCACCGCATCGGGGCGACCATCGACGAGGACACCTACGAGGAAGCCGACATCGACCATTTCCGCACCCTCGTCTCCGAGGCGGTGAGCCGGCAGGCGACCATCGACCAGATGACCGACCGGGCGCTGGTGGCGAAATGGCCGATCGACCGCATCGACCCCACGCTGCGCGCGCTGTTCCGCGCGGCCGGTGCCGAGTTCGTCGGCCGGCAGACCCCGCCGAAAGTGGCGATCACCGAGTTCGTCGACGTGGCGAAGGCCTTCTTCCCCGAGGGCCGCGAATCGAAATTCGTCAATGCCGTGCTCGACCACATGGCGCGTGAGGCAAACCCCGAAGCCTTCGCCTGACACCGCGCCGGCCAGGCGCACCCGCCCACCCCCCGCAGACCGTCCCGCCCCCGGCGGGACGAGGGCCGACGAACTCCCCTCCCGCCCCGGGAGGGGATGAGGAGGACCTGCCCCGCGGAGGGCGCGCCCCCTCACCCCAAGGCCCGGACCGGGGACGGCGCGAGGCGCCCGGCCGGGGAGAGAGGACCTCCTCATCCCCACCCGGGGGTGGGGCGTTCGTCGGCCCTTGTCCCGGCAAGCGGGACGCGCCCGGGTTCCGTGCCGCGGCGCCCGTTTCACACCGGCCCGGCCAGCGCGCCGCCTGCCTCAGGCCACCTGCCCCGCAGCCCAGCCCGACGACCAGGCCCACTGGAAGTTGTAGCCGCCCAGCCAGCCGGTCACATCCACCACCTCGCCGATGAAGTGCAGCCCGGGCACCGCGCGCGCCGCGAGGGTGCGGCTGTCGAGCCCGGCGGTGTCGACCCCGCCCAGCGTCACCTCGGCCGTGCGGTAGCCCTCGCTGCCCACCGGGCGCAGGCGCCAGGCGTTCACCGCCTCGGCCAGCGTGCGCAGGCGCTTGTCGGAGAGATCGGCGAGATTGCCGGTCAGGCCGGCGACGAGATGCTGCGCCAGCGCCTTGGGCAGAAGCCGCGCCAGCGCGGTCTGCGGCGCCTGCCGGCCCGCGGCCGCCTTCTGCGCCTTCAGCTCGGCAAACACATCATGCCCGGGCGCGAGCGAGAGCGTGATCTCGCCGCCCTCGCGCCAGAAGGAGGAGACCTGCAGGATCGCCGGCCCCGAGAGGCCGCGGTGGGTGAAGAGCACCGCCTCCTCGAAGCGCGCCTTGCCGCTGGCGGCGACCCCCTGCACCGACACCCCGGCCAGCGCCTTCATCGGCGCCAGCTCCTGCTCGGCGAAGGTGAGTGGCACGAGGCCCGGGCGCGTCTCCACCAGCCCGAGGCCGAACTGCCTCGCGATGTCGTAGCCGAAGCCCGTCGCCCCCATCTTCGGGATCGACTTGCCGCCCGTGGCGATCACCAGGCTCTGCGCGCGCTGCGCGCCCCCCGCCTGCACCACGAAGTCGCCGTCGCGCCCCACCGCCTCCACCGGGGTGCCGAGACGCAGGGTCACCCCCGCCTCCGCCAGCCCGCCGGTGAGCATGGTCACGATCTCGCGCGCCGAGCCGTCGCAGAAGAGCTGGCCCAGCGTCTTCTCGTGCCAGGCGATGCCATGCGCCTCCACCCGGGCGAGGAAATCCCGCGCCGTGAAGCGCTTCAGCGCCGAGACCGCGAAGCGCGGGTTGGCGGAGAGGAAATTCCCCGGCCCGGCATGGATGTTGGTGAAGTTGCAGCGCCCGCCGCCGGAGATGCGGATCTTCTCGCCCGGCGCCTTCGCATGGTCGATCAGCAGCACGCGCCGCCCGCGCCGCCCGGCCTCGATGGCGGCGAACATCCCGGCCGCTCCGGCCCCGATCACGATCACGTCCCAGTCGCTCATCCGCGCCCCATCGCAGGAAATCCGCCCCGCCGCAATTCCCAAACCGCCCCGCGCACCCTATCCTCTGTGGCGGAGGACCTCATGAAAGATCTCGCCGACACGCCCTTCATCCCGGTCCGGGCCGAGCTGCACCGCGAGCCGCTGAGCATCCTCGGCACCCTGCGCGCGGCGCGGGGCAACCTGCTCGCCATCATCCCGTGGAACGCCACCCGCCAGCCGATGGTCACCGGCAAGACCGGCCTGCGCTGGCACATGGTGATGAGCCCGAAGGCCCTGCGCCGGGTGCTGCGCGACCGGGTGGAGGACTACCCCAAGAGCACGGTGACCCACCGCATCCTCGGCCCCGGCATCGGCGAGAGCCTGTTTCTCGCGGAAGGCGCGCACTGGCGCTGGCAGCGGCGCACGGCGGCACCAGTGTTCTCGCACCGCAACCTCGCCGACCTCGCCCCCGTGATGCAGGAGGCGGCCCGCGCCTCCCTCGCCCGGCTGGAGCGCGCGGCGGGGCCCGGGGGCGCCACCGCCGATCTCTACGACGAGATGGTGGCCGTCACCTTCGACATCATCTGCAACGTCACACTGGCCGGCGGCGGGCAGATCGACCGCGCGCATGTGCATGACACGATCAACGGCTACATCCGCCGGGTGGGCCGGGTCTCGCTGCTCGACATCGTGGGCGCGCCCGCCTGGGCGCCGCGGCCCGGCGCGCTGATGGGCCGTCGGGTGGTGGGCAGCCTGCACGAGGTGGCCGACCGCGTGGTGCGCGAGCGCCTCGCCGCCCCCTCCGACACACCGGACCTGCTGGGCATGCTGATGGACTCGGCCGACCCCGACAGCGGCCGGCGCATGAACCCGCAGGAGCTGCGCGACAACCTGCTCGCCTTCATCGTCGCCGGGCACGAGACGACGGCCCTCGCCCTCGCCTGGGCGCTCTACCTGCTCGGCCATGACCAGGCGGCACAGGAGCGCGCCCGCGCCGAGGCCATGGCGCTGGAGGGCGACCTCCCCGGCCCGCAGGACCTCGACGCCCTGCCCTTCACCCGCGCCGTGGTGGAGGAAACCATGCGGCTCTACCCGCCGGCTGCGTTTCTCTCGCGCACCGCCCGGGCGGAGGACCGGCTCTGCGGCCGGGTCATCACCCCCGGCGACACGGTGATGCTGCCGATCTACGCCCTGCACCGCCACCACATGCTGTGGGAGGAGCCCGATGCCTTCCGCCCGGAGCGCTTCCTCGGGCCCCGGCCGGAGCGTTTCTCCTACCTGCCCTTCGGCGACGGGCCGCGGATCTGCATCGGCGCGGGTTTCGCGATGATGGAGGCGCAGATCGTGCTCGCCGCCCTTCTGCGCCGCTTCCGCTTCGAGGCCGACGGGCCGGACCCGGTGCCCCGCCTGTTCATCACCCTGCGCCCGGAAGGCGGCGTGAAGCTGCGCGTGCGCCCGATCTGACCGCCCCGGCCCTCACCGAGGCGATACGTCCCGCGGCCGTGCCCGCCGGGCACCTCCGCACCGGGTCTGCCGACCCGGTGATGCGGGCCAGGGCCCGCATCGGGACGGGTGGCGCCCCGCCCCCGCCGCCCGCTGCGGCACTTGTTCTCTCCGTCCGTCCGCTGTGGCACCAAACCCGTTCGTCCGCCGCGGCACCCGGTTCCGCTGTGTGCCATGGCATCCGCGTCCACCACCCGGCGCAGCATCCGCTTTCACGGTACGCCGTGGCACCCGCTTCCTCCGCCCGTCGCGGCGCCCGCTCCGCCGTCCACCGCGGTATCCGCTGCCTCCGTCCGCCCCGTCATCCGCCTCCCCGCGCGCCGAAACACCCGGGCAGGCCCTTTTTCCCCCGGACCGGGCAAGCGCCGGAGGGCCCCAAGGCCCGACGCCGGCGCGGAGGCGGGGGGCGCAGCCCCTCTCCGACGCGCCGGCACCCCCGGCCGGTTGCAGCGCTCACTCGTAGGTGATGCGGTAGACGAGGCCGGCGTGATCGTCGGTCACCAGCAGCGCGCCGTCGGGCATCTGCGCCACGTCCACCGGCCGGCCGAGCACGTCGCCGTTCTCCTTCAGCCATCCCTCGGCGAAGACCTCCCGGCCCTCCGGGTCACCGTCCTCCCCGAAGCGCACCCGCATCAGCCGGTAGCCGATCGGGCGCGAGCGGTTCCAGGAGCCGTGCTGGGCCACCACCGCGTCGCCCTGCCAGTCCCCGGGCAGCATCCCGCTGTCGACGAAGTCGAACCCCAGGCTCGCGGTATGCGCGCGGAACTCCACCACCGGGTCGATCACCTCCACCGGCGGGGTCTCGTTCTCGTGCCCGGTCAGCGCCACGCGGCCGCCGCGCCAGGGGAAACCGTAGTGGCCGCCGGGGGTCTCCACGGCGTTGAGCTCGTCGGGCGGGATGTCATCGCCCATCCGGTCCGCGCCATTGTCGGTGAAATACAGCACCCCGGTGCCCGGCTGCCAGGCGAAGCCCACCGAGTTGCGCACCCCGTCGGCCACCAGCCGCATGTCCGAGCCGTCCGGCGCGATGGAGATGATCTTGCCCGTCGTTTCGGTCAGCGCGCAGATGTTGCAGGGCGCGCCGAGCGAGACATAGAGCCGCCCGTCCGGCCCGAACTTGGCATAGCGCCAGCCGTGGTGATAGGCGTCATGGAAAGTGTCGTAGACGGTCTCCAGCGGCTCCAGCGGCCCGTCGCCGGAGAGCCCCTCCGGCCCGCCGGTCCAGACCGCCACCCGGTCCTGCAGCGCGAGGTAGAGCCGGCCGTCCCGCACCGCGAGCCCGTTGGGCACGTTGAGGTCGGTCGCCCGCTCCTGCACCTCCTCGGCCAGGCCGTCGCCGTCCACGTCGCGGATAGAGTGCACGGCGCCATCCCGCGAGCCGATGAAGATCGGCCCGCCCGGTTCGGTGAGCGCGATGGAGCGCGCGCCCGGCACCTCGGCGAAGACCGAGATGCGGAACCCCTCGGGCAGCGTGATCGCCTCAAGGATCTCGTCCCGGTCCTGCGCGGCCGCAGGGGCCGCCGCCAGCAGGAGCGCCGCGGTTGCAAGCTGTCGTCTCATTGCCCGTCTCCCTGTTTCCGATCCCGTGGCATGGCCCGTCCCCGGGCCTTTCCGTGGGGCCTGTCCTCGCCCTGTCCCCCACCGGCCGGCCGCGCGCGCAAGGGCCGCCCACCAAGGCTGGCGGCCGGCGGCGGCGCTGTCCAAGCACGCGCCATAGCAATCGCGTGAACAGCGCGTGATCGGACGGGAGCGGGAGCGGGGTGAGAAGAGGGGCCCGCACCGCCCCGGGTGGGGCGGCGCGGGGCGGCGGATCAGCCGTCCGCGAAGCGATTGTCGCGCGGGAAGCCGCGCGGGGCCATGCGGCCCGTGGTGGCCCGCTTGCCGAGCCATTCGCCCAGGTCGCGCTCGGTGCGGGTGCGCCCGCCGCCATCCTTCCAGGACAGGCCATCGGCGAGGGTGAGGCCGATGGCGTCCGACAGGCCGCCGTCCTTGTACTTCTGCAGCCGCACGCCCTTGCCGCGCGCCATCACCGGCATCTCGTCAAGCGGGAAGACCAGCATCTTGCGGTTCTCGCCCACCACCGCGACATGGTCGCCGGCCAGCGGCCGGACCACGTGCACCCGGGCGCCCGCGGAGAGGTTCATCACCTGCTTGCCGCCACGGGTCTGGGCGATGAGCTCGGCCTCCGGGGCCACGAACCCCTCACCGCTGGTCGAGGCCAGCAGCAGCTTGCCCTCCGGCCGGTGCAGCATCAGCTCCACCACTTCCGCGTCATTGGCCATGTCGACCATCAGCCGCAGCGGCTCGCCCATGCCGCGCCCGCCCGGCAGCTTGTCGCAACCCAGCGTGAAGAAGCGCCCGTTGGTGGCCGCCACCAGCAGCTTGTCGGTGGTCTCGGCGTGGAACAGGAAGCGCGCCTCGTCGCCATCCTTGAACTTCAGCTCGGAATCGAGCGCGATATGGCCCTTCATCGCCCGGATCCAGCCCATCTTCGAACAGACCACGGTGATCGGCTCGCGCTCGATCAGCGCCTCCGCCGGCACCAGCTCGATCTGCGGCGCATCGGCGAAGCCGGTGCGGCGGGCGCCCTTCGGGTAGGCCTCGCCATGCTCGGCCTTCAGGGCGGTGATGTCGTCCACGAAGGTGATGCCGCGGAAGCTCGCCGGCGCGCCGAAGGTCTTGCGGGTCTCGCGGAGCTGTTCGGAGATGCGCTTCCATTGCAGCTCCTCGGAGCCCAGCAGCGCCACCAGCTCCGCGCGTTCGGCCACCAGCGCGTCGCGCTCGCGGCGCAGCTCCATCTCCTCGAGCTTGCGCAGGCTGCGCAGGCGCATGTTGAGGATGGCCTCGGCCTGCACGTCGGTGAGGCTGAACTCCGCCATCATCACCTGCTTGGGCTCGTCCTCGGTGCGGATGATCTCGATCACCCGGTCGAGGTTCAGGAAGGCGACGATGTAGCCCTCCAGCACCTCCAGCCGGTGGTCGATCTTCTCCAGCCGGTGCTGCGAGCGGCGCTGCAGCACGTCGCGCCGGTGGTCGAGGAAGGCGCGCAGCACCTCGCGCAGCCCGCAGACCTGCGGCACCCGCCCGTCGATGAGCACGTTCATGTTCATGTTGAAGCGCAGCTCGAGGTCGCTCTGGCGGAACAGCATCTCCATGAGGAGCTGCGGGTCCACCGTGCGCGCGCGCGGCTCCAGCACCAGGCGGATGTCCTCGGCGCTCTCGTCGCGCACATCGGCCAGGATGGGCAGGCGCTTCTCGTTCACCAGCTCGGCGATCCGCTCCACCAGCTTGGATTTCTGCACCTGGTAGGGGATCTCGGTGACCACGATCTGCCACTGCCCGCGGCCCAGGTCCTCCTGATGCCACAGCGCCCGGGTGCGGAAGGCGCCGCGCCCGGTGCGATAGGCCTCCACGATCGCCTCGCGCCCCTCCACCATCACGCCGCCGGTGGGGAAATCGGGGCCCGGCACCAGGTCCACCAGCGTCTCCACCGTGGCATTGGGGTGCTTGATGAGGTGCAGCGCCGCGTCGCACAGCTCGCCCACATTGTGCGGCGGGATGTTGGTGGCCATGCCCACCGCGATGCCGGAGGAGCCGTTCGCCAGCAGGTTGGGGAAGGCGGCGGGCAGCACCTCCGGCTCGCTGTCGGAGCCGTCGTAGTTCGGGCGGAAGTTGACCGCGTCCTCCGCCAGCCCGTCCAGCATCGCCATGGCCGCGGCGGTGAGCCGGGCCTCGGTGTAGCGCTGGGCGGCGGGGTTGTCGCCGTCGATGTTGCCGAAGTTGCCCTGCCCCTCGACCAGCGGGTAGCGCACGTTGAAATCCTGCGCCAGCCGGGCCAGGGCGTCATAGATCGCCTGGTCGCCGTGGGGATGGTAGTTCCCCATCACCTCACCGACGATCTTGGCGCATTTGCGGAACGAGCCGCCGGGGTCCAGCTTCAGGCCGCGCATCGCGTAGAGGATGCGCCGGTGCACCGGTTTCAGCCCGTCGCGGGCATCGGGCAGCGCGCGGTTGGTGATCGTGGAGAGCGCATAGGTGAGATAGCGCTCGCCCAGCGCCCTGCGCAGGGTCTCCGCCGAGGTGCCGCCGCCGTCTTCGGGGCCGGGAATATCGAGTATGTCTGCCATGACGGTTCTGTAACCGTGCACCGGCCCTCCGTCCAGTGGGAAGCGCTTGACAGCAGGGGGCCGGGCCGCTCTCTGGGCCCCCGGAGACCCCGTTCGGACAGGCGCCCCGCCCGCCTTCCCGGGCGCGGCCCGACCCGCCCTCCGGGCGCGGCCTGTCCCGCGCGGGCCTGCCCGGCGCACCCCGTTCCGGGCGCCTGGCAGGCCCTCTCCCGCCCACCGTGCGGAGACGGGCCCGCCCGCCGCGCGGAACCGAAGCCACGTCCCCGGGGGCGCTCGCCCCGTTCATTCGCCGCCGCCCCGTTCAGGAGACCCGCCAATGCCCCGGACCGTGCTCATCACCGGCTGCTCCTCCGGCATCGGGCGCGACGCCGCGCTCACCCTGGCCGCGCGGGGCTGGCACGTCTTCGCCACCTGCCGGCGCGCGGCCGATTGCGCCGCGCTCGCGGCGGAGGGCCACGCGGGGATCGAGAGCTTCCCGCTCGACTATACCGACGAAGCCGGCATCGCCGCCGCCCTCGCCCGCACCGGGGTGCCGGACGCGCTGTTCAACAACGGCGCCTTCGCCCTGCCCGGCGCGATGGAGGACGTGCCGCGCGGCGGGTTGCGCGCCATCTTCGAGGCCAATCTCTTCGGACCCTTCGACCTGATCCACCGCCTGATGCCGGGGATGCTGGCACGCGGATCGGGGCGCATCGTGAACTGCTCCTCGGTGCTGGGCGTCACCGCGCTGCGCTTTCGCGGCGCCTATTGCGGCACCAAGCACGCGATGGAAGGCATGACCGACGCGCTGCGGCTGGAGAACCTCGGCGGCCCCGTGCATGTCTCGCTCATCGAGCCCGGGCCGATCGGCACGCTGATCCGCGAGAAGTCCCGCCCGCATTTCGAGCGCTGGATCGACTGGCAGCACGCGCCAAAGCGCGCCACCTACGAGGCCGAGGTGCTGCCCCGCCTCCACGCGCCCCCGGGCCGCCCGGACCGGTTTGAGCTCACCCCCGCCGCCGTCACCCGCGCGCTCATCCACGCGCTGGAGAGCCCGCGCCCGAAGCCGCGCTACCGCGTCACCCTGCCCACGCTGGGCGCCGAGGCCCTGCGCCGGCTGCTCACCACCCGCGCCCGGGACCGCATCCTGCGCAACCAGTGAGCGCCGGGCCAGCGGCCCCGGCGTGCCCGGCCGAGAGGCGCCTCTCCCGGAGCAAGCGGGGCGACGCGGCGCGGCCCGAGCCGGTGCGAGGCGGTTCCACCCGAAGCGAGGCACGCGCCCGGCGCGAGGCAGGACACCCGAAGCGAGGCACGCGCCCGGCGCGAGGCGGACCACCCGGCGTGAGGCAGGCACGCCCGTCGCAAGGCCGCCCACCCGGCGCGGGGCGGCGCGCCCGGAGCAATCGGTGCAGCGGCGCCCCGATCATACCCCCGACCGCTGGGGCCCCGCGGCAGGGATTGCCGTGCTCACCCCGCCGCCCCGGCCCGGGCGGCACCGGCGCCTGCCCTGCGTCACGGCGCCCGCCGGGGAGGGGATTCGTTGCGTTTCGGCCCGGTGGCGCTAGACTCCGGGGCATGACAGACTCACCCCTCTTCTACCTGGCCGGCCTCGCCTGCCTCGCGGTGCTCGCGGTGCTGCTCTTCGGCATCGGCACCTTCGCGAAAGGCGGCGCGTTCAACCGCCGCAACGCGAACAAGATCATGCAGTGGCGCCTCGGACTGCAGTTCCTGGCCATCATCCTGATCATCGTCTTCGTGGCCTTCGGGAGCTGAACATGGTCGTGCTGAACCGGATCTACACCCGCACCGGAGACGGGGGCGACACCGCACTGGGCAACGGAACCCGCGTGGCCAAGAACGCCGCGCGCGTGGAGGCCTACGGCACCGTGGACGAGACGAACGCCACCCTCGGCCTCGCCCGGCTGCATGCGGAGGGCGAGGCGGACGCCGCCCTCGCCCGCATCCAGAACGATCTCTTCGACCTCGGCGCCGACCTGTGCCGCCCGGACATGGCAGCCGACGCCCGGGCCGAATACCCGCCGCTGCGGGTGACCCCGGCGCAGGTGACCCGGCTGGAAACCGAGATCGACGCGATGAACGCGCACCTCGCGCCCCTGCGCAGCTTCGTGCTGCCCGGCGGCTCGGCGCTGGCCGCGCATTTGCACCTCTGCCGCACCGTCTCGCGCCGGGCCGAGCGGCTCTGCGTCGCGCTCGCGGCGGAGGAGGAGGTGAACCCCGCGGCGGTGAAATACCTCAACCGCCTGTCGGACTGGTTCTTCGTCGCCTCCCGCGTGGCGAACGGCAATGGCGCGGACGACGTGCTCTGGGTGCCCGGCGCCAACCGCTGAGCGGGCGGGCGGGCCAGCCCGCGCCCCCGGCCGTGCCGGGGACGGACCGCAAAGCGGCGCAGAAGATGTCGACAATCGGCTTTTCTTCGCCTACCCATCGGTCCCGGCAGATCCGCCCGGTCACGGCACTTGACCTCGGCCGGGGGTCTTTTAAGGAAGTCGGGGCCGGAAGCCGGCGCACCGCCCTCTCCCACAGGGGGGGAGCAGGTGCCCGTCAGCCACCCTCCGGCAGAATTTCGTCGTGCCGCGGCCGCCGCGGCGCGCGCAACAGTGGAGAAATGCGGATGAAGGTCCTCGTGCCGGTCAAACGCGTGATCGACTACAACGTGAAGGTCCGCGTGAAGGCGGATGGCAGCGGTGTCGATCTCGCCAACGTGAAGATGTCGATGAACCCGTTCGACGAAATCGCCGTCGAAGAGGCGATCCGTCTGAAGGAGGCCGGCAAGGCGGATGAGGTGATCGCCGTCTCCATCGGCGTGAAGCAGTCGCAGGAAACCCTGCGCACCGCCCTCGCGATGGGCGCGGACCGCGCGATCCTGATCGTGGCCTCCGAGGACGCCGCGAACGACATCGAGCCGCTGGCCGTCGCCAAGCTGCTCGCCAAGGTCGTCGAGGCCGAGGGCCCCGGGCTGGTGATCTGCGGCAAGCAGGCCATCGACAACGACATGAACGCCACCGGCCAGATGCTCTCCGCCCTGCTGGGCTGGAGCCAGGCCACCTATGCCTCGAAGATCGACATAGAGGGCGAGAGCGCCGCGGTGACCCGCGAGGTCGACGGCGGCCTGCAGACCGTGAAGGTGAAGCTGCCGGCGATCGTGACCGCCGACCTGCGCCTGAACGAGCCGCGCTACGCCTCGCTGCCCAACATCATGAAGGCGAAGAAGAAGCCGCTGGAGGAGAAGACGCCGGAGGAGTACGGCGTCGACGTGACCCCGCGCCTCTCCGTCGTCTCGGTGAAGGAGCCCGCGGGCCGCTCCGCCGGCGTGAAGGTGGCCTCGGTCGAGGAGCTGGTGGCGAAACTCAAAGACACGGGGGTGATCTGACATGGCCGTCCTGCTGATTGCGGAAGTCTCCGGGGGCGCGCTGGTGCTCGATCCGACGGCGAAGGCGCTCACCGCGGCGAAGGCGCTCGGCGAGGTCACCGTGCTCTGCGCCGGGGCCGGCTGTGCCGATGCCGCCGCCGAAGCCGCGACCCTGACCGGCGTCACGAAGGTGCTCTGCGCCGATGACGCGCTCTATGGCCACGGGCTGGCCGAGCCGCTGGCGGATCTCGTCGTCTCGCTGGCCGGCGGGTTCAGCCATGTCGTGCTGCCCTCCACCGTGGCGGGCAAGAACGTGGCGCCGCGCATTGCCGCCCTGCTCGACGTGATGGTGATCACCGATGTCACCGCCGTCGTGGACGCCGACACGTTCGAGCGCCCGATCTACGCCGGCAACGCCATCCAGACGGTCAAGAGCGCCGACGCGACCAAGGTGATGACCATCCGCACCGCGACCTTCGAGGCCGCGGCTGCCGGCGGCTCCGCCCCTGTCGAGGCCGCCGCGGCGGCCGCCGATCCCGGCCTGTCGGAATGGGTGGAGGACAAGGTGCAGGCCTCCGACCGGCCCGAGCTCACCTCGGCGAAGATCGTGATCTCCGGCGGGCGCGGCATGGGCTCGGCGGAGAATTTCGCCATCATCGAGAAGGTGGCCGACAAGCTGGGCGCCGCCGTCGGCGCCTCGCGCGCCGCGGTCGACTCCGGCTACGCCCCGAACGACTGGCAGGTGGGCCAGACCGGCAAGGTCGTCGCCCCCGAGCTCTACATCGCCGTGGGCATCTCCGGCGCGATCCAGCATCTCGCCGGCATGAAGGACTCCAAGGTGATCGTCGCGATCAACAAGGACGAGGAAGCCCCGATCTTCCAGATCGCCGACTACGGGCTGGTGGCCGACCTGTTCACCGCCATCCCGGAGCTGGAAAAGGCCCTCGGCTGAGCCCTCCCGACGGAGGCCCCCGGGCCTCCGCCGGAGACAACGGCGCGCGTGCCGCGCAATGCCTTGCCTCGGGGCCCGTGTCATGGACACGGGCCCCTCAGGTTTTCGGGCCCGCAAAAACGCAGGCGCCCATGCCCGTCCCGGCCCATCGCGGTTCGGGTCCACCGTACGCCCTGCCGGACGCAAGTCCGGCCCGCCGCAATCCCGGCCCGCCGACGGCCCTGCCCGGCGCAGCCCCGGCCCGCCGCTGGTCCGGCCTGACGATTGCCCCGGCCCATCGCAGTCCAGGCCCGCCGCAAGTCCGGCCCACCAACTGCCCTGTCCGTGACCGCTCCAGCCCGCGAAGTGCCCGGGCGCTTCGCACGACAAGTCCCGGATCCGGGCGCATCGTACGTCCGGGCGTCTCACGTGTTCGGCCCAACCACGCATGTCCGGGCCCGCTTCCCGCCCCAGCCCGGCCGCCGGCCACGGCACCGCCCTGAGGCGCCCGGAGCATGCCGGCGGGTGAGCGCGACCGGGCGCCTGACCACGCCCCACAGGCGCACCTGCCCCGCCGCACGGGGCATCCTGCCCCCCTGGGGCCCCGCAAGATGGCACCCGACATCCGGTGATCCTCCGTCCCGCCCACGGCGGGACAAGGGCCGACGAACTCCCCTGCCGCCCCGGGAGGGGATGAGGAGGCCCTCGCCCGGTCGGTCCCGGAGCGCTGCGGGTTGCCCTTGCCCCCGGCGCACGCATCGGCCGCCGTGCCCCGGGGAGGCGACGAAGAGCCCCTCGCCCGGCCGGGAGCCCGCGCCCTGCAGGGCCCGCTGCTGCACGCGGGCCTGAAGCGCGCGGCCTGTGGGCCCGTGCGCGTGGCCCCCGCCAGAATGGGGCGCCCGGGTGCGCCCGGCCCTAGCCCTGTTTCTGCGGCTTGCGGCGCACTTCGATGTGGCGTCCGGACTTGCGGTCCTCGAAGGCGCCGGTCTTGCCCACCAGGGTAGAGAGCTTGGCGTGGCCATAGGTGCGCGGGTCGAAATCCGGGTAGAGCTTGTTGAGCTGGTTGCCGAGGGCGGAGAGGTCGTACCAGCCGTCCTCGTCCTCCATCTGGCTCATCGCCTTGTGGAACAGCGGCACCGCCTTGCTCGGGGTCACCCGGATCGGCTGCGGCACCTCGTCGACGGCGGCGGTCTTGCGGCGACGCGATGGCGCCGGCTTCGTGGCGGCCGGGGCAGAGGCTGTGGTGGCGGTGGCCGGCGCGGGGGCAGCGCTCTCCTCCTCCACCGGCTCCACCAGGTTCTCGATGTAGATGAACCGGGTGCAGGCCTTCACGAAGGCCTCCGGCGTGCGCTGCGCGCCGAAACCGTAGACCGTCATGCCCTGCTCGCGGATCCGGCTGGCGAGCCGGGTGAAATCGCTGTCCGAGGAGACGAGGCAGAACCCGTCCACCCGCCCGTCATGCATCAGGTCCATTGCCTCGATCACCAGGGTGATGTCGGAGGCGTTCTTGCCCTTGGTATAGGCGAATTGCTGGGTGGGGTTGATCGCATGGCCCATCAGCGGGGCTTGCCACTTCTTCAGGTGCGGGCCGGCGAAGTCGCCGTAGATGCGGCGCACGCTGGCTTCGCCGAGCCGGGCGATCTCGTCGAACAGCCCGTCCACGATCGCCGCCGGCGTGTTGTCGGCGTCGATCAGGACCGCGAGTCGGGGATTGTCGGCTGCCATGTCTCTCTCCGGTAAGGGGCGGGCATCATGCGTCCGGCGCGGCCGCGACGCAAGGCGGTGCCCGGCAGCCGCCCGCCGTGTTGCAGTGCACCTTGAGGTAACGCAGGCGCGACAAACCGGTTGCACCCGCCGAGAGCGGCAGCATATGGTTCCGCGCGAATATCAAGGGTCAGGAGAGCGACGATGGACATCGGCAAGGTAGGCGTGATCGGTGCGGGGCAGATGGGGAACGGCATCGCGCATGTCTTCGCCCTCTCCGGCTACGACGTGCTCCTCAACGATATCTCGGACAAGGCGCTGGACACCGCCATCGAGCGCATCGACGCCAACATCGAGCGCCAGGTGGCGCGCGGCAAGGTGACGGAAGCCGACCATGCCGCCGCGATGAAGCGCATCTCCAAGACCATGGACCTGGCCGAGCTGGGCCGCTCCGACCTGATCATCGAGGCCGCGACCGAGAACGAAGCGCTGAAATGCGACATCTTCCGCGGGCTGGTGCCGCATCTCTCCGAGCACACCATCCTGGCCTCCAACACCTCCTCGATCTCCATCACCCGGCTGGCCGCGGTTACCGACCGGCCGGAGCGGTTCATGGGGGTGCATTTCATGAACCCCGTGCCGCTGATGCAGCTCGTCGAGCTGATCCGCGGCATCGCGACGGACGAGCCCACCTACACCTCGCTCATCAACGTGGTGGAGAAGCTGGGCAAGACCTCCGCCTCCGCCGAGGATTTCCCCGCCTTCATCGTGAACCGCATCCTGATCCCGATGATCAACGAGGCGATCTACACGCTCTACGAGGGCGTGGGCACGGTGCGCAGCATCGACACCTCGCTGAAGCTGGGCGCCAACCACCCGATGGGGCCGCTGGAGCTGGCCGATTTCATCGGACTGGACACCTGCCTCGCCATCATGAACGTGCTGCACGAGGGGCTGGCGGACACCAAGTACCGTCCCTGCCCGCTGCTGGTGAAATATGTCGAGGCCGGCTGGCTGGGCCGCAAGACCAAGCGCGGCTTCTACGATTACCGCGGGGAAACCCCGGTTCCGACCCGTTGATCACCAGGATTTTACAGAAACAGTAAGTTGAACGTGGATCGGATTGTCCCGGCTCCCGAAATGCGGCATCTGTGGTCGGGTAGCCACTGGAGACATGCATGCATCCGCGTTGCACCCGCCTTGCCCGGGCCGCCCTGGGTCTGATCCTTGCCGCCTGCGGTCCGGCCCTGGCCGCCGCCGCGCCCTACCGGATCGACCCGGACCATTCGGCCATCACCTTCGAGGCAAGCCATCTCGGCTTCTCGGCCTTCCACGGCCGGTTCCGCTCCTTCGCCGCGCAGATCGACTTCGACCCGCAGGACATCGAGGCCACCCGGGTGCGCGTGGTGGTCGACGCCGCCAGCCTCTACACCGGCTCGGAGGAGCGTGACCGCAACACGATGGACTTCCCGGAGATGCTGGACGTCACCGCCTTCCCGTCGATCACCTTCGTCTCCACCAGCGTCGTGCTGACCAGCGCGGAGACCGCGGAGATGACCGGCGACCTCACCCTGCGCGACGTGACCCGGCCGATCACCCTGCGGGTGCGGCTGAACGCGCATGGCATCACCCCGATCTCGGGCGGCAAGGAGGTCTACGGCTTCTCCGCCACCGGCGACGTGGACCGCACCGCCTTCGGCTTCGACTTCGCCGCACCCGCGGTTTCGGCGGTGATCCCCGTGCGCATCGATCTCGAAATCTCACCCGTCGACTGAAGGACACCCGCCATGAGCCTGATGAACACACGCACCGGATGGGGATGGCCCGCGCGGCTCCTGCACTGGTGCATCGCCGCCCTGATCGTGTTCATGTCCGGGCTCGGGCTCTACATGACCAACGCCTTCCCCTCGGGCAGCATGGATTCCTACCCCTGGTACCAGTTGCACAAGAGCTGGGGCTTCGTGGTGTTCGTCCTGCTGCTGGTGCGCATCCTGTGGCGCTGGCTGAACCGGGTCACGCCGGAGCTGCCCGCCGGCATGCCGCTGTGGGAGCGCCTCGCGGCACATGGCGCGCACTGGGCGCTCTACGCGCTGATGGCGGCGATCCCGCTCTCCGGCTGGCTGATGGTGTCCGCCTCGCCGCTGCAAGACATGGGCGTGCCGAACAAGGTGTTCGGCCTGTTCAGTTTCCCCGATCCGTTCCAGCCCGGCGACCGGGCCATCGAGGGCTTTCTGAAGGAGGTGCACGAGACCACGTGGTACCTGCTGCTGGTGGTGCTCGCCCTCCACGTGCTCGGCGCACTGAAGCACCATTTCATCTCCCGCGACACGGTGCTGCGCCGGATGCTCCGCGGCCAGTGAGCCGGACGCCCTGAAAGGCGCCCTCTTTCCGAAGGGCGCCTTCCCGCGGCTCTCTGACCACGGGTCCCTGCCTGCAACCGCCTGCCCGCGACGCCGCCCCGCCTCCAGCCCAACCGCTCCACATCCGTGCGCGCCCTCACCGCGGCGCAGCCACATTTCCGGCCTCCCGCCTCACAGCACCGCCCGTCCTCTCCGTGGCGCCGCCCCGCTTCCCGCCTCCCGGTCCATATCCGCGCCCGCCCTCACCGCGGCGCACCTTGCTTCCTGCCTCCCGCCTCACATCCGCGCCCCTCCTCCCCGCGGCCTTGCTCTGTTTTCCGCCTCACATCCGGGCCCATTCTCTCCGCGACTGCGCCGCTCGCCCATGCCGGCCCGGTCTGCTGGCGGCTCCGCGCCTCCGGCAACCGGGACGCACCGGCGCCGGGTTGCGAACGATGCGCTCACCAGCCCCGGCCAGCGCGTGGCAGTCCGTGCGTGCCCGGCAGTGAGGCTGCACCGGCACCTCCGTCCGCGCGCCTGCGCGGTGCTTGCGCGGGGGGCCAAGGCGGCCTAAGCCTCTGGCATGGAATGGCAGGACGAAGGCGTGCTCATCGCCATGCGCCGGCATGGGGAGAGCGCCGCGATCATTGAGGTGTTCACGGCCGGGCACGGCCGGCACGCCGGGCTGGTGCCCGGCGGCGGCGGGCGGCGCATGGCGCCGGTGCTGCAGACCGGCGCCCAGCTCTCCGTCACCTGGCGCGCCCGGGTGGAGGACGCACTGGGCACCTACCGGGTGGAGCCGGTGCGCGCCCGCGCAGCCGACCTGTTGCAGAATGCCGATGCGCTCGCCGGCCTCACCGCCACCGCCGCGCTGCTGAGCTGGGCCCTGCCGGAGCGCGAGGCGCACCCCGAGCTCTACGCCCGCAGCCTGGACCTGTTCGACGCCCTCGCCGGTGACGACTGGCCGGTGCGCTACGCGGTGTGGGAGCTGGAGCTGCTTGCCGAACTCGGCTTCGGGCTCGACCTCACGGCCTGCGCGCTCACCGGGGCAACGCAGGGCCTGGCCTACGTCTCGCCCCGCTCGGGCCGGGCCGTCACCCGAAGCGCCGTAGAGGACGCGGCAGCGCGGGGAGAGCCCTGGGTGGCGAAACTGCTGCCCCTGCCGGGCTTTCTGCTGGAGGATGCGAAAGCGCTGCCGCAGGACATCGCACGGTCGCTCGCCCTGTCGGGGCATTTCCTGGACACCTGGCTGCGCCCGGCGCTGGACCGGCCCGGCGTTCCCGACGCCCGCGCGCGGCTGGCCGCCCGGCTCACCCGCGCGGCCGCTCCCGGACAGGCCTGACAGCGGAACCCTCCCCGCCCGCACGCCCCTAGCTTCGGAAGGCAGGGGTTGAGCGAGGGGCATGCCGGTACGCCGCGCGCTTGCGCAGCACCCGTGAGCGTGCACCGGCCGGCGGGACCGCCGCACCGGCGGTGCGCGGGGGGTCAGGCCGGCTCGAACACCAGCGTCGGCGCGTCCTGCCCGGTGATGGTGAGCCGGCGGTTCGCCACTTTCGCGTTGCGCGCGTTCATCAGCCCGTCGATGAGGCGCTGTTCCAGGCCGAGCCTGTCACACATCATCTTGGTGGAGACGAGGGTTTCCACCCGGAACTCCGGGGCTTCGCCGAGGTAGTTCGCGTTCAGCACGTTGCAGGGGCCCTGGCCGGAGATGAAGCCGCCGGCCATCTTCAGCACCACGTTTTCGCCCGAGACATCCTCGTCGCCCACGCGCACGAGGTGCCAGGGCGTATCGCCGATGGCGGAGACGATCGTGGGCGCGGAGGAACCGATGCCACCGATGGACGTACCGGTCTGCGGGTCGCAGGCGGCGAGGAACAGGACAAGTCCGGCAAGGCCGAGGCTTCGAAGCATGTGGTTTCTCCCTTCAGAGGACACATGGCTACCCCGCCCCGGCCCCGGCGGCAAGCCCCGGCCGGTTGTGCCTGCCCCTGCCCGACCATCGGAGCGTGTCCGCCCGCCGCGCAAGGTCCGCAGCCCCGAACCGGCGGCGCGCGGGCCGGCGCCGGGCTGCGGCCCTGGCGCAAGCTGCGGCCGGTTGCACCCGCCCCTCCCAGTCCATCGGAGCGTGTCGGCCCGTCGCGCAGGGTCCGCAACCTCGAGCCGGCAGTGCGCAAGCCAGCGTCGGATCACATCCCGAAAGCAAGTCCCGGCCTTGCGCACCAGCTCGTCCCGGCCCATCGGAGCGTGTCCGCCCGCCGCGCAGGGCCCGCAGCCCCGAACCGGCGGCACGTGCGGCGGCGCCGGGCCGCCGCCCTAAGGGGCAAGCTCCGGCCGGCTGCACCCGCCTTTCCCGGCACATCGGAGCGTGTCGGCCCGTGGCGCGAGGTTTGCCGCCCCGAACCGGCGGCGCGGTGAAGGGGAGGGCCTGCGCCACGGCAGGCAGCCCCGGGCCCGGAGCAGGGGGGCGCCGGCCATCGGCCGCGTTGCCGGGCGTGGTTTGTGTCGGGGCTGCAATCGGGCCGCGACCGCCCGCCGGGAAAAGGCGGAAGCCGGGCATGCCTCAGGGAACGGAGATTCAGCGGCGGGGTTTCGCTTCCGCTGCGCGACAGACGCCCGGACAGGCCGGACGCAGGATCGAAGCCGCCCTGCATCCGCCGGGCATTGCCGAGGCCGCGGGCGCAGCCGGCACGTCCTCGCAAGACCGCCTCAGCGCAGAACGCCCTCCCCGGCGCGGGCCTAGTTGGCGCCCTGCTCCAGCACGCGGCGGGCGATGACCTGGGCCTGGATCTCGGCCGCGCCCTCGAAGATGTTGAGGATGCGCGCGTCGCACAGCACGCGGGAGATCGGGTATTCCAGCGCGAAGCCGTTGCCGCCATGGATCTGCAAGCCGTTGTCGGCGCAGGCCCAGGCGATGCGCGCGCCGAGCAGCTTGGCCATGCCGGCTTCGAGGTCGCAGCGCCGGTCCTCGTCCTTCTCCCGGGCGGAGAAATAGGTGAGCTGGCGGGCGATCATGATCTCAACCGCCATCATGGCGAGCTTGGAATAGACCCGGGGGAAATTGATCAGGCTGCGGCCGAACTGCTTGCGCTCGCGTGCGTAGCGCATGGCGATCTCCATCGCCGACTGGGCCACGCCGATGGCCCGCGCCGCGGTCTGGATGCGCGCGCTCTCGAAGGTCTGCATGAGCTGCTTGAAGCCCTGCCCCTCCACCCCGCCGAGCAGGTTCGCCGCCGGCACGCGGAACCCGTCGAAGCCCAGCTCGTATTCCTTCATGCCGCGATAGCCGAGCACCTCGATCTCGCCGCCGCTCATGCCCTCGGCGGGGAACGGCTCCCCTTCCGTGCCGCGCGGCTTGGGCGCCAGCATCATCGACAGACCGGAATAATTGTCGGTGGCGGGGTCGGTGCGCACCAGCAGGGTCATCACGTCGGCGCGCGCGGCATGGGTGATCCAGGTCTTGTTGCCGGTCACCACGTAGTCCTCGCCCTCGCGCACGGCGCGGGTGCGCAGGCTCCCGAGGTCGGAGCCGGTGTTGGGCTCGGTGAAGACGGCCGTGGGCAGGATCTCGGCGGAGGCGATCTTCGGCAGCCATGCACGCTTCTGCTCCTCGGTACCGCCGCACAGGATCAGCTCCGCCGCGATCTCGGAGCGTGTGCCGAGGCTGCCCACGCCGATATAGCCGCGCGACAGCTCCTCGGACACCACGCACATCGCCGTCTTGCCCATGCCGAAGCCGCCGTATTCCTCCGGGATGGTGAGGCCGAACACACCCAGTTCCCCCATTTCCTCCAGGATGGACATGGGGATCAGCTCGTCCTTCAGGTGCCATTCATGCGCGAAGGGCACCACCCGGTCATTCGCGAAGCGGCGGAACTGGTCGCGCACCATCTCGAATTCCTCGTCGAGCCCGGTGGCGCCGAAGGTGGCCGCGCCCTCCTGCTCGATCATCAGCGCGACGAGGCGGGAACGGGCGGCGTCCGTGTTCCCCGTGCGCGCGAGGGCCAGCACCGCCGGGGTGGCGAACCGGTCGACCTGCGTGCCGTCCAGCCCGATGTCCTGCGGGCGGGCGATCTCCCCCTGGCTCATCGGGATACCGCCCTGCATCTGCGCGAGATATTCCCCGAAGCCGATCTGCAGGATCAGGCGCTCCATCTCGCCCAGGCGCCCCTCCGCCTCCAGCGCCCGCGCCCAGGCCAGCATCTGGGTGAGCGCCTCGGCATAGGTAGAGAGCCAGGCCAGGGCATGGGCGGCGAACTGGTCCGCCTCCAGCGCCTTGCCGGACACCCGCGCCCCGCTGGCCACCCGGCCGCGCAACACCTCCCGGGCGGCGTCGCGCAGGGCGCCGGCCGCGGGCGCCGCCTGCGCGCAGAGGCTCAGCAGGTCGGGCAGAAGCGGGCTGTCAGGCAGGGCGTGGGCAGCTTCGGTCATCGCAACGATCCTTTCACCAGCAGGGCGAGGGGCAGCAGTTCCGGCGTCACACTCGGCATCGCGCAGTGCAGTGCGGAATCAGCGCCGCAGTCGCGAGCAACCTAACGATAGCACAGAACGGGTCAACACCATTGCGCAACGAAACTCCATTTGGCGACATATTTTCGCATGATTATTACCTTTGCGCTTTCCGCCTCGCCCGGTGATGATCGGCCCCGAGGGGGGCCACCACATGGGCAGCTTGTTCGACACACTCGGCTGGGCGCCGCTGCTGCTGAGCGTCGCCATCATGGCGCTGGCGGGCTTCGTGAAAGGCGCGGTGGGCTTCGCGCTGCCGATGATCGCGATCTCCGGGCTGGGAATGCTGCTGCCGCCGCAGCTTGCGGTGGCGGCGCTGATCCTGCCGTCGCTGGCCAGCAACCTCTGGCAGGCGCTGCACCAGGGCCCGCGTGAGGCCGCCCGCAGCCTGCGCCGCCACGGGCTGCTGATCGGGGTGATGCTGGTCACCATCCTGATCACGGCGCAGACGCTCACGCTGATCTCCGACCGCGCGCTGTTCCTCGCCCTCGGCGCGGTGGTGACCGGGGCCTGCGCGCTGCAACTCTCCGGCTGGACCCCGCCCGACCCCGGCGACAGCCCGGGCGCAGCCGCGGGCGTGGGCCTCGCGGCCGGTGTTTCCGGCGGGCTGGCGGCGGTCTGGGGCCCGCCGATCGTGCTCTACCTGCTCGCGCGCGGCACCGACAAGCGCGAGGCGGTCCTGATGCAGGGCATCGCCTACCTGCTGGGCTCGGTGGTGCTCACGCTCGCGCACCTGCGCTCCGGGCTGATCAGCGCCGAAACCGCGCCGTTCTCCGCGCTGCTGGTGCTGCCGGCAATGGCCGGCATGGTGGCCGGGCTGCGCCTGCAGGCCCGCCTGCCGCAACAGCGCTTCCGCCGCCTCACCATGCTGGTGCTGCTGCTGGCCGGGCTGAACCTGCTGCGCCGCGGGCTGATGGGCTGAGCCCGTCCGGGGCGCTGGCGCCTCGCGCCGGCCCTGCCGGACGCTGCGTTCGACCGGGCCGTTTCAGGCAACAGCGGTGCGGGAGCCGCCACGATATCCTGGCCCGCTTCACTGGCCGCGACCTCCCACCCGCTTCAACGCCTGCAACTTCCTGACCCGGATGCCGGAGAGGGCGTCCCGACCGAAGGTGGTCGCGACCCCGCGGACAGGAGATTTCGGCAGGCCAGGCCCTGTCCGGCCGACATGCAGGCCACGCCCTGTCCGCCCGCCAAGCTGGCCGAGCACTGTCCGGCCGACAAACGGGCCGGGCTCTGTCCGCCCGCCCGGCGGGGCAGGTCCTGTCCGCTCGTCGAGCGGGGCAGCAACTGACCTGACCGCTCGCCAGACCGGTCAGGCCCGGGGCGCCCGCCGGGTCAGGTCAGCCCGTTCTCGGCCCGGAAACGCGCCACCCAGTCTGCGCTGGTGGCATCGGCCAGTTTCCGGGTTCCGGGCCCGACGTCGCGCGCCGCATCCCTGCCGGGGACGAGGCGGTCCAGCAGGGCGCCGAGGGTTCCGGCGGGGTCGGCGGAGAGCGCGTCGTAGGTGATGCGGTGCGGGGTGATGCCCTCACGCGCGAACCAGGCCTCCCAGTCACGGTCCGCGGCGGTCATCTCCGCGACGCCGGCGCGGATCGCCTCGGCGTCATAGGCGGGCTCGCGGTGCGGGGCGAGCCGCTCCAGTTCGGCGCCGTCCGGCGCCACGTGCCACAGGCCGGTCTGGCTGGCGCGGGTCAGCGACACCGCCTGCTCCACCTTGTCGCGCCGGGTGAGGTGGATGAACAGCGTGTGCCCGAAGGCCGCCCGGATGCGCGCCACGTCGTCCGGCAGGCCCGGGTGCAGCACGGCGAGGCTGGCCATGAAATAGTCGAAACTGTGGCGCTGCATGCGCAGGCCGAACATGCCGGTGTCGCCACTGCCCTCGGCGATGGCGGCGCGGACCACGGCCTGGAGGATGTCCCGTTCCGGGGCGGCGGCGTCCGGGGTGATGCCGTGGGCTTCCTGCCAGTCCGCCAGGGACGGCCGGTGGAAATGCGAGTCCGGCCGGCCAGCGACACCCGTCGCCGCCAGCAGGCTGCACAACAGGGTGCTGCCGCTGCGCGGCGCGGTGCAGATCATGTAGGACTGGTATCGGGACATGGCGCGTCGGCTCCCGCAACAGGCGTGGAAAGGCTGGGGGCACACTCCCCGTGCCCCGGCGCCCTGTCAAGCCGCGGCGCCCCGCCCCTCCGGCCTGCGTGTCAATGCGGCCACAGAGACTGCCGGCAGGGCCCGGCGGTGGCGCGTGTGGTGCCCGCCCGTCCGGCACGGCCCGGCGGCGGGGACATCCGCCATGCCTGGCGGCGAGGGCTGCGGACAGCAAAAAGGGCGGCCCGGGGGCCGCCCTTCGTTGCGCCGGGGCGGGAGGATCAGGCGGCCCTGGGGGCCGCGGCGATCACGTCCTCGCCGACATGGGCCACGTACTGGTCGAAATTCTTCGCGAACATCTCCACCAGCTTGGTCGCCTGCGCGTCATAGGCGGCACCATCGGCCCAGGTGGCGCGGGGGTCGAGGAGCTCCGCGTCCACGCCCGGAACCGCCACCGGCACCTCGAAGCCGAAGTTCGGATCCCGTCGGAATTCCGCCTTGCCCAGCGAGCCGTCCAGCGCCGCGGTGAGCAGCGCGCGGGTGGCGCGGATGGGCATGCGGGCGCCGGTGCCGTAGGCGCCGCCGGTCCAGCCGGTGTTCACCAGCCAGCACTCCGAGCCGTACTGGGCGATCTTGTCGCGCAGCAGCGCGCCGTAGACCTCCGGCCGGCGCGGCATGAACGGCGCGCCGAAGCAGGTGGAGAAGGTGGGCTGCGGCTCGGTCACGCCCTTCTCGGTGCCGGCCACCTTGGAGGTGAAGCCCGAGAGGAAGTGGTACATCGCCTGCGCCGGCGTCAGCCGCGCGATCGGCGGCAGCACGCCGTAGGCGTCGCAGGTGAGCATGATGATGTTCTTCGGGATGCCGCCCAGCGAGGTCTCCGAGGCATTGGAGATGTAGTGCAGCGGGTAGGCGCAGCGCATGTTCGCGGTGAGGCTGTCATCCTCGAAGTCCAGCACCTTGGTGTTCGGATCGTAGACCATGTTCTCGATCACGGTGGCGAACTTGGAGGTGGTGGCGTAGATCTCCGGCTCCGCCTCGGGGTTGAGGCTGATGGTCTTGGCGTAGCAGCCGCCCTCGAAGTTGAAGGTGCCGTTGTCCGACCAGCCGTGCTCGTCATCGCCGATCAGCACCCGGCCCGGGTCGGCGGAGAGGGTGGTCTTGCCGGTGCCCGACAGGCCGAAGAACACCGCCACGTCGTCCGTGTCGTCCCGGGCGTGGTTGGCCGAGCAGTGCATCGGCATCACGCCCTTCTCGGGCAGCAGGTAGTTGAGGATGGAGAACACCGACTTCTTGTTCTCGCCGGCGTAGGAGGTGTCGCCGATCAGCACCAGCTTCTTCTCGAAGGAGATGGCGATCACGGTTTCCGTGCGGCAGCCGTGGCGGGCGGGGTCCGCCTTGAAGCTGGGGCAGTTGATGATGGTGAAATCCTCGACGAAGCTTTCCAGCTCCGCGATCTCCGGCCGCCGCAGCAGGTGGCGGATGAACAGCCCGTGCCAGGCCAGCTCGGTGATCAGGCGCACGTTCAGGCGGTAGTCCGGGTCGGCGCCGCCGTAGAGATCCTCCACGAAATACTCGCGGCCCTTCATGTGCTCGAGCATGTCTGCATGCAGTGTCGCGAAATGCTCCGGCGACATCGGGGAATTGTTCTCCCACCAGACCTGGTCGAGAACCGACGGGTCCTGCACCACGAACTTGTCCTTCGGGGACCGCCCGGTGTGCTTGCCGGTGGAACACAGGAAAGTTCCGCCGTTGCCGATCTCGCCCTCTCCGCGGGCCACTGCAGCCTGCATCAGGCCGGCTTCATTCAGGTTGTAATGAATTTTTGACAGACCGGTAATGCCGGTCGCATCCAGCGTTCGGGCCGGATTTACAATGCCGGTTTCCATAAGCTCTAGTGCTCCTTGCGTCTCATCGGGCCGGCCGCTTCCCGGTCCGCCCCGCGCTCCCCAGACAACGTGTCCCTTCGCGAGGAGGCCACCCCGCGCCGCCGGAAGTCGATTCCCGACGATGAGGACACCGCGTTGGTGTACCACATAGCGGAATTGTAAGGCCAGTATTAAGGCTGGAGCAAATTGGCACATGCCCTGCGGGAAGTTGCACGTTGACCCGCGCAAGGAAGCGCCTACAAATGGTCGACCACTCAGCAAGACCGCGGCGAAGAGCGCCTGTGGCACTACGGGGCGAAGAGCGCCCGCGGCACGGGGCGCGCGCAACAGGCGTCTGCGGCACTAGGGGGAGGCCCGGGAATGCCCGCGATCGCACTGGTCGATGACGACAGGAACATTCTGGCGTCGCTCTCGATCCTGCTGGAATCCGAGGGGTTCGAGATCCGCACCTATTCCGACGGGGCGACCGCGCTGCATGCCCTCTCCGCCAGCCCGCCCGACATCGCCGTGCTCGACATCAAGATGCCGCGCATGGACGGCATGGAGGTGCTCCGCCGCCTGCGCCGCAAGAGCGAGGTTCCGGTGATCTTCCTCACCTCGAAGGATGACGAGGTCGACGAGATGCTGGGCCTGCGCATGGGCGCGGACGACTACATCCGCAAGCCCTTCTCCCAGCGCCTGCTCATCGAGCGCATCCGCGCCGTGCTGCGCCGCCGCAACCCCCAGGACGACGCCGCCGAGCGCACCGAGGCCGAGACCATCCTGGAGCGCGGCGCGCTGGTGATGGACCCGATGCGCCACGCCGTGATCTGGCGCGGCATGCCGGTGAACCTCACCCTCACCGAATTCCTCATCCTGCACGCCCTCGCCCAGCGACCCGGCTTCGTGAAAACCCGCGAACAGCTGATGCAGGTCGCCTACCAGGACGAAGTCTATGTCGATGACCGCACCATCGACAGCCACATCAAGCGCGTGCGCAAGAAGCTGCGCGCGGTGGACGAGACCTTCGCCTCCATCGAGACGCTCTACGGCGTGGGGTACCGCTACAGGGAGGCCTGAGCACCCATGTCGCCCCCCCGCGTGACCCGGCCGGAGCCCGTCGACGCTTCGCCCCCCGCACAGCCCGGCACCGCCCCCGGGCGGGGTGCCCCCACGCCCGATGCGCCGTTTCCCCGGGGCGCCGCTCCGAGGCGGGACACGCCCCCGTCCGGCGCGCTCCCCGGACACCCGGGCCTACCCTCCGGGCAGGACGCCCCCCTCTTCCGCCCCCCCGGCAGCGCCCCGTCACCGGGCCTGCCCGCCTCTGCGCAGGATACCCCCGCATCCCGCGCGCGCCCTGCCGGACATCCCGGCGCCGCTCCCGCACCGGGCACCCCCGGCACCGCTTCCGCGCAGGATGCACCCACCTCCGGCGTGCACCCTTCCGCACACTCCGGCGACGCCCCCGCACCGCGCATCCCCGGCACTCCTTCCGCACAGCATGCACCCACGTCCCGTACGCGCCCTGCCGCGCACCCCGGCGCCGCCCCCGCACCACGCATCCCCGGCACTCCTTCTGCGCAGGCTGCACAGACGTCCGGCGCGCGCCTCTCCGGGCCTCGCGGCGCCGCACCGGATGTCCCTGCGCCCGGTGCGGCGCTCCCGGGGCTGACAGGTGTGGCCGCGCGTCAGGACGGCGGCCATGCGTCCGGCGCCTCCGCCATGACTGGCGTGGAGACAGTCCGCGAGGGTTCCCCCCGCCGGGCGGGCACGGGCGCGCAGCCGGGCGCGGGCGAAGGCGGGCGCGATGCCGCCGGCCTCCCCGCCGCGCCACGCCCGCAGGCGGGCCGCGCGGGGCCGCCCGGTCATGCAGACCCGGGCGCCGGCACGCCCGCCTCCTGGCCGGGTCCCGGCGGAAGGGGGCGTGCGGCGGCGGCTCTCCGGGCGGCGGAGCGCGTCCGCAGACCGGGGCTCTCCGGCCTGTGGCGCGGCTTCCGCTCCCCCCTCGCCCGGCGCATCATCGGCATCAACATGATCGCCCTCGGCGCGCTGGTCTGCGGAATCCTCTCCCTTACCCGCTTCGAGGACGCGCTGCTGCGCGAACGCTCCAGCGCCCTGGCCACCGAGGCCCGGCTGGTGGCCGGCACCCTCGCCCTGCGCCCCGGCCGCACCCTGGCGGACCGGATCCATCCGGCGCTTGAACAGGCGCGCCTGTTCCAGAGGGTGAGCGGCAGCCGCCTGCAGCTCTTCGACGAGACCGGGGCCGTCGTGCTCGACACCGGAGAGGAGCCCGTCAGCCTGCCCGACCTGAGCGCCCCCCTGCCCGCGGCGCTGCCCGACGAACTCAGCGGCCCGGCGCGGCCGGACCTGCTCAGCCGGATCGGCGCGCTGATCGAGCCCGGTGACAGCCCCGCGACACCGGACACCCCGCGCACAGCGACCCCCGGCGACACGCGGCCGGACCCGCGGGTCAAGGCCGCGCTGCTCGGCCGGCCCAGCATCTACCACGAGCCCAATTCCGAGCGGCAGACCATCATCGCCGCCGCCATTCCCATCGAGACCGCCGAGGGCATCATCGGCGTGGTCCGCGTCGCCACCCGCCGGGGCGACATCGACGAGATGATCCGCTACGAGCGCAACCGCATCTTCCAGATGGGGGTGGTGGCCGCGGCGGTCTCCGTGCTGCTGTCGCTGGTGCTGGCCAACACCATCGCCCTGCCGATCCGCCGCCTTGCGGCCGCGGCGGAGCGCGGCCAGGGCCGCTCGACGCGCATCCTCGACCCCGGCCGCATCCACATCCCCGACCTCACCGCCCGGCGGGACGAGATCGGCGATCTCTCCGGCGCGATGCGGCGGATGACGGCGGCGCTGGTCGAGCGGGTGGAGGACACCGAGCGCTTCGCCGCCGACGTGGCCCACGAGATCCGCAACCCGCTCACCTCGCTGCGCTCCGCGGTGGAAACGCTGCGCGTGGCGCCGGAGGGCGGTGCCGCCCGCCGCCGGCTGATGCAGGTGATCGAGACCGACGTGATGCGCCTCGACCGGCTGGTGACCGACATCTCCAACTCCTCTCGGCTCGACAGCGAGATGGTGCGCGAGGAGCGCGCCGTCTTCTCGATGACCGGGCTGCTGCGCATGGTCGTCGAGGTGCAGGCGCCGCCGGCGCGCGGCCGTGTCGGCCAGCTCTTCGCCGACCTGCCGGCGGAGCCCCTCGGCCTCAGCGGCATCGAGAGCCGCCTGGCGCAGGTGTTCATCAACCTCATCGACAACGCCCTCTCCTTCCTGCCGCCCGGCGGCACCGTGGTGGTGAGCGCGGCGCCCCACGGCACCCGCGAGGTGATGGTGAGCGTGTGCGACACCGGCCCCGGCCTGCCGCCGGAGAACCTCGACGACATCTTCCGCCGCTTCTACTCCGAGCGCCCGGAGCGCGATTTCGGCGGCCATTCCGGCCTCGGCCTCAGCATCTCGCGGCAGATCGTGGACGCGCACGGCGGCCGCATCTGGGCGGAGAACCGCCCGCCCCGGCCCGACGGCAGCCCCGGCGGCGCCTGTTTCCGCGTGGTCCTGCCGCAATGACCGCCGCCCCCCTCCTCCCGCCTCCGGGCAGCCTCACGCTCACCCAGGCGAGCTGCGTGGCCGTGGGCATGCGCGGCCTGCTGGTCACCGGCAGCCCGGGCAGCGGCAAGTCGCTGCTGTGCCTGCGGATGATCGCGCTCGGGGCGCGGCTGGTGGCCGATGACGGGGTGATCCTGCGCCGGGCCGGCTCCTGCGTGATCGCCGTGGCGCCCGCGGCCATCGCCGGGCGGATCGAGGCACGCGGCATCGGGCTGGTGCAGATGCCCCGGGTGCGCGACATCCCGCTGGCCCTGCACGTCGACCTCGACACCGCCGAGACCGAGCGCCTGCCGCCCCCGCGCGGCCACAGCCTGCTCGGGGTGCCGCTGCGCAGCCTGCACGGCCGCGGCCACCCCGATCTCGCCGCGGTCCTCACCGCCGTCCTGCGCCCCGGCGCCAGCCTGCTGGAGATCCCGTGATGCCCCATTGCCCTCCCGATACCGGGAAACTGTCCGGAACAGCATCCCGGGCCGCGCCCGCCGCCCCCGCGGCGGCACCGCCCTGCGGCCCCGCCATGGCTCCGCCGCCCGGGGACGAAGGCGCCCCGACCGCCGGCACGCAGGCCGCCGGCCGCGAAGGCCAGGTGGTGGTCTTCGTCACCGGCCCGTCCGGCGCCGGGCGCAGCACCGCGATCCGGGCGCTGGAGGACCTGGGCTTCGAGGTGATCGACAACCTGCCGCTCAGCCTCGTGCCCCGGCTGCTGCAGGGCACCGATACGCCGGGCCGGCCGCTGGCCATCGGCATCGACGCGCGCACCCGCGGCTTCAGCCCCACCGCCCTCGCCGAAACCGCCATCGCGCTGCGCGACGTGCCGAACCTCACCGGCACCCTGCTCTACCTCGACTGCGCCGATGCCGTGCTGCTGCGCCGGTTCTCCGAAACCCGGCGCCGCCACCCGCTGGCGCCGGACGGCAGCGCGGAAACCGGGCTGGCGCGCGAACTGGCCCTGCTGCATCCGCTGCGCGAGATGGCCGACATCCTGATCGACACCACCGACCTCACCCCGCATGACCTGAAGGCCGAGCTGCAGCGCTGGTTCGGCGGCGCGGGCATGCAGGGGCTGGCGCTGTCGGTGGTCAGCTTCTCCTACAAGCGCGGCATTCCCGGCGGGCTCGACATCCTGTTCGACATGCGCTTCCTCTCCAACCCGCACTGGATCCCGGAGCTGCGCCCGATGGACGGCCGCGACCCGGCCGTTGCCGCTCATGTGAAGTCCGACCCGCTGTTCGAGACCTTTTTTTCACGATTCACCGGTCTCATATCAGACCTCCTCCCGGCCTATCGGGATGAGGGCAAGGCCTACCTCAGCGTGGGCTTTGGCTGCACCGGCGGGCAACACAGGTCCGTCTGCGTCGCGGAAGCGGCCGCAAAACGGCTTGAACTCGCGGGCTGGCCTGTGTCTATTCGCCACCGTGAACTCGAGCGGCTGGGCAGGAGCGCGAATGCCCGGAAGGGGAAGTGACCGATGATCGGTCTTGTGATCGTTGCCCATGGCGGACTGGCGCGCGAAATGCTCGCGACGCTGGAACATGTGGTGGGCAAGCAGCCCGGCGCCCGTGCCATCGGCATTGCGCCCGACGATGACCTGCGCGCCAAGCAGGAGGAGATCCGCCAGGCCGTGCGGGAGGTCGAGGCCGGCTCCGGCACCGTGGTGATCACCGACATGTTCGGCGGCACGCCCTCCAACCTCGCGATGGGCACCTGCCGGATGGGCAATGTGGAGGTGATCTACGGCGCCAACCTGCCGCTGCTGGTCAAGCTCGGCAAGACCCGGCACCTGCCCCTCGCCGAAAGCGTGTCCCTCGCGCTCGACGCCGGGCACAAGTACATCAATTCCGCCGGCGCCATTCTCTCCGGCGCCCGGTCCGAGCCCGCCCGCCAGTGATGCGCGCGCGTGGACCCCGCGAGCCTGTCTCCGCCCGGTCCCGCCTGCCCGTGCCCGCCTGCCCGGTCCGGGGCCTCAGATGCACGTCCACCCGACGCCGCGGGCCCGGCGATGCCCGCGCGTTGTGCCCAGTCGCGCGGCACGCAGGGGGGCTCGCTTGCCAGCCGGGCTCCGGTAGCGGAATCGGTGAGGCAGCGGCCGACCGGGACTGTCCCCTGACCCGCCGCCGGGCGCCTCTGCCGCGCCGGCAGCACGCCCGGGCCGGGACGGCCGGCCCCCTCCGCACGCAGGGTGTCGCCGGAGCGCGCGCCGGCGCGGGCTCCCCGCGCCTGATCACCGCCAGACCCTTCGGAGAGTGACCGCCGCATGACCCTCAGCCTCGAGATCCGCAATGAAAAGGGGCTGCACGCCCGGGCCTCGGCGCGGTTCGTCGAGACGGTGGAACGCTTCGATGCCCGCGCCCGGGTAAGCCGGGATGGCATGACCGTCTCGGGAGACAGCATCATGGGCCTGCTGATGCTCGCCGCAGCGAAAGGCACCTCGATCGAGGTCGAAACCTCCGGTCCGGAAGCCGAGGCCCTGGCCGAAGCGCTGCGCGATCTGGTCTCCGGCCTCTTCGGCGAGGGCCGCTGAGCCGGGCCTTCGGGCCGTGCGCGGGGGCCTGCCTGCCCGCCGCCGCAAGCCCCGGCTGTCCGGCGGCACACCCCGGTCCGCCCGCAACCCGACGCCTGAGGCCCGCACGCCGGCCCGGCCGGAACCTGAGGGCGCCTGCCCCGGCAGGCCATGCGCGGCGGTCGCGCCCCTCACGGCGCTCACGCCACCTCCGGAGACCCGCGGGCACTGAGACGCGGCACCGGTTCGCACCCCGGGGAGCACGATCCGGCTTCACCCGTCGTGCGCCGACCGGCCTGCACTCCAAGGAAGCCCGTCAACCCGGCACCATCATCAGCCGCACAAGCACCCGACATCGGCACCGCCAAGCCCCGCAAGCGCCCGGCATCGGCACCGGCAGCTCCGCAAGCGCTGAGCACCGGCGGCCCCGCAAGCCCGGCACCGGTCGCAGCGGCTAGTCCGCCAGCCCGTCCTCTTCCAGCAGGTGCCGGCCGTCCCGGCTCTCCACCTCCAGCACCCAGAGATCGGGGTCGAAGCCGCGCTGCCGGGCGATGGCGGCGTCGACCTCGGGCTCCGGCCCGTCGGCCAGGATGTCCCAGCGCCGGCCCTCGGGGGTGGTGACGCGGTGGAACAGCCGCGCGCGGCCGTCCAGCGTGGCGAGCTTCACGAGCACGGCGCCCGATTCCGCGTCGCCGCGGGCCGTCACGTAGACCGGCAGGTCGGCCAGGCGCAGCCGCTGCAGATAGGCGCCCACCCAGAATCCCGACGCGAGACGCGCCATCAGCCCGGCTCCCCCGGGATGGCGGCGCTGCGTGCTTCGGGGAGGAGCGCCTCGGGGGGCATCGAGCCCCCGCTCGGCGCCGGCCGCAGGGCGCGGCCGGTTGCGCCCGGACCGGAGGGCCCGAAAGGGCCCGACGCGCGTGCCGAGGCGGAGGGGGCCTGCCCCCTCCCCGAGGCGCGCGCTCCCCGGCTCATGCGCCGTCCTTGAAGTCCAGCCCCATCTCGGAGTAGCGCTCCGGCTCCTCCAGCCAGTTCGGCCGTACCTTCACCTGCAGGAACAGGTGCACGTCGCGGCCCAGGAACTCGCGCAGGTCGGTGCGCGCGGCGGAGCCGACGGCCTTGATCGTCTCGCCCTTCGAGCCGAGCACGATGCCCTTGTGGCCGTCGCGCATCACGTAGACCACCTGGTCGATGCGCACCGAGCCGTCCTCGCGCTCCGTCCAGGTCTCGGTCTCCACGGTGAGCTGGTAGGGCAGTTCCTCGTGCAGGCGCAGGGTCAGCTTCTCGCGCGTGGTCTCCGAGGCGATCATCCGCAGCGGCAGGTCGGCGATCTGGTCCTCCGGGTAGAGCCAGGGGCCCTCCGGCATCCGCTCCGCCAGCCATTCGCGCAGATGCGGCACGCCGTGGCCCCGCTCCGCCGAGATCATGAAGGTCGCGGCGAAGTCGCGCTTCGCGTTCAGCGTCTCGGAGAGTGCCAGCAGCGTCTCGGCCTTCACCCGGTCGATCTTGTTGATCGCCAGCACGACGGGGCGTTCGCCGGCCTGCTCGGCCAGGGTCGCGAGGATCGCCTCCACCCCCGGCGTGATGCCGCGATGCGCCTCGACCAGCAGCACGATGGCATCGGCGTCCGACGCGCCGGACCAGGCCGCGGCCACCATGGCGCGGTCCAGCCGCCGGCGCGGGCGGAACAGGCCCGGCGTGTCCACGAACACCACCTGCGCATCGCCCTCCAGCGCCACGCCGCGGATGCGTGTCCGCGTCGTCTGCACCTTGTGCGTGACGATGGAGACCTTCGCCCCCACCATGCGGTTCAGCAGGGTCGACTTGCCGGCATTCGGCTCGCCGATCAGGGCGACGAACCCGCAACGGGTCGTTTCACTCATCTCCGGTCTCCAGTGACTTGAGCAGCTGTGCCGCCGCCGATTGCTGTGCCGCACGTTTCGATCGGGCCTGGGCAACGGCGCTCTCACCGCTGGCCAGCCGCACCTCGATGGTGAAGATCGGCGCGTGCGGCGGCCCGCTGCGCGCGATTTCGCGATAATCCGGCGGCTCCTGGCCGCGGCCCTGTGCCCATTCCTGCAAGGCGCTCTTCGCATCCGCGGCCCGCGCCTCCGCGGTCTCCACCCGGCCGGCCCAGGCCCGCAGGATGAAGGCGCGCGCCACGTCGAGCCCGGCGTCAAGATACACTGCCGCGATCACCGATTCCATGGCGTCGCCCAGGATGGCCTGCTTGCGCCGCCCGCCCGAGAGCATCTCCGAGCGGCCCATCACGATGGCGGCGCCGAGATCGAGGTCCACCGCAACCTCCGCGCAGGTCTCCTTGCGCACCAGCGCGTTGAGGCGCGGTGCCAGAACGCCCTCGGCCGCGCCCGGGTCCTGCACCAGCAACGCCTCGGCGATCACCAGCCCGAGCACCCGGTCTCCCAGGAACTCCAGCCGCTGGTTGTCCGGCCGCACGTTGGTGGAGAAGGAGGCATGGGTGAGCGCCTCGTCGAGCAGGTCGGAGCGGGAGAACACATGCCCGATCCGCGCCTCGACGCGGGCCAGCACCTCGCTGCGCGCGGCCATCAGACCAGGCCGGCCCGAGGACCGCCCCCCGCGAAAGCGTGGCCCCGAAGGGCTGCGCCCCGGAAGGACAGATGCAGCGCCGAAGTCCCGGCGGGCGCCGGACCTTCCCCGGAAATCGCCTGCCCCGCCGCCCCGCTTCGCGGCAAGGCCCCGGCGCCGGCCCGCTGCGGCAGGCCGGGGCGCCGGCCGCGCGCCCGCACACCGGTGCGCGCGGCGCCGCCGGCCCCGGGTACTGCCGCGGCGCGGGTCATCGAATGGCCTTGAAGAAACGGTCGGCGCGCCAGTCCCAGAAGGCCAGCAGGCTGTTGCCGGCGGAGGAGAAGATGATCCGGTCCGCACGGCCGATCAGGTTCTCGAACGGCACGAAGCCCACGCCGTTGTCGGATTGCGAGAACCGGCTGTCGATGGAATTGTCGCGGTTGTCACCCATGAAGAAGTATTCCCCCGGCGGCACGCTGAACTCCACGGTATTGTCTGCCCGGGTTTCGCCGACATCAAGGATTTCATGCGAGACGCCGCCGGGCAGGGTCTCGATCTCGCGCCGCTTGATGCAGTCGCCGCCCTGGGCGGCCGGCACGTTGATGCAGTTCGGGCGTGAGCCGGGGTGGGTCTGCAGCCCCTGGGCCACGTAGGGCTCGACGAAGTCCGGCGCCACCTTCACGTCCACGGGCGTGCCGTTGATGTAGAGCAGCGAGTCCTTCACCTGCACCCGGTCGCCCGGCAGGCCGATCAGCCGCTTCACGTAATCCTCGCCGGTGCGGGGGTGGCGGAACACGATCACGTCGCCGCGCTCCGGCTGGCTGGCCCAGATGCGCCCCGAGAACGGGCAGGCCGAGAACGGGCAGGAATTGCGCGAATACCCGTAGGCGAACTTGTTCACGAACAGGAAATCGCCGATGAGCAGCGTCGGCTTCATCGACCCCGAGGGGATCCAGAACGGCTGGAACAGCAGGGTCCGGAACACCGCGGCGATCAGAAGGGCATAGACCACGGTCTTGACCAGTTCGCTGATGCTGCTGCTTCCGCTCTTCGACTTGGTGCTCATCTCGTTCCGTTCCATCGGTGCCCGCCACAGAGCGCGGCCGGGCGGGTCCATCGGTGCCCGCCGCAGGATGCGACAGGGCGGGTCCATCGGGTCCGGCCGCGACATGCTGCCGGGCGGGTCCATCGCAGCCCGCCGCGGCAGGCCGCCGGGCAGGTCCGTCATCCACCGCCGCGACACGCGCGACAAGCGGGCCGTCTCTCCCCGCCGCGAACCGCGCCGGGCAGGCCCCGCCGCCGGGGGCGCGAGGCCGTCTGCGCGCCCCGCCGGCCGCGGGACGGCTGGTCTTCCGGTGCCGGCCGCGAATTGCGGCACAGGGGGGTGCCCGGCGTCCGCCGCCTGCGGCGGCGGGGCCCGGACCCTGCCGCAGAACACGGCAGGCAGGACACGGCGGCGCCCGACAGGCGCCCCCGACGCAGCCCCTGCGTCAGGCGCGGCCGCGCTGCACAGCCGCGCGGGTTGTCGCGCCTCGGACGGGCGCTGTCAAGCAAGGCCGGGCGGTGCTCACGGACGCGATACCCGGGGGCCGCGCGCCCACGCGCGGAGCCGGGCCCGCCCACGGCACCGCCGCCACCGGGTGGCGGGCCTCCGGCCGCCCCGGTCCGCTGCGGCCCAGCGTCACGCCGTGGTCCGGCGTCACGGCACGGCCCGGTGCCACGGCGCAGCCCGGTGCCACGGCGCGGCCCGGCGTCACGGCACGGTCCGGCGTCACGGCGCGGCCCGGCGTCACGGCGCGGTCCGGCGTCACGGCGCGGCCCGGTGCCACGGCGCGGCTCACCGGTCCACCGGCGAGGCTTCGATCACCACGAAGGCCTGCGCCCAGGGGTGATCGTCGGTGAGCGACACGTGGATGTGCGGCACATGCCCCTCCGGCAGCATGCGCGACAGCCGCTCCGCCGCCCCCCCCGACAGCCGCATGGTCGGCTGGCCGGTGGGCAGGTTCACCACCTCCATCTCGATCCAGGCGATGCCCATGCGCAGCCCGGTGCCCAGCGCCTTGGAACAGGCCTCCTTGGCCGCCCAGCGCTTGGCATAGGAGGCGACCCGTTCCTTGCGGCGCTCGGACCGCCTCTGCTCGATCTCGGTGAAGACACGGTTGACGAACCGGGGGCCGAACCGCTCCAGCGTGCCCCCGATGCGCTCGATGTTGGCAAGGTCGGTCCCGACCCCGAGGATCATGCGGCGCCCGCGTCGCCGAATGCCTCGCGCCGGGCCTCGTCCATCAGCGCGCGCATGCGGCGGATGGCGCTGTCGAGCCCGGAAAAGATCGCCTCGCCAATGAGGTAATGGCCGATGTTGAGCTCCATCACCTCCGGGAAGGCGGCAACGGGCTTCACCGTCTCGTAGGTGATGCCGTGGCCGGCATGCACCTCCAGCCCGATGGAATGGGCGAAGGCGGCCATGTCGCGCAGGCGGGCGAGCTCGGCATCGCGGGCCTCGAGGCGGCCCTCGTTATGCGCGTCGCAATAGGCGCCGGTGTGCAGCTCGATCACCGGGGCGCCGATGCGCGCGGCAGCCTCGATCTGGCGCTGGTCGGCGGCGATGAAGATGCTCACCCGGCAGCCCGCCTCGCGCAGCGGGGCGATGAAATGCGCCAGCCGGTTCTCCTCCCGCGCCACCTCCAGCCCGCCCTCCGTGGTGCGCTCCTCGCGCCGCTCGGGCACAAGGCACACCGCGTGCGGGCGGTGGCGCAGGGCGATGGCCTGCATCTCCGGCGTGGCGGCCATCTCGAAGTTCAGCGGCACGGTGAGGGCCGCGACCAGCCGCTCGATGTCGGCATCGCCGATGTGGCGCCGGTCCTCGCGCAGGTGGGCGGTGATGCCGTCCGCCCCGGCGGCCTCGGCCAGGCGCGCGGCGCGCACCGGGTCCGGCGTTTCGCCGCCACGGGCGTTGCGCACGGTGGCGACGTGGTCGATGTTCACCCCGAGGCGCAGCCGGCCGAGGGGCTTCAGGGGGGCGGTGGCGTCAGGCATCTCGGTCCGGTCCTATGGTCTTCGCGCCGCCGGGGAGCCCGGACGGCGCAGTGTCATCCTGCAGCACGGGGCGGATCCGCGCGGCATCGTCAGTTCGCGGCGCCGCTCCGGCGGCCGTCTCGTCTTCCCGGCCGACACCGGGCACCGGCGCCGCCGCGTCCGCCGGAAGGGCTGGCCCGCCTCCCGAACCGCGCGGTCACTCCGCAGGGTCGATCTGGGGCGTGAGCCCGCATTTCCCCTGCGCCTCGGCCCGCTTGCGCGCCGCAGCCTCCATCTTCAGCTTCACCCGCGCCAGCATCTGGCCGCGCCGGCGGCGCTGATAGGCCCCGACCAGCACCCGGCAGATCACGTAGACCACCGCGCCACAGCCGAGCCCGGCGAGGGTGCCGCCGAGGAAATACGGCAGGAAGACATCGTGGAAGAACAGGAACAGCCGGTCCAGCGCGCTGGGGCCGTGGCCCAGCCAGCTCTGGAAGGTTTCCCAGATGCCGCCGAAGGCCTCGCCGAAGGCGTGGGTCACCTGGTTGAAGGTGGAGCCCTCGTCGCCGCGGCCGAGCAGCCAGCGGCCGATGCCGAGCGAGGTGATGGCGATGAAGGGGAAGGTGAGCGGGTTGCCCACCGCAGTGCCGATCAGCGAGGCGATGATGTTGCCGCGCACCACCCAGGCCACCGCGGCGGCATAGAGAAAATGCAGGCCGAACAGCGGGCTGAAGGACACGAAAGCCCCGGAGGCGAACCCCATGGCGATGCGGTGCGGGCTGTCCGGCAGGCGCTTCACCCGGTGGCCCAGGTACTCGATGCCCCGGCGCCACCCCTTGCGGGGATAGAAGAACTCCCGGGCCCGGTCCGCCAGTGGCAGCCTGTCGCGCCGCTTGAAGACCATCAGCGCCCCCGCGGCGCGCGCAGGGCGCTACGCGTTGCCGGCGCGCGGCCTGCGCACGTCGCCTGTTCCAGAAGCTCCACTCCACCGTCAAGCATTGCAGCCCACCTAAGCTCGCTCCGCCTCCCCAAGTCGCCAGGACGGGACCCGCCCTGGCAGCGCCCCGGTCATTCGACCCCGTCCGTCACCCCTACGGCACTCTGGCGCACCCGCGTGACCTGCGTGATGACCGACTCGGCCTCAAGCGCACGGATGATATGATGAAGGTGTTTCACATCCCGCAGCTCCAGATCAACATGGAGACGGTAAAAATCGGTTTTCCGCTCGGCGAAATCGATGTCGGAAATGTTGGCTCCCAGCTCACCGATCAGCGTGCACACCCGCCCCAGCGCGCCCGGGTCATTGGCCAGAACGACTTCCAGCAGCGCATGGTTCGACGGGCCGCGGCCGGCATCGGGGTTCCAGCGCAGGTCGATCCAGCGCTCCATCTGGTCCTCGAAGGCGCCGAGGGAGGGGCAGTCGATGGCATGGATCACCACGCCCCTGCCCCGCTCGGCGATGCCGATGATGCGCTCGCCCGGCAGCGGGTTGCAGCACGGGCCGGCAATCGCGTCCTGCCCCGCGGCAAGGCCGATGTAGATCGGGCCGTCGACACTGTCGCGCAGCGGCTCGCTCACCGTGGGCGTGGCGATGTCGGGGTAGAGCGAGGCGACCACCTCATGCCCGGTGATCTCGGCGGAGCCGAGCTTCGCGAGCAGGTCGTCCCCCCGCCCGATGGCCAGGCTGCGCGCGGCGGTGTCCAGCGCCTTGTCGGTCGCCTGCTTGCCGATGCGCTCGAAGGCGATGCGGGCGATCTCGCGGCCCATGCGGATGTCGGCGGCGCGGCGGTCGTTCTTCAGCGCCCGGCGGATGGCGGATTTCGCCCGGCCGGTGACCACGATCTCCTCCCAGGAGGATTGCGGCCGCTGGCCCTCGGCGCGGATGATCTCCACCGCCTGGCCGTTCTTGAGCTTGGTCCACAGCGGCACGCGCCGGCCGTCGACCTTCGAGCCCACGCAGGAATGGCCGATGCGGGTGTGGATGGCATAGGCGAAGTCGATCGGCGTGGCGCCGCGCGGCAGCTTCACCACCTCGCCCTTGGGCGTGAAGCAGAACACCTGGTCCTGGAACATCTCCAGCTTCACGTGCTCCAGCAGCTCGGCCGGGTTCTCGGTGGTCTCGATCTCCTCGGCGAGCTGGCGCACCCAGCGGAACGGGTCCACCGCGAAAGGGTTGTCGGAGGGCACGCCGTCGCGGTAGGCCCAGTGCGCGGCCACGCCGGCCTCGGCCACCTCGTGCATCTCGCGGGTGCGGATCTGCACCTCCACGCGCTTGGCGTTGCGCCCGGAAACCGTGGTGTGCAGCGAGCGGTAGCCGTTGCTCTTGGGCTGGGAGATATAGTCCTTGAACCGGCCGGGAACCGCCACCCAGCGCCGGTGCACCGCCCCCAGCGCGCGGTAGGCATCGTCCACCGAGCGGGTGATGATGCGGAAGCCGTAAATGTCCGACAGGCGGTGGAAGGCCTCGCCCTTGGCCTCCATCTTGCGCCAGATGGAATAGGGCCGCTTCTCGCGCCCGTAGACCTCGGCCTCCACGCCGGAATTGGCCAGCGCGCTGTTGATGTCGTCGGTGATCTGGCTGATCAGGTCGCCGCTTTCCTTGCGCAGGGTCGCGAAGCGGTGGATGATGGATTTCCGCGCATCCGGGTTCAGCACCTGGAAGCTCAGGTCCTCCAGCTCCTCGCGCATCCACTGCATGCCCATGCGCCCGGCCAGAGGCGCATAGATGTCCATGGTCTCGCGGGCCTTCTTCTCCTGCTTGTAGGGCTTGAGGTGCTTGATGGTGCGCATGTTGTGCAGGCGGTCGGCGAGCTTCACGAGCAGCACGCGCACATCGCGCGACATCGCCATGAGAAGCTTGCGGAAATTCTCCGCCTGCTCGGTCTCGCGAGAGCCGATCTGCAGCTTGGTGAGCTTGGTCACCCCGTCGACGAGATGGGCGATCTCCTCGCCGAAGATCTCCGCCACCTCCTCGGTGGTGCAGCCGGCGTTGTCCTCCACCGTGTCATGCAGCAGCGCGGTCACGATGGTGCTGTCATCCAGCCGGAGCGAGGTGAGCATCTTGGCCACCTCGATGGGATGATTGTAATAGGGTTCGCCCGAGGCACGGAACTGCCCGGCGTGCGCCCGGGCCCCGTAGACCCAGGCCCGTTCGATCAAAGCCTCATCTGTGTTGGGATTGTAGGCCTTGACGAGGTCGATCAGCTCGTCGGGGCGGGTAACCACACCCTTCACTCCTGCCAAGGGCTCGTCGGGGGCGGCCAGCGTCCGGCTGCCCCCCTGCTTCGTCATTTCGGGTCCTGCGCCTCCATGAGCGCACGCAGGAGTTTCTCCTCGGAGAGATCGTCCTCCTTGGGCGCCGGGGAATCGGCGAGCAGGAGGGCGGCCATCTCGTCCTCCTCGGGCTCGTCGACCTCGATCTGGCGCTGATGGCTCTCGATCGCCGCCTCGCGCAGGTCATCGACGAGAATGGTCTCGTCGGCGATCTCGCGCAGCGCGACGACGGGGTTCTTGTCGTTGTCGCGATCGAGGGTCAGCGGAGAGCCGGTCGCGATCTCGCGAGCACGGTGCGCGGCGAGCATGACGAGCTCGAACCGGTTCGGGATCTTGTCGACGCAATCTTCGACTGTCACGCGGGCCATGTGCTGATGCTCCATCAGGTTCCGGAATTACGAAGGGGATGTATCTAAGACCGATCCGCCCGCAAGGCAAGAGGCGAATCAATCAGCCGGGAAGCTCCGCAAGCCCCTCCAGCGCGGCGGCGGGCAGGCGCGCGTGCATCTCGCGCACGCTCAGTCCGGTGAGCGGATGGCGCCAGTCCGGCGCCACCTTCAGCAGGGGCGCAAGCACGAATCCGCGCTCGTGCAGACGCGGGTGCGGCAGCACGAGATGCTCCGGCGCGGGCCGGTTTCCCGCCTCCAACCCCAGCGCCATCAGGGCTTCCACCTCGGCGCGCCCCGGGGTCACCAGGTCGTTCCAGGCCAGCAGGTCCAGGTCGATCAGCCGTGGCCCCCAGCGGCGCTCGCGCACGCGACCCAGTGCGTTTTCAATACGATGCAGTGCAGCAAGGCTCTCCTCCGCGCCCAGGGGCGTGTCCGCCAGCAGGGCCCCGTTCACGAAGTCCGGGCCGATCCCCGGCGGCCAGGCCGGGCTGCGGAACCAGGGCGAGACCAAGCGCGGACGGATCGATTCGCCGGGCATCCCCGACAGGGCATCGCAGAGCGGGCCGGTCGCCCCGAAGGGGCCGGATTGCAGGTTTGACCCTACGGCAACAATGATCAGATTCATGCGCATCCCCTGCTAATCGCCTTTCCTTCTTCCGGCCAAATGCCTAAAACCGCGCTGTTGCCGCTGGCGGATGTGGAGGTCTCACCACGAAACTTGCGGGCAAAATCTATTTGGAGGTTCCCCAGATGTTTTACCGCGATGAACGCCTGGCGTTGTTCATAGACGGCTCCAATCTCTACGCGGCGGCGAAGGCCCTCGGCTTCGACATCGACTACAAGCTCCTCCGCTCGGAGTTCATGCGCCGGGGCAAGCTGGTGCGCGCGTTCTACTACACCGCGCTGATCGAGAACGAGGAATACTCCCCCATTCGCCCCCTCGTCGACTGGCTGGACTACAACGGCTTCTCCATGGTGACCAAGGCCGCCAAGGAGTTCACAGATTCCATGGGCCGGCGCAAGGTCAAGGGCAACATGGACATCGAACTGGCCGTGGACGCGATGGAAATGGCCCCGCATATCGAGCACATGGTGCTGTTCTCCGGCGACGGCGACTTCCGCCCGCTGGTGGCCGGCATCCAGCGCCACGGCGTGCGGGTCTCGGTGGTGTCGACCATCCGCTCCTCGCCGCCGATGATCGCCGACGAGCTGCGCCGCCAGGCCGACAACTTCATCGAGCTCGAGGAGCTGAAGGACGTGATCGGCCGCCCGCCGCGCCCCCAGCCCGCCCAGCCCCGCGAAGACGCCGAACTCAGCGAGGACTGAGGCCATGCCAGGCCTGCGCCTTCCCGCCGGGGAGGCCGCCGCGCCCGTCCCCGCCGAAGCCGAGCCCGGTTGCCGCCTCTGCCCCCGCCTCGTGGACTACCGCGAGGCGGTCGCGCTGCGCGAGCCGGGTTGGTACAACGGTGCCGTGCGCTCCTTCGGCGATGAAGGGGCGCGGCTTCTCGTCATCGGGCTCGCCCCCGGGGTGACCGGGGCGAACCGCACCGGCCGGCCCTTCACGGGCGATTATGCCGGCGACCTGCTCTACGCCACCCTCACGCGCTACGGCTGGGCCAACGGCCGGTTCGACGCCCGCCCCGACGACGGGCTGGTGCTCTCCGACTGCATGGTCACCAACGCCGTGCGCTGCGTGCCGCCGCAGAACAAGCCGGTGGGCGCCGAGATCAACACCTGCCGGCAGTATCTCTCCGCGCGCATCGCCGCCCTGCCCCGGCTGGAGGCGATCGTCTGCCTCGGGCGCATCAGCCACGAGAGCACGCTGCGTGCCCTGGGCGCGAAGCTCTCCGCCCATCCCTTCGCCCATGCGGCGCGCCACGAGATCGGCGGGCTGAAGCTCTTCGACAGCTACCATTGCTCGCGCTACAACACCAACACCGGCCGGCTGACCACGGAGATGTTCGAAACCGTCTTCGCCGCCGTGCGCGCCGAGCTGGGCTGAGCCCCCGCGGTCACGATGCCGCGGGCCCGCTCGCCCCAGAGGGGCGGCTTGCCAAACAGGGCCCGGAGGGGCGGCTTGCCAAACGGACCCCGGAGGGGCGGCTTCCTCTGCCCGCTCCACAGGCGTAGTGTCCTCTGCCGGCCCCGCGCGGGATGGTTCCCTCTGCCCGCCATTGAGAGGCGGTTTGCTAAACGGGGGCCCGGAGGGGCGGTGTCCTCTGCTCGCCCCGGAGGGGCGGCTTCCCCTGTCCACCCCGAGGGGCGGCTTCCTCTGTCCACCCCGGAGGGGCGGTATCCTCCACACGCCCCAGAGGGGCGGTTTCCTCTGCCCGCCGCGCGCGGTAAGCTGCGCCCGACATCCGCCTGGGAGAGTTTCATGCCTGAGCCGCTCATGCTCTATCTCGCCGCCCCCCGCGGCTTCTGTGCCGGGGTCGACCGGGCCATCCGCATCGTCGAGATGGCGCTGGAGAAATGGGGCGCGCCGGTCTACGTGCGCCACGAGATCGTGCACAACCGCTTCGTCGTGGACGGGCTGCGCGCGAAGGGCGCCGTCTTCGTGGAAGACCTGGAGGAATGCCCGACGGACCGCCCGGTGGTGTTCTCCGCCCACGGCGTGCCGAAGGCCGTGCCGGCGGAGGCGGCGCGCCGCGAGATGCTCTTCGTCGATGCCACCTGCCCGCTCGTCTCCAAGGTTCATGTGGAGGCCGAGCGCCACCATGCCGCGGGCCTGCAGATGGTGATGATCGGCCATGCCGGCCACCCGGAGACCCTGGGCACCATGGGCCAGCTCCCCGAGGGCGAGGTGTTGCTGGTGGAGACCGCCGAAGACGTCGCCACCCTCGCCCCGCGCGACCCCGGGCGCCTCGCCTTCATCACCCAGACCACGCTTTCGGTGGACGATACCGCCGGCATCGTGGCGGCGCTGAAGGCGCGGTTCCCGGCCATCGTGGGCCCGCACAAGGAAGACATCTGCTACGCCACCACCAACCGTCAGGAAGCGGTGAAGGCCGTGGCGCCGAAGATCGACGCGCTGCTGGTGATCGGGGCGCCGAACTCCTCGAACTCCCGCCGGCTGGTGGAGGTGGGCAGGCGCGCCGGCTGCGCCTATTCCCAGCTCGTCCAGCGCGCCACCGACATCGACTGGCGCGCCCTCTCGGGCATCCGCGCCGTGGGCATCACCGCCGGGGCCAGCGCGCCGGAGGTGCTGGTGAACGAGGTGATCGACGCCTTCCGCGCCCGCTACGACGTGACGGTGGAACTGGTGGAAACCGCGCAGGAGAACGTGGAGTTCAAGGTGCCGAGGGTGCTGCGCGAGAAGGTCGCCTGAGCGGCCCGCACGCGGAGCCCGGGCACCTGACCGTTCACCTCACCTCTGCACCTGCCGCCGGACCCCGACGCCCGGCAGGCATGCCGCACACCCGACCGCCCCGCCCCGCCTGGTACCCGACCGTTTGCCCCGCCCCTGCCACACGACACTGCCGCCCGGCATCCACGCCTGAGATCCGACCGTTCCGCCCCACCAGCCGCCTGACCGCTCGCACCACGCCTGCCACTCGACACCGCCGCCCGGCATCCGCGCCTGCCACTCGACACCGACCTTCGGCAGGCACGTCTGACACCTGACCGATCGCCCCGCCTGCCACCTGACCGTTACGCCTTGCCTGCCGCCCGACCGTTACGCCTCAGCCCCGCCCGTCTCGACACACCACGCAGCCCCGGAGCCTCAGCATGACCGACAGCCCCTCCGCCCCGGACACGCCCGCAGCAGCCATCACCGGAGGCTGCCAGTGCGGCGCCGTGCGCTACACCGTCACCGCCGCGCCGCTGGGCATGGCGCGCTGCCATTGCACCACCTGCCAGGCGCAGAGCGCCTCGGCCTTCGGCCTGTCGCTCTTCGTGCCCACGGAGGGCTTCGCGCTCACCGGAGAGACCCGCATCTTCGAGGTCACGGCGGATTCGGGCCGCCTGAAGCACTGTCATTTCTGCCCGGCCTGCGGCACGCGCGTCTATCACATCACCGCGGGTGGCGCGCCCGGCGTGGCGGTGAAGGGCGGCACGCTGGACGCGGGCCACGGCTTCCGCCCCGTGGCGGATTTCTACACCGACCGCCGGCTGCCCTGGGTCGCGCCCATCCCCGGCGCGCTGGACTTCCCGCGCGACCCGGGCGACATGCGCGCCGTGTTCGACGCCTTCAGCACCACCCGCTTCTATGACGACACCGCCGCCACCTATGCGGACTGGTCCACGCCCGAGCGGGTGCCCGGCACGCTGGCCGGCTTCCTCGCGCGCTTCGATGCGCCCTGCGACCTGATGGACCTGGGCTGCGGCGCCGGCTGGGCGGCGGCGGCCATGCGCGCGGCCGGCCACCGGGTGACCGCGCTTGACGCCTCGCCCGGCCTCGCCGCCGAGGCCGCCGCGCGCCACGGGCTCAGCGTGCGCATCGCGCGGGTGGAGCGCCTGGCCGACGAAGCCGCCTTCGACGGCATCTGGGCGCATTACAGCCTGCAGCACGCCGCCCGTGCCGCCATGCCGGACATCCTGGCGCGCATCGCCCGGGCGCTGCACCCCGGCGGCCGGCTGCTCATCGGCCTGCAGGCGGGAAGCGAGGACCGGCGCGACGGCCTCGGCCGCCACTACGCCTATTACCGGCCGGAGGAGATGCGCACCCTGCTCACCGACGCCGGTTTCACCGACATCGCCATCGACAGCCGCCCCGGAAAGCACTACGACGGCCACCCGTCCGAAAACCTGACCATCGAGGCCCGCCGCAATGCCTGAACTCTTCGCCTATACCGACGGTGCCTGCTCCGGAAACCCCGGCCCCGGGGGCTGGGGCGCCCTGCTCGTGGCGCGCGACGGGGCCACGGTGGTCAAGGAACGCGAACTGAAGGGCGGCGAGGCCCAGACCACCAACAACCGCATGGAGCTGATGGCCGCGATCTCCGCGCTGGAGGCCCTGGAACGGCCCACCGTGCTCACCATCATCACCGACAGCAATTACGTGAAGGGCGGCATCACCTCCTGGATGTTCGGCTGGAAGAAGAACGGCTGGAAGACCTCGGACAAGAAGCCGGTGAAGAACGAGGACCTGTGGCGCCGGCTGGACGAGGCCCACAAGCGCCACAAGGTGACCTGGGAATGGGTGAAGGGCCACGCCGGCCACCCGGAGAACGAGCGCGCCGACGAACTGGCCCGCGAGGGCATGAAACCCTTCAAGCCCGCCCGCGCCCGGGGCTGACCCCGGCGAGAACGCGGCTGCGCACCCGGGCGGGCCCCCGCCCGCGCATGGCCGCGGCACGGGGCGACGGTGGCACACCGCAGCCCGACGCCGGAAGGCCACGAGATGCCGCGAGGGTGAGCGGTGTCGGACGGTCACGGGGTGTTCCGGGGGCTGAGCGGTCTCGGAGGGCCATGGCGTGCCCCGGGGGCTGGGCGATGTCGGAGGGCCACGGCGTGCCCCGGGGGCCGAGCGGTCTCGGAGGGCTACGGCGTGCCCCAGAGGTGAGCGGTCTCGGAAGGCCACGGGGTACCTCGAGCGCTGAGCAGATTCGGGAGGCCGGGCACTGTCCGGCCCCTCCGGCCGGGCGCAGGCGCCGAAAACCCCGCCGCGACCCCTGTTTCGGGGCGAAAGCGGCTTCCCCAATGTCCTGCGGCCGGAAGGGCGCTTCTCCCCCGTGCCGTCGGACAGATTGCCGTCCGTGCGGCAGTCTTGACGGGTCAGGCCGTTGAATGGCGGCCTCCTGGCCGCGGGCCGCACCATCGCCCTCCTTGTCCGAAACGCCCACTCTCGGACCGAATCCTCCGCCCGGAGCGCCCGCCCTCGGGAAAGCCTCGCGACGAGGCTGAGGCTGAGGCTGAGGCTGAGGCTGAGGCTGAGGCTGAGGCTGAGGCTGAGAGCACCCCCAACCGGACTGCCACGCGCTGTCAAGGGCCCGGCGGCGGGGGGCTTCAGTCATCCCGCCGCGCGGGCCGCTTCAGACGAAGCGCGTGCCTTCGGGCAACGGGAAGCCGCGCAGGAAGTCCACCGCGTCCATGGCGCCCTTGCCGGAGCGCTGGAGGCGGGTGAGGCACACAGCGCCTGCGCCGCAGGCCACGATCACCCCGTCAGGGCCGGAGCCCAGCACCGTGCCCGGGGCGCCCGCGCCCTCGGCGGGCCGGCTGGCGAGGAATTTCACCCGCTCGCCGCCGGTCTCGCCCCAGGCGCCGGGAAAGGGCGAGAGGCCGCGGACCAGGCGGTCCACCTCGGCGGCCGGGCGTGCCCAGTCCACCCTCGCCTCGGCCTTGTCGATCTTGGAGGCATAGAGCACGCCCGCCTCCGGCTGCGGCTCGGGCACCAGGGAGGGTGCGGCCAGCGCCTCCACGATGAGCTGCGCGCCCAGCGCGGAGAGCCGGTCCTGCAGCGCGCCCGTGGTCTCCTCCGCCCCGATCGGCACGGCGGCGCGCAGCAGCACCGGGCCGGTGTCGAGCCCGGCTTCCATCTGCATGATGCAGACGCCGGTCTCGGCATCGCCGGCCATCACCGCGCGGTGGATGGGGGCGGCGCCACGCCAGCGCGGCAGCAGGCTCGCGTGGATGTTCAGGCAGCCGCGCGCCGGGGCGTCCAGCACCGCCTGCGGCAGGATGAGCCCGTAGGCCACCACCACGGCGATCCCGGCGCCGAGCGCCGCGAAGGCCGCGCGCTCGGCCGGGTCGCGGAAGCTGGCCGGGGTGCGCACGGGCAGGCCCAGCGCCTCGGCCCGCGCCTGCACCGGCGAGGGGCGCGGCTTCTTGCCCCGGCCCGCCGGGCGCGGCGGCTGGGAGTAGACGGCCGCCACCTCATGGCCCGCCGCCACCAGCGCGTCGAGCACCGGCACGGAGAACTCCGGCGTGCCCATGAACACCAGCCGCATCAGCGCCTCCCGGCCCGGGCCCGGGCCTTCATGTATTTCGACAGCAGCATCTGCCGGCGCGCGGGCTTCAGCCGGTCGAGGTAGACGAGCCCGTCCAGGTGGTCGATCTGGTGCTGCACCGAGGTGGCCTCCAGGTGGACGAAATCCCGCTCCACCTGCGCGCCGGTCTCGTCCATGTAGCCCACGGTGACGGCGCGCGGGCGCTCCACCTCGGCATGGATGCCGGGCAGGTTGGGGCTGGCCTCCACATGGCTGCGCGGCTTCACCGAGGCGTGCAGAACAACCGGGTTCGCCATGCGGATGGGGCTGGTGCGCGCCTCCGAACAATCCACCACCGCCAGGCGCAGCATCACGCCGATCTGGCAGGCCGCCAGCCCCACGCCGGGCATCGCGTACATGCTGTCCAGCATGTCCTCCCAGGTGGCGCGCACCGCGTCATCGACCGTCTCCACCGGGGCGCAGGGGGTGCGCAGGCGCTTGTCGGGCCACTGGAGGAAGGGGCGGATCACGCCCGCGACCGCTTCAGCTTCTTCATCTTCGAGGTGATCATCGAGCGCTTCAGCGCGCTGAGATAATCGATGAACAGCCGGCCGTCGAGGTGGTCCAGCTCATGCTGGGCGCAGGTGGCCCAGAGCCCGCCGAACTCCTTCTCCCGCAGCTTGCCGTCCATGTCGAGGAAGGACATGCGCACCAGCGCGGGGCGGGTCACGTCCTCATAGATGTCGGGGATGGAGAGGCAGCCCTCCTCATGGGTGTTCATCTCCTCCGAGGTCCAGGTGATCTCGGGGTTGAACAGCACCATCGGGTCTCCGGCCTCGTCCTTGCCGGAACAATCCATCACGAACACGCGGGAGAGCACCCCCACCTGCGGCGCGGCGAGACCCACGCCGGGGGCGTCGTACATGGTCTCCAGCATGTCCTCGGCAAGGCTGCGCATCTCCGGGGAAACCTCGGAAACGGGGTCGCAGACCTTCTTCAGGCGGGCATCCGGATGGATGAGGATGTTGCGCGTGCTCATGCCCGCGATTTAGGCGATGGCGGGCGCGGGTGCAAGCGCGTGCAGCCGCACCCGGGCTTGCACCCGGCGCCGCATCGGATAGCCTGACGGGCGGAGAAGGAGAACCCCCTGATGAGTTTTGATTTCGATACGGTCGTCGACCGGCGTGGCACCCATTCGGCGAAATGGGACAATCTCGAAGCCATCTATGGCATCTCGCCCGACGAGGGGCTGGCGATGTGGGTGGCGGACATGGACTTCCGCGCGCCCGACTGCGTGAACGAGGCGCTGGCCGAGGCGGTGCGCCACGGCGTCTACGGCTATTACGGCGATGACCGCTCCTACCGCGAGGCGATCACCGGCTGGATGGCGCGCCGGCACGGCTGGGCGGTGGAGAAGGAGTGGATCTCCACGGTGCACGGGCTGGTGGCGGGCACGGCGCTCTGCGTGCAGGCCTGGTCGGAGCCGGGCGACTCGGTGATCCTGTTCACCCCGGTCTACCACGCCTTCCACAAGATCATCCGCGCCAATGACCGCGAGATCCTGCAGTCGCCGCTCAAGCGCGTGGACGGGGTGTACCGCATGGACCTGGACACGCTGGCCACCCAGCTCACCGGGCGCGAGCGCATCGTGGTGCTGTGCTCGCCGCACAATCCGGGCGGGCGGGTGTGGTCGGCGGAGGAACTCCGCGCCCTCGCCGCGTTCTGCGCCGAGCACGATCTCATCCTGGTTTCCGACGAGGTGCACCATGACCTCGTCCTGCCCGGGGCGAAGCACACGGTGGCCGCCGTGGCGGCGCCCGAGCACCTCGACCGCATCGTGGTGATGGCCGCGACCTCGAAGACCTTCAACCTCGCCGGCGGCATGACCGGCAACGTGATCATCTCCGACCCGGACCTGCGCGCCGCCTTCACCGCCCGCCACCAGGCCAACGGCGCCTCGCCGAACCGCTTCGGCATGATCATGGCCGAGGCGGCCTATTCCGGGGGCGACGCCTGGCTGGACGCGCTGCTGGACTATCTTGCCGGCAACGCCCGGATCTTCGACAGCGCGATGAACGCCCTGCCCGGCGTGCGCACCATGCCGATGCAGGCCACCTACCTCTCCTGGGTGGACTTCTCGGGCACCGGCATGACGCCGGAGGAATTCACCCGCCGGGTGGAGAAGGAGGCGAAGGTGCTGCCCAACCACGGCGCGCCCTTCGGCAACGGCGGGGCCACCTGGCTGCGCTTCAACCTCGCCACGCCCCGAGCGCGGGTGGAGGAGGCCGCCGCGCGAATCTCCGCCGCCTTTGCCGATCTGCAGTGACACCCCCCGCGCGCCCCGGCCCCGGGGCGCGCCTTTCGCCGGCCTCCGCCTGGCCGCCGGCCCCCGCGCGGCCGCAAGCGTTCGCGCAGCCACCAGTGTTCGCGCGACCGCCGGCCTCCGCACAGTCACCAGCGTTCGCGCAGCCACCAGCCTTCGCGCAACTGCCGGGCCCCGCACAGTCACCAGCGTTCGCCCAGCCGCGCAGCCCTCGCGCAGCCGCCGGCCCCCGCACAGTCACCAGCGTTCGCCCAGCCGCGCAGCCGCCGGCCCCCCCCCACAATCGCCAGCGTTCGCGCAGCCGCGCGACGCTCGCGGAGCCGCGCAAAGGCGTTTCCCGGTGCCTCCCGCCACGGAGATGCCGGGCCGCGCCTCAGCCCGGGTCCTGAGGAATCGTCACCCGCATGGGGATCCTGCGCGGCGGCCGGACGTTCCGGCTCGGGATGCCGTCTGGCCGGAGCGGCCCGGGACCGCGAGGAGAACCGGCGCCCCTCGCTCCCGGCTCCGGCGCGGCAGATCAGGCGGCGGCGTCGCGCGTGGGTTTCGGCTTGCGGCCGGCCTCGGCGCGGGCAAAGGCCGCGGGCCAGTAGAGGACGGAGGCGATCTGCCCCGCTTCCTCGCCCAGCAGGTCGGCCCAGAAGGCCGCCGGTGCCGGGGCGAGGGCCAGCGCGCCTTCCGCGTCACCGTCCTCGAAGCTCATGTTCAGCCCGGCCTTGCGCGCCACGGCGATCATCGGCCGGTTGTTCTGGCTGGTGAAGATGCGGATGGCCTTCGCGCCCAGCGCCTGCGCGCGGCGCCGCGCGCGCTCCAGCAACATGAGCCCGATGCCGTTGCAGCGGAACTCCGGCTCCACGGTGAGGGCGGCCTCCACGTCATCCGGGCCGAAGCGCAGTTCAGCCGTGCCGCGCAACTCGCCGTCGCGGAACCAGCCGATCACCTGACGGTCCCGGCGCAGCGGCTCGGAGGAGTATTCCTGCAGGATGTCATGCTTGGGCAGGTTGCAGAAGCGCAGGCGCAGGTCATCCTTCGGCAAACGCTCCAGATGCGCGAGCAGAAGCGGGCCCTCCCAGGGCATGAGGGAGCGGAAGCTGCCCGAAACCGAACCGATCATTTGCGTCTACTCCTGCACGTCGCGCCTCAGCCGGCATCTGCGCAGCCGGGAACACGGGGGGCGCCCCCGATGATTGAGGGCTATCTAGTCTCGTGCGGCGGCTCCCGCACCCCACATTCGCGCAATGCTGCTATGCTGGCGCGCAGAACGACGTGCCCGCCCCTGCCCCGATCCGCGACGTGCCGCCCCTTCCGCCCGTGCCCGGGCGCCGCACCCCGGACCGGCCGCGAAAGTTGACAGCTGTCAACGCAATATTCTAACCGTTTCCTTAACAAACTCGAAACATCCTTCCCCCAGAGAGGTCCAGATGAGTTTCAAGGTCCAGCCCGCCCCGCCGGCGCGTCCGAACCGCTGCCAGCTGTTCGGCCCCGGCTCCCGCCCGGCGATCTTCGAGAAGATGGCCGCCTCCGCCGCCGACGTGATCAACCTCGACCTGGAGGACAGCGTCTCCCCGGCGGACAAGCCCGCCGCCCGGGCCAACGTGATCGCCGCGATCAACGACATCGACTGGGGCACGAAGACCCTCTCCGTGCGCATCAACGGGCTGGACACGCCGTTCTGGTATCGCGACGTGGTGGAGGTGCTGGAGGAGGCGGGCGAGCGGCTCGACGTCATCATGATCCCGAAGGTGGGCTGCGCGGGCGACATCTACGCGGTGGATGCGCTGGTCTCGGCCATCGAGGCGGCGAAGGGCCGGGCGAAGCGCATCGGCTTCGAGGTGATCATCGAGACGGCCGCCGGCCTCGCCCATGTCGAGGAGATCGCCGCCGCCAGCCCGCGCATGCAGGCGATGAGCCTCGGGGCAGCGGATTACGCCGCCTCCATGGGCATGCAGACCACCGGCATCGGCGGCACGCAGGCGGGCTATTACATGCTGGCGGACGGGCCGGGCGAGCGCGCCGTGTCCCAGCCCGATCCGTGGCATTTCCCCACCGTGGCGATCGTTTCCGCCTGCCGCACCCACGGGCTGCTGCCGGTGGACGGGCCCTTCGGCGATTTCTCCGACGACGCGGGCTTCACCGCCCAGGCGCGGCGCTCGGCCACGCTGGGCATGGTGGGGAAATGGGCGATCCACCCGAAGCAGGTGGCGCTGGCCAACGAGGTGTTCACCCCCTCCGAAGCCCAGGTGACCGAGGCGCGCGAGATCCTCGCCGCCATGGCGGAGGCGGAGAAGGCCGGCCAGGGCGCCGCGGTCTACAAGGGCCGGCTGGTGGACCTTGCCTCCATCCGCCAGGCACAGGTGATCGTGCGGCAGGCGGAGATGATCGCGGGGTGAGGCGGCCCGCCTGAGGGGTGGCCCCGCCGAGAGCCGCTGCCACCCCCGGCGCAGCCGGCGCGAGAGCCGCCGGGCCCGGCTGTGCGCTGCGGCGCCCCTGCGGTGGCTGGCGGAGGGGCGCGCCGATATCGGAAGGCATGCCCGGCCGGCGCCCGCCCGCGTGGCCCCTGCTGCCGCGCCCGGCACGCGGCCGCCGCGGCCCGCGCTTGTTGCATTCCGGCACCCGTTCAACATATATCGCGGCTGAGCGATGCGAACGGGTGCCCCAGTATGCAGAACTATCTCGATTTCGAAAAAGGTCTGGCGGAGATCGAAGGCAAGGCGGAGGAACTCCGCGCCCTGTCCCGGAAGATTCCGGATGCGCCGGTGGAGAAGGAAGCCGCGGCGCTGGACCAGAAGGCCCATGACCTGCTGCGCGACCTCTACGCGAATCTCGATGCCTGGCGGAAGTGCCAGGTGGCCCGGCACCCGGACCGCCCGCATACCGCCGATTACATCCGCGCGCTCTTCACCGAGTACATGCCGCTGGCCGGCGACCGGAACTTCGCCGAGGACCGCGCGGTGCTCGGCGGTCTCGCCCGGTTCGAGGACCGCCCGGTGGTGGTGATCGGCCACGAGAAGGGCAACGACACCCGCTCGCGCATCGAACACAATTTCGGCATGGCCCGGCCCGAGGGCTACCGCAAGGCCGTGCGCCTGATGGACCTCGCCGACCGGTTCCGCCTGCCGGTGATCTCGCTGATCGACACCACCGGCGCCTACCCCGGCAAGGGCGCGGAGGAGCGCGGCCAGTCCGAGGCCATCGCCCGCTCCACCGAGAAATGCCTCGAGATCGGGGTGCCCTTCGTCTCCGTGGTGATCGGCGAGGGCGGCTCCGGCGGCGCGGTGGCCTTCGCGACGGCCGACCGGCTGGCGATGCTGGAGCACTCGGTCTACTCGGTGATCTCGCCGGAGGGCTGCGCCTCGATCCTGTGGAAGAACGCGGAGAAGATGAAGGAGGCGGCGGCGGCGCTGCGCCTCACCGCGCAGGACCTGCTGAAGCTCGGCGTGATCGACCGCGTGATCCCGGAGCCGGTGGGCGGCGCCCAGCGCCATCCGGAGGAGACCATCTCCCGCGTGCGCGAGGCCATCGTGGCGATGCTGGGCGAGCTCTCCGGGATGGAGCCTGCAGCATTGCGCAGCGCCCGTCGGCGCAAGTTCCTCGACATGGGGTCTAAGTCGCTCGTCTGAGCGGCTTTGCCCCGAGCCCCCGAGCGCCCGCCCATCCCGGCGGGCGCGTTCGTTTGTGCCCTGCGGCAGGCCATCCCCTCGTGTGCCTCACCGGCTGCCCCGGGGCACGGGGGCTGCGCCCGCCCCCCGGGTGGGCACGGCTGTGCTCGTGGCAGGCGCCTTATCTCGAAAGCACCGGACGAAGGCTGTGCGGCGCACGACATCGCCATCGCGCCCTCCGGGCGGGGAGGGCCGGGCGCGGCCCGGACTGGTGGCCCGCGCGGAGCGCATGAGCCCGACCCGGATCCGCGGTGGAAAGGTCGGTCTCGGCGGTCGCACACGGATAGCGCGTTCGAATCCTGCACGGCTCACCACGCTGTCGCCGGACGTCGCGCGAAGCACAGGGGGGACGCGCCCCGCTCCGAGAGGGCGCGCGCCACTTCCGGGAGGGGCGCTTTGTCGAGACGCCACAAACGCGGGGTGAGCCGCATCTGACATCGCCGTCGCTTCCCTACAGGCGGAGGTCGGGCAGGGCTGGCTGCCCGGGCGGGAGGGGCGAGCCGGGCGCTCATGGGTGCGGTGCGGGCTCAGCGCTGCGGCCGGAAGCCGGCTTCGGCCTCCAGCGCCTGGCTCGCCTCCTCGATCTCCACCGAGACGCGCTTCATGAAATCGGCGAGCGGGAGGCCCTGCGGGATCGGGTCGAGGAACGCGATCACCGCGGTGCCCGGGCGGCGGTAGAGGCTGTTGCGGCCCCAGAACACCCCGGCGTTGGTGGCCATCGGCACGCAGTTCTGGCCCAGCCGCTGGTAGAGCACCCCTGCCCCGATCTTGAACGGCGCGGTCACGCCCGGCGCCACGCGGGTGCCCTGCGGGTAGATCACCATCTGGCCGGGGTCGTCGGCGCTGCCGGCCACGTCCTGCACCATCTGGCGCATGGCGGCGCCCTTGCGGCTGCGCTGCACCGGGGCGCAGCCGATGCGCATCGCGTACCAGCCCAGCACCGGGGCCCATTTCAGCTCCGCCTTCATCACGAACTTGGGCCGCTCCAGGCAGGCCACCAGCATGATGATGTCCAGGAAGCTCTGGTGCTTGGCCACCACCAGCACCTCGCCCACGGGCGGGGTGCCGCGCACTTCGGTGCGCAGGCCGCAGATCAGCCGCAGCAGGCGCAGGATGATCCGGCAATAGAGCTTCACGGCCCAGTAGGCCCCGTCCCGCGAGGCCAGAGCGAGGGGCGCGCAGAGCAGCCCCATCACGGCCATCAGCCCGTAGAGGCAGGCATCGAACAGCAGGGAGCGCAGCAGCGTCATCGGACCTCTCAGGACATCTGTCAGAGCACCTGGCGCAGCGCGTAGCGCGTTGCCCAGCGGGTGGACCAGAAGGCGGCGAAGGCCGCGGTGAAAGGCACCATCGGCAGCATCAGCCAGCCCCAGCCGGTGGGGGTGAGGCCGGTGATGAACGCATCCTCGCGCCCTGCCCCGGGCAGGGCGAAGAGCACGATCAGCGCCAGAACCGTTCCGGTGAGCGCCCCGGCCAGCGCCCGCAGGGTGAAGCGGCGCACGAAGGCGCGCATGATGAAGGCATCCCCCGCCCCGATCAGCCGCAGGGTGAGGATGACGGACTGGTTCGCCGCCAGCGAGGAGCGCGCCGCGAGCATCACCATCACCGCCATCAGCAGCACCACCAGCGTGACGGCCACCACCGCGAGCATCTGCATGCCCCCCGCCGCGCGCAGCAGCGGGCGTCGCCAGCGGGTGTGGTCATCGTAGATCGCGCCCGGCACCTCTCCGGCAAGGTGCTGGCGCAGGCTGTCGCGGTCCGGGCCGGCGGAGCTTTCGATGATCTCGATCAGCCGGGGCACCGGCAGGGCGTCGAAGGGGATGCCCTCGCCCAGCCAGGGGGTGAGCAGCGCGCGCTGCTCGCCCTCGGTGAGCGCCCGGGCCGAGACGATGCCCGGCGTCGCCTCCAGCAGCTCCAGCGCCGCGGTCACGCGCGCGTCCAGCTCGGCGGAGGGGCCGGAGATGCGCACCGTGGCGGCATGGGCGAACTCGGTGGACCAGCGGTCCGCCAGCCGGGCGGCGGCGAGGCCGAGGCAGATCGCGGCCACCGCGAGGAAGGCCATCGCGGCGGAGGAGAAGCCGACCATGAGCGCGGTGAAGCCGGTGGCCGGCACCACGCCGTCGGCCTCCCGGTCCCCGGTCACGAGGCGGCTGAGTTCGGCGCGGGTCACAGCGAGGCTCCGGCGGTGAGGATCCGGCCGCGGGCGATGCGCAGCACGCGCGCCTCCACCTGGCTTTTCGCGGCGCGGATGAGGTTGAGGTCGTGGGTGGCCACGAGGATGGTCTTGCCCAGCCGGTTCAGCTCGATGAGCAGGCGCAGGATGCGCTGGCCCATCTCCCAGTCGAGGTTGCCCGTGGGCTCGTCGGCCAGCACCAGGTCGGGCGAGCCGATGACGGCGCGGGCCAGCGCCGCGCGCTGACGCTCGCCGCCCGAGAGCTCCGGCGGCAGCGCGTCGCCGCGCTCCTCCAGCCCCACCCAGGAGAGCAGGTCCGCCAGATCGTCGACATAGCTCGCCTCCGGCCGGCCGAGCACGCGCAGCGGCAGGCCGACGTTCTCCGTGAGCGTGAGATGGTCGAGGAACTGGCAGTCCTGGTGCACGATGCCGATGCGGCGGCGGGCGCGGGTGATACCCTCCCGGTCCAGCTCCTCCACCGGGGTGCCGAAGGCGAGCATCTCCCCCTCGGAGGGCCGCAGCGCGAGATAGCACAGCTTGAGGAAGGTGGTCTTGCCCGAGCCGGAGGGGCCGGTGAGGAAGTGGAACGACCCCGGCGCAAGCGAAAGCTCGATCCCCTCCAGGATCGGCCCCGTTCCATAACTGAATCCGGCCTTATGAAAGCTGATCACCGCGAACCTGTCCTCGCCACCCAATGCGCGCAACCGGCGCCGCGCGGACAATCGCAGAGCTTCGGCGCAATCTCAACCACCCGTGCGGGGCGCGCGCGCCCCGCGCCGTCGGAGACGGCTTGGCACGGAGGGGCGCGCAGTCTATCTCTGGGGGCCGAGCACAGGCGTGCCGCGCCAGGCGCGCGCCCCAGCGGCCAGAGGAACGATGCGACTTCAATGCCCGAATTGCAGCGCGCGCTACCGGGTGCCGGACGGCGCCATCCCCGCCACGGGGCGCTCCGTCCAGTGCAGCGCCTGTGGCGCGTCCTGGACCCAGCCGGGCCTCCTGCCGCTGGATGACCCGGAACCGGCCTCGCTGGCCGAACCCTCCCCGGCGCTGCGCGAGCGCCCGTCGGAAGACGGGGGCTGGTCGGTGCTCGGCCCGGAGGGCAGCCCGGCCGACACCCTGCGCCCGGTGGACCTCACCTGTTCGGGCACGGCCCGCGATGATTCGCCCCGGAAGGCGGCGCAGGATACTCCCGCCGCCCCGGAACCGGAGGCCGAGGACCCGCTGGACCGCGCCATCAACGCGGCCCGCGCCGCCGAGCGCGGCCGCGCCTTCCACCGCATGCCGGCGGAGCCCGACACTGAGCCCGATGTGCAGGATGTCGGGGGGGAGCCGGAGGCCGGCCCAGACCCCGCCGCCGGGGACACCGTGCCCCCGGAGCAGGACACCGCCCTGCCCCCGATGCCCGAGGCCTCCCGCCGCGCCCACGCGCGTGAGGACGCGCTGATCCGCTCGCTGCAATCGCGCCTCTCCGAGCGCGAACGCCGGGCGGAGGCGACCGCGGTGGCGGCGATCAGCACCCTGCTGTCCCGGCAGGGCGCCGGGCCGCAGGAAGGCTCCGAGCCGCTGCGCCCCATGCCCGCGCCGGAGCGCGCCGCCCCGGCGCGCAGCCTGCCGGTGCACCTGCCCGCCCCGGTGCCCCCCGACCGCGCGGAGCGCGCCCCGGCCTCTCCCGGGCGCTTCGCACTCGGGCTGGCGCTGCCCCTGGTGGTGTTCGGCGCCGCCCTGCTGCTCTACGTGCTGCAGGACACCGTGAGCGGCCTCCTGCCCGACGCGGCGCCGGCCCTCGACGGCTACGTCGACGGCATCGACACCGCCCGCTCCGTTCTCCGGGAGGGCTGGCAGAGCGCGCTGGCCTCGGTGAAGGACCTGGCCGGGCGCTGACACCTGCGCAGGCGTGGCGGCGGGAGTGCTGGCGTTCGGATGCATCGACAATCCGCGTGACGAGGTTCGGGGCGGGGGAGATCTGCAAGCGCCGGGCCCGGGCCTTCCGGGCAGGCTTCGCATTCGGGGAGGCGTGGCGCAGCCATCGCCGCCTCGCCTGCAGGCTTTCGCCGCCCGGCTGAGACCGGCAGGCCAATGGGGCTTCCTCTCCGGCATCTCCCCGGCGCCGGGCCCGGCGGCTCTCCAACGGCATCTCCAACCACCCTCACGGCATGAAATCTTTGACCGGGCGGTGCCGCAGACCACCAGCCGCGCGCCCTTCCCGGCTGACCGGGCAACGTGCCTCTCCCTCGCTCGATACTCCCCTGCGGGGCCGAACAGAGCGGCATGTGGCCCCGGGCACAAGCGGACCCATCCGGCACGACGCACAGGATGCGACGGGTTGCCCGTGGCCCTTCCTGCTGCCTCCACCGGCGGAACATGACGCGACTGCGCCCAGGTCAGGTCAGGTCAGGTCAGGTCAGGTCAGGTCAGGTCAGGTCAGGTCAGGTCTCAGAAGCGATCGAGCAGGCGGCGGAGGTAGTCAAGCTCAGGCTCCGGGCGCTCCTGTTCGCCGGCGCGGCGGCGGATCTCGTCCTGCAACTGGCGGGAGCGCTTCCAGGCCTCCGTGCCGGGGATGTGGACGTCATTGCCGTCGGAATCGCCCTGTGCGCCGGTGGGCCGGCCGAGCGGGTCGCGTGACTCGTCCGGACCGCTCTCCGCGCGCTCCCGACCGCCGGGCGAGCCCTGCTGGTTCTGGGCCTGCTGACGCATCGCCTCGTCCAGCGAGCGCATGCCCTCGCGCAGGTTGTCGAGCGCCTGGGCCTGGTCGTCCACCGCGCCGCCGGGATCGTCATTCTCCAGTGAATCGCGTGCGGAGCCCATGTCGCGTTCCGCCTGTTCGAGCGAACGGCGGGCGCTCTCCGCGGGGTCCTGGCCCTCCTGGCCGGGAACGCCCCCCTGGGGCATGTCGCGGCGCAACTGCTCCAGCAGCTGGCGCAGCGCCTCCTGCTGGCGCCCGAGGGCGCCGCTGCCGTCGCCCTGCTGCTGGCCCTCGCCCTGCTGCCCCTGCTGGCCTTGTTGCCCCTGCTGGCCGAACTGGCGCTGAAGTTCCTCGAAGGTCTGGTCGCCGAGCTGCTGCTGCTCGCGCATCAGGTCCTGCAAGCCCTGCATCATCTGCTCGCCCTGCCCGGGCTGGGGCTGGCCGTTGCGCATGGTCATCTGCAGGTTTTCCATCAGGCGCTGCAGTTGCTGGAGAAGCTCCTGGGCCTCGGCGCGCTGGCCGTTCTCCATCATCTCGTTCATGCGGTCGATCATGTCCTGCAGGTCCTGCATGGACATGTTCGGGTCGGCCTGGGCCTGATCCTGGTCCTGCGGGTTCTGCTGCTGGTTCTCCAGCGCCTGGCGCATCATCTCCTGCAGGTAATCCTGCATGGCCTGCTGCATCTCCCGCATCAGGTTGGCGATTTCCTCGTCGGAGGACTCGGGGTCGTCGAGCGCCTGGGACAGCCGCTCCTGCGCGCGGCGCAGGCGCTCCTGCGCCGAGGAGAGGTCGCCCTCCTCCACCAGAAGGGCCGCGTGCCAGAGCATCTCGGCCACTTCCGGCCGCCGCTCGGCCACGGAGCGGCTTTCGCGCGCGTAGTCCAGCCGGCGGATGGCGGTCCGGGTGGCGAGATAGGCCTTCGTGTTGTCGAAGATGTCCTGCGGGCGGTGGGAGATCGCCTTGAGGAGCTGGCTCACCCGGGCGGCGTTCTGCTCGCTCCACAGGAGGTCGCGGCGCTGTTCGACGAGCGCGCGCGCCAGCGGCTCGTAGAAGCGGCGGCCGGGCAGCACCACCTCGTTCGGGGCGGAGACGGTTTCCTGCCCCGCGGCGTCGCGGGCGTGCAGCACCACCTTCACCGGCAGGCCGGCCCAGGGATGCTGGGAAAGATCGACGATCTCGCGCTCCTCGAACTCCTTCGCGACGCCGGTGCGCGGCAGGGCGAGGTCGAACTCGATCGGCTCGCGCGGCTCCGGATCGGGGATCAGGCCATGGGCGCGCTCGATCCGGTCAAGGTCCAGGGTCACCCGGGCGAAGGCCGAGGTGATGCCGTAATCGTCCGCGCCGCGGTAGAGGAACTGCGCGGCGCCCTCGGAGGTGCGGCTGGGCGGTTCGACAAGCGCGATCTGGGGCGGGGAATCGGGGAGGACGGTGAAGCTCCAGCGGCCCAGTGTGTCCCCCCCGTCGGCAACGGTGACCTGGCCCGCCCGGGTGACGGTGAATTCCGCCTCCGCGAGGCCGGGATCGCCGGTGAAGCTGGCCGGAACGGGCGCGCCGGAAACTTCCTCGGTGAGGGTCGGGGTGGCGGTGCCGCCGTAGAGGCGCAGGGTCACAGTGCTGCCGGCGGGCAGTTCCAGCGTGTCGGCGCCGAACTCGGTGAGGTAGACCACCGGGCGGCCGGTGTAGGCCGGCGGGCTGGCCCAGGCTTCCAGAACCGGTCCTGTCTCCCCGGCGCCGGCGGCGGGCAGCACCGAGCGGGGGTCGAGTTGCTCGCGCACCGTGCCGGAGCCGAACAGAGCGGCGGCCAGGAACAGCACCAGCGCGCCGTAGCGCAGGGCGCGCGGGTCACGCGCGGCGAGGTTGATGTCGGGGAAGCGGGCCCGCGCGCGTTCCGCCTGCGCGGCGACGCGCGCCATGTGGATCTGCCAGATGGCGCGGGCTGCCGGGTCATCCCGGCCGAGGCCATGACGGTCTCCCAGCGCGGCCACCGGGCGGCCGGGCAGTTCGTCGTCCAGCCGGCGCACCGCATCGCCCCGGCGCGGCCAGCGGAAGCCGCGGATGCCGCGCACCAGCGCCCAGCCGAATCCGGCCACCAGCGCGAGAAGCACGAGGAGGCGCAGCCATTCCGGCAGCAGCCCGATCAGCTCCAGCCGCACGAGGGCGAAGGCGAGGAAGGCAATGCTCCACACCGGCCAGAAGGCCTGTGTCACCCGCTCGATGGCGAGGGATGCACGGGTCTGGTCGATCCGCTTGCGCAGGCGCGTGAGACCGTCGCCGGCCTCCGCGCGCGCCGAGGAGTTCAGGCCCCGGGAGGGCCGGGAGGAGGGGGTCGCCTGCGTCTCACCCGTCATTGCACCTCTCAATCGACGGGCGAGGGGAGAAGTCCCGACTCAGCCCATCCACGAAGGTATCGTATCGCGGGAAAGCATTTCCTCAATGGACGGACGTGCCCTGACCACGTCAAAGTGATCGTTCCTGACGAGAACTTCCGGCACCAGCGGGCGGGAGTTGTATTCCGAGGCCATCACCGCGCCATAGGCGCCGGCGGAGCGGAAGGCGACCAGCGCCCCGGCCGCGAGCGGCGGCATCGCCCTGCCCTTCGCGAACGTGTCGCCGCTTTCGCAGACCGGGCCCACGATATCGGCGGGTTCCGGGGCGATACCCGGTGCGGCCTCGACCACCGGCAGCACGTCGTGATGGGCGTCATACATCGCCGGGCGGATGAGGTCGTTCATCGCCGCGTCGAGGATCAGGAAGCGCCGCCCCTCGCCCTCTTTCACGTAGAGCACCTCGGAGACCAGCAGCCCGGCATTCCCGGCGATCAGCCGGCCCGGCTCGATCTCGATCTGGCAGCCCAGGTCTCCCACGGTGCGGCGCACCACCTCGCCGTAGTCGAAGGGCAGCGGCGGAGCCTCGTTGGTGCGGGTGTAGGGGATGCCGAGCCCGCCGCCCAGGTCCAGCCGGCGGATGTCGTGGCCGGCGGCGCGCAGGGTGCGGGTGAGGTCGGCCACCTTGGTGAAGGCGGCCTCGTAGGGGGCGAGTTCGGTGAGCTGCGAGCCGATGTGCACATCGATGCCGATCACCTCGATCCCCGGCAGCGTGGCGGCGCGGGCATAGACCTCCGGCGCGCGGGTGATCGGGATGCCGAACTTGTTCTCGGACTTGCCGGTGGCGATCTTCGCGTGGGTCTTCGCGTCCACGTCCGGGTTCACCCGGATGGCGATCGGCGCGCTGGTGCCCATGGCGGTGGCGATCTCGGAGATCGCCTCCAGCTCCGGCTCGCTCTCCACGTTGAACTGGCGGATGCCGATGCTCAGCGCCTGGGCAATCTCGGCCCGGGTCTTGCCCACGCCGGAGAAGACGATGCGGCTGCCCGGAACGCCCGCGGCCTGCGCCCGGGCGATCTCGCCCCCCGAGACCACGTCCATGCCCGCGCCGAGGTCGCCCAGCAGCTTGAGCACCGCGAGGTTGGAATTCGCCTTCATCGCGTAGCAGATCAGGTGGTCCATGCCCGCCAGCGCCTCCTCGAACACCCGGTAGTGGCGGGTGAGCGTGGCGCTGGAGTAGACGTAGAACGGCGTGCCGACCGCCGCCGCGATCTCCGGCAGGGCGACATCCTCGGCATGCAGGATGCCGTTGCGGTAAGTGAAATGGTCCATCGTCTGCGCACGCCCCGGCAAGAGAAGCGACCGGAGGCGCGGCGGGCGCCCGCGGTCGGGAAACTGGTGTCCGGAGCCACGGGTGCGCCGTGCGGGCCCCGCCGGTCCCTCGATCCGAAGCGAGACGGTTAGCCCGCGGCCGGGCCCGTTTCAACCCCGTTGGCGGCGCGCGGCCCGCCGGCCCGTCGCATGCCTGCGCCGCAGTCACGCCGGCCGGCGCCCCGCACCGGTGCCTTCCGCCCCCTCACGCGCCGGGCACGGCCGGCAGGATCGCGACGCCCGCCGGGCCGGGCGCCCGGTCCGCCCCGGCGGACCGTTTCCCGAGCGGGGGCTCGATGCCCCCCGAGGGGAAGGCTCCTCCGGTTGCGGTGGGCGCCGCGCGCGACGACCTCGCCGCAGGGCGCGGGACGCCTCGGTCAGGTGTCCGATCGACCCGGATCCCGCAAGCGCCCCGGCCGGTCGGTCCGAAGCAGAACCTGCGGGTTGGTGCAGGAGACCCGGGACAGCACCCCTGAGCGGAGCCCTTTCGACCAGCCTCAAGGCCATCGGCGATCGGGAAACCCTGAACTTTGCCGTTCAGGAGCATCTCGCGGACGCTGCCCCTCTGCGGGGCTTCTCACGAACGCTGCCCCCGCGGGGCACCTCACGAATGCTGCCCCTGCGGAGCACCTCACGACCCTGCCCCTGCGGGGCGCTTCACGAACCCTGCCCCCGCGGGGCGACTTGCGACCCTGCCCCCGCGGGGCGACTTGCGACCCTGCCCCTGCGGGGCAAGGCAGGCCCCGCAAGCGCCCCGCCGCGCGGGCGGGGCGCTTGCGGGAAGGGTGCCGTCACTGCACCTTCATGTGGAACACGGACCAGATCCAGTAGTCGTCGTTCATTTCCTTGAGGTCGTCGCGTTCGGCCCGGGGGAAGACGATCTGCGTCGGGCCGAAGCCCCCGATCGCCATCGGATGGCCGTCGCGCTTCAGCGCGAGGATGGCGCCGTTGCGCACGAGGTAGCTCACCGGCACCTCCACCGCGTAGCCGTCCAGGGCCATGGCGGTCACCGTGTCGCCGTCCGCGCCCGCCGCCTCGAGGACCGAGGCAATGCTGGGCCCCTCGTATTCGTGCTCGTCACCGCCCTTGGGGAAGTCGGCGCGCACCTTGATCATGTCGAGCTTCTCGAGGCTCAGGTAGTCGAAGCCCGTCCCCTCCCGGAACTCCACCGCGTTGTGCTCGAAGAACTTGTCGACCCCGGGGTCGAAGCCGCCCCGGTTCGGCTTGCTCACGTCGCCGGTGACGGTGAGGATCACCGGCCCGGCCTGCTGGGCCGCGGCCTCCCGGCCCGTGAGGCTCAGGGCGAGGCTGCCGCCGGCAAGGGCCAGCGTCGCCGCAATGCATAAACCACGAAATTTGAGAAAAATGGCAGACATGATCGAAACTCCCTGGCGACCGCGCGATATGCTCCGCGCCGGTCGCCTTCCCTGTTGCTACGGGTGAGGGAGCCTCGATCCGGGCCGAGCGAGAATCAGGACCGGCCGGGGCCCCTCACTGGATGGCTCCCGGTGCCGGTTCCTGCTGCCCGGCGGGCGGCCTGGGGGCGACGGGGTCGCCCTTCTTGCCGCAGCCGGCCAGCACCATGACCACCGCGAGGAACACAAGCCCGGCGTAGCGTATCATGCGAGATCCTCTTTCCAGCGCGCAACCTGCGCACGAACGCCCGCGGGTGATGTTCCCCCATAGCTTGCCCGACTCGCGACGGAGTTGTCCACACCCAAGACCTCGAACACGCCCTGCGTGATTCCCGCGTTCACCGAGCGCATGTCCTCCAGCGAGAGGTCCGGCAGGTCGCAGCCCCGGTCCTCGGCCATGCGCACCAGCGTGCCAGTGACGTGATGGGCCTCGCGGAACGGCATGTCGAGGGTGCGCACCAGCCAGTCCGCGAGGTCCGTCGCGGTGGAGAAGCCGGAGCCGGCGGCGGCGCGCAGGTTTTCGGCGCGCGGGGTCATGTCCCGCACCATCCCCTCCATGGCGGCGAGGGCCAGCATCAGGCTGTCGGCGGCGTCGAACACCTGTTCCTTGTCCTCCTGCATGTCCTTGGAATAGGTGAGCGGCAGGCCCTTCATCACCGTGAGCAGGCCCACCAGCGCGCCGTTGATCCGGCCCACCTTGGCGCGCACCAGCTCGGCCGCGTCCGGGTTCTTCTTCTGCGGCATGATCGAGGAGCCGGTGGAGAAGCGGTCCGACAGGGTGACGAAGCGGAACTGCGCGGAGGACCAGATCACCAGCTCCTCGGCGAAGCGCGACAGATGCGTGGCGCAGATGGAGGCGACGGAGAGGAATTCCAGCGCGAAGTCCCGGTCCGACACCGCGTCGAGCGAGTTGGCGGAGGGCCGGTCGAAGCCCAGCGCTTGGGCCGTCATGTGCCTGTCGATGGGGAAGGAGGTGCCGGCGAGGGCGGCGGCGCCCAGCGGGCTCTCGTTCATCCGCGCCCGCGCGTCGCGCACGCGGGAGCGGTCGCGCGCGAACATCTCGACATAGGCGAGCATGTGGTGGCCCCAGGTCACCGGCTGGGCGGTCTGCAGATGGGTGAAGCCGGGCATCACCATGTCCGCGCCCGCCTCGGCCTGCGCGACATAGGCGGACATCAGCGCGGTGAGCGCACCCTCCAGCGCGTCGAGCTGGTCGCGCACCCAGAGGCGGAAGTCGAGCGCCACCTGGTCATTGCGCGAGCGCGCGGTGTGCAGGCGGCCGGCGGCATCGCCGATCAGCTCGCGCAGGCGGTTCTCCACGTTCATGTGGATGTCCTCGAGATCGGCGCGGAAGGTGAAACTTCCGGCCTCGATCTCTGACAAGACCGTGAGCAGCCCTTCCCGGATCGCCTCCACATCGCTATCCGTAAGGATGCCCGTGGCGCCCAGCATCGCGGCATGGGCGCGGGAGCCTTCGATATCCTGTCGCGCCAGACGCTTGTCGAAACCGATGGAGGCATTGATCGCCTCCATGATCGCGTCGGGGCCGGAGGCGAAGCGCCCGCCCCACATCTGGTTCGAGGATCTGTCCTTTGTCATACCGCATTCCTGTACACGAGAAGGAAGGGGCGCCATGAAGCAGCTCCGGGCCCCCCTGATTGCCGTCATGCTATACGCGGCGGCGCTGGCCGGCGCAAACCCTGCAGCCGCCGGAGAGGTGACCCCGGCGCTGCTGGCCAGCCTGAAAGCCGGGCTGGCGGGCGACATGCGCAAGCTCGCGCTGCTCGACGCCCCCGGGCGCAGCTATGATGCGACCTTCCGCACAGAGAGCGGCGAGACCCGCAGCCTGGCCGACGAGGCCGGCAAGATCGTGCTGGTGAATTTCTGGGCCACCTGGTGCGCGCCCTGCCGGGAGGAGATGCCGCAGCTCAACGCCCTGCAGAAGGACCTGGGCGGGCCGGACTTCACCGTGCTCACCATCGCCACCGGGCCGAACAACCCCGCGAAGATCGCCGATTTCATGGAGGACGAGGGCATCGACGCCCTGCCCCGCCACACCGACCAGCGCGCCGCCCTCGGCCGGCAGGCCGGCGTGCTGGGCCTGCCCGTGACGCTGATCCTCGACCGCGAGGGCCGCGAACTGGGCCGGCTCACCGGCGGCGCGGACTGGGCCGCGCCGGAGGCCCGCGCCCTGATCGAGGCGCTGATCGCGGGCGAGCCGGCCTCCTGAGGCCCGCCCCCGCGGTCCGGGGTTCGGAACGGCAGCGCCAGCCCTGAGGAAGCCTTCCCCTCGGGGGGCATCGAGCCCCCGCTCGGGAAACGATCCCGCCTGCGCGGGACGGGCGCCCGGCCCCGGCGCGGGAGCCGGGCCCGAACGGTGGCACGAGACACATATCTCAGGCACCGCGGGCGCGCCGACATCCCTCGGCCACATCGGGATGCCGCTCGGGAGCCCCCCCCTCCGGCCCCGCCACATGCCCGGACGGTCGCTCCCCGGCCGGCCACGGCTGGGCGCCCCCGCCTTCAAACGCACTACCGGAACGGGCAACTGGGCAGCATGATGCACAGGCCCGCGCCCGGGCTTGCGGGGTCGCTGTCCCCGATGACCCCCGCCATCAGAAAGCTCATGGGTGTACCCGGCAGATAGCCCGCCCGAGCGGCACGCCTGGCGCGATACAATCCCCGCCCTCCACAAACACCCCTGGCAACCGAACCGCTCCACGTTGCGGCCGGTCGCTCAGCCCCGGAAAAGCCCGGGCACGAAGCACTGCACGCCGGGCACGAAGCGCAGCGCTGTCCCCGAAGGGTCATGCGCGGCGGAGCGGCCTCCGCTGTCGCCCCCCCGGCGCATCACGCGCCCGGGCCGGCAAGCGCCGCGTGGCGGTGGCAGGTCACCACATGGTCGTTCACCATGCCCACCGCCTGCATGAAGGCATAGACGATGGTGGGGCCGACGAAGCGGAAGCCCTCCGCCTTCAGCGCCTTCGACATGGCGCGGGATTCGGGCGTCTCGGTGGGCACGGCGGCCATGTCGGGCCGGGCGGGCTGCAGCGGTGCCGGGCCCACGAAGCTCCAGAGGAAGTCGGAGAACCCCTCGCGCGCCTCGATGCGCTCCCAGGCGCGGGCGCCGTCGATGGCGGCCTCGATCTTGCCGCGATGGCGCACGATGCCGGGGTCGGCCAGGCAACGCGCCACCTCCGCCTCGCCCCAGCGGGCGATGCGCGCGGGCTCGAACCCCTCGAAGGCGCGGCGGAAGTTCTCGCGCTTGCGCAGGATGGTGATCCAGGCCAGCCCGGCCTGGAACCCGTCCAGCATCAGCTTCTCGTAGAGCGCGCGGCCGTCGCGCTCCGGCACACCCCACTCGGTGTCGTGATAGGCGATGTAGAGCGGGTCGGTCCCGCACCAGGTGCAGCGGCTTTCATCGGTCATCGGTTCGTCCTTCCCCGGGCGAGATGGTGTCCGGAACGGACATAGAACACCCTCCTCCGATTCACAAAGCGAAAGGATTTCAGGCGTAGGTGTGCGTCAGGTGGCGCGGGAAGGGGCCGGAGATCATGACGCACGAGGATGGCGGGTCGGAGGACGGGGCAACGCCCGTCGAAGTTCTGGAGGGCTTCGGCGTGCGCCTGTACGAATGGGACCTGGGCAGCGATGCCATGCGCTGGATGGGCGCGGGCGACGCGGTGCCGGACGTGCCGGGCCTGGGCCGGGTGAGCTGCGGCCTCGCCTTCTCCGGGCTGCGCGCGGACGGCGCGGAGCGCGTCGCCTGGGCCCTGCGCGCCCGGGCGGGCGAAACGCGGAGCTTCCGCTTCGCGGTGCCCAGCGGGCCGGTCACGCTGGCCTGGTTCGAGGACACTCTGCGCCGCCAGGGCAGTCCCGGCAGCCGGCGGCTGAACGGCATGCTGCGCCGCATTCCGCCGCCGCGCGCGGACCTGGGCCTGCAAGGCAGCTTCGCGCCGGCCCACCCCGCCCTCTCGCCGGCAAAGGAGGCCCGGGCCGCCCGGGCGCGGCTGCGCGAACACCTCGCCACCGCCCCGCTCGCGGATGACCGCTACTACGTCGTGGTCGGCGTCGACAACCTGCGCGACCTGAACCGCGCCCTCGGCGCGGACGTGACCGACGAGATCATCGAGGAAGTCTTCGCCCGCATCGCCCGCAGCCGCCCGGACCGGGTCACCTGCGCCCGGGTGGCGGGGTCGAAGGTGGGGCTGGCGGTCTCCGGCGTCTCGCCGGAGGAGGTGACGCAGGGGCTGCGCGCCGTCATGGCCTCGGTGGGACGGCAGACCATCGAAACCGGCTCCGGGCCGGTGGCCGTCACCGTCTCCGCCGGGGTGTCGCACACGCCCTGCGGCGCCACCCTGCCGGAGGACCCGCTGGCCGAGGCGCTGGTCGCCTTCGACGAGGGCCGCTTCGGCCGCATCGAGGCGCTGCAGTTCGCCCGGGGCGACCACGGCCAGAGCCTGCAGCGCAACCGCATCACCAGCAGTGCGCGGCTGGTGATGGACGCGCTGGTGGAGGACAGGATCGCCCTCGCCTTCCAGCCGGTGGTGCGCGCCGGCAGCTCCGGCACGGTGGCCTTCCACGAATGCCTCGCCCGGATCCTCGACGCGAACGGCGCCGAGATCCCGGCCGGCAGCTTCATGCCCGCGATCGTGAACCTCGGCCTCGTGCGCCAGGTCGACCGCGCGGTGCTGCGCCACGCCCTCGAAGCGCTGCGCAAATCCCCGACGCTGCGGCTGTCGGTGAACCTCTCGCCCCAGTCGATGCAGGATGCGGACTGGCTGGCGCTGCTGGAGGCCGCCGCCGCCACCGCGCCGGACACGGTGGAGCGGCTGATCCTGGAGATCACCGAATCCTCCGCCATCATCGACCCGCTGCGCACGCTCGACTTCATGTCGCGGGTGCGCGATCTCGGCTGCGCCTTCGCGCTGGACGACTTCGGCGCCGGCTACACCTCGTTCCGGCATTTCCGCGATTTCCGCTTCGACGTGGTGAAGATCGACGGGAGCTTCGTGCGCGGCATCAGCGCGAGCGAGGACAACCAGATCCTGGTGCGCACGCTGGTCTCGATCGCCGATCACTTCAGCATGTTCACCGTGGCGGAATGCGTCGAAACCGCGGAGGACGCGGCCCGCCTCACCGCCATGGGGGTGGACTGCCTGCAGGGCTACCATTTCGGCCGCCCCAGCATCCGGAAGGACTGGTACCGGAGCGATGACAGCGCCGCGCCCGACACCCGCCGCGCCTGACACGGCACGGCGAGAACGCCCGTGCACCAGGGGACCCCGCGGCAGACGCCTGACTGTCCGAGAGGGCGCTTGAGGGACCGTGCCTGACGGAGGCGGGAGAGATGCGCGCCCGGGCCGTCAGGCCGCGCGCATCGCCCGGACGGCGCGCGCGCGCGGCTCGGGTCGTGCCGGAGAGGGATCCGGCACGCAGGGCCGCGCTGATACGCGCTGTCAGGATTTGCCGACCAGCTTGGACAGCTGTGTCTGCATCTCGGCGAGCTGGGATTTCATGTCTTCCAGCTCCGTGTCGCGCGCGACGGAGGCCCGCGGCTCGGCACCGGACTCGCCGGATTTCTCCGCGTCCGAGGCCCGCGCCGCGCCCGCGAAGGGGGCGAACATCCGCATCGCGTTCTCGAACCACTCCATGTTCGTGCGTGCCATGGTCTCGAAATTCGCGAAGGCGGGATTCGCGTCCAGCGCGGCACGCACCTTCTCGCGCATCGCCTCCTGGTTGGAGGCGAACGTGTTCATCGACGCCTCCAGATAGCCCGGCACAAAGCCCTGCAGCGTGTCGCCGTACAGGCGGATGAGCTGCCGCAGGAAGCTGATCGGCAGCATGCTCTGGCCGCGAGATTCTTCCTCGAAAATGATCTGGGTGAGCACGGAATGAGTGATATCATCGCCGGACTTGGCATCATTCACTACGAAATCGGTGCCTTCGCGCACCATCTCGGCGAGGTGCTCGAGGGTCACGTAGGTCGATTTCGAAGTATTGTAAAGCCGACGGTTGGCATATTTCTTGATGACAACCGGCGCTTGTTTCTCGGCATCCAACACGAGGCTCCTCCCCTATCCGCAGCCGGTTGAGACCGGTGCCCGTCATTGATAAGGACCACCTTACAACCGCGATGTGGCATCGCAACGCAATTTTTGCATACGCGAGTGTCCGCCACAGGTTATAGGCTGTTAGAATGCAACGGAAAGAGGACCAGCGGGATGAAGGGTCGGCGTCCGCGGAGGCGGATCCTGAGCGCGCATCTGCCTACCTCGATCTCTGGGAGCGCAACATTTCTCGGCTGGCGGAGGAAGGTCCCGCGCCGGAGACCGCCGCCGCCTGACCGAACGGGCGCACCCAGCCCGCTGATCTTCCACCTCGCCTCGGGCGCCGCGATCCTGGAGAAGGGCGTGGCGCTGGCGCCGCTCGCCGGGGACGACCGGTTTCCCTGGGCGCCCTCCCTGCTCGACCGGGGCCGCGCGATCGGCCCTCTGGACCAGGTGAGCGTGGCGCATGAGGCGGCGCGCCGGCTGGGAGATTTCGTGCGCGGCGTCGAGGCCTGGCAGACGCATCCACATGCCCGCCGCCTCGCCGACCCGCCGGCGCTCTGGCAATCCGGCGCCAGCCGGCTGCTGGACTTCGGCGGCCGCGGGCCGGCCGTGGTCGCCATTCCCTCGCTCATCAACCGCGCCTATGTGCTCGACCTCTCCGCCGAAACCTCGCTGGTGCGCCATCTGGCGGGGCGCGGCCTGCGGGTGTTCCTCGTCGACTGGGGGGTGCCCGGGCCGGCGGAGGCGGGGTTCGACCTCACCGCCTGGCATGACCTGCGGCTGGCGCCGATGCTGGCGGCGGCGCGGGCGGCGGCCGGGCCGGTGGCGCTGCTGGGCTACTGCATGGGCGGCGCGCTGGCCGCGGCGGCGGCGCAGATCGCGCCGGAGAGCTTGCGCGGGCTCGCGCTGATCGGCACGCCCTGGAGCTTCGAGGGGGGGCCGGGCATGGGCCCCACCCTGCGCGGCATGGCGCGCGAATACGGTGCCCAGCGCCTCACCGATGAGCTGATGGCCATGGACAAGGCCTTCGGCGCCGTGCCCTCGGACCTGCTGCAGCTTCTGTTCGCGTTGCTGGACCCGGGGCTCGCCCTGGCGAAGTTCCGCCGCTTCGGCCGGTTCGACCCCGGCTCGCCGCGCGCCCGCCGCTTCGTGGAGCTGGAGGACTGGCTGAACGACCCGGTGCCGCTGCCCGGCCCGGCGGCGGTGGAGATCCTCGTCGACTGGCAGATCCGCAATCTCACCGGAGCGGGCGCCTGGTGGCTGAGCGGCACGCGCATCGACCCCGCCCGCATCCGCCTGCCGGCGCTGGCCTTCTGCTCGCGCACCGACCGGATCGCACCGCAGGCGAGCACCCTGCCCCTGGCCCGCGCCATTCCCGGCGCCCGCCTGCGGGAGCCGCACTCCGGCCATGTGGGGATGATCGTGGGCAGCCGGGCGCGCCGCGAAGTGTGGGACCCGTTGAGGGAATTCCTTGCAGACCCCCCGGACGGGGACCAATATAGACAGAGATGACCCGTGACAGGCCCGGTTCCCGCAACTATGTTGCGCCGCACAACACTTGCGATGGGGAGCCCGCACCGCGGGTCCGAAAGGAGAAACGCATGACGAACGTAGTGATCGCCTCTGCCGCCCGCACGGCGGTGGGGAGCTTCAACGGCGCCTTCGCCAACACCCCGGCCCATGACCTGGGGGCGACCGCGATCAAGGCCGTCCTGGAGCGCGCCGGCGTTCCGGCCGAGGATGTGTCCGAGACCATCATGGGCCAGATCCTGACCGCGGCGCAGGGCCAGAACCCCGCCCGCCAGGCCCATATCAACGCCGGCCTGCCGGAAGGCTCCGCCGCCTGGGGCATCAACCAGCTCTGCGGATCGGGCCTGCGCGCCGTGGCCCTGGCCTGCCAGCACGTGATGCTTGGGGACGCGGATATCGTCGTCGCCGGCGGGCAGGAGAGCATGTCGATGGCCCCGCACGCGGCGCATCTGCGCGCCGGCCAGAAGATGGGCGACCTCAGCTTCATCGACACGATGATCCGCGACGGGCTGTGGGACGCCTTCAACGGCTACCACATGGGCCAGACCGCCGAGAACGTGGCCGAGCAGTGGCAGATCTCCCGCGACATGCAGGACGAGTTCGCCGTGAAGTCGCAGAACAAGGCCGAGGCCGCGCAGAAGGCCGGCCGCTTCGCGGACGAGATCACCCCCTTCACGGTCAAGACCCGCAAGGGCGAGACCGTTGTGGACCAGGATGAGTACATCCGCGCCGGCGCCACGCTGGAGAGCATGCAGAAGCTGCGCCCCGCCTTCACGAAGGACGGCACGGTGACGGCCGCGAACGCCTCCGGCATCAATGACGGCGCCGCCGTCGCCCTGCTGATGACCGACAAGGAAGCCGAGAAGCGCGGCATCGAGCCGCTGGCGCGCATCGTGTCCTACGCGACGGTCGGCCTCTCGCCCACCATCATGGGCGTCGGCCCGATCTACGCCTCGCGCAAGGCGCTGGCGAAGGCGGGCTGGTCGGTCTCCGACCTCGACCTGGTGGAGGCCAACGAGGCCTTCGCCGCGCAGGCCTGCGCGGTGAACAAGGACATGGGCTGGGACCCGGAGATCGTGAACGTGAATGGTGGCGCCATCGCCATCGGCCACCCGATCGGGGCCTCCGGCGCCCGCGTGCTCAACACGCTGCTGTTCGAGATGAAGCGCCGCGACGCCAAGAAGGGCCTTGCCACGCTGTGCATCGGCGGCGGCATGGGCGTGGCCATGTGTGTCGAACGCCCCTGACGCCTGAGCGGGCTTCCGCCGGGGAAACTTCCCCCGGCGGAAGCCGATTTACTGTTTAAACGCTTGAAAAACACGATAGAAAAAGACTGCCTAACAGAGAGGAAACCCTACGAATGGCACGAGTTGCACTGGTTACGGGGGGCTCGCGCGGGATCGGCGCGGCCATTTCGAAAGCCCTCAAGGACGCTGGCTACACCGTCGCGGCGAATTATGCCGGAAATGACGAGGCCGCGGCAAAGTTCACCGCCGAGACCGGCATCCAGACCTACAAGTGGTCCGTGGCCGATTACGAGGCCTGCAAGGCCGGTATCGCGGCCGTCGAGGCCGATCTCGGACCGGTCGACATCCTGGTGAACAACGCCGGCATCACCCGCGACGCGATGTTCCACCGCATGACCCCGGAGCAGTGGCGCGAGGTGCTCGACACCAACCTCTCCGGCCTGTTCAACATGACCCACCCGCTGTGGCCCGGCATGCGCGAGCGCAAGTTCGGCCGGGTGATCTCGATCTCCTCGATCAACGGCCAGAAGGGCCAGATGGGCCAGGCGAACTATTCCGCCGCCAAGGCCGGCGACATCGGCTTCACCAAGGCGCTGGCCCAGGAGGGCGCGCGCGCCGGCATCACCGTGAACGCGATCTGCCCGGGCTACATCGCCACCGACATGGTGATGGCCGTGCCCGAGAAGGTGCGCGAGAGCATCATCGCGCAGATCCCGGTCGGCCGGCTGGGCGAGCCGGAGGAGATCGCGCGTTGCGTGGTGTTCCTGGCTTCGGACGATTCCGGCTTCATCACCGGCTCCACGCTCACCTCGAACGGCGGGCAGTATCTCGCCTGAGGGCGCGGCGCGCTCCGCCTGAGCGCGCCCCGGGGCGGCGGCCTTCCGCGCAGCCGCCCCGAACCACCGGGCAGCCGGGCGCTGCGCCCCCGCCCCTGCCCCGCGCTGCCCCGGAGATGGCCCCGCCCGCCGGCTCCTCCGCCAGATGGGGAAAGGGCTGGCTGCCGCCCGGGCCCGTTCTCCCCTCCGCGCCTGCCGGTCCTCTGCCTCCTGCTCAGGCCGCCGCGCATGGGGGGGCGCCTCCCGACATGCCTGTGCCCGTCTCCGGCCGATGCGTTCGGGCGGCCCCGCGCGCGGCCGATGTTCGGATCTCTCGCTACGGGTTTTCCCCACGCCTTCCGCCGCCTGCGCCCTGCGTGGCTGAGCCGCCTCAGCGCGTCCATGGCGCCGGTGCGGCCGCGCGGCGAAGCCCGCGCGCGCGCCGATTGCTCCTTCCGCGCATTGCGATATTGTGCGCCGCAAATGGAGGCAGGCAATGCGAATCGGAATTCTCGAAACCGGGGATATCCCCGCCTATCTGGTCGACGCCGAGGGCAGCTACCCGGCGATGTTCGCGCGCATGCTGCTGGCGGAGGACCCGCGGCTGAGCTTCCAGACCGTGAGCGTGGTGCATGGCGAAACGCCGTCGGGCCCGCATCAGGCCGATGCCTGGATCATCACCGGCTCGCGGCACGGGGTTTACGACGACCTCCCCTTCATCGCACCGCTCAAGCAGTTCATCAGTGATTGCGTGGCCGCCGGGGTGCCGCTGGCCGGCATCTGCTTCGGGCATCAGATCCTGGCCGAGGCGCTGGGAGGCCGGGCGGTGAAGTCCGAGAAGGGCTGGGGCCTGGGCGCGCAGGACTATCCCTTGGTGAACCGGCCCTCCTGGATGGAGGGCAGCGCCGCGGCCTATACCGGCCTCGCGGTGCACCAGGACCAGGTGGTCGCCCTGCCGGCGGAGGCGACGGTGCTGAGCGCCTCGCCGTTCTGCGAGATTGCCGCCGTGGCCTATGGCGACGCCGAGCGCCCCTCGGCGATCTCGGTGCAGAGCCATCCGGAGTTCTCCCCCGCCGTGGTGCGCGCCATCGTGAAGGACCGCCGGGACAGCGCCGCGATCGGGAAGCCGCTGGCGGACGCGGCCCTCGCCAGCCTGGAGACGCCGCTGCTCGACAATCCCTGGCCGCGCTGGATCCTCTCCGGCTTCCGCCGCTCGCTGGCGGCCCGCGCGGCGTGACGCGCAGGCGTGCCACGCTGATCGGCGGCATCGCCATCCTGCTCTGGTCCTCGCTCGCGCTGTTCAGCGTGGGCGCGGCGCCCGTGCCGCCGTTCCAGCTCAACGCCCTGTGCTTCGCGGTCGGGGCCGGGGTGGGGCTGGGCTGGATGTGGGCCGGAGGGCGGCGGGTGCGGCTGCCGCGCCTTGCGCCGAGGGTCTGGGCGCTCGGGGTCGTCGGGCTGTTCGGCTATCACGCGCTCTACTTCACCGCGCTGCGCAACGCGCCGCCGGCCGCGGCCGGGTTGATCGCCTATCTCTGGCCGCTGCTGATCGTGATCTTCTCCGGCTTCCTGCCCGGCGAGCGGCTGCGCTGGCCGCACCTGGCCGGGGCAACGGTGTCGCTGATCGGCGTGGCGGTACTGCTGGGCGGCGGCGACACGCTGGGCGCCGGCAATGCCCTGGGCTACGCTGCGGCCTTCGCCTGTGCGCTGTTCTGGTCCGGATATTCGGTGCTCAGCCGCCGGGTGGGCGATGTGCCCACCGATTGCGTGATGCTGTTCTGCGCCGCGACGGCGCTGCTCTCCGTCCCCTTCCACCTTGCCTTCGAGGAGACGGCCTGGCCGGTGGGGGCCGCGGGCTGGCTCTCGGTGCTGGCGCTCGGGCTGGGGCCGGTGGGGCTGGCGTTCTACGTGTGGGACGTGGGCGTGAAGCGCGGCGACATCCAACTGCTGGGGGTGCTGTCCTACGCCGCGCCGTTGCTGTCCACGCTGCTGCTCATCCTCACCGGGGTGGCTGCGGCGGAGGAGAGCCTCGCTCTTGCGGCTCTCCTCGTTGTGTGCGGGGCCGCGCTGGCGGCCTGGGGCTCGGCCCGGCGCTGAGGGCGCACCGGGCGGGAGTCCTGCTTCTGCCTAATGGAGCTCCACCGAAAGGCGGGATATCTCCTCCTTGAGGCGTAGTTTCTCGCGCTTGAGCTCGGTCAGTTTCAGGTTGTCCATGGAGGGGCTGCGCGCCTCCATCTCGATGCGCTGCGAAAGCGTCTCGTGCTTCCTCTGAAGTTGGGAGATATGCGAACTCAGGCTCATGGAAGACTCCTCTCCAGTCCGTTGATCGTGCCCTGATTAGAGCATTGATTCTTTTTTGTGTCATCAGCGGAGTTTCGCGCATTGCGCGGCAACTTGCCGATTATTACCCGCTGAGCGGCCCGTTGCGTAATAAAGGAATACACTCCGACCCGCGCCTGCAAGGGTAGCGAGGAAATTCTGAATAAATCGTGATCTTGCACCGCGGCGGTTCCGGGGTATCCGGGAGAGGCCACACGCGCGCGGGCCCGCGACGCGCCAGCCCTTTCGGAGGACGCCATGTTCAGAACCGCCATTCTCGCCGCCGCTCTTGCCTGCCCGGCCGGGCTCGCCCTTGCCCAGGACAGTCTTCCCGCCGCCGAACTGTCGAACCCGATTTCGCTGCGCCAGCACGCGATGGAGAACATCGGCAAGGCCATGGGGCTCGCCGGGGCGATGATGAAGGGCGAGGCGCCCTACGATGCCCGCGTGGCCGACGCGGCGCTGCGCACCTTCAACAACGGCGCCCTGGGCCTGGGGCTGATGTTCCCGCAGGGCAGCGACGGCGGCGCCACCGCCGCCAGCCCGAAGGTGTGGGAGGACGCCGCCGGTTTCAGCGCCGCGGTGCAGAAGTTCATCGACGACACCACCGAGGCCGTGGCCGCCGCCCCGGCCGATCTCGACGCCTTCAAGCCGGTGTTCGGCAAGGTGGCCTCCAACTGCCGCGCCTGCCACGAAGACTACCGCGTCAAGCGCAACTGATGCTGAAACTGGCTGCCGGAGCCCTTGTCCTCGCGGCCGGAGCGGCCTGGGCGCTCAGCGCGCCCGAGACGGTGGAGGCGGGAGACCTGCCCGCCTACACCGCAGACGCGGCGCGCGGCGCGCATGTGTTCACCATCGGCGGCTGCGCCTCCTGCCATGCCGCGGAGGGCGCGGGGGGCGATGCGCGGCTGGTGCTGTCGGGCGGGCGGGCGATCGTGTCGGAGTTCGGCACCTTCCACGTGCCCAACATCTCCCCTGACCCGGAGCACGGCATCGGCGGCTGGAGCGAGGCGCAGTTCGTCGCCGCGATGCTGCACGGCACATCTCCGGAGGGGCGGCACTATTACCCCGCCTTCCCCTACACCTCCTACGCGCGCATGCGCGTGGAGGACCTGCGCGACCTCTTCGCCTACCTGCGCACCCTGCCCGCCTCGGACCGGGCCGACACGCCGCATGACATCCCCTTCCCCTTCTCGGTGAACCGGGCGATCGGGCTGTGGAAGCTGCTCTACCTCTCGCCGGACCCGGTGGTGCCGATGCCGGGCGCGGACCCGCTGGCCGCACGCGGCCGGTATCTCGCCGAGGGCCCGGGCCATTGCGGCGAGTGCCACACCCGGCGCGACCTGATCGGCGGGCCGGTGACGGAAGCCTGGCTCGGCGGCGGGCCGAACCCGGATGGCGCGGGGCGGATTCCGAACCTCACCCCCGGGGGGCCGCTCGGGAGCTGGTCGGCCTCCGACATCGCCTATTATCTCGAGAGCGGTTTCACCCCGGATTACGACAGTGTCGGCGGCGCGATGGCCGACGTGGTGCGCAACACCGCCGCCCTGCCGGCCGAGGACCGCGCGGCGCTCGCCGCCTACATCAAGGCACTGCCGCCGGTGCTGCCCGAAGGCGCGCCCTGACCTGAGCGGATACGCAAAGGACGGCCGGGCGCTCCATGGCGCCCGCAGGGTGGTCCGACCGGAGCGCCCGGCGCGGGCGTTCCGGCCGGATCAGGGCTGCCCCCCGAAGCCGTGTCAGCCCGCCGCCCCGGCGCAGCCGTGTCCGGCGTCTCTGCGCCCCGGTCCGCAGCCGCCCTCTGTAGCGATCGGCGAGACTGCGCGAACTGCCGCTGAGAAGGGGCAAACCTCATGCTGGCGCGGGACGCTCTGGCGGGACGCTCTGGCGGGACGCTCTGGCGGGACGCTCTGGCGGGACGCTCTGGCGGGACGCTCTGGCGGGACGCTCTGGCGGCGCCCCGGTCCGGGAGCGCCGCCAGCGGAGGGTCAGCGGTCGTTCGAATCGTCGCGCCCGGTGCTGCGGCCGGGGGTGATCTCCACGTCCGACAGGCCCAGCCCGTCCAGCACGTTGCGGAAGATGCTTCCGGTCATGCTGTCGGCATCCGGGTCGCTGCGGCGCGGGCGGTCGTCGGCGAAGAGCAGCGCGGGGGATTTCGGCTCCGGCGCGACCACGGGCAGCGGGCGGGCCGGGCGGCCGGCCTCCACCCGCGACATCGTCTCCCGGAAGATCTCCGCCGGCAGGCCGCCGCCGGTGACGCCGGTGAGCGGGCGGTTGTCGTCATAGCCCATCCACACGCCCACCACGTAATCGGAGGTGAAGCCGATGAACCAGGCGTCGCGCGCCGCCGAGGTGGTGCCGGTCTTGCCCGCCACCTCGCGGTCCGGCAGCGCGGCGCGGTGGCCGGTGCCCTGCCGGATCACCTCGCGCAGCATCCAGGTGACGAGGCCGGCCTGCTTCTCGGTCAGCAGTTCCTCCGGCTCCACCCGGTCCGAGCCCATGAGCTCGGCGCCGTCGGCGCGCAGGCGGATCTCGCGCAGGCCGTAGGGGCGCGCCTGCCGGCCCTTGTTGAGGAAGGTGGCATAGACGCCGGTCATCTCCAGCAGGGGCGCCCCGGTGGTGCCCAGCGCCAGCGCCGGCCCGGGCGCCATGTCGCCGCTCATGCCCAGCCGGCGCGCCATGGCCCGCACCTTGTCGCGCCCCACGTCCTCGGACACGCGGACGGCAGCGGTGTTGATCGACTTGGCCAGCGCCGTGGTGAGGGTGATGTGGCCCAGATAGGAGCGGGTGTAGTTCTTCGGCGACCAGGCGCCGAAGCCGGGCACGTCGATGGTGAGCGGCGCGTCCTCCACCAGGTCCTCCGGCGACTTTCCGGCCACGATGGCGGTGGCGTAGATCACCGGCTTGAACACCGATCCGGTCTGCCGCGTGGCCTGGGTGGCGCGGTTGAAGGCCCCGGCGGTGGGGCTGATGTCGCGCCCGCCCACCATGGCGCGCACGGCGCCATCCGGGGAGAGGATCACCACCGCGGCCTGGGCCTCGGAGCCCTCCTTCACCTTGGAGTCGAACACCCGGGTGATCGCGCTCTCCGCCGCGGCCTGGATCTTCGGATCGAAGGTGGTGAGGATGTCGACATCCTCCGTGGTCTGCCGGGTGAGATAGGCCGGGCCGCTCTCCATCACCCAATCGGCGAAGTATCCGCCGGCGCGGGCCTGCGCGGCGCTCGACAGGCGGGCGGGATGTGCGCGCGCATCGGCCACCTGGTCCGGGGTGAGATAGCCCTGCTCGCCCATCAGCCCGAGGATGACGGAGGCCCGGCCCTCCGCCGCGGAGAGATTCGAGGTCGGCGAATAGCGCGAGGGCGCCTTCAGCAGCCCCGCCAGCATCGCCGCCTCGGCCGGGTTCACCTCACGCGCGCTCTTGCCGAAATAGCGCTGCGCCGCGGCTTCGAACCCGTAGGTGCCCGCGCCCAGGTAGACCCGGTTGAGATAGACCGAGAGAATGTCGTTCTTCTCGTATTTCAGCTCCATCGCCAGCGCGATGGGGATCTCCTTGAGCTTGCGCTCGATGGTCCGGTCATTGTCCAGGAACACCACCTTCGCGGTCTGCTGCGTGAGGGTGGAGCCGCCCTGCACCGCGTGGCCGGCGGCGATGTTGGCCACGAGGGCGCGCAGGATGCCCATCGGGTCGACGCCGGGGTGGGAGTAGAAGCGCCGGTCCTCGGTGGCCAGCACCGCGTCGCGCAGCCAGGGCGAGACCTCGGAGGCGCGCACCTGGCCGCCGAACTGGTCTCCGCGCCAGGCGAACACGTTGCCGTCCCGGTCCAGCAGGGTGACGGAGCCGCGCGTGCGCCCGTCCAGAAGCTCGGACACCGGCGGCAGCTGGGAGTAGAAATACCCCGTGGCCCCGCCCACGATCAGCAGCAGGATGAGGCCGACGCGCAGGCCGACCCACCAGCCGATCCGCAGGGTGCCGCGCAGCAGCCGGCGCAGGCCGCGCTCCACGAGCCCGGGCTTGCGCGCCGCCGACGCGGCCTTCGGCCGGGCGGCCTTGTCGCCCGCCTTGCTGCGTCGCCCCGGCTCATGCCGCGGCGCCGGCCGCTCACGCGCCCGGCCGGTCTTGCTGTCACGCGTCATTGCCCGCCTTCGTCTGCTCGATGCTTATTGGTTAACGCACAGGATAAGGCCAAACGCCGGGTTTGTGGAGACCGGCCGGCGCGATTCCGCCGCTGCGGCGCAAAAACGCCGCATGCGGCCGCAAGATCTCCCCGGACACAACACTTTCTTAGGGGCGCTGTGGGACCAGTGGGGCAGACGAACAGAACCGGGGCCTGCCATGTCACTCTCCTCCCGCATCCTGCGCATCACGCCCATCGCCATCGGGGGAATGCTGCTCGTTGCCGTCATCGGGATCGTGGGGGACTTCGTGCAGACGCGGTTCGACCGGCGGCAGACCTCGGCCCAGGCCCTCGCGCTGGAGACGGCGGAGCTGGAAAAGCTGCTGCTGAGCGGGCGCGGGATGGAACTGGGGCTGATCCTGAACCGGAACCCGGAAATGATCGACCGTCTGCATGACCTGCAGGCCCGCGTGCCGGACACATTCACCGCGCTCGCCGCCCACCTGCGGGCGCTCGATCCGGAGGCAGATGCCGCCGCGCTGGACGGCATCACCGCGCATTGGGCCGGCCACACCGAGCAGGTGAACCGGCTGATCGACGAGATGCTCCGCCTCGGGATGGACGAGGACCACGGCCTGGAGGGCACGCTGCGCAGGGCCGTGCATGACGCGGAGGAGAGCGTGCCTGCCTCCGCCGCGCCGGAGCTGATGGTCAAGATCCTGATGATGCGCCGGCACGAGAAGGATTTCATGATGCGGGGGGACAGTAAGTACGTGGACCGGCTGCGCCAGCGCATGGAGGAAGTGCGCGCCATGCCCACCAGCGCCTTCGGCGACGCCGCCGCGCAGGCGACGGTGGTGAGCAGCCTGGGCGCCTACGAGGCAGCCTTTCTGGCCTTCGCCGCGCTGCAGATGGAGGCCGTCGCCACGCGCGCCGCCGTGTCCGAGAGCTTCCGGGAGGTTCGCCCCGATCTGGACGCCCTCCAGGCCATCGCCATGGAGGAACAGGACAGCGCGACATCCACGCGCGACACGCTGATTCTGGTGCGCTGGGTCACCGTTGCGGTGCTGCTCCTCATCGCGGTGGCACTGGTGACGCTGATCATCCGCCGCCTCGCCCACGCGGTGATCGGCCCGCTGACCGAAACCGCCGCCGCGCTCTCGGCCTTCGCCGAGGGCCGCACGGACACCAGGTTGCGCGGCCGCAAGCGCGATGACGAGATCGGCGAGATTGCCCGAGCCTTCGAGCGGTTGCAGCAGCGCATCCAGGCCGAAAGCGCCACGCGGGAGGCCCGGATCCGCGACCAGGCCGAAGAGGAGCGCGAGCGCTCGGCCGCCGAGGCCGCCCGGACCCGCGCCGAGAAGGAGGCGCTGGACGCGACCCTCGCCAGCCTGGGCACCGCGCTGGACAGGCTGGCGCACGGCGACCTCTCGGTGCGGGTGGGAGACAGGGTGAGCGGCGAGTTTGCGCCACTGCGCACCGCCTTCAACGACACGGCGGACCGGCTGGCCGCCCTGGTGCGCCGGATCTGGAGCGCCACGCACGCCATTGCCGACGCCACCGGCCACATTGCCACCGATGCCGCCGATCTCACGGAACGTGCCACCAACCAGGCGGCCTCGCTGGAGGAGACCGCTGCCACCATCGAGGAGATTTCCGCAACGGTGCGCACCAATGCCGAATCGACCGGCCGCGCCGATGCCGCGGTCGGGGAGGTGGTCCGCCGCGCCCGTGCGGGCGGTGCGGTGGTCAGCGAGGCGCAGACCGCGATGACCCGCATCGAGGCCAGTTCCTCGCGAATCGCCGAGATCAACGGGGTGATCGGCTCGATCGCCTTCCAGACCAACCTGCTGGCACTGAACGCGGCCGTGGAAGCGGCACGCGCAGGGGAGGCCGGCAAGGGCTTCGCCGTGGTCGCCTCCGAAGTCCGCACCCTCGCCCAGCGCGCCTCCGAGGCGGCAAAGGACATCAGCGACCTGGTGCAGGAGAGCAGCCAGCTCGTCTCCGACGGCGCCCGCCTGGTGCGCGAGACCGGCTCGGCCCTCGGAGAAATCAACGAATCGGTCAGCTCGCTCACCGTCGACATCAGCGACATTTCCGCCGCCAGCCGCGAACAGGCCACCGCCGTGACCGAGATCGCCACCAATGTCAGCGCCATGGACGCGATGACCCAGCGCAGCGCCGAGCTTGCCGAGCAGAGCGCCACCCGCGCCCGCGAGCTGGAGCACGAAGCCGCGGACCTGCGGGAACTGGTCGGCTTCTTCGACGTTGAACGAAAGGGCGCGCTGAGCAACGCCGCCTGATCATTCTGGTTCCCAAGGCTCTGGCCCGCCCGTCCTCACGGGCGGGCTCAGCCGTGTCCGGCTGACCTCATCACTGACCGGATCCGGTCAGATGCCGGGATTTTAGGCAGGATGACTGACGCAACCGTGACCGCGCCCCGCGCGCTCCGGATGCAACCCTTTGGCAGAACGGCGTAATCCACGCACTTTAGCAGTTGGCATGCTCTTTGCTTACGGATTAACTGTCAAAACTGCTAATGCAATCATGCCTCAGGAAAAACGGACGCGGGGGATCTGATGAAACTGATCATAGCCGTCATCAAACCCTTCAAGCTCGAGGAGGTGCGCGAGGCGCTCACCACCACGGGCGTGCAGGGCCTGATGGTCTCGGAAGTCAAGGGGTACGGGCGCCAGTCCGGCCACACCGAGATCTATCGCGGCGCCGAATACGTGGTGAACTTCGTTCCCAAGATCAAGCTGGAGATGGTCGTTTCCGATTCGATGGTCGAAAAGGTCGTCGACACCCTGGCCGCCACGGCCAAGACCGGAAAGATCGGCGACGGGAAAATATTCGTTCTCGACGTTGAGCAGGCAATGCGGGTGCGCACCGGCGAGATCGGTGAAGACGCGCTCTGAGCCGTCGGGAAAACAACATCATGAGAGGGATGCAATGAATACCATCAGCAAATATCTCGGCCTTGCGGCCGGAGCGGCGCTCTTCGCCCTCCCCGCCTTTGGCCAGGATGCGCCCGTCGAGGCCGCGGCGGCCCTGCCTCCGGTGCCGAACGAGGTCGGCTACATCTTCACCACGTTCATGTTCCTCGTCACCGGCTTCCTGGTGATGTGGATGGCCTGCGGCTTCGCGATGCTCGAAGCCGGCCTGGTGCGCTCCAAGAACGTCACCATGCAGCTCACGAAGAACATCGTGCTCTTCGCGCTTGCGGGCATCATGTACTACCTCGTCGGCTACAACCTGATGTACCCGGGCGACGACTGGACGATCCCGAACTACCTCGGCAACTTCGCCTCCACCGTGCTGGAGCCGGTCGGCCTCGAAGGCACCGAGACCGACCTCACCTACGCCTCCGTGGGCTCGGACTTCTTCTTCCAGCTGATGTTCTGCGCGACGACCGCCTCGATCGTCTCGGGCACGCTGGCCGAGCGCATCAAGCTCTGGCCCTTCATCATCTTCACCGTGATCCTGACCTCCTTCATCTACCCGATCCAGGCCTCCTGGAAATGGGGCGGCGGCTGGCTGGACGCCGACTGGGGCTTCCTCGACTTCGCCGGCTCCACCGTGGTGCACTCGGTCGGCGGCTGGGCGGCTCTCGCCGGTGCCATCGTTCTGGGCCCCCGCATCGGGCGCTACAAGGACGGCCAGACCGTGCCGATGCCGGGCTCCAACCTCACCCTCGCCACCCTGGGTACGTTCATCCTGTGGCTGGGCTGGTTCGGCTTCAACGGCGGCTCGCAGCTCTACATGAACACCGCCGGCAACGTGGCCGACATCTCCCGCATCTTCGCCAACACCAACGCGGCTGCCGCGGGCGGCTGCATCGCGGCGATGCTCACCACCATGGTGCTGTTCAAGAAGCCTGACCTCACCATGATCCTGAACGGTGCCCTCGCTGGCCTCGTCTCGATCACGGCCGAGCCGCTCACCCCCGGCCTCGGCGGCGCGACGCTGATCGGTGCCGTGGGCGGTGTGCTCGTGGTCATCGCGGTGCCGATGCTCGACAAGATGAAGATCGACGACGTCGTCGGCGCCATCCCGGTCCACCTCGTGTGCGGCATCTGGGGCACCCTCGCGGTCTGCCTCTCGAACCCGGACGCGACCTTCTCCGGCCAGATCGTCTCGATCATCTCCGTCGGCCTGTTCGTGTTCATCGTGTCGCTGGTGCTGTGGCTGATCCTCAAGGCCGTCATGGGCATCCGCGCCTCGGCGGAAGACGAGGTCGCCGGCCTCGACGTGGCCGAGCTGGGCATGGAAGCCTACCCGGAATTCTCGAAGTCCACGAGCTGAGGCTTCGGGAGCGAAATCCCCAGGGGGGCCGGAACCGGCCCTCCCGACTTGAGCCCGGGCCCGGTTGGCCCGGGTTTTTTTTGCGCCTGCCGCGCGCCCCGCCCCCGGGGGCCCGGACACGAAACAGCCGGAGGCGCGTGCCCCCGGCTGCTTGCGGCTTCCTGAATGCGTGGCCTGCGGCGTTACTCGGCGGCCTGTGCCAGCGGGCTGCCGCCGGCGCGGAAGGCGGCGAGCAGTTCCTCGCGCCGCTTCTCCGCTGCCGCCGCGTTCGCCGCCTTCACGTGGCCGAAGCCGCGGATCTGCAGCGGCAGGCGGGCAAGTGCCTCGGCGATCTCGGCGGTGCGCGGGCCGATGCCGGACATCAGCGCAGCCATGTCCGCCTCGTACTGGGTGATGAGCGCGCGCTCCATGCGCCGTTCCCCGGTGCGCCCGAACGGGTCCAGCGCGGTGCCGCGCAGGCCCTTCAGCCGGGCCAGCAGGCCGAAGGCGCGCAGCATCCACGGGCCGAAGGTGGTCTTCACCGGCCGGCCCTGCGCGTCCTTGCGGGCGAGAATCGGCGGCGCGAGGTGGAACTTCAGCTTGCCCGTGTCTTCGAACTGCTCGGCCAGCGCCTGCTCCAGCGTCTCGGTATGCAGCCGGGCCACCTCGTATTCATCCTTGTAGGTCAGGAGCTTGTGATAGCCCAGCGCCACCGCCTCGCCGAAGGCATCGCCGTGGCGGCGGGCTTCGGCCACCAGCGCGCGGTACCGCTCGGCCAGGCCCGCGTTCTGGTATTTCTCCAGATGCGCCGCGCGGATGTCGATGCGCGTGTCGAGGCTTTCCTCTTCCGGATGCACTTCGGGGGCGAGGGTGGCCTCGGCCTCGCGCGGAGCGAAGACCGCCCAGCGGCCGATCTCGAAGGCGGCGAGATTGCCCTTCACGCCTGCACCGTTGAGCTCGATCGCCCGGCGCAGGGCAGCGCCCGAGAGCGGGATGAGCCCGGCCTGCCAGGCCGCCCCCAGCATGAGCACGTTCGCGTAGATCGCGTCGCCCAGCAGGCGCTCGGCAAGTTTCGTGGCGTCGAAGAAGCGCGCCGCCTCCTCGCCGATGCGCGCGCGCAGGGCGAGCATCAGCCGGTCGGTGGGCAGGGCGAACTCGGTGTCGCGGGTGAAGGCGCCGGTGATGATCTCATGCGCATTGCACACCGCGCGGGTGCGGCCGCGGGCCATGAGGCCGAGGGTCTTCGCCCCCGCCGCCACCACCAGGTCACCGCCGATCAGCCCGTCCGTCTCGCCCACCGCCACGCGCACGGCGGAGATGTCGGAGGGTTTCTCCGCGATGCGGCAGTGGATGTGCACCGCGCCGCCCTTCTGGGCGAGGCCGGCCATCTCCATCATGCCCGCTCCCTTGCCCTCGAGATGTGCCGCCATCGCGAGCAGCGCGCCCACGGTCACCACGCCGGTGCCCCCCACCCCGGTGATGACGAGGTTCCAGGTGCCGTCGATGGCGGGAAGCGCGGGCTCGGGCATCTCCGGCAGGGTGAGCTCGGCCGCCTTCGCCTTGCGCAGCCGGCCGCCCTCCACCGTCACGAAGCTGGGGCAGAAGCCCTTGAGGCAGGAGAAATCCTTGTTGCAGGCGCTCTGGTCGATCTCGCGCTTGCGGCCGAATTCGGTCTCCTTCGGCAGGATCGACACGCAGTTCGACTGCACGCCGCAATCGCCGCAGCCCTCGCAGACGGACGGGTTGATGAACACCCGGCGGTCCGGGTCCGGGAAGGCGCCGCGCTTGCGGCGGCGGCGCTTCTCGGCCGCGCAGGTCTGCACGTAGACGATGGCCGAGACGCCCGGCACCTCGCGCAACTCGCGCTGCACGGTGTCGAGGTCATCGCGCGTGGCGAAGGAGACGGTGCCGGGGAAGAGCGCGTGGTCCACCTCCTCCTTCGGGTCGGTGACGCAGGCCACCTTGCGCACCCCCATCGCCACCAGCTCATGGGCGATCTGCTGGGGGGAGAGATTGCCCTCGTTCTGCTGGCCGCCGGTCATCGCCACGGCGTCGTTGAAGAGGATCTTGTAGGTGATGTTGGTGCCCGAGGCGAGGGCGGCGCGGATGGCCTGCACGCCGGAGTGGTTGTAGGTGCCGTCACCGAGGTTCTGGAACACGTGCCCGCGCGAGGAGAAATGGCTCTCGCCGATCCAGTTCGCCCCCTCGCCGCCCATGTGGGTGAAACCCTCGGTCTCGCGGTCCATCCACTGCACCATGAAATGGCAGCCGATGCCGGCATAGCCGCGCGAGCCGTCGGGGAGCTTGGTGGAGGTGTTGTGCGGGCAGCCGGAGCAGAACCAGGGCAGGCGCGCGGCGATCTCCGGCGCGTTGTCGGAACGCGCGGCCGCCTCCAGCCGCTCCCGCGCGGCACTGAGCGCCTCGGAGCCGCGGCCCTCCTCCTCCAGCACCTTGCCGAGTTGGCGGGCGATCAGCACCGGGTCCAGCGCGCCCTTCACCGAGAACAGCAACTCGCCGTTCTCCTTCTTCCAGCCGATGATGCGGCGGCCGTGGCGATCATTGAAGATCGCCTCCTTCATCTGCACTTCCAGGAGCTTGCGCTTCTCTTCCACGCAGATGATGAGGTCGAGCCCCTCCGCCCATTCCCGGAAGGAGGTCATGTCCAGCGGCCAGACCATGCCCACCTTGTAGGTGGTGATGCCGAGGCGCTCGGCCTCCGCCGCGTCTATGCCCAGCAGGTCCAGCGCGTGGACCGTGTCCAGCCAGCTCTTGCCGGCGGAGACGATGCCGATCCTCGCGCCGGGGCGGCCCATCATCCGCCGGTCGATGCGGTTCGCGCGGGCGAAGGCCTCCGCCGCGAAGCGCTTGTAATCGTGCAGCCGGGCCTCCTGGGGCACGCGGTCATCGCCGAGGCGGATGTTGAGCCCGTCCTCGGGCATGGCGAAATCCTGCGGCAGGCGGATGTCGAGCCGGTGCGGCTCGCCGTCCACCACTTCCGTCACCTCGATGGTGTCCTTCACCGCCTTCAGCCCCACCCAGCAGCCGGAGTAGCGCGACAGCGCCCAGCCCAGCAGCCCGTAATCGAGGATCTCCTGCACGCCGGCCGGGCTCAGCACCGGCATCAGCGCGTCGACGAAGGCGAATTCCGAATGGTGCAGGGTGGTGGAGCTTTCGCCGGTGTGGTCATCCCCCATCACCGCGATCACGCCGCCGTGGCGCGAGGTGCCGGCCATGTTCGCGTGGCGGAAGACGTCGCCGCAGCGGTCCACGCCCGGGCCCTTGCCGTACCACATGGCGTAGACGCCGTCGTAGCGGCCTTCGCCCCGCATCTCCGCCTGCTGGCTGCCCCAGACCGCGGTGGCCGCGAGATCCTCGTTCAGCCCGGGCTCGAAGGTGACCTGCGCCGCCTCCAGCAGCGTCCTGGCCTTCGCCATGTTGAGATCGACGCCGCCCAGCGGCGAGCCGCGGTAGCCGGTCACGTAACCGGCAGTGTTCAGCCCCGCCGCAGCGTCGCGGGCGTGCTGCATGAGGGTAAGGCGCACCAGCGCCTGGGTTCCGTTGAGAAGGACCTGCCCGGCGTCGAGATCATACCGGGTGTCGAGGGTAACGGGACGAAGCTCCATGTTTCAGCCTCCCTGGCCTTGGGGGCACTCACATGTCACCCCCTCGCTCCGCGCTGTTCACCGCGCGTGATGCAATTTAGGGAAGCAGGCTTGACCCATCCTGTCAAGCGCGACGGGAAGCGCTGCTGTCCCGGGCGGTCAGCCCCTCACAGTCCCGAGAGCACCGAGGAGACGGTGTTCATCGAGATCGCGGCGTCGGAGACCCGCTTCGCGGCGGGCCGGCAGATTTCGGGTTTCACGATGTAACCCCGGGCGCATTGCACCGAGGTCATCAGCACATCGGCCTCCTTGGCCACGCGCGCCTTGTAGGCGGCGAACCGGCCGCGGCGCTGCACCTCGTCGATCTTGCGCAGCACCTGGTCGCAGGTGACGTTCTGGCCGCGCAACGCCTCGCCCAGCACCCCGGGCTTGTAGGAGGAGGAGCACAGTTTCCACAGCACGTCGGTCATCACCACGGGGAACAGGCCGAACAGCGGGCGGTAGCGCGCCTCCAGGCTCTCGTAGCCGAAGGCCACGCCCTCGGGCGGCCAGAACGGGTAGGAGATCAGGAAGGTGTCCGGGTCCACCACGCGCTTGCGATAGGTGGGCGGCTGGTAGCCGGACGGCACCTCCGGCACCTTCACGTCCGGCGGCAGGAACACCAGCGCATTGGTCTCGTCGATCACCGGCTGGCCGTTCGCATCGAGGGGAATGGCGATCATCCGCAGGCCGACGGCCTCCGGAAAAATCCGGATCTTCACTTTTCGTTGAGGAAACTCGATCACCGTCTCCGCGGCGGTTCCGACGGAGGGTGCGTCGAACTCGGCGACCGTTCCGTTGGAATCAGTGAAGCGCCCGTGCAACCCGCCACCGGAGGGGGAGATATCGAGCCGCATGCCCTGGGCTTCGGCGACACCGAGATAGGTGCCTTTCAACCTTTCCACCTGCGCCTGCGCCGGTGTAAGAACGGCCGAAATCACGAGGACGGTCAGGAGGGTTCCCAGGGTCCGGTAGAAGTTGGATGTCACGAAAAGCTCCCGTTGATGCTCCTGCCTCTTGGCATAGAAGCATAAATAGGGCGATTGTGCAGCTTGTCCGCCGCCACGGGAAAGTGAGAACACATGGGATTGACGATGGACTGGGACAGGTTGCGCATCTTCCATGCCGTGGCGGATGCCGGCAGCCTCACCCACGCGGGCGAGAGCCTCAATCTCAGCCAGTCGGCCGTCTCGCGGCAGATCCGCCACCTGGAGGAGGCGCTGAGCTGCACGCTGTTCCACCGCCACGCCCGCGGCCTCATCCTCACCGAGCAGGGAGAGCTGCTGTTCGAGGCCACGAAATCCATGGCCAAGCGGCTCGACAGCGCCACCGCCCGCATCCGCGACGCGGAGGACGAGGTGTTCGGCGAGCTGCGCGTGACCGCGACCACCGGCTTCGGCACCCTGTGGCTGGCGCCCCGGCTGGGCCGGCTCTATGACCAGTATCCCAACCTCAAGATCCAGCTTCTGCTGGAGGAACGCGTGCTCGACCTGCCGATGCGCGAGGCCGATGTCGCCATCCGCATGAAGGAGCCCAGCCAGGCGGACATCATCCGCCGCCGGCTGATCGACATCCGCATGCGCCTCTACGCCTCGCCGGAATACATCGCCACGAAGGGCCTGCCGCGCACAGTGGACGAGCTGTCGGACCATCGGCTGCTGTTCTTCACCATCGACAGCCACCAGGTCTCCGCCGGCCGGCAGTGGATGCAGCGCTTCGTGGACAACGAGAACACCTCGCGCCTCTCGGTGAACAATTATTTCGGCGTCCTGCAGGCGGTGCGGCACGGGCTGGGCATCGGCGCGCTGCCGGAATATCTCGCCGTCGATTCTCCGGACCTGGTGAACGTGCTGCCGGAGGAATGCTCCGACACCATTCCGGTGTATTTTGCCTATGCGCAGGAGTTGCGCCAGTCCAAGCGGGTGGAGGCGTTCCGGGACTTCGTGCTCGCGGAAATATCCGGCCTTCGCAAGGCCCTGGGGGGCTGAGCCCGGCGTTTTCAAACTGCCCAATAGATATGCAAATCCGCCATATCAGCTATGCATCTCGCATTTGCGGCATATTCCGACTTGATCTGCGCAGGCGAGTCTCCTATCTCACCCTCATGACGAGCCGGGACGCAACACTGTTGCATTTCAGCACGTCATACCTCCCTGTTGGACTTGGGCCGAGCTTTGCTCGGCCTTTTTTTTGGCCAATCCTGCGCCAACGGCGAGAGTTGGGCTGGGATGGCGCCACCTCAGGTTGCAAAACCCGTCTTGCCGGCCGGTTTCACCGGATCCGGGCATGGTATAATTGCATCACGGGCGTGTGAACGCGGGGCATTCATCCCCTTTTAAATACACGCTGAGGAAGATGGCCCGGTCTTCACCAAGTCCTAAGGGTGGCTGGTCATTCATGGGGCGCGATGGCGCTGCGCATTCCCTGCTTCCCCCCTCGCGCCGCAATGACTAAAAGACCCGTGAATCGCGAGAGGAGCGAACGGTGACCGAACCCGAAGTGAACCTGGCTCTTGCAGCCGAACATGGCCTCAAGCCTGACGAGTACCAGCGGATTCTCGACCTGCTCGGCCGCGTTCCGAGTTTCACTGAACTCGGCATTTTCTCGGCGATGTGGAACGAGCATTGTTCCTACAAGTCCTCGAAGAAATGGCTGCGCACCCTGCCGACCAAGGGTCCGCAGGTCATCTGCGGCCCGGGGGAGAACGCCGGCGTCGTCGATATCGGGGACGGTCAGGCCGTGGTCTTCAAGATGGAGAGCCACAACCACCCCTCCTACATCGAGCCCTACCAGGGGGCGGCCACCGGCGTGGGCGGCATCCTGCGCGACGTGTTCACCATGGGCGCGCGCCCGATCGCGGCGCTGAACTCGCTGTCCTTCGGCTCGCCCCGCCACCCGCGCACCAAGGCGGTTCTGACCGGGGTGGTGCGCGGCATCGGCGGCTACGGCAACGCCTTCGGCGTGCCGACCGTGGGAGGGGAGCTGCGCTTCCACTCCGCCTATGACGGCAACTGCCTGGTGAACGCCTTCGCCGCCGGCATCGCCGACGCCGACAAGATCTTCTACTCCGCCGCCTCCGGCGTGGGCATGCCGGTGGTCTACCTCGGCGCCAAGACCGGGCGGGACGGCGTGGGCGGCGCCACCATGGCCTCTGCCGAGTTCGACGAGACCATCGAGGACAAGCGCCCCACCGTGCAGGTGGGCGACCCGTTCACCGAGAAGCGCCTGCTCGAGGCCTGCCTGGAGCTGATGGAGACCGGCGCGGTGATCTCCATCCAGGACATGGGGGCCGCCGGCCTCACCTGTTCTGCCGTCGAGATGGGCGACAAGGGCGACCTCGGCGTGCGCCTCGACCTGGAGCGTGTGCCGGTGCGCGAAACGGCGATGAGCGCCTATGAGATGATGCTCTCCGAAAGCCAGGAGCGCATGCTCATGGTGCTGCGCCCGGAGAAGGAAGCGGTGGCCCGCGCGATCTTCGACAAGTGGGACCTGGATTTCGCCATCGTCGGCGAGACGATCGCGGAGGACCGGTTCCTCGTCTGCCTCAACGGCGAGGTGAAGGCGGACCTGCCGCTCAAGGCGCTCTCCGGCACCGCGCCGGAATATGACCGCCCCTGGGTGGAGACGGCCGCGCCGCCGCCGCTGACCGACATTCCGGAGATCGACCCCTCCACCGCCCTGCTCGCGGTGATGGGAAACCCGAACTACTGCTCGCGCGCCTGGGTGTGGGAGCAGTATGACCACATGGTGCTGGCCGATACCGTGGTGCGCCCGGGGCAGGACGCCGCCGTGGTGCGGGTGAACGGCGGGCCGAAGGCGCTGGCCTTCACCTCCGACGTCACCCCGCGCTACTGCCAGGCGAACCCGTTCGAGGGCGGCAAGCAGGCCGTGGCCGAGGCCTATCGCAACCTCTGCGCCACCGGGGCCACGCCGCTGGCCACCACGGACAACCTGAATTTCGGCAATCCGGAGAAGCCCGAGATCATGGGCCAGTTCGTCGGTTGCGTGAAGGGCATCGGCGAGGCCTGCCTCGCGCTCGACATGCCGATCGTCTCCGGCAACGTGAGCCTCTACAACGAGACGGACGGCGCGGCGATCCTGCCGACCCCGACCATCTGCGCCGTGGGTCTTCTGGCCGATCTCGACGCCATAATCCCGACCGCCCCGCGCGAGAACGACATGGCCATCCTGCTGGGAGAGACCCGCGGGCACCTGGGCCAGTCGGCGCTGATGGCCGAGCTCTACAAGGCCGAGGAGGGCGATGCCCCGCCGGTCGACCTCGTGGCCGAGCGCAAGGCGGGCGAGCTGGTGCGCGCACTGCATGCCGCCGGGCTGATCACCGCGGCGCATGACCTTTCCGACGGCGGCCTGGCCGTGGCGGCGGGCGAAATGGCTCTGGCGGCCAACATCGGCGTCGTGCTGGCGGACAATGACCTGCTCACCCCGGCGGAGTGGTTCTTCGGCGAGGACCAGGGGCGCTACCTGGTGTCGGTGCCGGCCGAGCGCCTGCGCGAGACCATGTCGCAGATCCTCGACGCGGAGGTGCCCTGCACGCATGTCGGGCATTTCATCGGCCATCGGCTCGATTTCGCCGGCCGCGCGATCGACCTTGCGGACCTCCGGGCAGCGCATGCGGCCGGGCTCGCGGCCTTCACCGGCTGACAGCCCCGCCCTTGCGTGCGCCCCCGCGCCGCTCTACATCGGAGGGGATGCAGGCAGTGCGGGAGCATGGTGAATGGCGATTGAAGCGGCGGAAATCGAGAAGCTGATCCGGGAAGCCTTCCCGTCAGCGGATGTCACGATCACCGACCTTGCCGGTGACGGGAACCACTACGCCGCAAACGTGGTGGCCGAGGAATTCCGCGGCATGAACCGGGTGCAGCAGCAGCGCGCCGTCTATGCCGCCCTGAAGGGCAAGATGGACGGGGCGCAGGGCGAGTTGCACGCACTGGCGCTCACCACCCGGGCGCCGGACTGAACCAGGCGCCCCGCGTGCCGCGGCCGCCCGGCCCAGCCGGGATGCCGGGCCCACGGGGCAGGATCGCCTGACGGATCAGAGTGCAGGAAATTCCGCCGCGGCTCCGCCTCCCGGGCCCGGCGACCCAAACCCAGAGCGCCCCAGGCGGCGCGGACAAGGAGCATGGAACATGACCGATGTGGCGACGACGGATGTCCAGGCAGCGATCAAGGCCGATGTCGAGAACAATGACGTGGTGCTCTTCATGAAGGGCACCGCGAGCATGCCGCAGTGCGGCTTCTCCTCGCGCGTGGCCGGGGTGCTGAACTACATGGGCGTCACCTTCAAGGACGTGAACGTCCTCGCCAGCCCCGACCTGCGTCAGGGCATCAAGGATTTCTCCGACTGGCCGACCGTCCCGCAGCTCTACGTGAAGGGCGAATTCGTGGGCGGCTGCGACATCATCACCGAGATGACCCTCTCCGGTGAGCTGGACGCGCTGTTCGACCAGAAGGGCGTGACCTATGACAAGGACGCCGCCGAGAAGATCCGCGAAGCCAACGGCTGAAGCAGGTCTCCGGTTGACACGAAGGGCGCCCCGCGGGGCGCCCTTTCGCGTTTCTCCCCGGTTCAGAAGAACGGGAACGGCCCGGGGTGCGCCCCGATCGGCAGGTGGTGCGTGGTGAGCCCCGCCCCCTCCCGCCAATGGTGCAGCAGCAGGGCCGGCGGCTCGACATGCGAGGCCGGCTCCGCCCCCGGGGCGAGGCGCAGGGCGATGGCGGTGGTGGTGCTGGGCGCGGTGAGCAGCAGCGTTCCGCCGAAGGCGCGCATCGTGAGCCGGTGCACGTGGCCGCAGAGCACCCGTTGCACCCGGGGATGCCGCGCCAGCAGCGCCGCCAGCCTGTCCTCGCCGAAGCAGCGGTAGGCGTCGATGCACCCGATGCCGATGTCGCAGGGCGGCTGGTGCATCATCAGCAGCACCGGCCGGTCGGGCGCGCGGGCGAGCGCCCTGGCCAGCCAGTCCTCCGCCGCCGCGTCGAACCGGCCGTGATGGGCGCCGGGCACGGTGATGTCGAGCCCGAGCACCCGCAGCGGGCCGTCTCCCGACCAGTCGACATGCAGTGGCCCGGAGGCGGCCAGCCCCGGCTGGCCGGCAAAGCAGCGGCGGAAGCCCTCGGGTGCATCATGATTGCCGGGAATGGCCAGCAGGGGCGCGCGCAGCCGGTCCAGAACATGGCGCGCCTGCGCGTAATCCGCCGGCGTGCCGGTGTCCACCACGTCACCGCTCAGCAGCACGAGGTCCGGCTGCGGGTCCAGCGCGTTCAGCGTGGCGATGGCGGCGGCGCACATCGTGTTGGAATCGACCAGCCCCTGGTAGAGCTGCCCGGCCGCACGCATGTGCGGGTCGGATATCTGTGCGATGAGCATGAAAGGGCCCCTTCCCCGTTCGGACGGGGCAGCCTATGCGGGCTGCCGCCCCGGGTCGAGGGACCGCGCGCAGCCAGCCGCCGGCCGGGACGGCCGGAGAGGCGGCCGCCCCCGGGGGTGGTCCGGCATTCAGGTCTCGGCCAGCTCCAGCCCGTCCGCGAGGCCTTCGAGCCGCGTCGCGGTGCGGTCCAGCAGGTCGACGGCCTGGTCGGCGAGATTCTCGATCTCGATGGCCCGCGGGTCCGGGGCGGCATGATGGGCGGTCATCGCGGATTCGGCGGTGCGCAGCCGGGCGCGGGTTTCGCGCAGCGCCTCCTCGGTGCCGCGATGGCGGGCCTCCTGGCCGATCATCCGGTCCGCCAGCATCAGGCCGGCCATCAGCAGCATCCGGCTCTCGGGCACCGTGCCGATCGCCTTGGACAGCGCGGCGGCTTCCGCGTCCAGCAGGCCGGCGGCGTCGCGCAGCCGCTCCTCCTCGCCGTCCTCGCAGGCGACACGGAACTGCCGGCCGCCGATGTTCAGGGTGATATCCGCCATCAGGAACGCTCCAGCAGGGGTCGCAGGTCAGCGAGAATGGCCGAGACGTCGTCCGCGTCCTTGCGGCGTTCGGCGCGGATGCGGGCGAGATCGTCGCGCAGCGCGGCGATCTCGGCGCTCTGCGCCTCGCCGGCACTGGCCATGGCCTGCAGCGCCCCGGGTTCAGGCCGCTCGCCGAGCGCGGCCTCGATCCGTGCGAAGGCGGCATCGAGGCGCGCCTCCAGTTTCGTGATTTTCGACATGGCTCTCCTGCCTCCTGGAGATCTGGTGTCCGGGATCCGCGCATGGTTTTCCCGTGTCGCGGTGGTCTCGGACATTGCGAATCGCTCCGCCCGGCCGTCTGTATGACAGTCTAGCCCGTTCTGACAGAGGTCAACCAGCCCGTGCCCGCCTCCCGGGGCCGGCCCGGCAGCGCTTGACCGTAACGGGCGGGCTGCTAAACAGCCTGAGACCTTAACCGGCGCCGTCCGCGGCGCAAGAGACGACAGCGAGGCCCGAAGGTGAATATTTCCGAGCGGCGCAAGGCGCACCCCGATCACTGGATGAAGGCAGCCGCGCTCCGCGTGCTGGCGATGGACGCGGTTCAGGCCGCGAACTCCGGCCACCCGGGCATGCCGATGGGCATGGCCGACGTGGCGACCGTCCTGTTCGAGAAGCACCTGAAATTCGACGCGAGCACACCGGACTGGGCCGACCGCGACCGGTTCGTGCTCTCCGCCGGCCACGGCTCCATGCTGCTCTACGGGCTGCTCTACCTCACCGGCTACCCGGAGATGACGCTGGAGCAGATCAAGAACTTCCGCCAGCTCGGCTCCATCACCGCCGGCCACCCGGAGTATGGCCACGCGCCCGGCATCGAGACCACCACCGGCCCGCTCGGCCAGGGCATCTCCAACGCCGTGGGCATGGCGATGGCCGAGGCCTCCATGGCCGCGCGCTTCGGCCGCAAGGTGGTGGACCATTACACCTACGTGATCGCGGGTGACGGCTGCCTGATGGAGGGCATCAGCCATGAGGCCATCGGCCTCGCCGGGCGCCAGAAGCTCGGCAAGCTGATCGTGTTCTGGGACAACAACGGCATCTCCATCGACGGCGAGGTCTCCAAGGCCGACGTCACCGACCAGATCGCCCGCTTCAAGGCCTCCGGCTGGGACACCAGCTCCATCGACGGCCATGACCCGGAGGCGATCGACGCGGCCATCACCGCCGCGAAGAAGACCCGCCGCCCGACGCTGATCGCCTGCAAGACGCATATCGGCTACGGCTCGCCGGCCAAGCAGGACAGCGCCGGTGCGCATGGCTCGCCGCTGGGCGCCGAGGAAATCGCGAAGGTGCGCGAGATCTACGGCTGGAGCAGTGCTGCCTTCGACATCCCCTCCGAGATCCTCAAGACCTGGCGGACCATCGGCTCGCGCGGGCTCGGCGCCCGGGCGGCCTGGGAGGCGGAGCTCTCCGGCCTTTCCGCCACGCGGCGCGCGGAGTTCGAGCGCGTGGTCTCCGGCGCGGTGCCCAAGCGGCTCTCCGCCACGATCAAGGCGCTGAAGAAGCAGATCTCCGAGGAGAAGCCGAACATCGCCACCCGGAAATCCTCCGAGAACGCGCTGGCGGCCATCAACCCGGTGATGGGCGAGACCATCGGCGGCTCGGCCGATCTCACTGGCTCCAACAACACGCTCACGAAGGATCTCGGCACCTTCGAGCCGGAGAACCGCAAGGGCCGCTATGTCTATTACGGCATCCGTGAGCACGGCATGGCCGCGGCGATGAACGGCCTCGCGGTGCACGGCGGCTGCGTGCCCTACGGCGGCACCTTCCTCACCTTCTCCGACTATGCCCGCGGCGCCATGCGCCTCTCGGCGCTGATGGGGATCCGGGTGGTCTACGTGATGACGCATGATTCCATCGGTCTCGGCGAGGACGGCCCCACCCACCAGCCGGTGGAGCATCTCGCCGCCCTGCGCGCCATTCCGAACATGCACGTGTTCCGCCCGGCCGACGCGGTGGAGACCGCGGAGGCGTGGGAACTGGCGCTCACCATGCAGAACGCGCCCTCGGTGCTCTCGCTCACCCGGCAGAACCTGCCCACGCTGCGCACCGAGCACAAGGCGAACAACCTCTCCGCCCGCGGCGCCTACGTGATGGCCGAGGCCGAGGGCAAGCGGCAGGCGATCCTGCTCGCCACCGGCTCGGAGGTGGAGATCGCCATGCAGGCCCGCGAGATGCTGCAGGCCGAGGGCATCGGCACCCGCGTGGTCTCCATGCCCTGCTGGGAGCTGTTCGAGGCGCAGGACGAAGCCTGGCGCAAGAAGATCCTGCCCGCGGGCCCGGTGCGCGTGGCCATCGAGGCCGGCCTGCGCTTCGGCTGGGACAAGTGGCTCTCCGGCGAGCGCGGCCAGGACCGCAAGGCAGGCTTCATCGGCATGGAGGGCTTCGGCGCCTCCGGCCCCGCGCCCGAGCTCTACAAGCACTTCGGCATCACGCCGGAAGCCACCGTGGACAAGGTGAAGGCGCTGCTCTGAGCCGCGCCAGGCTGGTGAATGACGGCAAGGGGGGTGGCGCAGGCCGCCCCCCTTCGCATGTGCGGCGGGCCACGACCGTGTGAAGGCGGGCCCGTCCCGTGTTCGCCCGTCCCGTGTTCGCCCCCCGTCCGTGCCCGCCCCGTCCTTGCGGACCCCGCCTTCGGCCGCGCGGCGCGGGCTCAGCCGTCGCCGAGCAGCTATGCGATGCGGCCCGTCAGCGCGGCCATCACGCCGGGCGACGTGGCGTCGAGCACACGTATAGACATGCACTGGCCGCTGCCTGCTCCGGGCAGCCGGTACGGCTCGAACCGTGTTTCGAACACCTCGACCATCCCCTCCGCCCGGAGCAGGCGGACGGTCGGGAGATATCCCGGCCCAGCCTGCTGCGGCGGAATACCGGCGGCCTCCGGCAACCGGGCGCCTGCGCGCGCACGCCGGCAGGGGGCGTATCCGCGGCGCGGGGCATCCGGCCGATGTTCTCGGGAGTTGGCGTCGCCCTCTCCGGCTCCTCGTTGCGTCTCGCCTTGCACGCTTGGCATACCACCTTTGCACGAGTGGCAATCTGCGCCTTTCTCGGCTGGCGCAAAGACTATATAGAGCCTAGCAATACAGTCCTGCGGGGAGGAGCCCCGCGCAATTGACGGGAGCGAAAGATGGCAGTGAAGGTCGCAATCAACGGATTCGGTCGCATCGGGCGCAATGTGCTGCGCGCGATCGTCGAGTCGGGCCGGACCGATATCGAAGTCGTGGCGATCAACGATCTCGGGCCGGTGGAGACCAACGCCCATCTGATGCGCTACGACAGTGTTCACGGCCGGTTCCCCGGCACGGTGACCGTCGACGGCGATACGATGGATGTGGGCCGTGGCCCGATCAAGGTGACCGCGATCCGCGATCCGAAGGACCTGCCCTGGGGCGACGTGGACGTGGCGCTGGAGTGCACCGGCATCTTCACCGACAAGGCGAAGGCCGCCCTGCACCTGGAGAACGGCTCGAAGAAGGTTCTGGTCTCGGCACCCGCCTCCGGCGCGGACAAGACCATCGTCTTCGGCGTGAACGACAAGACGCTGACCGCCGAGGACAAGGTGGTCTCCAACGCGTCCTGCACCACCAACTGCCTCTCGCCCGTGGTCTACGTGCTCGACAAGGCCATCGGGATCGAGAAGGGGTTCATGACCACGATCCATTCCTACACCGGTGACCAGCCGACGCTCGACACCATGCACAAGGATCTCTACCGCGGCCGCGCCGCCGCGCTGTCGATGATCCCGACCTCGACCGGTGCCGCGAAGGCCGTGGGCCTGGTGCTGCCGGAGCTCAACGGCAAGCTCGACGGTGTCGCGATCCGCGTGCCGACGCCGAACGTCTCGGTGGTCGACCTCACCTTCATCGCGTCGCGCGAAACGTCCGTGGAAGAGATCAACGCCGCGATCAAGGAGGCCGCCGAGGGCGAGCTGAAGGGCATCCTCGGCTACACCACCGAGCCGCTGGTGTCCTCGGACTTCAACCATGATCCGCATTCCTCGGTGTTCCACATGGACCAGACCAAGGTGATGGAGGGCACCATGTGCCGCATCCTGACCTGGTACGACAATGAGTGGGGCTTCTCCAACCGCATGGGCGACACCGCCGTCGCCATGGGCAAGCTCTGAGACCGACCGGCCGGCCGGGGGATCGCCTCCGGCCGGCCACCGCCCGCCACAGCGCGGGCCCACGCGCCGCTGCGGACGGCCATGCACGCGCCGGGGCCCCGCCCCCGTGACGCCCGAGCCGCCGGCCCGCATCCCCGACCCTGGAGAGACAAGATGGCCTGGAAAACGCTCGACGACATGGATTTCGCCGGCAAGCGCGCCCTCGTGCGCGTTGACATCAACGTGCCGGTCGAGGCCGGCCGCGTGACCGACACCACCCGCATCGACCGCGTCGTGCCCACGGTGAAGGACATTCTCGCCAAGGGCGGCCGGGTGCTGCTGCTGGCGCATTTCGGCCGGCCGAAGGGCAAGGTGGTGCCGGAAATGTCGCTGAAGGTGACCGTGCCGGCGCTGGCAGCCGCCCTGGGCCAGCCGGTGGTCTTCTCCGATGACGGCACCGCCGACGGCGCGGTGGTGCTGATGGAGAACACCCGCTTCCACCCCGGCGAGGAGAAGAACGACCCGGATTTCGCCGCCGCCCTGGCGAAGCTGGGCGACATCTACGTGAACGACGCCTTCTCCGCCGCCCACCGCGCCCATGCCTCCACCGAGGCGATCGCCCGGCTGCTGCCGGCTTGCGCCGGCCGGCTGATGGCCGAGGAGCTGGGCGCGCTGGAGAAGGCCCTCGCCCACCCGGTGCACCCGGTGGTGGCTGTGGTGGGGGGCGCCAAGGTCTCCACCAAGCTCGATCTGCTGGGCAACCTGCTCTCGAAGGTCGATGCCATCGTGATCGGCGGCGGCATGGCCAACACCTTCCTCGCCGCCCAGGGCAAGCCGGTGGGCAAGTCGCTCTGCGAGCATGACCTCGCCGCCACCGCGCGCGAGATCATGGAGCGGGCGCAGGCGCAGGGCTGCGAGCTGGTGCTGCCCGTCGACGTGGTGGTGGCGCGCGAGTTCAAGGCCGGCGCCGAGTGCGAGACCGTGGCCGCCGACGCCTGCCCGGAGGACGCGATGATCCTCGATGCCGGTTCCCAGTCGGTCGCCGAGGTGGCGGAGCGCTTCAACGCCGCGAAGACGCTGGTGTGGAACGGCCCGCTCGGCGCCTTCGAGATCCCGCCCTTCAACGCCGCGACCGATGCGGCGGCGCTGCACGCGGCCGAGCTCACCGTGGAGGGCAAGCTGCTCTCCGTCGCCGGTGGCGGCGACACGGTGGCGGCGCTGAACAGCTCCGGCGCGGCGGCGAAGTTCTCCTATGTCTCCACCGCCGGCGGCGCCTTCCTCGAATGGCTGGAGGGCAAGACCCTGCCCGGCGTGGCCGCTCTCGAGGGCTGACTTCCCGGCACCCGGGGCCGCGCACCGGCCCCGGGGCACCTCGCCCGTCCGACCCGCGACCACCATCGCCCCCGCGCCGGCCTTGCCCGGCACGGGGAGGCTGAGACGGATGGTCGGCCCTCAGGCTCAGGCTCAGGCTCAGGCTCAGGCTCAGGCTCAGGCTCAGGCTCAGATCCAGAAGATCCGGATCGCCGCCAGCGCCACCACGAACCCCACCAGCGTCACCGGCCAGCCGGCCCGGGCGAAATCGGCGAAGCGGTAATGCGCGATGCCGAAGGCCAGCGTGTTGTTGTGATGTCCGAAGGGCGTGACAAAATCCAGCGAGGCGCCCAGCGACACCGCGATCAGCAGCGGCTCCGGCGGCACATGCGCGATGCGCGACAGCTCCAGCGCGATGGGCGCGAACACCACCGCCGTGGCGGAATTGTTCACGAAGGGCGTGACGAGGATCGCCAGCCCCAGCAGCGCCGCGGTGAGCGGCAGCGCCCCCGCCCCGGGCAGTGCCGTGCCGATCATCCCGGCCAGCTCGCGCGCCGCACCGTTGGCCGCCACCGCCTCGCCGAGCGGGATCATCGCCGCCAGCAGGATGAGGATCGGCCAGTTGATCTCCGCCAGCGCCGCGCGTAGGTCCAGCGCCCGGGCGAGGCAGAGCACCAGCACGACCGCCCCCAGCGCCACCGGAACCGGCAGCAGGCCGAGGGCGGAGACCACGATGCCGGCGGCGAACACCGGCACCGGCAGCCGGGCGTGCGAGCGCGGCTGCGCCCGCGGCAGCGGCGAGACCTGCAGGGCGCCCGCTTCCTCCAGCGCGTCGCGGATCGCGCCGGGACGGCCGCGCAGGAACAGCACGTCCCCGATCCCGAGGCGGATGTCGGCCAGCCGCCCCTCGATGCGCGGCGTCTCGACGGCCAGCGCCTCGATGGCGATGTCGCGCTCGGCGAAGCTCTCCAGCGTGGCGATGCGCGCGCCCACCAGCAGGCTCTGCGGCATGACCACGGCCTCCGCCCAGCCGTCCGGCCCCGGCGCCCCGGCGGGCGCGCCCGGGCCCGGCAGCCGCAGCCAGCCGGCCGCCAGCCCCTGCTCCAGCCGCTCCAGCGCGGCATCGGCCAGCAGCAGGTCTCCGGCCAGAAGGGGCGTGTCGCCGCGCAGCGGGAACAGGCGCCGGTCCGCGCGCAGCACGGCGTGAACCTGGCCGGAGAGCGCCGCCCCGGCCTGGGCCACCGTAGCCGGCCCGGCCTCCGTGGGCGCGAAGCGCAGCTCGCTCACCACCTGGCGGGGCGTGGCCTCGGTGCCCCCGCCCTGCTCGGTGTCCGGCACGCGGGGCCTGCGCCACAGGATGACCGCGAGACCGGCCAGCGCCACGCACAGCCCGACGGGCGCGAAGTCGAAGAAGCCGAAGCCCCGGCCGCGCTCGGAGGCGAGCGCAGCACTCACCACCAGGTTCGCCGGTGTGCCGATGGCCGAGCACAGCCCGCCGAGCAGCGTGGCGAAGGACAGCGGCATCAGCAGCAGGCGCGGGTCCCTCCCCCGGGCCTGGGCCACTTCGAGCGCGACGGGGAGCATCAGCGCGAAGGCCCCGATATTGTTCATGAAAACCGACAGCCCGGCGCCGAGGCCGCAGAGTGCGGCCAGCAGGCCCGTGTCGCCCGGCATGCGCGCGTCGATCCAGCGCGCCGCGCTGTCGAGCAGCCGGGTGCGCGCCAGCGCCCGCACGATGAGCAGGATCTCGATCACCGTCACCACCGCCGGGTTCGAGAAGCCGGAGAAGACCTCACCCGGCGCGACGAACCCGGCCGCCACCGCGACGGCAAGCCCGCACAGCGCCACGATCTCGATGCGCCAGCGGTCGAGGGCGAAGACCGCCAGCAAGGCGATGAGGAGGAGGAGAAGTCCGATCTGCTCGAAGGTCACCGGCTTACCCGTGCTTTGCGGGGCGCGATCGCGGCGCCCCGAAGCGCGAGCATGCCCCATTCGCACAGCGGGTGAAACGGGGATCTGCGCCAGACGCCCCGCCAGTCTGCCCGGCGGTGCCGGGAGCAGTCTGACGGGGCGCGCCCGGCCCCCGCACCCGGGATGTGCCGGAGGGGGCCGGCGGTGCGGGGGCCCGGAGGGGGAGCAGCGGCCGGGCCGGCCCGGGTCAGGCCGTGCGCACCGCGGCGCGCAGGGCAACGAGGTCGCGCAGCGTTTCCGCGGCGCGGGCGGTCTGCTCGAGGATCTCCGGCACGCCGGTGATCTCGAACAGGCTGCCCTGGCCCAGCGGGCCGATGGCGAACAGGCCCGACAGGTCGTCATCCGGCGACCAGGCCCGGCCGTCCGGCGCCACCTTCAGCCCGATGCCGAGCTGGTCCGGCACGGCGAGCCCGTCGCGGATCAGCCCCTGCAGCAGCGGCGCGCTCAGGTCCGGGCGGTGGCCGGAGCAGTCGAACACCAGGTCCGCCAGCACCGTTTCCGGGGCCGTGGCGCCACGCCAGACCACTTCCAGCCGGGCCGGCACACCGGGCAGCGCCGAGACGACGCGCCCGGCCCTGTGGCAGGTCTCGTCGCGCTCGAACTCCGCCATCATCCGCGCGTACTGCCCGGCCGGCAGCCGGTGGCGATGCGCGTCCCAGATCCGGCGCAGATGGCGCATGAAGCGGCTGCGGTCGGCCACCGAGAGCGTGCGCCAGATGTCCTGCGCGAAGGGGCGCAGGCGGTTGATCTCGCCCTGCCAGGGCCGGCCTTCGGCATCGGCCCGGGCCACGGCGCGGCGCAGCTCGGAGTAGAGCACGTTCAGCGAGACACCGTCGGTCACCTGCCAGGCCGGCGGGCGCACCGAGAGCGGCGCATGCGGCTGGGGCATCAGCCCGCGCCGCGAGATCACCGTGATGAGGGCGCGCGAGCCCATGGAGCGCAGGCGCAGCAGGGTGTCGACCATCGAGAGGCCGGAGCCGACGATGGCGATATGCCCGGCGTTCTCCAGCTCCACCGAGTTGATGGCGGCGAAGGGCGAGCGGCCGAAGCGGCCCTGCGCATCGCCGTAGCCGGTGGCGAGCACCACCGCCTCCACCCCCACACCCAGCCCGGAGACGAGGTCGACCCGGAATCCGCCGCCCGGGCGGCGGACGATGCCGATCGCCTCCTCGCGGATGGTCTCCACCGTCACGTGCGCAGAGCGGGTGACGAGGTCGTCGAAGCGCCGGCGCAGGTAGTCGGAGAAGGCGGCCCGGGGGGCGAAGCGCTCTCCGGCGGCGACGAGGTCCTCACGGGTGGGGCTGCCACCCGAGGTGAACCCGGCGAGCCAGTCGGCGAAATCGCCCGGCTGGCTGGCCAGCAGCCCGAGGTCGCGGGCGCGGACGTTCAGCAGCTCGCCCGCATGGGCGCGGCCGAAGGCGAGCCCGCCGGCGCGGGCGTCGCTGCCCTCGATCATCACGATATGCAGCCGGTGATCGACCGCCTCGATGAGGGCGGCGGCCATCGCCATGCCGGAGAACCCGGCGCCGATGATCGCGATGCGGCCTTCCTGGCGGCGGGCGACCATTGCGTTCACCCGGGCCATGGCGCGTTCTCTCACGTCAAGCATATTTCACCTCCAGGGGGCGAAGCCCCGTGTCCGCGGCGGGCTCGGGATAGAGCCGCCAGTTGGTGGGACGGAACGTGATCCTGTCGCCGGCGGTCACCTGCTCGCCGGCGGGAATGTCGATCTCGACCCGTTCCCCTTCCGTGTCGAGCGCCAGCTCGACACGGCGCAGCCCCCCGACCCGGCGGTACGAGACCACCGTGCCGGACAGCCCCTCTCCCGGAGAGACGATCCGGGAGATCTCATGCGGCCGGAAATAGAGCGTGGACTCGCCCCGCCCGTAGGCGCGCAGGCCCGTGGGCCGACCCGCGTGGCGGATGATCCCGTCGCCGATTCCGACCGGAAGCTGCACGGATTCGCCGATGAACCCATGCACGAAGGCCGAGGCCGGCGCGTCATGGATCTCGTCCGGCGTGCCGATCTGCTCGATGCGGCCCTGGCTCATCACCACCACCCGGTCGGCAAGCTCCATCGCCTCCTCCTGGTCATGGGTGACGAAGATGGTGGTGTGGCCGGTGCGGTCATGCACCTCGCGCAGCCAGCGGCGCAGGTCGCGGCGCACCTGGGCGTCGAGCGCGCCGAAGGGCTCGTCGAGCAGCAGCACCCGCGGCTCGATCGCCAGAGCCCGGGCCAGGGCCACGCGCTGGCGCTGGCCGCCCGACAGCTGGGCCGGATAGCGGCCGCCGAGGCCCGGAAGCTGCACGAAGTCGAGCAGTTCCAGCGCCCTGCGCCGGGTTTCCGACGCGGTGGGCCGGCTGCCGCGCGGCCGCACCGTGAGGCCGAAGCTCACGTTCTCCAGCACCGTCATGTGGCGGAACAGCGCGTAATGCTGGAACACGAAGCCCACGCGGCGGTCCTGCACCGGGCGGCGGGCGGCGTCCTCTTCCCCGAAGAGGACCTGGCCCGAGGAGGGCGTCTCCAGCCCGGCGATGAGCCGCAGCAGCGTGGTCTTGCCGGAGCCCGAGGGCCCGAGCAGGGCGATGAGTTCCCCCGAGCGGATGTCGAGCGACAGCTCGTGCAGGGCCGCCGTGGTGCCGAATTCCTTGGCGATGTTGCGCAGGCGAACGTCCATGTCCGGTCTCCTTTCCAGAGCGGGGGGTCAGTGCTTGCGGCTGGCGGCGAGCGCCGCGCCGTAGCGGATTTCGAGCAGGGTCTTCACCGTGAGGGTGACCAGCGCGAGGCAGGCGAGCAGCGAGGCCACGGCGAAGGCGGCGACGAAATTGTATTCGTTGTAGAGGATCTCCACATGCAGCGGCATGGTGTTGGTCTCGCCCCGGATGTGGCCGGAGACCACCGAAACCGCGCCGAATTCCCCCATCGCCCGGGCGGTGCACAGCAGCACGCCATAGAGCAGCCCCCAGCGGATGTTGGGCAGGGTGACACGCACGAAGGTCTTCCAGCCGGAGGCGCCGAGGCTCAGCGCCGCCTCCTCCTCCGTCGTTCCCTGGTCCTGCATCAGCGGGATCAGCTCACGGGCCACGAAGGGGAAGGTGACGAAGATCGTCGCCAGGACGATGCCCGGCACCGCGAAGAGGATCTCCACCCCATGCGCCGCCAGCCAGGGCCCGATCAGGCTGCCCGAGCCGAAGAGCAGCACGTAGACCAGGCCCGAGATCACCGGCGAGACCGAGAACGGCAGGTCGATGAAGCTGATCAGCAACGCCTTGCCGTGGAACTCGAATTTCGCGATCGCCCAGGCCGCGGCCACGCCGAACACCACGTTGAGCGGCACCGCGATGGCCGTCACCGTGAGGGTGAGCCACATGGCCGAGAGCGCGTCCGGCTCGGCGAGCGCGGCAAGCCAGGCCCCGGGGCCCTGCCGGAACGCCTCGGTGAACACGGAGGCGAGCGGCAGCGCGAGGAACAGCGCCAGGAAGGCCAGGGCGGTGAGCATCAGTGCGCGGCGGGCCCAGGGCGCCTCGCTGGTCGGCGCCGGAAGGGCGCGTGTGTCAGACGGCATGACCATACCTCTTGCGGCTGCGGGCCTGAACCCAGTTGATGAGCAGGAGCATGGAGAAGGAGATCGCCAGCATCATCGCCGCGATTGCGGTGGCAGCCGGGTAATTGAACTCCTCCAGGCGGATCACGATCAGCAGCGGCGCGATTTCCGAGGCATAGGGGATGTTGCCGGCGATGAAGATCACCGAACCGTATTCCCCCACCCCGCGTGCCAGCGCGAGCGCGAAACCGGTGAGCAGCGCGGGCGCGAGCGAGGGCAGCAACACCCGCGCCACGGTCTGCCAGCGCCGGGCGCCGAGCGTGGCAGAGGCTTCCTCGACCTCGCGGTCGATCTCCTCCATCACCGGCTGCACGGTGCGCACCACGAAGGGCAGGCCGACGAAGATCAGCGCCAGCACGATGCCCGCCTGGGTGTAGCTGAGGCGCAGGCCCAGCGGGCTCAGCAGCGACCCCACCCAGCCGTTCGGGGCATAGAGCGCGGTGAGGGCGATGCCCGCGACGGCGGTGGGCAGCGCGAAGGGCAGGTCCACCAGCGCGTCGACCACCCGGCGGCCGGGGAAGCGGTAGCGCACCAGCACCCAGGCCACCAGCGTGCCGAACACCAGGTTCACGCTCGCCGCGAAGAAGGCGCTGGAGAAGCTGATCCACAGCGCCGACAGCGTGCGCCGGTCCAGCGCCAGGTCGGCGAAGCGTTCCCAGCCCAGGGAGGCCGACTGCCAGAAGATCCCCGACAGCGGAACCAGGATCATCAGCACCAGCCAGCCGAGGGTGATGGCCATCGCCAGCCGGAAGCCGGGGATCACGCCCGGTTTGCGGAAGCGCCAGGCAGGGGCATGGACGGGGCGAGCGAGCATGCTCAGTTCCCCTCCGCATAGATCTTGTCGAAGATGCCGCCATCGGCGAAATGCACCTCCTGGATCTGCTTCCAGGACCCGAACACGTCCTCCACCTTCACGCGCTCCAGCTCCGGGAACCGGGCCATGTCGGCCGGATCCGCGAGGTCCGGCTCGGCGGGGCGGTAGAAGTTCTTCGCGGCGAGGCTCTGCCCCTCGGCGGAATAGAGATACTCCAGATAGGCTTCCGCCAGCTTGCGGGTGCCCTTCGCGTCGACGTTCCTGTCGACCAGCGCCACCGGCGGTTCCGCCAGCACGCTGACGGTGGGCACAACGATCTCGAACGCGTCCGGCCCCAGCTCCTCGAGCGAGAGATAGGCCTCGTTCTCCCAGGCCAGCAGAACGTCGCCGATGCCGCGCTGCACGAAGGTGGTCGTCGCGCCGCGCGCGCCGGTGTCGAGCACCGGGACATGACGGTAGAGCGCGGAGACGAACTTGCGTGCGGAGTCCTCGGTGCCCCCCGGCGCCTTCAGGGCGTGGATCCAGGCCGCGAGGTAGTTCCAGCGCGCGCCACCCGACGTTTTCGGATTCGGCGTGATCACCTCCACCCCGTCGGCGAGGAGATCGTCCCAGTCCTTGATTCCCTTGGGGTTTCCCTTGCGCACCAGGAACACGATGGTCGAGGTGTAGGGCGCGCTGGCATGCGGCAGGCGGCTCTGCCAGTCCGGCGCGATGCGTCCGGTCATCTCCACGATCTGGTCGATGTCCGCGGAGAGCGCCAGCGTGACGACATCCGCCTCCAGCCCCTCGATCACCGCGCGGGCCTGCTTGCCCGAACCGCCGTGGGACATGCGCACGGTCACGTCCTCGCCGGTTTCCTGCTGCCAGTGCGCGGCAAAGGCGGCGTTGAAGGCCTGGTAGAATTCCCGGGTCGGGTCATAGGAGACATTGAGCAGCGTGCTCTGCGCGCCGGCGGCGCCGAGGGCCGAGCCGAAGCTCGGCGCCAGCGCCGGGGCAAGGCCGGTGAAGGCGAGGCTGAGCGCCGCGCCGGCCAGAAGGGTTCGTCTTGAGCAGGTCATTCGGGCCTCCCGTGTTGGATGCCCTTTAACTCTACCTACTAGGTCGTGTTAGTCAACTAAAACAATGCAACCCTGCCGTGAACATGGCAAGCCCTTGAAACTTCAGGAAGCCTGGTGAATTTCCGGCAGCGCCACGCCGCCCGAGATGGCGTCGGCGATGGTCACGGTGTCGAGAACCTGGCGGCTCGCCTCGGCCACCCGGGCGAAGACGTGGCGAATCTCGCATTCGCCCTCGTCCACGCAGCTGTCGCATTTGCGATAGGCCATGCGGCTGAGGCAGGGCAGCGGCGCGATCGGCCCGTCGATGATGCGCAGCACGGCGCCGAAGGTGATCTCCTCCGCGCTCTTGAGCAGCAGGTAGCCGCCCGCCTTGCCGCGCCGGCTGATCACCACGCCCTGGTGCTTGAGGTCGAGCAGGATCTGTTCGAGGAATTTCTTCGGGATACGCTGAGCCTCGGCAATGTCGCCGATCAGCAGCGCTTCATCGGGCTCCGCGCGCGCCAGTGCGATCAGCGCGCGCAGGGCATACTGGGCCTTCTGGGAAATCATCGGCGCCTCCGCCCTGCCGGTCCGGCGCGACAGGCGCCGGACACTTTCAGTCTCCCAAATCTCTATGGGACGAGTCGTCTCATACGCCCGTTCGGCAATTTCCGCAACGCGCAACACGGGTCAGGCAAGATCGCGCACGTCGCACAGCGCCACGGAGCCGAAGGCCTCGCCCAGCAGGTAGGACACCATGACGGCAGCAGTGTCCTGCGGTCGGGCCAGCGCGCCGCTCTCCTTGAGCGAGACGAAATTCTCCCGCAGCACGAACTGCTCCTCCGAGGTGCCACGGATGATGGCCTGCATGTCCGTGTCCACCACGCCCGGGGCCATGCTGGCGATGCGAAGCCCGGGAACGGCATCCTGCGCCACGGTGAGGGCGTGATGGTCGAGCGCCGCCTTGGTGGCACAATACACGCTCCACCCGGCATAGGGCTTGCGCCCTGCCCCGCTGGAGACATGCAGGATGCGCCGGTTCGCCGAACCCATCGTCGCGGCAATGAACGCCTCGCTGAGCAGCAGAGGCACGGTCACGTTCAGCGCCACCGCCTGCGCAACGGATGCCGGAGCCAGCGTGCCCGCCGGCCCGATCGGCTCCACCGTGCCGGCGTTGTTGATCAGCATCACAGGCCCCTCACCCCCCTCGAGGAAGGCAGCCAGCCCGCCAGCCCCAGCCCAGGCGGTCACCGCCTGCGCGTCCGAGAGATCGAGCGCCGCCTCCCGGAACCGTTCCGGGTACTGCGCCGCGAGCCCCGCCGCGCTGCCGCGGGCCAGCCCCAGCACCTTCGCCCCCTGCCCCAGCAGCTCCGCCGCCAATGCGGCCCCCAGGCCGCGGGAATGCCCCGTAATGATCGCCTTCATGCGCTGTTCCCCCTCGCATCTGCCGCCGCGCGCACCGCGGCCTCACCTGCTCATAGCGCATGGATGGCGGGCTTGGCACCCCCGGCGGCCCGAGCAGATCGACCGCCCGTCGCGGCCGGGGCCCGGGATTGACCGATTGGCGAGCCGAACAGGACGCGTGGCAACCTTGTTCGCAGCCGCCACCTTTGGGCGTCGCCTTCGGCCCCTCGGTGTGGCCCTTCGGACAATACATCTGCCCGAGCATGTGAATATGGCAGGCCCCTGGTGCAACTGCGAGACCGTCAGTAAGCGTTACAAAGAGCCCCCTAAAGGGTCTATTCCCCGCTTCCCTTCGGCACCCTATATTGGCGTACGCCAATACGGGAGCGCGAAAATCGGTTGTGATCGTCCCTTTACAACCGCTCGATCGAACAGAGGGCTTTCCTAGCGAGATCGATCACACGGCAACTGGGATGCCTGCGAACTAGCTTGGTGCGCTCTCAGTCGCCGACTAGCAGCAGATACACCCGCATTCGGCCCACAACCGCCGGATACTCTTCCACGTTTGAGATCTCTGGCTCATGCTCGATAGTAGCGAAATAGGACTGATGTGTCTGAACGCGGCTCAGGAAACCGCGCATGATGTCGCTAAAGGCGAGCTTGTTTGGAGTGTCGAAGCCGCGCCTTACACCGGCTGCAAGGCAGTCAATGACAGAGACCGGCGTAGCCGTTCCGTCTGCGATGGCAGGTATCTCGCTTGCCGTGCGCGCGACCAGACCGGCAGCGAATGAAAGGCTGAGCGGCACTAGCTGAGAGACTAGCTCACGGGCGCGCGGGCAAACCACTTTTTCAGCGGGGTCGTCGCCGAGTTGTCTTTCGATTTCGCGCAAGGGTTCGCCGCGTAGCCAGGCCAGAATCCCGGGTCCGAGGTTTCTCACGGCATCGGCCGTGAGCCGTCCGTCCTTCTTGTTTCCAGTAGCCCCGAGAATTGCTCTACCATCACGGATCAGAATAGCATCGCGCGCATCCTGATCCTCTGCGAGCCATTTGATGATCCAGGACGTCCAGTCGAGTATTGTCTGGGGTAGCTGTTCAATCTGATCTTCGATCCTTTGCCGGAGCGATTTGAGTATGCCGAGCGGCGCGCCGCTCTGGGTGGCAAGCTCCGCTAGGACCTGATCGTTGGCCTCTTTCGCTCTCTCGCCAATAAGCTCGTTCAGTTTCGCGACTTTCGCATCGAACTCAGCCTTCCTATTGATCCTCTTGGCCGTGAAGGCCGCCAGTGACCGTCCTATCGAAAAACGCGTTGTTGCCTCGGTTTCTGCGCCTTCAGGCGAGACCGCAGTAGCCAAGCGGTTCAGGGCATACTCGACATCGGGGTCGGCAGCAGCCGCCACGTTAATGCGATCAAGAATTGTCTGCAGGGGATCGCTCAGCGACAGGCAGCGGTCGTCCTCAGGCAGTACTGACTTCAGTTTGTCGAGCACTCCTGGAATGAAGGGGCTACCGCGCCTGAACTGAAGCACGGCTTCAGGGATCAGCAGTACGATGCCGTTGGCGAGGTGACCGGCGCGCCCTGCACTGGCCGCTGCATTCAGTATCTCGTGCGCCTCCAGGTCCTCGCGCCCTCCTTCATCCGGGTCGCTACGCTTGTCCCCGGCAAGAATGGCAATATGAGCCGGAAGGTTGAGCCCCTGCGCCAGCGTCGGTGTGGCGACGATGACTTTTGCCCCGTCGGCACGGCGGAACAAGCGTTCTGCCAGATCGCGCTCCAGCCTGAGCATCAGCGCATTGTGGGGCACAGCAGCGGCGGGCCCGGGCAAGATTGCGTGTTCCAGACCGCCGAGCTCAATCTCCAGCGCCTTCCATCTTTCTTCTTCATCTTGCGTTTGCTCTGGCGGGTCACCCAAAAGCGCCGAGATTTCACGAGCAGTAGACGCGGCAATATCCTTGCGGTTGACGAAGACGATGCCTTTCACGCCGTTGCGAGCAGCAGCAGCCGCAACTTGCGCGGCAACCTTATTTACATTCGGCGTCAGATAGATCTGAACCATCCCTCTTGAGCTTACCGGTTAACGTGACCGGCGCATCGGATATGGCCGTCAGGGTGCAGCTTGGCGCTGCGCCAGCCAGCCAGTTGTGCTGAAGTCCAAAGAGAGCATGCGGCGGACATTGTAGCGCCTCAGCGGCCGGTTTGCGCAGGTTCTTTGCGCGCTTGTTCTTTCGGGCATCCTCCGCGCGCTGAACGGCAATCGCGTTACGTTTCATCTGAGCGATGGCGGCACTCTCATACAGCAGGACGCCGCGCGCTTGTCGGCTCGGCTTCCAAAGCGGATCGGCAAAAACACAGGTTCGACCGGTAAGCTCTTCAATCCACTCTGCGAATGCAGCGCCATTTTCAAGCATCGCAGAAAGAAAAAGGAAGTCGGCTTCCGGTGCGATGCTGTTGAAGGCAAGGACACAGAACATTCCGTCCAGCGCTCGGCAGAGACTCGATACGGGGCTGAGGAGATGACATTCATCAAAGACCAGCAGCCCCACGTTATCAAAAGCCTCTGGCGAGTATGACAGAAGCGCAAGACAGCGCTCCGGCGTCATGACCTCGATGCTTTCGAAGTTGGTGCCGGAAGCGAACAAGCGGTCGAAATCGCTCGATACAACAGAACCTTCCAGAGATTCCGGGAAGACCTTCTGCAGATCGTCGGTGAGCTGATCCACGAGCGCGTGAGTTGGAGCGACGAACACAACCGACTTGCCGCTTGCGAGCACAGCAGCAATCTTCAGGCAAGAGAGCGTCGTTTTTCCCGCGCCGGTCGGCAGAATTGGTCTTGCCCCACTGAAGTGGTCCACCCCTTGGGATAGTTTATCCCGTATCACGGAGGACTACGACGATGGCAGGCAAACGAGAGAAGCCCGAAGACATCATAACGAAGCTGCTGTTGGATGTCACTGAGAACTGACCCAGCAGCGATAGGAAATGTCACTGAGAATTGACCCATGTGGAACCCTCCCCCTGACGAGATTTGTCGGGGGTCATTGGAGTGATCGACATGGATTTTTTGAGCGTCATTCGACGGTGGGCACTGCGGGACAAGATGCCCATCCGCGAGATTTCGCGGCGGACTGGACTGTCCCGAAATACGATCAGGCGTTACCTGCGTGCCGGGATCGTCGAGCCCAAGTTCAAGGCACCATCGAGGCCGAGCAAGCTCGACCCGTACGCGGAGAAGCTGTCGGGCTGGTTGCTGGCCGAACAGCGCAAATCGCGCAAAGAGCGGCGGACGGCGAAACAGATGCACGCGGATCTGGTTCAGCTGGGGTTCGATGGGTCCTACGAGCGGGTCTCAGCCTTTGTCCGAGCCTGGAAATCGGACCGGCAGCGCGCGCAGAACACGACGGATCGCGGGACATTCGTGCCTCTGGTGTTCAAGCCGGGCGAGGCCTTCCAATTCGATTGGAGCGAAGACTACGCGATCGTCGGGGGTGAACGGACCAAGCTGCAGGTCGCACACATCAAGCTGTCGCACAGCCGCGTGTTCCTGGTCAGGGCATATTTGCTGCAGACACACGAGATGCTGTTCGACGCGCATTGGCATGCGTTCAGAATCTTCGAAGGCGTGCCGGGCCGCGGGATCTACGACAATATGCGCACGGCGGTGGACCGCGTGGGCGTCGGCAAAAAGCGCGATGTAAATGCGCGCTTCATGGCGATGACCAGCCACTACGTGTTCGAACCCGACTTTTGCAATCCGGCGGCGGGATGGGAAAAGGGCCAGGTCGAGAAGAACGTCCGCGATGCGCGCAGCAGGATGTGGCAGGTGATGCCCACCTTCCCTGATCTCGATGCGCTGAACTGCTGGCTGGAAGAACGGTGCAAGGCGCTGTGGGCCGAAACCGCACATGGCGGTTTGCCCGGCAGCATCGCAGACGTCTGGCAAGCGGAGAAGCCCTCGCTGATGCCGTTGCCCACCGCGTTCGACGGTTATGTCGAGCAAAGCAAGCGGGTGTCCCCAACCTGCCTCGTCACGTTTGATCGCAATCGCTACTCCGTGCCTGCCAGCTTTGCGAACCGGCCAGTCAGCCTGCACATCTACCCCGAAAGGCTGGTTGTCGTTGCTGAAGGGCATGTCGTCTGCGAGCACCAGCGCATCATTGAAAGGTCGCATCGGCAACCGGGCCGCGTCATCTATGACTGGCGGCATTACCTGGCCGTGATCCAGCGCAAGCCCGGTGCGCTGCGTAACGGCGCCCCGTTTGTTGAGATGCCGAGGGGCTTTCGTGAGCTGCAGGATCAGATGCTGCGCAGACCCGGCGGTGATCGGGAGATGGTCGACGTCCTGTCGTTGGTATTGCATCACGACGAACAGGCGGTCCTGTGCGCGGTGGACATGGCGTTGAAGGCCGGCGTGCCGACAAAGACCCACGTGCTGAACCTATTGCACAGGCTGGTGAACGGCACTTCAGTCGAGTTGCCAGACGTAACGCCGCCTCCGGCCTTGACGCTGAGCAAGGAGCCCGAGGCCAATGTTGCACGCTACGATGGGCTGCGCACATCCGGAGGCAAACGCCATGCGTCATGATCCCGCCGGAGCTGCCATCGTCATCATGCTCCGCAGTCTGAAGATGCCAGGCATGGCCCAAGCCGTGCATGACCTCATGGAACAGGGCGCGCCTGCGTTCGATGCGGCGATCCCGATCCTGTCCCAGCTGCTGAAGGCTGAAATGGCCGAACGTGAAGTGCGGTCCATCTTTTATCACATGAAGGCAGCGCGCTTCCCGGCCCACAAGGACCTGTCAGGCTTCGACTTCGCGGCCAGCGAGGTCAACGAGGCCCTCGTTCGGCAGCTTCATCGATGCGAGTTCCTCGATGCTGCCGAAAACGTGGTCCTGATTGGCGGGCCCGGCACCGGGAAAAGCCATGTGGCGACCGCCCTCGGAGTCCAGGCGATTGAGCATCACCGCAAACGCGTGCGCTTCTTCTCCACAGTCGAGCTGGTGAACGCGCTGGAACAGGAAAAGGCGCTGGGAAGGGCCGGGAAAATCGCCGAGGCGTTGGTGAAAACCGAATTGGTGATCCTCGACGAGCTCGGATACCTGCCGTTCAGCGCCTCGGGCGGCGCCTTGCTGTTCCACCTCCTCAGCAAACTTTACGAACGCACCAGCGTCGTGATCACCACGAACCTAAGCTTCAGCGAATGGGCCAGCGTCTTCGGTGACGCCAAGATGACCACGGCGCTCCTCGATCGCCTCACACACCGCTGCCACATCCTGGAAACCGGAAACGACAGTTATCGCTTCAAGGCCAGCTCCGAGACCGCGAAAAAAAAGAGGAAGGAGACGCCAATGTTGACCCCATCATGAACCGACCGACATACTGACAGGCGGGTCAAATCTCGATGACAATGCTGGGTCAGTTCTCAGTGACATCCAACAGCGAGGATACCGGATCGGCATGCAGCCAAGGTCTTGCCACAGCCCGATCGACCGATGAGTGCGATGCTATCTCCGGCGGCGACGGCCTCCGCGAAGCCTAGCGATGTCTCGATGCCGGAGGCGCCTTCGCATGGTATTGAAATAAGTTCGTCGGCCTTGGTTTGGTAGGTAGCGCGGAATGTATTCAGGTAAGTATCGACCAGCGTCTCAGCCGCGTTGAGATTGCCGTCGCAGGCTGCGGCAATGCCCGACACCCTGCGTAACCCGAGATCGGCGGCAAATGCGCGCCATTGCGCCAGGCTCACTCCCGACGATCCATTCCCCTGCGTCACCCAAGTGCAAAGATCGGTCAGATCGCCGATGCGTACCTTGAAGTCACCGGCCGGAACCTCGGATCCCTGGGGAACCTGGGGCGCAAAGATGACGGCTCCGGGAAAATAAGGCGCTGACGATCTGAGAAACACGGCAAGCCGGTCTCGCAGCGCCAGACGTGCTTCGTCCGCTTGACGGACGGGGCTGCGGAATGACGCCCACCGGCCGGTGCCCGTACGAGCGGCCCAATCCGCGGCGCTATTGGCCTGCCCTCTGACTGGCGTCCGGTTTCCCTTGGCTTCGACGAGCAGAACCTGTTGCTCCGTCGCGACGACCAGATCGATCTGGCGACCGATGTCGAAGTTTGCGAGCAGTACGGCCGGCATCTCTGCATCGTGCAGCGTTCCGGTTGCTGCTTCGAGCACAGCTCGATCTGAAGCCGTCGTGACTAGATCGCCGATGTAGATTGTCAGGCCACCTACTGGCGCTGGCGTCGCTTCATCACCAACGTCGGCGGCTTCGTTCAGGGGACGACCCATGCGCCGGTCCATCTCATCTGTCGTATCTCCGATCGCTGGCGCGCCCACCAGACTTGTCTGTCGGCGAGCTGACGCGCACGTCTAATAGTCTCCCCGCTCATAGCCAATCTCGGACCAAAGCATGGCCTCCTGCTGCGCCTTTAGATCACTGAGCTTCATCGGGATTTCCCGAAACTCCAGATTATACATCGGCATCTGCCAGTTGTTCTGAATCCAGCCAGGATGCCGGTCAGTTGCGGCCTCGGTGACGAGTTGTTCGGCATCGAGCCTGTCAAACAGCTCGCCGGTCAGCCGGCGGCTATCCTCGAAATTTTCCGTGCCCACGAACTCAAGTTGGTTCCAGACGTCCGCCACGGCTTGCAGGCCACGTCGGTCGAACAGCCCGAGCGCACTCATGGCCTCTGCGAGGCTCAGCACCGGTGGAGGGATACCGAGGGCGATCGCTCCGAGCTGGGTCGGCTCGTTCCAGTACGGTTGGCCATCCTCGTGAAGTTCGATATCTGCATAGAGGGTGCTTTCACGGCTGTAGCGGCTCCAGTTGGGAACGATATACTCACCGGCATAGCCTTCGAGATAATGGCCTTCCCGCGAGTGGTCGACATACTCGCGGAGCTGGGCGAGGTTGACCGGCTTCCAGTTCTGGGCCTCGGCGTAGATTAGCCGGCCGAGATGGTCGTAGAAGACGGAAGTGAGCTTGCCGGCGCGGCTGCTCGCTAGCTTCTTTGGGCAACGCACCAGATCCATCAGGATCACGATCTTGGCGCATTCCTCCTCGCAGAAGCCTTCGAGCACGCGGGCCTCGCGCGAATGGTCGGAGAGTTGCACTGCCGCATTCCAGAAGCCCTGCGCGCTCTTGAGTATGATCGGCAACCCCTCTGCCAACAGGTCAAGCTGTGCGGCGCGCGGCATGTTACACAGCATGTTGGCATGCCGGTTACCGAACGGGATCCGATCCTCGTCTTTCTTTGTTGGCTTCGAGCCCTCGTTCGATCCGCCCGCCACCTCCACCTTCCTTTGTTCGAGCCACGCACCTCGATGAATAACACAGATCGGCACGTCTCTGCGTGGGTAGTTAGAGCAATGAGTGCTGAAAAGCAGTTTCCTCATGGGGTATTGTTTTCAATTGAGACCCCTTCTTCTTCCATCAACTGACCAACGATTTCACTGACCTGGGGCGTACCGACACCCTGCAGGGAAAGGCGACCCACGAGCACTTCGATCTTCACCGAATCCCGTTCCGTAGTCCGCGCGGTCTGTGGATTTCCCGCGATCTTGGCATTCACGCGCTCTGCGGCCTCGTGCGAGGGATCGGTCTGCATATTTGGAGCAAACGAGCTAGTTGACCCCGGTGCTGAAGCGAGGATCGTCGATTTTCTCGAAAGGCTCTTTCGATTGCATCGTGTCCGGCAGTGACGTTGTCACGTGAGGCGCTCATTGACAGAGACCAGTCTTAGGGAAAGTCGGTGCGGTTCACCTGTCACCTATACCGAGGATCCAGATGCACCCACCGCATCCGTGCTTCGAAGCCAGTAGTTTTCTGAAGAAGAAATCGTACCACTTTGATGTTTCCTGACGCGTGTGCCGGGCGGAAGGAAATGCTACAAGAATATTAAAGGAGCTTTGTCTCGAGTCTTTGTTTGCGATCGCGCCAGTCTGGCATGGCCTTGTCCATCAGGCTGCGCCAGCGCGGCCCATGGTCGGGTTCAAAAGCGTGCGCCAACTCATGAACAATGACATAATCGATGCACTGTATCGGCGCTCGGACAAGATCTAGATTGAGGACCAAGCTGCCTTTCGGTGTAAAACTCCCCCACCGTTTCGTCATCGGGCGGATTATCAACTTCGGCACGTCCATCCCTTCGGATGCAAACAGCGGAGCCAATTGTAGTAGGCGGAGCGGAAATTCTTGATGTGCCTCAAGCCGATAGAAATGGTTCAGCAGCGCCGCTTTGTGAATGGCGCTCTCGGTGTGCGGGGTTTCAAGGACAATCCTGTCGCCACTCAGATAGATGCGGGATGCAGCCCCTTGTCGAACGCGAAGCCTGTATTGAACGCCTCTCAGAAGGTGCGTTTCGCCACTGATATAATGCCGCGGTGGCGTTCTCGGACGGTACTGCTCGAAGTCAGCGATCTGCGCAGCGATCCACCCACCCTTGCGGCGAACCCGGTCGTGGACCTCCTCTACCGTTGCATCGACCGGCGCAGTGACATCCACCATGCCTGACGGCGCGACGGTGATCTTCAAACGTCTTCGCTCATCCCGACTGACGCGGTAGGTGATCCGTCGTCGCCCCCATTGGAAACAAGCATCAGCGGACACGGCCATCATCCTGCATGCGGACCCGTGCGGCCGAGAGCACCTCATTGACGATACCGTCCATCACGGCTGCGTCGAGGTCCACGCCGCCGGAACCCATCAGGTCATCGAAAAAGAAGTCATCAATGGCATTGCGCATATCATTTTGAATGTCTCGATCATGTTGCCATCCAACGCGCCGACGATTCTCGATGATCTCGGTTAGCGACAGCGAAATACGCACCGAAAGGCGGGGATCATCGATCCCTGCACGGCGCAGTTCCTTTCTGGCAATCCCCCAGAACGCGGTTTCGTTGCCCTTGCCACGCAGCTGATGCGGCGTCGGATCGTCTTCATCGTCACGGGCGTCGAGCTTATCGCGCTGCGTTCGGATGCGTTCGAGATAGGCCTTCTCTTCCAAGCGACCGCGACGGAAGTCGTCGATGGTCTGGCGGATAAGTTTTGAAAACTTCTCGAAGAAGACAGGGTCCTCGTCCCACTTCTCCTCAATCGTCCGGAGCGTTCGGTGCGCAATCTCGTCCGCAATCGACGCATCCGAGCGCTTTTTCTCGCTCCGTGCCGCTTCGATTGCGCCATCGTCGAAGACGGCTAAGGGCTCCACGATCGTCGTGACCTCGTGTGCGGTGACGTGCTGGTCGAGCAAACTGCGCACACGTCGCTCGTAGTTGCTCCAGTCCACCGCGTCCGCGTAACGAGCCTTCACATGGGCGCGCAGCGCGAGAAAGCGCTTTTCATCGGTTCGCCAGCGTTGCAGCCGGTCCGCAGGTGTTTCCTCAATGAACACGCGGGAGCTGACAGCGACGGTAAGCGTGCGGGAGAATTCTGAGAGGCGGCGATAGAAGTCATCGCGCAGTGCATCGTCTGCGAGTTCTCGCGCGTAGGCTTCCTCGTCGTAGACGTTCGAAACGCCAACGAAGAGATCTAGGAGTGCAGCGTGCCTCTGGGGAAGCGTACGCGCTTCATCAGCGATTGCGCTGACCGACTGCTGCAGGTCGGCTTCGTCGAAGTCCCGCAGCGCGTCGTTGGCCGTCAATGCCTCGCCGAGGTGACGAAGCACACCGCAGTAATCTATAATAAAGCCAAACGGTTTTTCAGGCGCGCCATCCTCGTCGAAAACACGATTGACGCGCGCGATGGCCTGCAAAAGACCGTGCTCGCGGAGCGGTCTGGCCATGTAAAGCACTGTGTTGCGCGGCGCATCGAAGCCGGTGAGCAGCTTGTCGACGACGATCAGGATGTCCGGTTCGCCGGGCCCCTTGAACTTTGAGATTATAGTCTTGTTGTAGCTCTCCTCGCCGCCGTGTCGCTCCATCATCCGGCGCCAGAACTTCACCACCTCGTCGTCAGATTCCTCGTCTATGGCGTGTTCGCCCTCGCGCTGATCCGGCCCGGAGATGATAACCTCCGAGGTCACCTCGCCGAACTCGTCAAGCAGCTTCTTCAGAGCGATCGCGTCGCGTTTGGACGGCGCGACGAGCTGACCTTTCAGCCTGTCAGACTGGAAGTTGTCCGCGAAATGCCGACTCACGTCGAACGCGATGCAGCGCAGACGTGCTGACACGCCCATGAGCGTCCGAGGGCGGCTCATCTTGCGTTTGAGATCGGCTTTCTGTGTTTCGCTGAGGCCGACGGTCACACGGTCGAACCAGGCATCGACCGCGTCTTCGTCGATATCCTCCTCGACGTGACGGCCCTCATAGAGCAGCGGCACGACAGCACCGTCCGCGACGGCATCCTTCATAGAATAGACCGGCTGCACGAGCGGTCCGAACTTGGTGAAGGTATTGCGCTCTTTCTTCGCAATCGGCGTGCCAGTGAAGCCGATCAAGCAAGCGCCCGGCAGCACGTCGCGCATCTTCTGGTGCAGGCTTTCCATGTCGCCGTACTGGCTGCGGTGGCTCTCATCGACGAGCAGGAAGATGTCCGTGCTTGCATCGACCACGCGGCGCTTGTTGAGCCCGGCCTTGAACTTGTGAACGAGGGTCGTGATGACCGGCGTCCTAGCTTCGATGAGTTCGACTAGGTGTTCGCCCGTCTTGGCGCGTTCGGGCGACAGGCCAGTCGCCGCGAAGGTCTTGTCGATCTGGTCGTCGAGATCGGTTCGGTCGGTCACCAGCACGACACGCGCTGTGGGAACACTCATCGCGAGAGACTTCGCGAGCATCACCATGGTCAGCGACTTGCCAGATCCCTGCGTATGCCAGACAACGCCGCCAGCGCGTCGTCCGCCGGCGTCGCGTGCATCGACACGCTTCAGCAGGTCCTTCACCGCGAAATATTGCTGATGGCGCGCCACCTTCTTCACACCGCCATCGAAGAGCGTGAAGCGGCGCGCGAGATCGAGGATGCGCTCTGGGCGGCAGAGACTTACCAGCATTTCGTCGAGCGGTGTGATGAAGCGGTCCCCCGCCTCACGCAGACCGTCATGCTTGCGGCGGTGGAGGCCGAAGTCCTGGAAGATCGCGTCCTGATCTGTTGTGTCGATCGCTCGGTTGACGACCTCGGTGACGTAATCGGGCGCGTCTTCGCGCTCGCGCCAGGCCGACCAGAACTTCGCCGGCGTGCCAACGGTCGCGTAGCGGGGCTCATGCGAATTCGCGGCGATGAGCAGCTGCGCCGTGAAGAACAGGTTTGGCGCACCGAGATCGGGCTTCTGATTGCGCAGATGCTGGCTGATGCCTTGCGCGACCTTTTCCTGGCTCCGCTTCACCTCGATGACGGCGAAGGGAATGCCGTTCACGAACAGAACGATGTCGGGGCGGATGCTCGCGCCCTCCGGCCAGTCGACCGGAAACTCACTCGTCATATGGAAGGCGTTCGCCCGCATATTGTCCGCGTCGAGGCCCCAATTGATGTAGCGGAACGGCCATTCGCGCGACTGGCCATCCACCGTCTGCGGCAGCGCGACGCCAAGCTGGATCAGGTCGGTCTGGCGCTCGTTGGTGCGCATCAACCCATCGAAGCGGACATCCTTGAGACGTTCGACGGCCGTCTCGATGTTCCCCTCTGAGAAGGCATGCGTGCGGCCGCTGGCGCGGATGCGGTTAAGCGCTGCAAGCTGAGTGCGCAGCGTGTCCTCAAGCAGGACGCCAGTGCGACGGTGCCGCCGCTGTCGATCGACCTCCGCGCGCGTGACATAGCGCCAGCCGAGCGCCGACAGCGTCATAAGCGCCTGAAGCTGCTCGCGACCAGCTTCGGAAAGGGAGAATTTCGGGCTTTCGGTCATTCTATGACCTCCGCATCTTCTCCAGCGCCCTTCGCGGATCGTTTGGCTTTCGCCTTCGCGCCAGACTTCGGCTTCTCGATCCAGGCGAAAGCCCATTTGTAGCCGAGCGCGTGCAATTCGCGCGCAGCCTGGCGGAACGACACCAAGCTGAAGAAGGGGAGTTTCGGCTTATCAGATGCAGCAATGACGCTGTAGACGACGGGGAAATCACCACGGGTGAAGTCATTCCCGGAATTCGGAATGATGTCCTCGTAGCCGGTCTGTCCGGTTTCAGCCTGGACTGCGATCACTTCGTTCCGAACGCTGTCGCGCGACGGCGGATCGGTCGCGAGGACGCGTGCGGAGACGGTCCCCTGGCTGAAAAGGTGACTGAGTCGAGACGAGGACGTCTTGTCCTTAACGTGGATCAGTTGACGCTCACGGCCGAGAAAGTCGCAGGCTTCGATCTTGCTCGCAGCACCTGTTGGCTTGATGAGCCGACGGTCTAGGCAGATCATGTCCGCATCAAGACCGGCGACGCGCTTGTTGTAGGTCTCTTCTGTCTCGTCAGCCTCAGCGACGGGCATGCCGACCTTGCTTGTCGCGTCGAAAAACTCCTGTACCTCTTTGGCAAGGTTCTGGTCGATCTGGTACCAGCGGCCTCCAGAGAAGACGTAGGTCGAGCCATCGAGCTCTGTCTCGAACACTATGCATTCCCGCAACTTCCACTTCCCACCACAGTCGTGGCCATCATCATCGACTTCGTGGACGGTGTGATTGCGGAGGTCCTCGTCCGAGTAGCCGGTTTTCTCGCGCTCCTTCAATGCGTCGAGGTAACCGGGCAAGTCGAGGTCGGCATAAAGCTGCCAGCTGCGAAAACCCTTGTAGCGGATGAGGCTTGATTTCTCAGGGTCATAGATGACCGGAAAGGCGAGGTGAATACCGTCGGTCTCGCCTTCGTCAACCGCCTTTGCCAAAGCTTCGACCAGCTTGGCGTCCAGCTTGTCGATCAATTCTTGCTCACGGATGTGGCGAATCTGGTCGATCCAACCGAAGTCGGTCTTGTAGTCGGTCTTCTGATAGACTGCATACGCGTCCGCACAGGCCTGGGAGAGTTCCGCAATCTCAAGCTTTCGGTTGAGCGTCAGGCCATCGGTCCCGGCTACATAAGAGCCGAACCCTTCATCTTTGGGCGTCCCTGCCAGTCCACGGACGAGGTCGCGCTCGATGTCGATGGCGAAGGCAGTCTGATCGGAGCCCCGGCTGGTCTGCGTACGGCGGGACAGAGTATTCTCATCCGGTGTCCGAACGTCCGCACTTTTTAACTGCTTCGGGTCAACGGCGTTGAGGACGACCCGTAGCCCAAAATCCTGCTCGAACGCCGCAGGATCAAGTTTGACGTGACCCATGCCAAAAGACACGGCGAACCAACGCCCTGACGCCTGGACGAACACGAGTCCGAAGGCTGTGTGGTTGAAGACCTTGTTCTTCTCGTCTTCTGACAATTCGAGGAACCGCGCCCATTTCGGCGCGCCGCCGCCGAGCGTTGCCAATGAAATGAGTGCGCCTTCCAGCTTGCCCCATGGTGTTAGGTCTACACCGTCGCGAACTGCGTCAGCGGGGGCGAGGCCATCTCGCAATAGGCGAATGGAAAGCTTCTGGGTATTGCTCATTCATCGGCCTCCATTTCGGACGCATGAGGAGGCGGGGTGTGCTTGATGGCGATCGTGACGGTCTTCCCGGTTTCCAGCACCTGCCGGACAATCTCGCTGAGTACAGCGGATTGCTCTATCGACGTGCCTACCCACGATCCGGCCACGAGCCCGACAAACTCCGAATTGTTGATTCGACGACCGACGTTCTTGAAGGTCAGAACCTTGCCGCCGCGCGGCCCCGTGAATAGACCAGCGGCATCCGCTCGCTTCCATAAATCGAGAGGCAGATAGATACCCTTGAAGAGCCCTTTGTCGTCGGGGTTGAAGACAACGCGCGGACAGAACTTCAGGAAAAACGGGTTGTCCGAGAAGCGGAACCCATCAGGGTGCTCACCGCTCGGGAGCTTCCTGAGCTCCCCCAGCAGGGTCTCCATCCGCTTAACTTCGTCGCAGAACTGATCCTTCGCCTGCCAACGAAATTCCACCTCGTCTTCGCGCTTCTCCATCGCCTTGTATTGGACCATCACGAAGCTGCGGTAGGCTTCGTTGAAGTAGATGAGGTCGGCGCCGGTCTGTTGTTCGAGGGGCAGACGGTTGGCCATGATCACCGTCAACCGCTTCGACGAATCCTCTTCGCTCGCGAACACCTTCGAGCCGTAGTGGGTGGTCTCGCCCACAGCTTCAAAGCCCGGCACGGTCGAGAAGTCGGACAAAAGCATAGCATCTTCCCGAACCTGTGCGCCCGGCAGTCCATCAAGGAAGGATTGCTGTGAAGCGTCCGTCGGGGTCCACGCCAAAAGGTCGTCTCGCGACATGCCAGCAATCTCGAGTGCGAGGCCGAGCGTTTCCTTCTGGTAGGCGAGGTTTTCGCGGGCACGGGGCTCGAGCCGCCGCAGCGCTTGGGCGCGGCGCTCGGAATAGCGCGCAAGGCGTGGGCTGACGGTCTCATCGAGTTGCGTGATACGATCAACAAATGCGCCGAGCGACTTCGGCGGGAGCAGGCCGCCTGTTTCCAAGCGCTGCCTGACGTGCCGGGCAACGCGTATGTCGATACCAGCAAGGATCTCATCGAAGCTCACGGGCCGCTTCAGCGGTTGGAGTTCTTCGAGATTCAGCCGGACGAGGCCTGTGCCCGCTGACTGTCCTTTTCGTCCGCCGGCGATGTGAGTGATGAAGCCATCCTCGAAGGACGCGAAAACGGCAAGCGGCGCGCGACGGCTGTGGTCGAAGCGCGGAACAGGTTCCGAGACAAAGGGTTTCGGCGAATAAAACGAACCGCCGTGTTCGGCTTCGTCGAGAAGCAGCTTACGTCTGTCCTTCGGCACCTGAAGGATGTAGCCGCCGGCCGCCACCATTATTCAGCGGCCTCCGTGGTCAAGGCGTCGCCGCTGAAAAGCCGCTGCATCAAGGCGCGCTTCTGGTGAGTGAAGCAGCGCAACTCCTGCTGGAGCAGATCGATCTCCCGGTCTGCAGCATCAAGGATCGTTGCTGCACGATGGCGCCGCCCTGCGTCCATCAGGGGAACCCGGTAGTCCTCAATGAATTCTGCCGGAACACGGCGCTGTCCGGCGCTGCCGGTCATGTAGCGCTCACCATTTTTGCGGAATGCTCTCGCCATCACGTGGTGATGGAGGAACCGCACATCGCGCTTATCATGGGCGCGCAGCACATGGAACTCCGTGCTCCCGAAACCCACTCCGGAATGCAGGCCGAAGACGTGTCCGCCTTTGCCGTTCTCAAAGCAAGGCGTGATCTTTGCGACGAGAACATCGTCATCGATGAAGCCTGTATATCCGGATCCAATGGCGGCCCGCCTCCTCGCTTCATTTCTTACAAGTCGGCCGTCCTCGGACATCGCGTCCATTGGAACGAATGTCACCAGCTGTTCGGGCTCAACATGAGGGCTGCGGGGGTTTATCTCGGCAATGTCGCCAATACGGCCGTTCCTTTCGCCGCCTTCGTGGAGAAGTTGGCGTGTAATCTCGGCCTTGCGGCAAAGCTTGGCGACGATGCCTTGGTTAGCGCCCCGAATTGCGCGATCCCAACTGTCGAAGGCATCGGCCAAATGGAGTTGCTCCGCCATAGGCGGAATATCGAACTCCCATTCCAGCCAATCTTCGAGCTTGAACACCAGTTTCTCGACGTGCACGCCGATACTTGAGTGGAAGCAGGTCTGCTGGAAATAGACCGAGTGCGATAGGTGATTCAAAAACCGCATATCGAGCCCGGCCTTCGGTTTGAGCGCGACGTATTCGTTCGACACAACGGCGCTATCGAGCGACGGCGGAACGATGCCGCACGCGCCATGTGAAATCTGGCGCTTCGAAATCAGGAAGTCGTCCGCTTTCACGAAGAACTGGGTCTTTGTGCGAATATCTCGGCCAAAGAGGACTTCACGGGGCACGATCCCGCCACGGCTACGTCTAGCGGTAACCAACTGATAGCGCTCATCGTCCGCGAGCTTCGCCGGCCGAAAGACCGGCTCCAGGAACTCGCCGATCGGCGCGCGTGTCCAACCGTCAGGTTTCCGGCCGAGCTTTGGAATTCCTGGTTGAACGCTCGGAGGGTAGGCACTCACGGCTCGCGATGCCGCATCCTCGGTTTCGTTGTCCAGTTCGATTTCGGTGGCCAGGGTTTCGGACGCGCTCATTCCTCGCCTCCCTGTGCCTGCGCGAGCTGCTGCTGACGCCACTCCTTGTAGGTGAGCCCGTCACTCTCGCGCCGCCAGGTCGCTGGACCGCTAATGTTTCCCCCGTAGACGACGGCGGCGGCGCCGGACGGCGACGAAAAGGCGACATCCCGGGCGAAGGTATAGTGCTGGCCGTCCGCGCTCTTCACCAGGACGCCGTCCTCGACCAGCTGGCGACGCTGATCCTTCGCACCGTCATGGATGGTGTTGGTTTCTTTCACCCGCGCCAATGAACCGGCGAGCACGACGAACTCGCCACCAGCCTCACGCGCCCGGGCATTGGTGCCGGCTTCGGTGAACGTGAAGATCGGTTCGTCCGCGCGCGCCGGACTGTCAGCGTCGCCGCTTTCCGCAGCACGGCGCAGAACATCGAAACCAAGCACAGGCAGCAAGATTTCGATTTCAGACAGGAAGCCTTCCATGTCGGCGATTTCGGGTTCCGGCAGCCCCTTGAAATCGGGCTCGGTCCCGTTGACGAGAACGGCGCGCGAAGCTGCCCGGATCAGCGCCATGATGCGCGCTTCGAGATAACGTCCGTGTGCCTTGGTGAGATTCTCGTCCTTGGAAACGATCAGGCAGACGCGGGTGAAGAACTGCTTGGCGTCGTCGGAGTCATGGCTGGCGAGCCGCGTGCGGACGCTGTCGCTTTCACCGACATAGACAAGCGTGCGAGCAGTATTGTCCGGGTCCGGACCCATCAGGAGATACACACCGGTACGCGAGGCTTCCTCGCGCTTGATGAGGTCGGGCAGCGCCGTGCGCGGCGCGACGACGGCCTTGCCCGACCAGTTCCCAAGCTCGGCCGTGATCACCCCGGTCGGCGAGCCGTCGACAAGAAAAAGCTTCAGCGTGCGTCCGATGCGCCGCGCGCGGTAATTTGCAGCGTCAGACTTCAATTCCGAGCTCCTTCAGATAGCGGTTCATCTCGGCGCGGGTTTCAGCGAGTTGCCGATCAAGCTCGCGGATCTCGTTCTGCACCGCCTGGATGTCGATCTCCGGCTCGGGCTCGAAGGTGTCGACGTAGCGCGGGATGTTGAGGTTGAACTTGTTCCGTTCAATCTCTTCGAACGAGGCGCGGTGCGAGTAGCGCTCAATTTCACTGCGCGCGCGTGCGGTCGAAATAATGTTCGCGACGTCTTCGTCGCGCAGCTGGTTCTGGCGCTTAACGGAGCCGAATTCTCGACTGGCATCAATGAAGAGCACGTCGCGCTCGCTCTCTCTTGCGCCGCCAGCTTCCCGCGCGCGGTCGAACACCATGATGCAAACGGGAATGCCCGTTGTAGGAAAGAGCTGTGCGGGCAGTCCGACGACCACGTCGAGGAGGTTGTCACGGACGATGCTCTCGCGGATGCGGCCTTCTGCGCCGCCCCGAAAGAGAACCCCGTGCGGCGCGACGACGGCGACACGCCCTTCGCCAGGGCGGGCGATCGCCAGCATGTGCAGGATGAAGGCGTAGTCGCCTTTGGATTTCGGCGGCACCCCTCGCGCAAAGCGCCGGAACGGATCGTTCTCCGCGTTCTCCGCTCCCCACTTGTCGAGGCTGAACGGAGGATTGGCGACGACCGTGTCAAACCGCATCAGGTGGTCACCTTCGAGCAGCGTCGGGCCGTTGATCGTGTCGCACCAGCGAATATCGGCGGCATCACGACCGTGCAGGAACATGTTCATGCGGGCGAGCGCGACGGTCTGGCCATTCGCCTCCTGACCGTAGAGCCGGAAGTTATTCGTCCCCACCACTTCGCCGGCGCGCAGCAAGAGCGAGCCCGAGCCACAGGCCGGGTCACAGATCAGCGCACCGTCTTTCGGCGCTGCGAGCTTGGCGACGACTTCTGAGACCTTGCGCGGGGTGAAAAACTCGCCAGCCTTTTTGCCTGCGTCAGCCGCGAACTGCTCGATGAGATAGATATAGGCTTCACCGATCGCGTCTTCGCTGACGGTGCTGAGATTGAGGCTCGGCTTGGCGAAGTCCTCCAGCACATTCTTCAGGCGGCGGTTCCGGTCCTTGGTCTGCCCAAGACTGATCTCGGAGTTGAAATCGATATTGCGAAACACGCCGTTCAGCTTTGGCTCGTTCGCCTGTTCGATAGCGTCGAGCACCATGTTGATCAGCTCACCGACATTATCGCGATTACGTCGCTCGTAGAGGCTGTCGAAGCTCGACAGGAAGTTCTCGACGACCTCACCCTTTTCATTGCGGTACTCGATCTCCTTGAGCTTGAAGCGCTCCCGCTCAAGGCGGCGACGGATGCGGAGGTCGCGCTGGGGGTGGTCGCGGAATTCCTCCAGCATTTCCTGATAATGCTTGTTCCAGACGTCGCTGATGTACTTCAGGAAGAGCAGCGCAAGAATGTAGTTCTTGTATTGCTCGGCATCGATGACGCCACGAAACGTGTCGCACGCCGCCCATACCGCATTGTTGATGTCTTCTGGTCTGGTCATGGGGGCGTTCCTATGCGGGTGTTCTGAGCAAGCGTGAAATGAGGGCGGCGTTGAGTTTTGCCTCGGCGGCCAGGCGCTGGCGCAGAAGCCTCTCGCAGTCTGCCGCGAGGATGCCGAGCCGTGCGATACGGCGTTGTTTTTCCATAGACGGAAGGGGCAGGAGGACGTCGTCCAACGCCTGCTTCGGAATGCGAGGCAAAGCTCCTGCTGTTGCCGAGGCTTTCAGTTGCCGGACAGCGGCAATGTCATTGAGCGCAATAAACAGGAAGTCAGGATCAACACGCCGGATTGCAGGTCGGACCAGGTAGACATCAAGTCCAACAAAAGCCCCGATCATGTCCGGCGTTGGACGAAATGCAGCGAGCTGATCTCCACGTGACGGCACAAGAAGATCGTGCACAGCAATACGCGTCGCCCGCCTTGCTTTTGGCGCCGCCCCCCGAAGAAACTCACTATTGTAATCACGCAAATCCTTGATCTGAACGTATACAGCATCTCGGTCAGCACCCTTCGGGGGGAGGATGCCGCTAAGAACTTCCGCGATTTCGCTCAGATGCTTCATTTGCGTGTTATGCGCCGAAACAACGCCATTATCAAGAAAAATCGTATGAGATCACCTCATACCACAAATCACATTGGACGATCACCATCTGGCAGGCTATTTTCGAGGTGCGCGATGTACGAGAACCGTACCTCGTCGAAAGGTCTGCCTGAGCCCGCGGCATGACGATTAGGAGTTGAGGTGGAAGTTCAGATGCGCAGCGCGCCGGAATCGTGGTTTGGAGCTAGGTTATTTCACTATGCCGACGCCCGCCATGATGCGCGGAAGCACGCAGTCATGCGAATGAGCCTGCCCGACACCGCCGAATATTCCACCGTTATTTCAGTTGTTTATTGTCGATCCGGCGTAAATTCTGGCGTGTATGAGCCGGAAATCAAGCCAATCGAGATCAACGACTGTTCCGAGCGAGCGCGAAGAGATGCTCGAGGCCATGCTTGTCGAGGCGCCGGAGCTGAGCTTCACGCCGCAGTGCGATCCCGACCCTCGCCTCGTCCGGCTGGTCGAGTTTCTGGCGCGACAGGCAGCTCGCGAATTCTACGAGCAAGAAGTCAAGAAGCAGGGCTCGCGCGGCTCCTGATCGCCTTGGGAGACGCACAGTGAAGGTCGCCATCTACGCCCGCTATTCCTCCGACAATCAACGCGACGCCTCTATCGCCGATCAGTTCCGCATGTGCCGGCTCCATTCCGAGAAGCAGGGCTGGACCATCGTCGAGGAATATTCCGATCACGCGATCTCGGGCGCATCGCTGCTCCGACCGGGTGTGCAGGCACTGATCTCCGATGCCGCACGCGGCCGCTTCGATCTCGTCCTCGCGGAGGCCATGGACCGTCTCTCGCGCGATCAGGAAGACATTGCCGGTCTGTTCAAGCGAATGTCCTATTCGGACGTGAAGATCTTTACCCTGTCAGAGGGAGAGGTTTCGCACCTGCATGTCGGCCTGAAGGGCACGATGAACGCACTGTTTCTCAAGGATCTGGCAGACAAGACCCGCCGTGGGCAGCGCGGCCGCGTCGAAGCTGGCAAGTCGGGCGGTGGCAACGCCTATGGTTATGACGTCGTCAAGAAGCTCGATGGCAATGGCGAACCCATAAGAGGCGACCGAACAATCAACGAGGCGCAGGCTGAGGTCGTTCGGCGCATCTTCCGGGACTATGCCGCGGGCAAGTCGGCCAAGACGATCGCCTTCGCGCTCAACAGGGAAGGCATCCCCGCCCCGTCAGGTGGGGATTGGGGCTTCAGCACGATCAACGGTAATCCGAAGCGTGGAAACGGCATCCTCAACAACGAAATGTATGTCGGCAAGATCGTCTGGAACCGTCAGCGCTTCGTAAAGGACCCCGACACGGGCAAGCGGCAGGCCCGACCAAATCCGGAAGAGGAATGGGTGATCCAGGACGTTCCGGAGCTGCGCATTCTGGACGACGAGCTCTGGGAAACCGTGAAAGCGCGCCAGGCCAAAAACCGGCTCGCCCGGGATGAGAACGGCCGCGCCGAGGTGGCGACGGTCAATCGGCGCCGGCGTCCGAAGTACCTCTTCTCGGGTCTCACCAAATGCGCGTGCTGCGGTGGGGGCTATTCGGCGATCTCCGCGACGTTGATCGGCTGCTCCACGGCGCGGAACAAGGGCACCTGCGACAATCGGGTCAACATCCGCCGCGATGAGCTGGAATCCCGCGTCCTGAATGCCCTGCGCACCCGGCTCGTCGACCCGGCGCTGTTCGCCAGGTTCTGCGAGGTCTTCACGCAGGAGGTAAATCGCCTTCGCATGGACGGTCGCGCTGAGATCGCCGCAGCCGAAGCAGAGAGCGAGAAGATTGATCGTGAGTTGTCAAAATTGCTGACCGCCATCAAGTCCGGCGGACCGATCGAGGCCATCGTCGACGACATGAAGCGCTTGGAAGCCCGTAAGGCAGAGCTCACCGCGTTCCTGGCGACGACCGATGACCCTCCACCTCTGCTGCATCCCTCGATGGCGCAGCTTTACCGCTCGCGCGTCCAGGGCCTCTACGACGCCCTGCAGGATCAGAACGAAGAAAAGCGCACGGAAGCCGCCGATATCATCAGGACGCTGGTCGAGGACATCGTTCTGACGCCGGTGGACGGCAAGGTGGAGATCGACGTTCGCGGCGATCTCGCTGGAATCCTTACGCTTTCGGTGCAAACGAAAAACCCCGCCGGTCGGGCGGGGTCATCGCAAGTAAAGATGGTTGCGGGGGCAGGATTTGAACCTGCGGCCTTCAGGTTATGAGCCTGACGAGCTACCGGGCTGCTCCACCCCGCGGTGTTTGATGTATCGTGAGGAGAGGGAATGAGGATGTATTGGTCTGGCGGCGACCTACTCTCCCACGTCTTGAGACGCAGTACCATTGGCGCGGCGGGTCTTATCGGCCGAGTTCGGGAAGGGATCGGGAGTTTACCTCGCGCTGTGACCACCAGACCTTCGGGGGAGCCGTTTTGGCGGGCTCCTCGGAAGGTCTGGCCGTCCTGGCCTTTTGGGCCTGGACAGTGAGACGCATTTTTGCCCTTTCGGGCGTCTTTCCAAGTCTTTGTGTATCTGACCTGAGTTGGGATCGGTTGTCTTGCGACTACCGGATCGGTTCAAGCCAATCGGGCGATTAGTACTGGTCAACTGAATGCATTGCTGCACTTACATCTCCAGCCTATCGACGTGGTGGTCTTCCACGGCCCTGATAGGGAGACCTTGTTTTGAGGGGGCTTCCCGCTTAGATGCCTTCAGCGGTTATCCTGTCCGTACATAGCTACCCAGCACTGCCCTTGGCAGGACAACTGGTCCACCAGTGGTACGTCCACCCCGGTCCTCTCGTACTAGGGGCAGCTCCTCTCAAGTCTCCTACACCCACGGCAGATAGGGACCGAACTGTCTCACGACGTTCTAAACCCAGCTCACGTACCTCTTTAAATGGCGAACAGCCATACCCTTGGGACCTGCTCCAGCCCCAGGATGAGATGAGCCGACATCGAGGTGCCAAACGATGCCGTCGATATGGACTCTTGGGCATCATCAGCCTGTTATCCCCAGCGTACCTTTTATCCGTTGAGCGATGGCCCTTCCACTCGGGACCACCGGATCACTATGGCCGACTTTCGTCTCTGCTCGACTTGTCAGTCTCGCAGTCAGGCGGGCTTATGCCATTGCACTCAGCGAACGATTTCCGACCGTTCTGAGCCCACCATCGCGCGCCTCCGTTACTCTTTGGGAGGCGACCGCCCCAGTCAAACTACCCGCCACACAGGGTCCCGGATCCGGATGACGGACCGCGGTTAGACGCCAAACAGGACAAGGGTGGTATCTCAAGGGAGGCTCCACGAGGACTAGCGTCCCCGCTTCAAAGCCTACCACCTATCCTGCACATGACATGTCTGGCGCCAGTGTGAAGCTGTAGTAAAGGTGCATGGGGTCTTTCCGTCTGACCGCGGGAACCCCGCATCTTCACGGGGAATTCAATTTCGCTGAGTCTACGTTGGAGACAGCGGGGAAATCGTTACGCCATTCGTGCAGGTCGGAACTTACCCGACAAGGAATTTCGCTACCTTAGGACCGTTATAGTTACGGCCGCCGTTTACCGGGGCTTCAATTCAGTGCTTGCACACCTCCTTTTAACCTTCCGGCACCGGGCAGGCGTCAGACCCTATACGTCGCCTTGCGGCTTCGCAGAGCCCTGTGTTTTTAGTAAACAGTCGCTACCCCCTGGTCTGTGCCCCCCGCCCATGGTTGCCCACGGACGGGGCCTCCTTCTCCCGAAGTTACGGAGGCATTTTGCCGAGTTCCTTCAACGTAGTTCTCTCAAGCGCCTTGGTATACTCTACCAGTCCACCTGTGTCGGTTTAGGGTACGATCTCACGGAGGGCTATTTCCAGGAACCGCTCAGCAGCCATCCCAATCCGATAAGGGATAACTACCTCTGCGATCCGTCACATCCTCCTGGCCCAGGAATATTAACCTGGTTCCCATCGACTACGCCTTTCGGCCTCGCCTTAGGGGTCGGCTCACCCTGCTCAGATTAACTTTAAGCAGGAACCCTTGGACTTTCGGCGAGAGGGTCTCTCACCCTCTTTGTCGCTACTCATGTCAGCATTCTCACTTCTCTGCGCTCCAGGATAGGTCACCCACACCCTTCGCCGCACAGAGAACGCTCCGCTACCGCGCATTGCTGCACCCAAAGCTTCGGCTCGTGGCTTGAGCCCCGTTACATCTTCGCCGCAAGACAGCTTATCTAGACCAGTGAGCTGTTACGCTTTCTTTAAATGATGGCTGCTTCTAAGCCAACATCCTGGTTGTTTTGGCCGTCTCACATGCTTTCCCACTTAGCCACGAATTAGGGGCCTTAGCTGTTGGTCAGGGCTGTTTCCCTTTTCACACCGGACCTTAGCACCCGATGTGTGTCTGCCAGATAGTACTCTCTGGTATTCGGAGTTTGGTTAGGATCAGTAAGTCTGTGGGACCCCATTACCCATCCAGTGCTCTACCCCCAGAGGTATTCGTCTGACGCTCTACCTAAATAGATTTCGCGGAGAACCAGCTATATCCGAGTTTGATTGGCCTTTCACCCCTAGGCACAAGTCATCCCGATCCTTTTCAACGGATGTGGGTTCGGTCCTCCAGTGCGTGTTACCGCACCTTCAACCTGCTCATGCCTAGATCACCCGGTTTCGGGTCTGATCCCACGAACTCATGCGCCCTATTCAGACTCGCTTTCGCTGCGCC